>NZ_JBEXFB010000001.1:0-718975 GCF_040606575.1 Streptomyces sp. NPDC005402
CTGTTCACCGCCCTGCTGCTGTCCCTGCCCGGCTCGCCGATCCTCTACTACGGCGACGAGATCGGCATGGGCGACAACATCTGGCTCGGCGACCGCGACGCCGTACGCACCCCGATGCAGTGGACCCCCGACCGCAACGCGGGCTTCTCCGCGGCCGATCCGGGCCGCCTCAACCTGCCGATCATCATGGACCCCGTCTACGGGCACCAGGTCACCAACGTCGAGGCGTCGATGGCGTCGCCGTCCTCCCTGCTGCACTGGACCCGCCGGATGATCGAGATCCGCAAGCAGAACCCCGCGTTCGGTCTCGGCAGCTTCACCGAACTGCACTCCTCCAACCCCGCGGTGCTGGCCTTTCTGCGGGAGTACGAGGACGACCTGGTCCTGTGTGTGAACAACTTCTCCAGGTTCGCGCAGCCCACGGAGCTGGATCTGCGCGAGTTCGACGGCCGGCACCCGGTCGAGCTGTTCGGCGGGGTGCGCTTTCCGGCCATCGGTGAACTGCCGTATCTGCTGACCCTCGGCGGGCACGGCTTCTACTGGTTCCGGCTCTCCCGAGTCGCATCCCGCATCGGCCGACGCCTTTGAGCGTGCCGACGAAAGGACGCGTCACCATGCCGAAGACCGCATCCGGCAGCCCGAGGCCCGCGCTCGCGACCGATCTCATGACCTCGCTGGGCGAGCTGTTGCGCCAATGGCTGCCGCGGCAGCGCTGGTTCGCGGGCAAGGACCGCCCCGTGAGCGAGCTCGGCCTGCTGTCGATGACCGAGCTGTTCCCGGGCTGTCTGCATCTGCTGGTCCACACCGGTCACGGCGGGGTGCCCGCGCCGGGCGGCGGCGCCCCGGCGGGTGACTGCTACCAGTTGCTGCTCGGCGTGCGCAAGCACCTCTCACCGCGTCTCGGCCGCGCCCTCATCGGCCGCGCGGAGCAGGGCCCGCTGGCCGGCCTGACGATCTACGACGCCCTGCACGACCCGCGCTCGGCCCAGCTGCTGCTGGAGCGGCTGCGGCAGCCCGGCACGGCCGGCCCTCTGCGCTTCGAGAGCGTCCCCTCGGTGCCGGTGCCCGGCGGGCTGCCCCCGCGGCTGCTGGAGACCGAGCAGTCGAACTCCTCGCTGGTGTACGGCGACGAGTACATCCTGAAGGTGTTCCGCCGCATCCAGCCCGGGGTCAACCCGGACCTGGAGGTGCCGGTCGCGCTGGCCGGACAGGGCTGCCGTCGAGTGCCGGCGCCGGTCGCCTGGTTCCGCACCACGCATCCGCAGGAGGCCACGCTCGGCGTGCTCCAGCCGTATCTGCGTAACGCGTCCGACGGCTGGGCGCTGGCCCTCCAGGCGCTCGCCTCCGGTGACGACTTCACCGTGCAGGCGCACGAGCTGGGGCGGGCGATGGCCGAGGTGCACCTGGCGCTGGCCGCCGCCTTCCCCGGCAGCGGTTACGACGACAACGGCTCCACGGCGGCCGCGATGACCGAGCGGCTGGACTCCGCCGCACACAGCGTGCCGGCCCTGCGGCCCTTCGTCCCCGGTCTGCGGCACGCGTTCGGCGCGCTCGCCACCTGCGACTCGGGGCCGCCCGCGCAGCGCGTCCACGGCGATCTGCACCTGGGGCAGGTGCTGCGGGCGGGCCGCGAGTGGTTCGTCATCGACTTCGAGGGCGAGCCGTCGCGCCCGCTCGCCGATCGGTGCGCCGCCCAGTCCCCGGTGCGGGACATCGCGGGCATGCTGCGCTCCTTCGACTACGCGGCCCGGCAGCGCCGGCCCTGGCGGCCGGAGTGGGCGCGCCGCTGCCGGGAGGCCTTCTGCGGGGGCTATGCCGCCCTCGCCGGGTGGGATCCGCGCAAGAAGCACGGCCTGCTGCGCGCCTACGAGACCGACCGGGCCGTTTACGAAGTCCTGTACGAGGCACGGCACCGCCCCGACTGGCTGCCCGTGCCGATGGCGGCGATCGAACGCCTCGCCGTGAGAGGAGACTGAGCCGTGGCCCTGCGCGACATTTCACTGCCCGAGCCGTCCGGACCGGCGCACTGCGCCCCGGCCCCGGCGCTCGACCCCGCGGACCGGGGCCGGCTGCTGGCCGGCGCCCACCACGACCCGCACGCGCTGCTGGGCGCCCACCCGGTCGCGGGCGGGATCGTCTTCCGGGCGCTGCGCCCCTTCGCCCGCGCGGTCAGCGTCGTGATCGACGGCGAGCGCAGACGGCTGACCTCGGAGGGCGACGGGCTCTTCTCCGGTCTGCTGCCCCTCGACGCGATCCCCGACTACACCCTGCTGGTCGCCTACGCGGACGGCGAACAGGAGGTGCACGACCCCTACCGCTTCCTGCCCGCGCTCGGCGAGACCGACCTCCATCTCATCCGCGAGGGCCGCCACGAGCAGTTGTGGAAGGCGCTCGGCGCCGAGCCGATGACCCACGAGGGGGTGACCGGAACCCGCTTCACCGTCTGGGCTCCGAACGCCCAGGGGGTCCGGGTGGCCGGGGAGTTCACTTTCTGGGACGGACAGGCCTTCCCGATGCGCTCACTCGGCTCGTCCGGGGTGTGGGAGCTGTTCCTGCCGGGGATCGGTGAAGGGGCCCGCTACAAGTTCGAGATCACCTCGCGCCACGGTGACCGGTTCCTCAAGTCCGACCCGATGGCGCGCAGCACCGAGGTGCCGCCCGCGACGGCGTCCGTGGTGACCTCCTCGCACTTCGAGTGGGGTGACCAGGAGTGGATGGCCCGGCGTGGCGAAGTCCCCGTGCACCAGGCGCCCTTCTCGGTCTACGAGGTCCATCTGCCGTCCTGGCGACAGGGCTTGACGTACCGTCAACTCGCGGAGCAACTGCCCGCCTACGTCAAGGACCTGGGCTTCACCCACGTCGAGCTGATGCCGGTCGCCGAGCACCCCTTCGGCGGCTCCTGGGGCTACCAGGTCACCGGCTTCTACGCGCCCACGGCCCGGCTCGGCACGCCCGACGACTTCAAGTACCTCGTGGACGCCCTCCACCGGGCCGGCGTCGGTGTGATCATGGACTGGGTGCCGGCCCACTTCCCCAAGGACGACTGGGCGCTGGCCCGCTTCGACGGGGACCCGCTGTACGAGCCGGGAGACTCCCGGCGGGCCGAGCACCCGGACTGGGGGACGTACGAGTTCGACTTCGGGCGGGTCGAGGTGCGCAACTTCCTGGTCGCCAACGCCGTGTACTGGTGCGAGGAGTTCCACATCGACGGGCTGCGCGTGGACGCCGTCGCCTCGATGCTCTACCTGGACTACTCGCGCGACTCCGGCCAGTGGAGCCCCAATGTGTTCGGGGGCCGGGAGGATCTCGACGCGGCCGCCTTCCTCCAGGAGATGAACGCGACCGTGTACCGCCGGGCGCCCGGGGTCGTCACGATCGCGGAGGAGTCCACGGCCTGGGACGGCGTGACCCGCCCCACGGACAGCGGGGGCCTGGGTTTCGGCCTGAAGTGGAACATGGGCTGGATGCACGACTCCCTCGGCTACATCAGCCATGAGCCGGTGCACCGCAAGTACCACCACAACGAGATGACCTTCTCGATGGTGTACGCGTACAGCGAGAACTACGTCCTGCCGATCTCCCACGACGAGGTCGTCCACGGCAAGCAGGCGCTGGTGTCGAAGATGCCGGGCGACTGGTGGCAGCAGCGGGCCAACCACCGCGCGTATCTCGGCTTCATGTGGGCGCATCCCGGCAAGCAACTCCTCTTCATGGGCCAGGAGTTCGCCCAGGGCGCCGAGTGGTCCGAGGCGCACGGCCCGGACTGGTGGCTGCTCGACCCGGCGTACGGCGCCGAGGCCGACCACCGGGGCGTCCGCGATCTCGTGCGCGATCTGAACACCGTCTACCGCGCGACCCCCGCCCTGTGGGAGCGCGACACCGACCCCGGCGGCTTCCGGTGGGTGGTCGGGGACGCGGCCGAGGACAACGTCTTCGCCTTCCTGCGGTTCGACGCGGCGGGCGGTCCGCTGCTCGCGGTCTGCAACTTCTCCCCTGTCGTGCGCGAGGACTACCGCCTCGGCGTCCCCGACGGTCTCCCCCTGTGGCAGGAGTCCCTCAACACCGACGCGGCGCGGTACGGCGGCGGTGACATCGTCCGGCGTGACCCGGTCAAGGCGGAGGACGGGGCGCTGCGGCTCACCCTGCCGCCGCTCGCGACGGTGTGGCTGGTCCCGATGCCCGACTGAGGTCCGCAGGCGACTCGGAGGTGTCCGACCGGCCCGAAGGGGCAGTCGGGGTCGTACGAGAACGAGCATCCTCGTCGTCGCCGAGGTCCACAGAAAGGGCTGTATCACGTGCGCACCGTGGGAGTGGAGGAGGAACTCCTCCTGGTCGACCCCGAGACCGGCGAGCCGCAGGCGCTGTCCGCGGCCGTGCTCGCGCGGGCCGCGCAGGACGCGCCGGACCAGGACGTCTTCGAGAAGGAACTGCACAACCAGATGCTGGAGTTCGCCACCCATCCGCAGTCGGGGATGGAAGAACTCCGCGCGGAGATCGTGCGCTGCCGCAAGGAGGCGGCCCGGCTCGCCGGCGACAGCGGTTGTGCCGTGGCCTCCCTGGCCACCTCGCCGCTGCCGGTCAGCCCCTCCGTCGGAGTGGGGCGCCGGTATCAGTGGATGGCGGAGCAGTACGGCATCGCCACCCAGGAGCAGCTCGTCATGGGCTGTCACGTCCATGTGTCCGTGGAATCCGACGAGGAGGCCGTCGCCGTCGTCGACCGGATCCAGCCCTGGCTGACCGTGCTGGCCGCGATGAGCGCCAACTCGCCCTTCTGGCAAGGGAAGGACAGCGGCTACAGCAGTTACCGCAGCCGGGTGTGGCAGCGCTGGCCCTCGGCCGGTCCGACCGAGCCGTTCCGCTCGGCGGAGCGCTATCACCGGCGGGTCGCGGACATGGTGGCGACCGGCGTCATCCTGGACGAGGGAATGATCTACTTCGACGCCCGGCTGTCCCGGACCTACCCGACGGTGGAGATCCGGGTCTCGGACGTCTGTCTGCACGCGGACAACGCTGTACTCCTGGCGACCCTCGCCCGCGGGCTGGTGGAGACGGCCGCGCGCGAGTGGCGGGCCGGCAAGGAGCCGGTGACGCACAGCGTGAGCCTGCTGCGGCTGGCCGCCTGGCGGGCCGCGCGCTCCGGTCTGTCGGAGGAACTGCTCCACCCGGCGACCATGCACCGCATGCCGGCGGAGACGGTGGTACGGGCCCTGCTGGAGCACGTCGAGGACGCACTCGCCGACAGCGGCGACCTGGACCGGGCCCGCGAGTCGTGCGCCGAACTGCTGCTGCACGGCAACGGCGCCCGCGTGCAGCGTGAGTTGCTGGAGCGCACCGGGAGTCTGCGGAGCGTGGTCACCGAGTGCGTGCAGCTGACCCAGTCGTAGGTCTCACAGGGCCAGGACGATCGCGTACACCAGGAAGAACGCGGCGACGAGGACGACCAGGAGCAGGATCAGGGCCAGCGGCCCCTTGGCCCAGCCCTTGGTCGGGTTGTGCGTCTCCCGGGGGCCGGCCTCGGGCAGGCTGCTCTCGGCGGGCGGGGTCTCGCCCGGGGGGACGCCGCCGCCCGGTTCCAGTCCCGTGGTGCGCTCGGGTTCGGGGTCGGGGTTCGTGTAACTCATGCGGTCCGAGTGCCCCGATCTCGACGAGATCACGGGTGACCGCTTACTTCCGTATTCCTGGTACCACTCGCTCGCGCCTGGGCTAGATTCGAGCACCGCGGATGACCGAGCTCGTCCGCACAGTCACAGCCCGTACACGTCAGGAGCAGCGCATGCGCGACTTCGCCCTCGCTCCCCGGACCATCTCGCGCTCCAGCGGTGGTCTGGCCGACAGCGTGTTCGAGCGGGCGGAGCTCGACCCCACCCTGCCGGTGCTCGCCCGCCGTCCCGAGGGCTCCTCGGGAGGCTGGCAGGAGGTCACGGCCGTAGAGCTGCGGGACGAGGTCGTGGACCTCGCGAAGGGACTGGTCGCCTCCGGGATCTCGCCCGGCCACCGGGTGGCGATCATGGCGCGCACCCGGTACGAGTGGACGGTTCTCAGCTACGCGCTGTGGACGGTCGGCGCCGAGGTCGTACCGATCTACCCGACGTCCTCCCGCGAACAGGTCGAGTGGATCCTGCGCGACACCGGCTGTGTGGCCGTGGTGGTGGAGGACGAGCAGGCGGTCATGACGGTCGGCTCGGTGTGCGCCTCACTGCCTCGGCTGCGCCATGTCTGGCAGCTGGACGCGGACGCGCTGGAGGACCTGGCGCAGCGGGGCCGGATGATCCCGCTCGCCACGGTCGAGTCGCTGCGCCGTATCGTGCTGCCGGACTCCACGGCGGTCGTCGCCTACACCTCCGGCACCACGGGACACGCGCTGGGCTGCGCGCTCAGCCACCGCGGCCTCGCGAGCCCCGTGGACACCCTTCTCGAAGGCTGGCGCCACATCACGGCGGCCCCGGGAGAGCAGCCGTCCGTCCTCGCCTTCCTGCCCTTCTCCCATGTGTACGGCCTCATGATCCAGGGCGTGTGCATCCGCGGCGGTCTGCTCATGGCCCACGAGCCCGACCTGAGCGAGGAGGCACTGGCGGCCTCCCTGCAGTCCTTCCGCCCCACCTACTTCTACGCCGTCCCCTCGGTCTTCGAGAAGATCTACAAGAACTTCCTGCGCGCCTCCCAACAGGCGGGCCGCGGCGCCCTGTTCGAGCGGGCCGCCGACACGGCCCGGGACTTCGCCCTGGCCTGCGAGCGGCAGCGGCTGGGCGAGGGCCCAGGACCCGGGTTCGACCTGCGGCTCCAGCACGCCCTGTACGAGCGGACGGTGTACCGCAGGCTGCGGGCGGCACTGGGCGGCCGGGCCCGCCGCGCCACCTCGGGCGGCTCCACCCTGGGCCGTGAGCTCTCCCTGTTCTACGAGGGCATCGGCATCTACGTCCACGACGGCTACGGCCTGACCGAGACCTGCGGCGGGATCACCATGCAGCCGCTGGGCCGGGAGAAGTCCGGGACCGTGGGCCGCCCCCTGCCCGGCGTGGACCTCCGGGTGGCGGACGACGGGGAGATCCTGGTGCGCGGGCCGTCGGTCTTCCAGGGCTATGTCAACGACGAGGCCGCGACCCGGGCGGCGCTGTACGGCGGCTGGCTGGCCACCGGGGACCTCGGGCGGCTGGACGCCGACGGCTATCTGACGATCACCGGTCGCAAGAAGGACATCATCGTCACCACCAGCGGCAAGAGCGTGGCCCCGGCCGCCCTGGAGCACCGGTTGAGGATGCATCCGCTCGTCCACCAGGCCGTGGTGGTGGGCGACAACCGGCCCTGCGTGGGCGCCCTGCTCACCCTGGACCCGGTGTTCCTGGCCCACTGGCGCGGAGTACTGATGGCCCAGCAGGACCCCTCGGCACGCGAGGCGCGGGAGGAGAACGCGCTGCGGGAGGAGATCGCGCGGGCCGTGGCCGCCGCCAACAGCACGGTCTCGCGCTCGGAGTCGATCCGGGTGTTCCGGGTGCTGTCGGAGCCGTTCGACCTGGCCAACGGCCTGCTGACGCCGTCGATGAAGCTGCGCCGGGACGAGATCGTGCGCCGGTACGCGATGGAGATCGACGCGATGTACCAGGCCCGCTCGGCCGGCGCCCGGCGCACCCCGGCAGAGGAGTTGCTGAGCTGGGACGACGCGGACGACGTGTTCCGGTGAGACTCACCCGCCAGGCACGTTCCCCGAGGTGAGGACGATTGGGGCGGGCGCCCTCGGGAACACGGCTCAGTGGCGACATGAAAGAGTACGACAACCCGCTGACGCCGAGCCGTGAGAGCGGCCCGGCACCGAGCCGCATTGGGACGAGACACTGACTTCCGAGGCGATTCCGAGCCGCACCACCCGCTTCGCGGGCGAGCCGCAATGCGTGACGGGTGCGCGGCTCGCCGCTGAGGAATTCCTGGACGACCTCGGCCAGAGCGTGCCACCCGCGACTCCCGAGCACTGGGACGACATCCTGCTGGTGGTCACGGAACTGGCCGCCAACGCCGTCCAGTACGCGCCCGGCCCCTTCGTGCTGCGCATGCGCCGCACCTTCGACGGCGTGCACGTGACGCTGCGCGACACCAACCCGACGCCGCCCGCCCCCCGCTCCTTCGATCCGCGCACGGGCGGCGGTGGCATCGGCTGGCACCTGGTCCACGCGCTCTGCGACCAGGTCAGCGTGGTGACGGACGAGCGCGGCAAGGACGTCCACGTCTTCCTGCCGTGGTGACTTCCCCCGGTCCGGTCAGGCGGTGGCCGTGAGCCGCAGGTAGTAGGCGCCGACCGCCGCGAGGTACGCACGGTCCCTGGTCTCGCTGTCGGTGCGGAAGCGAGGGGCCGCCTTCACCTCCGCCCCGGTGCAGGCCAGCGTGACCCGCCGGCCGGGGGTGTCGACGCGGGCGACGACGCCCACCGGGACCAGGACACTGCGGCCGAAGATCCAGACTCCGGTGTCGACGACGAGGTGTCCCATTCCGTGGGGGGCGGCCTGCCGGTCCACGTGTCCGATAGTGCCGTCGCTCGCGACGACGCTGAAGCCCGTCAGGTCCTGTCCCTCGACGTATCCGCTGTCCGCCGCGTACGACCAGATTCTGTCGGTGGTCACGCTGCTCCTTCCCTCCCGAGCGCTGCACGGACCCCGGCTCTCCGCTGCGAGCGGGCCCACAGCACCCCATACCCCTCTGCCGCACACGCATTCGGGAACCGCCATCCTCACAAGCGGTTTCCCCGCGTCCGGTCCGCGCACCTCCTTCACCTTTCTCCCGGTGCACTTTCAGGCCAGGACGGGCATGGTGGTCCTCGACGCATTCGTCGCGTCCGCACGGGCAGACGAAGGGCGTTCGAGGCAAACCGCCTGGAGCCGCAGAAAGGGATGAACACCGTGACACGACCCAGGATCCTGGTGGTTGGCGCCGGCTTCGCCGGTGTCGAATGCGTTCGCCGGCTGGAACGGAAACTCTCCCCGGACGAAGCCGACGTCACCCTGGTGACGCCGTTCGCCTACCAGCTCTATCTCCCGCTGCTGCCCCAGGTCGCCTCCGGCGTGCTGACGCCCCAGTCGATCGCCGTCTCCCTGCGCCGCAGCAAGAAGTACCGCACCCGGATCATCCCGGGCGGCGCGATCGGCGTGGACCTCAAGTCCAAGGTCTGCGTGATCCGCACCATCACGGACGAGATCATCAACGAGCCGTACGACTACATCGTGCTGGCTCCCGGCAGCATCACCCGCACCTTCGACATCCCGGGTCTCACCGAGCACGCCTTCGGCATGAAGACCCTTGCCGAGGCCGCCTACATCCGCGATCACGTCATCTCCCAGCTCGACCTCGCCGACGCCAGCCACGACCCGGCCGAGCGCGCGGCCCGGCTCCAGTTCGTGGTGGTCGGCGGCGGATACGCCGGTACCGAGACCGCCGCCTGTCTGCAGAAGCTCACGCACGCGGCGGTCAAGCGCTACCCGCGCATCGACCCGTCGCTGATCAAGTGGCATCTGATCGACATCGCCCCGAAGCTGATGCCGGAGCTGGGCGACAAGCTGGGACGCAGCGCGCAGGAGATCCTGAAGCGGCGTGGCATCGACGTGTCGCTGGGCGTCTCCATCGAGAAGGCCGGCCCCGACGAGGTCACCTTCACCGACGGCCGGGTGATCCCCACCCGGACGCTGATCTGGACGGCCGGGGTCGTCGCGAGCCCGCTGATCGCCACGCTCGGCGCCGAAACGATTCGCGGACGGCTCGCGGTCACCGCGGAGATGACCCTGCCGGGCCAGGACGGCGTCTTCGCGCTCGGCGACTCCGCCGCCGTGCCCGACAAGGCCAAGGACGACGACAGCGCGGTCTGCCCGCCCACGGCGCAACACGCCATGCGCCAGGGCAAGCTGGTCGCCGACAACGTCATCGCGACCCTGCGGGGCCAGGAGCTGAAGCCGTACGTCCACAAGGACCTCGGCCTCGTCGTCGACCTCGGCGGCACGGACGCCGTGTCCAAGCCGCTCGGCATCGAACTGCGCGGCCTGCCCGCCCAGTTCGCCGCCCGCGGCTACCACTGGGCGGCGCTGCGCACCAATGTCGCCAAGGTCCGCGTGGCGACGAACTGGACGCTCAACGCCATCGCGGGCGACGACTTCGTCCGTACCGGCTTCCAGGCCCGCAAGCCCGCCAAGCTGAAGGACTTCGAGTACACGGACGCGTATCTGACGCCGGAACAGGTCAGGGCGCAGGTCGAGGGGACGCAGCAGCTGGACCAGTAGGTGTGGCGCACGTCACTCCGGATCGCCGATCGGTTTCCGGCCGGTCGGCGGTCTTGGGAAGGACAGCGCGTCGACCCCGAAAGGACACCGCCATGGCCGAGACCGTGAAGGGCCCCGCGAGCTACTTCCCCTCCATCGAGAAGAAGTACGGCCGCCCGATCGCCGAGTGGCAGGAGCTCGTCCGCTCCTCGCCGCTGACCCGGCACATGGAGCTGGTCGCCTGGCTGAAGACCGAGCACGGACTGGGACACGGCCACGCCAACGCGCTGGTCGCCCACACCCTCGCGGAGGGCAGGAGCGAGTGATCCACCCCGCCGTGCCATGCTGGAACGGATCATGACGTGACACGGGAGTGAGTACGGCGGAGTGAACACAGCGAGGCTGCGCGATCAGGTCGCGGCGTCGGACCCGGGGCTGCTGCGACTGGCCGCCGGTCTGCGCACGGTGGGGGCGATCGCGCTCACGCTGGCCGTGCTCGGTCTGCTGGGGGCGAGCGTCCCGCATCTGGTGGCGGGCGCCATCGCGGCGATGGTCGCGACCTTCGCCATCCGGGAGAAGCAGCGCGCCCCCCAGGCCGTGACGCTGGCTCTGGGCCTCCCGGTGGCTCTGGCCTCCCTGTCGCTGGGTGCGCTGCTCAGCTCCCGAGTGCTGGCCGGTGACCTCTTCTTCGTCGCGCTGATCTTCTGCGCCGTCTACGGCCGCCGCTTCGGCGACCGGGGCACCGCGCTCGGTCTGATCGGCTTCCAGGTCTACTTCGTGTCCCTGTTCGTCGGCGCCACCGTCTCCGGCCTGCCCGAGCTGTACGGCGTCCTCGGCGTCGCCTTCGGGTGCAGCGCGGCGGCCCGTTTCCTGCTGGTGCCGGAGACCCCGGCCGGTCTCCTCGAACGCCTGCGCGAGGCCTTCCGGGCCCGGCTGGCCCAGCTGGTCTCCGCGCAGCTGCAGCTGCTGGACGCCGGGCCCGAGGAGATCGACGAGGCGCTCGAGGACGTACGCGAGGGGACCGCGCGGCTGCACGAGACCGCGCTGATGATCCAGGGGCGGCTGGAGGAGGGGACCTCGGACGCGGCCGCGGCGCGGCTCGTGCAGCGGCGGATCGCGGACGCCGAGATCGCCGCCGAGCGGCTCGGTCTGTTGCTGCTGACGGCCCGCAGCGCCGAGCGCGCGGACACCCTGACCCTGCATCTGCCGGGTGCGCCGGCTCCGCGGGCGGGCCGGATGCCCGGCCGGGACGAGGCGATGGCCAGGGTGCGCCGCGACCTGGAGGCCCTGCGGCTGCTGGTGCTGCGCCCGGCCGCCGCCAGGTCCGGCACGGCCCTGTCCCAGGTCCGCAACCGGCTGCTCGGCTACCGCGAGGAGGAGAACCTGCCGCCCGCGCCGCCCGCCGTCCAGGATGTCTTCCGGGGCGTCGGCGAGACCGCCCGCGCGGTCCTGGGCCTACGGATCGCCCTGGACGGTCCGCAGGACGAGTCGGACGACTCTCCCGCCACGGCCCGCTCACGCGAGGAACTGGACGCTGAGGACGCCGTCATCGACGCCCACGAGGAGGACGGCGAGACACAGGAGGAGCTCACGGGGCTGAGGCGGCCCACGACCCGGGCCGCCGTGCAGGTCGCCGTGGGATCCTCGCTCGCCATCGTGGGCGGCGAGTTCCTCTCCAGCCAGCGCTGGTACTGGGCGGTGCTCACCTGCTGGATCGTGTTCCTCAACACCGCGTCCACGGGCGAGATCCTGGTCAAGGGCTACCGCCGGCTGCTGGGCACCGTGCTCGGCGTGCTGGCCGGGATCGTGCTGGCGGGGGCGGTCGGGCAGCACACCTGGACGGCGTTCGCCCTGGTGCTGGTCCTGGTCTTCGCGATGTTCTACACCGCGCCGCTCTCCTACACCCTGATGTCGTTCTTCGTCACCGCGGCCCTGGGCCTGCTCTACACGCTGCTGCACACCTACAGCCTCTCGGTGCTGGTGCTGCGCGTGGAGGAGACCGCGCTCGGCGCGGCCTGCGGGGTCATCGCGGCGGCGTTCGTCCTGCCGGTGCGCACGGACCGCCGTACCAACGAACTGCTCGTCACCGTCCTGGAGCGGCTCGAGGAGGTCACCGAGGCGGCCGTGGACCAGCTCAGCGGCGGCACCCCCGTCGAACTGCTCGACCAGGCGCGGGATCTGGACCAGGCGCTGGCCGACCTGCGGGCGGCCACCCAGCCGCTCATCCACCCGATCACACCGCTACGGGCCCGGCGCGACACAGCCCGCTATGTGGTGGCACTCCTGGAGACGTGCGCGTACCACGCGCGCTCGCTGGCGGCCACGGCCGAACTGCTGCCCACGCACCCCTCGATCGCGGCGGATCCCCGGCTGCGCCGGGCCGGCCGGCGTATAGGGGACAACATCGCGGCCATCGCCGCGCATGTCGCGGACGAGCAGTCCACGGCCCGGGTGGAGACCGGGCCGAGCATCGCGTCGCTCCTGGAGACCGAGGTCCCCGGTACCCCCCGCTTCGGCCGGGTCACCGACCGTGTGCTGCGGCACGTCCAGCGGCTGGACGAGACCCTGGTGGGCCTGGCCCGGCCGCTGGACGTGCCGGTCGCGGCGCCGAAGCGATAGGGCGGCGCTCAGAGGTCCGTGGGCAGACCGCTCACCTCGGCGATGCCGCGCAACTCGTCGTCGAGCCGTCGGCGTTCGCGGATGTAGTCGGCGATCTCACCGAGACGGACCGGGTCGGAGGCCGTGTCCGCGTCGGTGACCACCCGGATCGGGCTGGTGGCTTCATCGACATGGAGTTCGATCACCTTGTTGTCCATTCGGCCGGTCACCGCGGTCGCGATGACCAGGGCGGCCTCGTCGCGGATCTCCTGGGGCAGCCCGTCCTGCCGGCTGTCCTCCAGCGCGAAGTCCAGGGCGGGCAGCTGGTGTTCGTCGATCGCCCGCAGGACCGGGCGGACCACGCTGAGCAGGAGCTCGTAGTCGTCCGAGGCCATGCGGATGCGCAGAAGGTCCAGGTAGACGTCCACGGGCCTACCGTCGGGCGGAAGCTCGGGTTCGTTCATGAACTCCGGGTTCCCCGTGAGCCGCCGCTCAGACCCGCCGCCAGCGTGCCATCGCGAACGAGAACACCCCGAACAGCACCAGCCCGACGGCGACCAGGACGAGCAGCCACGGCCCCAGCGGGGTGTCGGCGAAGGAGCGCAGCGTGTCGTCGAGGCCCTTCGCCTTCTTGGGCTCGTAGTCGACCGCCGCGCGCACGGCGAACGCACCGGCCGCGGTGAAGACCACGCCACGCGCCACTCCGCCGCCGATCCCCGTCACGTCGACCAGTTTCCTGACCCGCGCGCTCATCGCGCCGAGCTTCATCTTGTCGTGGAAGGACCTGCGCAGCGCCTGGGCGGCGATCCACACACCGGCCACCGCGACGCCGACGCCCGCGGCACCCACGAGCCACTGGCCGCCGGGCCACTCCAGGGCCCGTGCGGTGACGTCCTTGGACTGCTTGTCGCTCGATCCGCCGCTGCCCGTGCCGACGGCGAAGGACAGCACGGAGTAGGCGACGAACGCGTAGAAGACACAGCGGGCCGCCGACAGGAGCCGTTTGGTCGCCTTGCGGCCGTCGGGACCGACCGCGCCGAAGACGACCTCGGACAGCCGCCACAGGGCCATGCCGACGAGCCCGATGCCCAGAGCCCACAGGACTACGGAGCCGAACGGTTTGTCGGCAAGGGCGGCGAGAGCGCCGCCGCGGTCGGCCTGGCGCTTGCCGTCGCCGAAGGCGATCTGCAGCGCCAGCACGCCGACCAGCAGATAGATCACTCCGCGGGCGGTGAATCCCGCGCGGGCGGCGCCCTCCGTGACGGAGCCGCGTGCCGCGCGTCCGGCCTGGATCCGGCCGGTCTGTGCCGTGGAGCTCGTGGTCATGTCGACCTCCTGGAAGTCCGGATGCCGCCTGCCGGGCGGCCGTCCGGGATGCGGTCAGTCGGCAAGTCGCGCGGGTTCCGGCATGGCTGCGAGCAGGCGGTGAGCCGTCTCCAGGGCCAGCCGCACGTCCCGCGTGCCGGTGGATACACAGAGCGTGTAGGCGAGGTCCCGGGCCCGCGGGCTCGGTTCGGCCGCCTTCGCGGACTCCTCGGCATGCAGCGCCTCGTACTCCTGGACGAGTCGCCGCAGGAACGTGCGATCGGGTATCAGCATCTGACTCCTCGTCCTCTCAGACCTCGGCCGGCCCGTCGGCCTGCCGCCTCGCCCGGTCGGCCAGCGCCTCGTCGCGCACGCGGGCGCAGCTGCGGCTGATGAGCCGGGACACGTGCATCTGTGAGATGCCGAGCTGGTCGGCGATACGGCTCTGGGTCATGTCCTCGAAGAAGCGCATGTAGAGAATGGCGCGCTCGCGCTCGGGCAGCCGGCGCAGGCCCTCCTTGGCGGACTCGCGGTCGACCACGATGTCGTACGACGTGTCGGGCCCGCCCAGGGTGTCGGCGAGGCTGTAGCCGTCGTCGCCGGCCGAGAGTTCGGCGTCCAGGGACAGGGTGCTGAAGCTTTCGAGGGCCTCCAGGCCGGTGGTGACCTCTTCCTCGGTCAGGCCGGTGTGGGCGGCGAGGTCGGCGGGCGTCGGTTCGGGGGAACCGGGGTTCTGCGTGAGCTCGCGCCGGGCCACTCGCACCTTGTTGCGCAGTTCCTGCACGCGGCGGGGCACCCGCAGGGCCCACATGCGGTCGCGGAAGTGGCGCTTGACCTCGCCGGTGATGGTGGGGACGGCGTAGCTCTCGAAGGCTCCACGCTCCGGTTCGAACCGGTCGATGGCCTTCACGAGGCCGAGGGCCGCGACCTGGCGCAGGTCCTCGAGGGACTCGCCGCGGTCGCGGAACCGGCCCGCGATGCGGTGGGCCATGGGCAGCCAGGCGGTGACGAGTTCGTCGCGCAGGGCGTCGCGCTCGGGTCCTTCCGCCAGCCCGGCGAGCCGGGCGAAGAGGGCCATGGTGTCGGGGGCGTCGTCGTGCCGCCGCCTGCCGGGAGTGGTGGGACGGTCCTGGGTGGAGGGACGGCTGGTCGACGTGTCGGTGAGCATGCGGATTCGCTCCTGAAGAACGGGTTCAGGGACTGACCGCGGGAGGAAAGGCGCCGGGACCGCCGAAGTGGGGCCCGCAGCAGCCATACCGCTCCCGCTGGCGCGCCTCCGGTCCGAAGCACGAAACTGCGTCTGCCCTGCTGTATGGGGCCCAAACTCCGTCGGCGGAACTCCGTTTTCCGGCGGCTTTCCCAGGGGTGCCGGACTAGCTCAGGGGCACCACGGCGGTGATGCACTTCCCGCCCGAGGGCAGGTCGGTCACGCGGACGTCGCGGGCCAGCCGGCACACGATCGGCCAGCCGTGGCCGCCCGGCCGCCACCTGCCGTGCGGGTCGACGGGCTCCTTGGCGACCGGCAGCGCGGCGCTGCGGTCGCTGACCGACACGCACACACTCCGGCCCTCGACGGTGACGCGGAAGTCGGTGATGCCGCCACCGTGCAGGATGGCGTTGGTGGTGAGTTCCGAGGCGACGAGCAACGCGTCCGAGAGGGCCTGCGCGTCGCACGGGGTGTGCGTGGCGCGGCAGCGTTCGGACACGGCTCGCTCGACCGCCTGGCGCGCCTCGGCCGGCCTGCACGGCCGGGGCCGTACGCGCCGACGCGCGACGGAGAACTGGGGGGCGGCTTCGGTCCTGTGCTCCTCGCACATGACGTGGCTCCTGATCAGTGGATCGACTGAAGGTTCATAGGTCGGTGAAGCAGAAGCCGGGCCCGGCCGGACCCACGGACACGGGGACCGTGATGTACGGTGCGCGTCCTCCGTAGGCCTCCAGTAATCGGCTCACCTCTGCGCGCCTGGTCAAACCTCCCCGTTCGGGGCGGGACACCCGGCCATTCGATCGCGTTCCCGGGGTACGCGCACTGCATGACGGATGTTGTGGACTCAGATGAACTGCTGCGCCGGATCCAGCGCGCCCGTGCCTGCGCCGCGGAGGAGGAGCGGTCCTGGCGGGCGCGGAGCGACGAGCTGGAACCCTCCGATCCGGAGGCCGCCCGGGACGCCGCCGTACGCACCCTGGCCTACGAGGCAGTGACCCGGGTGCTGGACGAGGTGCTCAGGCCGGGCAGCCGCTGACCGTCGGGCGGCCCGGTCCGGACGGGTTCACGGAGGTGCGGGCCGGGCACCCGGGGGCAATGACTGTCGACCACACCCGAGCACCGGTACTGGAAGCCCTGGCCGACTACCACCGCCGGGGCCGGCTGTCCTTCGCGCCGCCGGGACACAAGCAGGCGCGTGGGGCCGATCCGGCGGTGCGCGAGACGCCGGGCGGATCGCGGCGGAGATGATCACGCCGTACCCGCCGGGGATCCCGGCCGTGCTGCCCGGTGAGCTGCTGACCGAGCCCGTCCTGGGGTATCTGCGGACCGGGCCGGCCGCGGGCATGAACCTGCCCGACCCGGCCGACGGAAAGCTGGAGACGATCAGGGTCGTAAACACGTCCGCCAAGTGAAACCGGTCACTCACCTCGGTTTCGGTTGCGCGAAATCGCCATGGATGGTTTACGGTTCATCCATACGTGGTGACGGGGTCGACACACCGTCCTCCGACATCACCTCTGACTGCCCTGGCTGGCCTCCCCCGTCCAGCCAGGGCTTTTTCATGCGCTGCGCAGATCCTCACATCCGCCGAGGTGCCCCGAACGGCGGCAGCCGCTGAAATGGGCGTAGGCACAACACCGGAATCCATCGCCGGCGAGGAGCCCCGCGTCATGACCAAAGCGATAAAACTGCTGACCGCTCTGCCGCAGCCGCAGCGCCAGAGCCTGATGACGCTCGCCAAGGAGGTCTCCTTCCCCGAGGACTTCCACATCTTCGAGGCGGGCGGTACGGCCGACCGCTTCTGGGTCATCCGCTCCGGAGCGGTCTCGCTGACCCAGCAGGTGACCACGCACCACCGGGTCACCGTCGCCGGACTCGGCTCGGGCGACCTGCTCGGCTGGTCCTGGCTGTTCCCGCCGTACCAGTGGGACTTCGGCGCGGAGGCCTTCAGCCCCGTGCGGGCCTACGAGTTCGAGGCGGCGGCGGTGCTCCGGCTGTGCGAGGAGGACCGGCAGCTCGGCATGATCCTGGTCCGCAGCGTCGCCGAGATCCTCGCCCACCGCCTGGAGACGACCCGGGGCAAGCTCATGGACCAGTACGGCTCGCACCGGCGCAGCGCTCTCTAGGTCCCGTACGTCAGGCGGCCCTGCCGGGCTCGGACGCGGTAGCGGCACCATGAAAAATGAAGGCCAGGACCGGCAGGGCGGCGACGACCAGCAGTCCGCCACCGGCCGCCGCGGCACGGGCCCCGAAGACCGAGCCGGCACTGCCGTGCAGGACGTCGGCCAGGCGGGGGCCGCGAAGTCCCGTACAGCAGGCGGCCCTCCCCGGCTCAGACCCGGTAGCGGCGCAGCGCGGGCACCATGAAAGCCAGCGCCAGCATGACGACGACGACCAGCAGTCCGCCACCGGCCACCGCCGCACGGGCCCCGAAGACCGAGCCGGCGCTGCCGTGCAGGACGTCGGCCAGGCGGGGGCCGCCCGCGACGACGACGGTGAAGACGCCCTGCATCCGGCCGCGCATCTCGTCGGTGGCGGCGGAGAGCAGGATCGCCCCGCGGAAGACCATCGAGACCATGTCGGCGACCCCGGCCGCGGCCAGGAACACCACGGCGAGCCACAGACTCCCGCTCAGCCCGAACCCGGTGATGGCCACGCCCCAGGCGACAACCGCCCCGATCACCATCCAGCCGTGCCGGCGGGCCCTCGAGAAGGCGCCGGAGAACAGCCCGCCGACCACGGCGCCGATCGGGATCGCGGCGAACAGCAGACCCAGCGCGAGCCCCTCGTCGTAGGAGGCGTAGGTCTCGGAGGCGAGCTGCGGGAACAGGGCCCGGGGCATACCGAAGACCATGGCGATGATGTCCGCGAGGAAGGACAGCAGCAGCACCTTGTGGGCGGAGATGTACCGGAACCCCTCGGCGATCTCGCGTACGCCCGCCCGGCGTGCCACCGCGGCGGCGAGCGGCGGCAGGGAGGGCAGCCGGTACACCGCCCAGACCGTGACGCACAGCGCCAGGGCGTCGATGAGATACAACTCCGGCAGGCCGATCACCGGGATCAGGACACCCGCGAGCAGTGGGCCCATCACCTGGCCGGTCTGCATGACCGTCGAGCCGAGGGCGTTGGCGGCGGGCAGCTGGTCCTCGGGCACCAGACGGGCGATGGAGGCGTTGCGGGCAGGAGAGTTGAGGCCCCAGAACGCCTGCTGCAGCGCGAGCAGCACCATGAGGACCGCCACCGAGTCGAGCCCGCTGACCGCCTGGAGCCAGAACAGGACCGAGGTGACGGCTATGCCGCTGTTGGTGATCAGGAGCAGCTTGCGGCGGTCCATGCTGTCGGCGACCGCGCCGCCCCACAGCGCGAACACGATCAGCGGCAGCAGTCCGGCCAGGCTCGCGGCGCCGACCCAGGCCGAGGAGCCGGTGATGTCGTAGATCTGCTTGGGCACCGCGACCGCGGTGAGCTGGCTGCCGACGGCCGTGACGATGGTCGAACTCCACAGCCGGCGGTAGGCCGGGATGCGCAGTGGGCGGGTGTCCATCGCCCAGCGACGCCAGCCGCGCCGGGGTGGCGGCGCCTCGTCAGCGGCCGGTGTCCTGGGTTCGGTGCTGCTCTCGCCGGTGTCCACGCGATTCCTGGTTGCTCGATACATCTAACGGATCCAGGGTTCACTATCGCAGCATCGTCCAGGCGTTCGGGACGTGATATCCCAGAGGGTGGGCCGCACCCCGAGGGCTTCACGCTCCGGCCACGAGCATGACCCCCAGGGCGATCATCGTCGCGGCGACCAGTGCGTCGAGGACCCGCCAGGCGGCCGGCCCGGCCAGGAAGCGGCTGAGCAGCCGGGCCCCGAAGCCGAGCGCGGCGAACCAGCACAGGCTGGCGAGCACGGCACCGAGACCGAAGGTCCAGCGCAGCGGGCCGCGGTCGGCGGCCACCGAGCCGAGCAGGAACACGGTGTCGAGGTAGACGTGCGGGTTGAGCCAGGTCATCGCCAGACAGGTCAGCACCGCCCGCCTGCGGGAGCCCGTCGCCTCGCCCTCCGCCCGCAGGCCCGACTCGCCCGGCCGGAAGACCCGGCGGGCGGCGAGGACGCCGTAGCAGAGCAGGAATCCGCCACCGATCCAGCCGACCAGGGTGAGCGCGCCCGGCCAGGCGACCACCACGGCGCCGACACCGCCGACACCGAGAGCGATGAGGAGGGCGTCGGACAGCGCGCAGATACCGACGACGGCGAGGACCGCGTCTCGGCGGATCCCCTGGCGCAGGACGAAGGCGTTCTGGGCGCCGATGGCGACGATGAGCGAGAGGCCGGTGCCGAAACCCGCGGCAGCGGCGGACAGTGAAGCGGACATGGCCTCGACGGTACGGAGACGATCACTACACGTACAGCTAAAGATTCTTACGTATCGTTAGCTCATGTGATGATGATGACCGGGCTTCCCCTGGATCAGGTGCGGACACTGCTCGCGGTGGTCGACGAGGGCACGTTCGACGCCGCGGCGGCCGCTCTGCATGTGACTCCGTCAGCGGTGAGTCAGCGGGTGAAGGCGCTGGAGCAGCGCACCGGGCGGGTGCTGCTGGTGCGCACGAAACCGGTGCGGCCGACCGAGTCGGGCGAGGTCGTGGTGCGCTTCGCCCGCCAATTGGCCCGGCTTGAGCGGGACGCGCTCGCCGAGCTGGGCACGCCGGGCGAGGGGGAGGTGACCCGGGTGTCGGTCGCGGTGAACGCGGACTCCCTGGCGACCTGGTTCCTGGAAGCGCTCACGCGGGTTCCCGACCGGGAGCGGCTGTGTTTCGAGCTCCGGCGCGAGGACGAGACCCGGACGGCGGAGCTGCTGCGGGAGGGACTGGTGATGGCGGCGGTGACGTCTTCGCCCGAGGCCGTGGCGGGGTGTGCCGTGCGGACGCTGGGGCGCATGCGGTATCTCGCGGCGGCCGGCCCGGGGTTCGTCGAGCGGTGGCTCGGAGGGCCGCTGCGGGACGGGCTGGCGGACGCGCCGGTGGTGACGTTCGACCGGAGTGACGACATCCAGGACGGGTTCCTGCGCGAGCTCGGCCGGGACGGGGCGAGTCGGATGCGGCACGCGGTGCCCACGTCGGAGGGGTTCGTGGAGGCGGTCGCGCTGGGGTTGGGGTGGGGGATGGTGCCCGAGGTGCAGGCGAATCCGCTGCTGCGGACCGGGCGGTTGATCTCGCTGGCCCCTGATCGGCCGGTCGATGTTCCGTTGTACTGGCAGCAGTGGAAGCTGGATTCGCCGGCGCTGGCCGCGCTGGCCGAGGCCGTGACGGCGGCCGCGTCAGAGACGCTTTGGTGAGACTCCCGCCCCTTGGAAACGCTCCGGTGGGACTCCCGCCCCTTCAGGCACGCTGCCTCTCCACACTGTCCAGGAGCATCTCCAGCGCCGTCGGATAGGCGCTCGTGACCATGCGGGTCGCCAGGAGACCTGCCGCCTCCGCGATCCTCGGGTACCTGCCGGCGGGCAGCCTCGCGTACGTCGAGCGCCACTTGTCCTCGTCGGCGTCCAGCGCCGCGCTCGGGAGGACCAGGGATGCCGCGTCCAGGGCGGCGAAGGCCAGCGTCTGGTCGATGAAGGCGTGGTAGATCCGCACGGTGTCCGGGAGGGCGAAGCCCGCCCTGCGCAGGATGTCCAGGACCGCCTCGTCCGCGGCCAGTTCGTTGGCCCGGCCGGTGACCCTGCTGGTCGTGAGCACGGCGGCCTGGGGATGGGCGACGTACGCCGCGTGGATGCGCAGGCCCACCTCGCGCAGATCGGGCCGCCACTCCCCCGTCGGTTCCCAGCCCTCCAGTGCCTGCCCGATCAGCGCGTCGCCGATGGCCAGCGTCAGGTCGTCCATGCCGCGGAAGTAGCGGTAGAGAGTGCTCGGGTCGGCGTCCAGGGCGAGGCCCAGACGGCGGGCGGTGAGGCCGGTACTGCCGTGTTCGCGGAGGATACGCAGCGCCGTCTCGACGATCAGCTCCTCGGACAGCACGGTCCCGCTCCTGGTGGGCCTTCGCCGACGGCGTTTCTCCTCGGGAACCACGCGCTTCGGCACGGCGCCTCCTTGTGCCAGACCCTTATGCCAACGCCATTGACCTTATGCGAGCGCACGGCGTTGTATCTCAGCCAGGGCCCCTACCTCTGCGACCTCGACCCGTCAGGGAGTGTTTGTCATGCGTGTACTGCTCGTGGGCGCCGGGGGCGTCGGCACCGCCATCACCCGGATCGCCGCCCGGCGGCCGTTCTTCGACGCCATGGTCGTCGCCGACTACGACGTGGCCCGCGCCGAGGCCGCGGTGAGCGCGCTCGGCGACCGGGCCGACCGGTTCCGTGCCGAGCGCGTGGACGCGAGCGACGAGTCGGCCGTGACCGCCCTGCTGAAGCGGCACGCCTGCGACGTCCTCCTCAACGCCACCGATCCTCGGTTCGTGATGCCCCTGTTCCGGGCGGCGCGTTCCGCCGGGGCGGCTTATGTCGACATGGCGATGTCCCTGTCCCGTCCGCATCCCGAGCGGCCGTACGCGGAGTGCGGGATCAAGCTCGGTGACGAGCAGTTCGCGCAGGCAAAGGAGTGGGAGAAGGCGGGCGCGCTGGCCCTGGTCGGCATGGGCGTGGAGCCTGGCCTGTCGGACGTCTTCGCCCGGTACGCGGCCGACGAGCTCTTCGACGAGATCGAGGAGATCGGTGTCCGCGACGGTGCGAACCTCACCGTCGACGGCTACGACTTCGCCCCCTCCTTCAGCATCTGGACCACCATCGAGGAGTGCCTCAACCCCCCGGTGGTCTACGAGGCCGACCGCGGCTGGTTCACGACGGAGCCCTTCAGCGAGCCGGAGGTCTTCGACTTCCCCGAGGGCATCGGCCCGGTCGCGTGCGTGAACGTGGAGCACGAGGAGGTGCTGCTCGTCCCCCGCTGGGTCGGCGCCCGCCGCGTCACCTTCAAGTACGGCCTGGGCCGCGAGTTCGTCGAGACGCTGAGGACCCTGCACCTGCTGGGCCTGGACAGCACCGAACCGGTGACCGTGCCGAGCGCCGCGGGCCCGGTCGCGGTCTCGCCGCGGGACGTCGTGGCCGCGTGTCTGCCCGACCCGGCGACCCTCGGGGACCGCATGCACGGCAAGACCTGCGCGGGCACCTGGGTGAAGGGCGTCAAGGACGGGGCGCCCCGCGAGGTGTACCTCTATCACGTGGTCGACAACCAGTGGTCCATGGCGGAGTACGGCTGTCAGGCCGTGGTGTGGCAGACCGCCGTGAACCCGGTCGTCGCCCTCGAACTCCTCGCCGGCGGCGCCTGGTCCGGCGCGGGTGTCCTCGGTCCTGAGGCGTTCCCGGCCCGTCCCTTCCTGGACCTGCTGACCGCGTACGGCTCCCCGTGGGGCATCCGGGAGCAGTGACCGGGCGCGTCCCACAGGACCCGGTGGTTTCACCGCGCATCGACAGGTGACCCGAAAGCGAGTAAGGGATGCACGAGGGCACGTACGACTTCGATCGCAGGTGACTTTGATGGACAACTGGCGAACCCATGCCGCGTGCCGCCGCGAGGACCCGGACCTCTTCTTCCCGATCGGCACCACGGGCCCCGCAGTGGTCCAGACGGAGCAGGCCAAGTCCGTCTGCCGACGCTGCCCCGTCCAGGAGCAGTGTCTGCAGTGGGCCCTGGACACGGGACAGGGCATCGGCGTCTGGGGCGGCACCAGTGAGACGGAACGCCGGGCGCTCGCCCGGCGCGCGGCCACCGCGCGCAGAAGGTCCGGCTGACGGGCGATGCTGAGCGGGTCCGGTTCGACCGGGCCCGCTCAGTTGCCTGTGCGGCGCAGCGGACCCCAGGGGTTCTCCTGCCGGTCCACGGCGGTCCGCGCCTGGTCGATCACCCGGGGGTCGATCCAGCACATCGGCCGCACGTCGGCGACGAGCGGCTCGTTGTCGGGCCCCCGGCCCCGCTCACGCCCCTGGAGCACCCAGGGGCGTACGCCGGGGCCCTTCTCGTGCGGCAGATGGGAGTAGTCGTACAGGCGCCGGGCCACCCACAGCTGGACGGGCCGCCCCTGCCACCAGTCCTCGACGTCGAGCGGGTTCGCCGACAGACCCGGCAGCGACAGGCCGGTGAGTTCGTCGGTGCTGGATCCGCGGGCCAGATCGACCTCGGGGCCGCGTGACCAGCGGACGTACAGCCGCTCGTGTCGTTCGGCCAGACTTCCCAGTTCGGCGAGTGTCCGCACCACCGGCAGCCCGTCCGACGCGCTCATGTCCAGAACCCTTCCTTTCCTTCCGCGGGCCTACGGGGTACCCGCAGGCCACGAGGGGAATCAGGCGTCCGGCCGGGGCGCCGGGCCCCCGGGCATCCGCAGGGTGAAGACGCTGCCGGTGCCGGGCTCGCTGGCCGCCACGACCGTTCCGCCGTGGGCCGCTACCAGGTGCCGGACGATGGGGAGGCCCAGGCCGGAGCCGCCGGTACGACGGCTGCGGGACTTCTCCGCGCGCCAGAACCGGTCGAAGACGTGCGGCAGTTCGTCGGACGCGATACCGGTGCCGGTGTCCGCGACCTCCAGGACGAGGTCGTCGCCGTCCCGGCGCGCGGACAGGGCGACCGTGCCGCCGGCCGGGGTGTGGCGCAGCGCGTTGGACACCAGGTTGCCGAGCGCCTGCCGCATGCGGACCGGGTCGGCGTCGAGCCAGGGCTCGCCGTCGACGTCGGTGCGCAGCGCGACCCGGGCCGCGTCGGCGGCGACGCGGTGGGCCGCGGCGACCTGCTGGAGGAGTTCGTCGCAGCGGACGGGCTCCCGGTGCAGGCGCAGGGTGCCGGCGTCGGCGTCCGCGAGGTCCTGGAGGTCGTCGATGACGCGCTGCAGGACGAGGGCCTCGTCGTGCAGGGAGGCGAGCAGGGCGGGGTCGGGAGCGACGACACCGTCCCGGGTGACCTCCAGCCAGCCGCGGATGTTGGTGAGCGGGCTGCGCAGTTCGTGGGCGATGTCGCTGACCATGGCCTTGCGCTGGGCTTCGAGGCGCTCGCGGCGCTCGGTCAGGTCGTTGAAGGCGACGGCGAGGATGCCGGTCTCGTCCCGGGTGGTGACGGGCACCCGCACATGGAGTTCGGGCGGCTGCTGGGCCGCCGAGGTGAGCGCGCGCAGCGGCCGCACCAGCCGGGAGGCGACCAGGGCCGTCGCGGCGACGGTGACGGCGAGCACGAGAGACGCGGTGCCGACGACCTTGGCCTTGTTGGCCGGGGACATGTCGAACAGCACGGCGGGTGTGTCCCCGGTGCCCAGGAAGAGTTCGGCCACCGGTGCCACGTACGGGTCGAGCTGGGCACGGCGGGCCTGGTCGAGACAGGGCTGGGCCAGGCGCGCCTCCTTGTCGCCGAGCTTGGTCGGCAGAAGCTCGCGCATGTCCGCCCCGCCCAGTTCGCCTCCCAGCAGCGCGGCATACCCGGCGCCCAGTCCCGCCTTGGCCAGGCAGTCACGGGCGAGCCCCTGGAGCGCCTTCGTCCCCCTCTCCTCCGTCGGGGTGGGTGTGTTGAGCAGTCCGTCGGCGCAGGCGTCGGGCACGTAGTCGGGCGTGGAGCCGCTGTCCGGATCGATGAGGACCGTCCGCCCGCTCGGAGTGCGGCGCAGGCTGGTCTCCACACCCTGCTGGGAGAAGCAGAGCCGGCGCTTGCCGGCCAGGGCGGCGACCTTGCGGCGTTCCGCCTCGGGGAGCCGGTACGGGCCCACCGCTCGCGGGTCGATGCCGGGGATCTGCGCGCCGCGCTCGCTGTAGGTGTCGGTGTGCAGGGGGTCGACAGCGGCGGCCGCACTCGGTGGCAGGGAGGTACCGGGCGGCGCGGAGTCGGCGATGACCCGGCGGTCCGAGGTGGTCAGGGCGATACGGCGGCCGGTCTTCGCCGACAACTCCCGTACCGTGCGCGCCGCTTCCGACCAGTCCGAATGGGTCGCCGCGTATCCGCTGAGCTCGGCGAGGACGTCCATGTCGTCGGCGAGTGCCTGCCCCTGTTCCTCGCGCAGGGCCTGGGTGGTGGTCGCCACGGCCAGCCAGGCCGTCGCGGCCACCGAGCACACGGCGATGAGCCCGGACGTGATCAGCAGGCGGACCAGCAGCCGCTTGTGCAGGGGTATCCGAGCGCTCATCCTCGGCCGCCGCTGAGCTTGTAGCCCACGCCGAACACCGTCAGCAGCCGCACCGGGCGGCGCGGATCGGCCTCGATCTTGCGGCGCAGGTTCATGACGTGCACGTCCACGGCCCGTTCGGTGGAGGCCCGGTCGGTGCCTCGGGTGACCTCCAGCAACTGCCGCCGGGAGAAGACCCGTTCCGGCTCGGCGGCCATGGCGAGGAGGATCTCGAACTCGGCCGGCGTGCACTCCACCGGCGCCCCGTCGCACCGCACTTCGTGCCGTACGGGATCGACGGCAAGGTCTCCGGCGCGTACGACGGGATCCTCACGCCGGTCGGACACGGCACCCCGTCCGCTGCGTCTGAGGACGGTCCGGATGCGGGCCATCAGCTCGCGCGGGCTGTACGGCTTGGTCATGTAGTCGTCGGCGCCCAGTTCCAGGCCCAGCAGGACGTCGTCCTCGTCGGACCGCGCGGTGAGCATCACGACGGGGATGTCCGCGTCGCGGCGCAGCACCCGGCACACGCCGAAGCCGTCGATCACCGGCAGCATCAGGTCCAGGACCACGAGGTCGGGGGCGACCCGTCGGACCGCGTCCAGAGCGGCCCGCCCGTCGTGGACCACGGTGGCGGTGTGGCCCTCCGCGAGCAGGGACCGCCGTATGAGTTCGGCCTGCATCTCGTCGTCCTCGGCAACCAGCACATGTGCGCACACCCGGCGGATCCTAAGCGCTTCAGCCGGCGAGGGACTTGGCGTCGCCCATGACGACGACGGGACGGAGATCGGGTTCCAGGGCGCGCAGCAGCTCCTTCATGTGCTTCTCGGCGATGCTCACACAGCCGTGGGTGGGCCCGCCGTGGTCGACGTGCAGCCATATCCCGCCGCCGCGCCCGGCGCCCAGTGGCCGGGTCCAGTCCAGGGGTGAAGTGCCGGGCTTCCGGTTGTAGTTGATGGCGACCACGTAGTCGAAGGATCCGGCGAGCGGTTCGCCCTCGAATCCCGTGCCGGGCGAGGTGAAGCCGACACCGTGGTCGTACGGCAGCCTGGTGCCGGGGTCCTTCAGCAGTCCTCCGGCGTCCGTGAGGGTGTATACGCCGATCGGTGAGCGCAGGTCGCCGGCCAGGTGGTGGTCGGTCCAGCCCTTGAGCGCGTTGTGCGCGGGCCAGCTCGCGCCTGCCTGCCAGCCGGCCGCCGTGCGCTCGTAGAGCACCACGGTGGAGACCGGCGAGTCACGGCCCCGCCCGGTGACGACGACGGCCTGCCGGGTGCCGGCCGGTACCTTCGCCCACGTCCTCGGTCCCAGGCCGGGTATCTGCCGGGGTGCGGCCTCGCCGGAGATCTCCGGCGAGGGAGTGGTCGGCGAAGGCTCCCGGGACGGCGTGGGCGCGCTCGCTGTGCCGGCCACGGCACCGCCGCCGCATCCGGTGAGAAGCAGGGATGCGGCGAGCAGGGTGACGTGGGTTCTGCGTGTGATCATGAAGCGACTCTGGCCGAGACTTGTAAGAAACTCGTCAGGTTCTAGGGCTGGTTCGGCTTGCCCGGGGTGTCCAGCCAGGTACGGAACAGGCCGTTCAGGTCCTTACCCGACACGCGTTCCGCGAGGCGTTCGAACTGGGCGGTGGTGCCGTGGCCGTAGCGGTGCCCGGACGCCCAGGCGCGCAGGATCAGGAAGAAGGCCCGGTCGCCGACGGCCGTGCGCAGGGCGTGCAGGGTCATGGCTCCACGGGCGTAGACGGGGGTGCCGAAGATGTTGGCGCCGCTGCCGGGATTGCCGGGCGGGAACTCCCACAGGTCGTCGCTCGCGGGCTTCGCGTAGAGCTCGTCGAAGGTCTTCTGCGCGCTGTCGCCGCCGTGCTGCTCGGCGTAGAGCCACTCCGCGTAGGTCGCGAAGCCCTCGTTGAGCCAGATGTCCTTCCAGGAGGTGAGCGAGACGGAGTCGCCGAACCACTGGTGGGCGTTCTCGTGGACGAGGGTGCTCAGGTCGGGCGCGCGGTCGTAGACCGGACGGCTCTGGGTCTCCAGCGCGTAGCCCACGTTCGGGGCGTGGTCCACGATCGACCCTGCGGCGCGGAACGGGTAGGGCCCGAACAGCTTGCTCTCCCACTCCAGGACGGAGGGCAGCTTCTTGAGCACGGGTGCCGCGGCGGCGACCTCGCGCGGGTCGACGGCGTTGTAGACGCGGATGCCGTTCCTGGTGGTGAACTGCTCCACCTTGAACTTACCGACGGTCGCGGTGGCCAGGTAGGCGGCCATGGGCTCGCTCTGGTGCCAGCGGAACGTGGTCCTGCCGTGCGTGGTCCGCTGGGAGAGGAGGACGCCGTTGGCGACCGCGGTACGCCCCTGGGGGACGGTGATCGTGAAGTCGTACGACGACTTGTCCTTGGGGTGGCTGTTCGCCGGGAACCAGGTCATCGCGCCCTGCGGTTCGCCGGCGACGAAGGCTCCGTCGTCGGTGGGGATCCAGCCGTCGAGCGAGCCGTCCGGGTCGGTGACGGGGCCGGGCTTCCCCTTGTAGGTCACGGTGACGGTGAATCGTTCCCCCTTGCGCAGCGCGCGCTGCGGGGTGACGACGAGTTCCTGTCCCGCGCGGCGGAAAGCGGCCTTGGCGTGACCGACCGTCAGACCGGTGACGGTCAGCCCCTTGAAGTCGAGGTCGAAGCGCGTCAGGCGCTGGGTGGCGCGGGCGGTGAGGACCGCCTTGCCGTCGAGGTGACGGCTGCCGGGGTCGTAACGGAGTGTCAGGTCGTAGTGGCCGACGTGGTATCCGCCGTTCCCGGCGAGCGGGAAGTAGGGATCGCCGGCTCCGGACGAGCCCGTCGACGACGGCGCGGCGGCCCCGAGCAGAGCGGTGAGGGCAAGGGGGGTGGTGACGAGGACGAAGGTGCGTCTGACGGCCTTCGGCACGTGCTCTCCTACGGGTCGGGGGGTGGACATCGGCTTCACACTAAAGGCCCCCTCCCCGGCAACTCACCCTTGATCAGGTCAAGTCGCGCCGGACTCCGCAGTACGCTCCCGACGCACCCACCCCTTCGTCGAGAGGCCGCCCGTGAGCGTGCGCATCCGCCGTGTCTACGAACCCCCCGAGCCCGCCGACGGCGTGCGCGTCCTGGTCGACCGGCTGTGGCCGCGCGGTCTGTCCAAGGACGCGGCCCGCGTCGACGAGTGGCCGAAGGCGCTCACCCCGTCGACCGAGCTGCGCCGCTGGTACCACGCGGGAGAGGGCTCGTACGAGGAGTTCGCCGAGCGGTACGAGGCGGAGCTGGCCGACCCGGAGGCGGCCGGACTCCTCGACCGGGTCCGGGAGCTGGCGAGCCGGGGCGACGTGACCCTGCTGACCGCGTCGAAGACGCCGGAGCAGAGTCACGCCACCGTGCTGGTGCGACTGTTGGAGGCGTAGGGCCTGCCCGACGGATCAGGTCGGCGGCACGCGCGTGCGGCACGCGCGACCTGCGCCCCATCCCGGGTTCCCTCGGCCGGAGCCACGCGAGACGGTCGGACGGCAGTCTGCCGGCCCTGGTTGTCGAGGTGGCAGCGGGCGGTCAGGCGTCGGGGTCGACTGCGGGGTGCGTGAACCGCACGGGCTTGCCCAGCGACCGGGCGTAGGCGATTTCGGCCCGGGTGCTGTCTCCGATGTAGTCGCCGACCACGAGCACCTCGTCAGCGAGCCGGATCTTCGCCCGGTGCAGATCGTCGAGTCGGGCCTTCAGCGCCCCGGCCTCGACAGGATCGGACCGGAGTGCGCGCGGCGACTTCATGTCACGGCCCGGCTTGACGACGATCCTTCCGGCTTCGGTCTCCCGCAGATCGGCCTCGTTCATCTCGGTCATGAAGCGGGTGGAGCCGCAGATCACGACGATACGCGGGAGGCTCAACAGCTTCTTCGCGTCGGCGAGCTTCTCCTCGGGGGTGAGCACGCGCGGGTATGACACTGGTTCCTCCTGGTGGTGTGGTCCGAGGAGTGCCTGCGGAGACGAGAACGAGGCCGTGGCGCCCGCCGATCGGTATGACGCCCCTGGCCGCGTCGGGTGCGCCCGGGCGGCCCGGAGTACGCGCTCGGAAGCCGGAGACTCTTTAGCCGACCTGCTTCGCCGCCGCCCGCCCCGCCGCGCGTCCGGAGAAGAGGCAGCCGCCGAGGAAGGTGCCCTCCAGCGCGTTGTAGCCGTGGACACCGCCGCCGCCGAAGCCGGCGACCTCGCCCGCCGCGTACAGGCCTTCGAGGGGCTTGCCGTCGGTGCCCAGGGCGCGGGAGTCGAGGTCGGTCTGGATGCCGCCGAGGGTCTTGCGGGTCAGGATGTGCAGCTTGACGCCGATCAGGGGGCCGGCGGCGGGGTCGAGGATGCGGTGCGGGGTGGCGACCCGGCCGAGGCGGTCGCCGATGTAGCGGCGCGCGTTGCGGATGCCCTGCACCTGGGCGTCCTTGCTGTAAGCGTTGGCGATCTGGAGGTCGCGGGCCTCGATCTGGCGGCGGACCGAGTCGGCGTCCAGGAGTGCCTTGTCCGTCAGCCCGTTCATCTTCTCGACCAGCTGCTCCAGGTTGGGGGCGGTCACGAAGTCCGCGCCCTTGCGCAGGAACGCGTCCACCGGTCCCGGCGCGCCCTTGCCGAGGATGCGCTCCTTGAGGAAGCCCGCGCGGTCCTTGGCGGTGATGTCGGGGTTCTGCTCGGAGCCCGAGAGCGCGAACTCCTTCTCGATGATCTTCTGGGTGAGGATGAACCAGGAGTGGTCGTGCCCCGCGATGTCCTCGGTGGTGCGCAGGTGCTCGAGGGTGGAGAGGGTGTCGTAGCCGGGCAGGCACGGTTCGGGCAGTCGCCGGCCCAGGGCGTCGAACCACATCGAGGAGGGGCCGGGGAGGATGCGGATGCCGTGGCCGGGCCAGATCGGGTCCCAGTTCTGGATGCCCTCGGTGTAGTGCCACATGCGGTCGCGGTTGACCAGGCGCACGCCCGCGTCCGCGCTGATGTCGAGCATCCGGCCGTCGACGTAGGCGGGGACGCCGGTGACCATCTCGGCGGGCGCGGTGCCGAGCCGCTCGGGCCAGTAGCGGCGGACCATGTCGTGGTTGGCGCCGATGCCGCCGGTGGTGACGACGACGGCCCGGGCGGTGAGTTCGAAGTCGCCGACGCGGTCGCGGTTGGAGGCGACCCCGCGCGCGGAGTTGTCCTCGGCGAGGACGGTGCCGCGCACTCCGCGGGCGGCGCCCTCGTCGACGACCAGTTCGTCGACCTGGTGGCGGTGGAAGAAGGTCAGCAGTCCGTCGCGCGCCGCCTGCTTGGCGTAGCCGACGAAGGGCTCGACGACTCCGGTGCCGGTGCCCCAGGCGACGTGGAAGCGGGGTACGGAGTTGCCGTGTCCGTGGGCGGTGAGGTCGCCTCGCTCGGCCCAGCCGACGGTGGGCAGGAACTTGATGCCGTGGCCCTCCAGCCACGACCGCTTCTCCCCCGCCGCGAACTCGACGTAGGCGCGCGCCCAGCGCACCGCCCAGGAGTCCTCGTCGTCGACGCGGTCGAACTTGGCGCTGCCCTGCCAGTCGTTCCAGGCGAGGTCGAAGGAGTCCTTGATGCCGAGGCGCCGCTGTTCCGGGGAGTCGACGAGGAACAGCCCGCCGAAGGACCAGAACGCCTGGCCGCCGAGGTTGGCGGCGTTCTCCTGGTCGACCAGCGCGACCCTCTTGCCGCGGCTGGTGAGCTCGTGCGCGGCGACCAGGCCCGCGAGCCCGGCTCCGACGACGATGACGTCGGCGTCCATGGCGACCGTCCCTTCCCTCATACGGTGGTGTCGCTGCCGTCGGTGAGCAGCGCGGTGAGCAGTTGCCCCAGCCAGACGCGGGCGCGCTCGACGTCCGCGTCCAGCAGGAGTTGGACGGTGACCCCGTCGTAGGCGGCGACCACGGCGTGGGCGGCACCTTCGACGTCGACCAGCACGGGGGGCAGTTCGGCGTGGCCACGCGTGCGTGCCAGCCGTTCGGCGATGGCGCGCCTGAGCCGGGCCCGGTGTTCGAGCAGGGTCCTGGCGACCTCGGGCGCGCGGGCGGCGTACACCAGGAAGTCCGTCTTCACCAGGAGCCAGTCCCGGTCCAGGAGGAGCACCTCGGTGACCCGGTCGACGGCGGCCGGCACGTCGAGGCCGGGCCCGTCGAGGGCGAGCGCCCCGGAGACCTGCTCCGCGATGAGGTCGGCGCGCTGCTGGTAGAGCGCGAAGAACAGCTCGTCGAGGCTGTCGAAGTTCGAGTAGAAGGCGCCCCGGCTGTAGCCGGCGGCCTCACAGACCTCCTCGATCGACACCCGCCCGAACCCCTTGGCGGCGAACACCGCGAAGGCCGCGTCGAGGAGATTGGCACGTGTGCGCACCCGGCGCCTGGTCACGCGCCTGGTCGTGTTCCCCACCGCCATGTCCGGCCCTCCGTTCGATACAGGAATGTATCCGATACATCGATGTATCGAAAGGGTCGGACAGTCGACCTATTTCATGGGAACAGATTTTCGAATGAGGAGTACGCTGGATCCATGAACGCGCACCTCCAGGGCTCCCTGTTCGACCAGACCGACCAGCTCCGGCTCGGCCCGCTCGATGGAATCCGCCGCACCACGCTCGCCCACGGCGCCTGGATCGACGTCCTGCCCGGCTGGCTCAGCGGCTCGGACGCCCTGTTCGAACAGCTGGCCGCCGAAGTCCCCTGGCGTGCGGAGCGCCGCACGATGTACGACCACGTCGTCGACGTACCGCGGCTGCTCTCCTTCTACGGCGTGGGCGACAAGCTGCCGCATCCCGTGCTCACCGAGGCCCGCGAGGCGCTCAGCGCGCACTACGCCGACGAGCTCGGAGAACCGTTCACCACGGCCGGGCTCTGCTACTACCGCGACGGCCGGGACAGCGTCGCCTGGCACGGCGACCGGGGCGGGCGGGGCGCGAGCCAGGACACCATGGTCGCGATCGTCTCCGTGGGCGCCCCGCGCGACCTCCTGCTGCGGCCGGCGCGTGGTGGCGGCGAGACGCTGCGGCGACCGCTCGGCCACGGCGACCTGATCGTGATGGGCGGCTCCTGCCAGCGCACCTGGGAGCACGCCGTACCGAAGTCCACGCGCGCGACGGGACCGCGCATCAGCATCCAGTTCCGCACGCACGGCGTGCACTGAAGCAGAGAGGCGGCTGCTTCGGCCCACGCGGGGGCTGCCTCCGGCGGACGGTGCCGGAGGCAGCCTCGTCAGCACGGAAGTCGGGCGCGTGAACTGACCGCCGGAAGTTGACCGTTGGAAGACCGGTACCCGCCGCTCCGGATCGCCTGAGCGTCTGCTTTGCTGTGTGCCGTCGTGCAGGGACTCATCGGGCGGGGCGATCATGAGCGCGGGCGTGCAGCAAGTCGCGGACGGCACCTATCTGGTGCACGGCAGCAACACCAACTGGGTGATCCTGACCGAGGGAAGCTCCGCCACGCTGGTCGACACCGGCTACCCGGGCGACCGGGAGCAGGTGCTCGCCTCCCTCGCGGAGGTGGGGAGTTCGCCGGAGGCGCTCACCGCCGTACTCATCACGCACGCCCACAACGACCACCTCGGGTCCGCCGAGTACCTGCGCGCCGGCTATGGCACGCCGGTGTATCTGCACGAGGCCGAAGTGCCGCACGCACGGCGGGAGTTCCTGCACCAGGTCTCGGTCGGGACGGTCCTGAAGAACGGCTGGCGCCCCGGTGTCCTGCCGTGGGCGGTGCACGCGATCCGGGTGGGCGGCACGGCCCATGTGCCGGTGGCGTCCCCGCAGCCCTTCCCCGCGGAGGGCGCCCTCGATCTGCCGGGCCGTCCGGTGCCCGTGTACACGCCGGGTCACACCGACGGGCACTGCGCCTTCCATCTCCCCGACCGCGGCGTGGTGATCTCGGGCGACGGCCTGGTGAGCGGACACCCCACCTCGCGGGTCACGGGTCCCCAGCTGCTGCCCGACATGTTCCACCACGAACGCGCGCGTGCCGTGGCGTCGCTGGACGTGTTCGCGGAGCTGGAGGGCGAGGTGCTGCTGCCGGGACACGGGCCGGTGCACCGTGGTCCAGTCCGTGAAGCGGCACTTCAGGCCAGGGACCGCGCGCTCTAAGGTGAGGTGACGATCACCGGCGAGACAAGGACAGACCAGCCATGGCACTGCAGATCAGCGCGACGAACCCGGAGCACCCCGCGCTCCTGCTCGAACTGCCGTGGCATCTGCCGCTGGAGCAGTGGCCGGAGGAAGTCCTCGTCCCGCTGCCGCGCGGTATATCCCGCCACGTGGTGCGCTACGCCCGCGCCGGTGACGAGGTCATCGCCGTGAAGGAGCTCGCCGAGCGCCCGGCGCTGCGCGAGTACGAGCTGCTGCGCGACCTGGACCGGCTCGCCATCCCCGCCGTCGACCCGCTCGCCGTGGTCACCGGGCGCACCGACACCGAGGACGCCCCGCTGGAATCGGTGCTGGTCACCCGGCATCTGGGCGGCTCGATGCCGTACCGCTCGATGTTCGAGACGACCATGCGGCCCGCCACCATGCACCGTCTCATGGACGCTCTGGCGGTCCTGCTGGTGCGTCTGCATCTGGCCGGGTTCGCCTGGGGCGACTGCTCCCTGTCCAACACCCTGTTCCGGCGCGACGCGGGCGCCTACGCCGCCTACCTGGTGGACGCAGAGACCGGGGACCTGCATCCCCAGCTCAGCCCCGGGCAGCGGGACTACGACCTCGACCTCGCCCGCGTGAACATCAGCGGCGAGCTGCTCGACCTGGAGGCCTCCGGGGCGCTGCACCCCTCGGTGGACCCGATCGAGTTCGGCATGGAGATCTGCGCGCGCTACGGCAGCCTGTGGGAGGAGCTGACCCGCAGCTCCGTCTACCCGGCGGGCAAGTACCACTACATCGAGCGCCGGATCCGCCGGCTCAACGAACTCGGCTTCGACGTGGCCGAGATGCAGATCGAGCACGCGCCGAACGGCGACACGGTCACCTTCGTTCCGAAGGTCGTGGACGCGGGCCACCACCAGCGCCAGCTCCTGCGCCTGACCGGCCTGGACACCGAGGAGAACCAGGCCCGCCGGCTCCTGAACGACCTGGAGAGCTGGATGGCCACCCAGGACGACTACGCCCCGGGCGACCCGCTCGGCGCCCGCCCGGAGGTGCTCGCCCACCGCTGGGTACGGGACGTCTTCCGGCCCACGGTGCGGGCCGTGCCGCTCGAGATGCGCGGGTCGATGGACCCGGCCGAGATCTACCACGAGCTGCTGGAACACCGCTGGTACCTGTCCGAGCGGGCCCAGCACGACATCGGGCTGGACACCGCGGTGGACGACTACCTCAAGAACATCCTCCCCACGGCCCGGGAGACGCTCCAGCCCACCCCCGCCACCCCGGAGTGACCTCAGGCGTGCGGCACCACGGCCACCGGGCAGTCCGCGTGGTGCAGCACGCCGTGCGCGACCGATCCGATCCTGGCACCCACCGCGGTACGGCGGGCCCGGCGGCCGACCACCATCAGCTGGGCCCGCGCGGTCACCGACAGCAGCACCTGGCCCGCGCTGCCCATCTCCACGTGCTCGACGACCGGCACGTCGGGGAAGCGGTCCCGCCACGGCTGGAGAGCCGCGGCCAGGGCCTCCTTCTCGTACGGCTCCAGCCCGCCGGCCTCGTCCAGAAGCCGCAACGAGCCGGGGCTGTAGGCGAACACCGGGGGCAGCGTCCAGGCCCGTACGGCCCGCACGGCCGCTCCCCGCGCCGCCGCCGTCTCGAAGGCGAACCGCATGACCTCGGCGCTGTCCTCCGGGTCGCCCTCCTGGCCGACGACGATCTCGCGCCCGGAGACCTCCGCGGTGGCCTGGTCCCCGGCCCGCACCAGGACGACGGGCCGCGTCGCCTCGGCGATCACCTGCTGGCCGACCGAGCCCAGCAGGAAGCCGACGACCGGCCCGTGCCCTCGGGAGCCCAGAACCAGCAGTTCGCTGTCGGCCGCGGCGGCGACCAGCACATCCACGCTGCCGCCCTCGACGAGGTCGGTGTCCACGTCGAGCCCGGTGTGCCGGCCGGTGACGGCCCGGACGGCCTCGGCCACGGCGTCCCGCGCCCAGCCCGCCTGGGTGTCCCGGTCCCCCGCGTCGATCCCCTCGTACGGCTGGAACCGCCACGCGTGCACCACCCGTAGCGCCACGCCTCGCCGGACCGCTTCCCGTGCGGCCCAGCCCAACGCGGCGAGACTCTCCTCGGTTCCGTCGATCCCTGCGGTGATCGGGCGGGTCATGCGGTGGCCTTCCTGTTCAGCGGTCACGTGCGTGAGGCCCAGTCTTCACTACGCTGCTTGCATGACCTTGGAATGGGAGCAAGTCATCGTGGACTCGGCCGATCCCGTCGCCCTCGGGCGCTGGTGGGCCGAGGCGCTGGGCTGGGTCGTGGTCGGCGACGCCCCGGACGAGTTCGAGATCCGCCCCGAGGAGGACCGGACGCCGGGGCTGCTCTTCGTGCCGGTGCCGGAGGCGAAGACCGTCAAGAACCGGCTCCATCTCGACTTCCGGCCGGACGACCAGGAGGCCGAGGTCACCCGCTTCCTGGCCCTGGGCGCCCGGCACGCGGACGTGGGCCAGGGCGAGCAGCCGTGGGTGACGCTCATGGATCCCGAGGGCAACGAGTTCTGTGTGCTGGGCGAGCGCCGAGCCTGACACCGGCAGGGTCAGCCATATCTGCGCGTAGCAGGGCGATCGAACATACGATGGGCGGGACCGGGCCGGTGACCACGGGGGGCGCCCGTGCCCCGACCGACCGCCCGGGTGGGGAGACGCATGGCACAGGCCGCCGAATCGGCGCGGACCGTCATCCTGACCGTGGACGACGACCCGGGGGTCTCCCGCGCCGTCGCCCGCGATCTGCGGCGGCGCTACGGCGAGTCGTACCGGATCGTGCGCGCGGAGTCCGGGGAGTCCGCGCTGGAGGCGCTGCGAGAGCTGAAGCTGCGCGGCGACCTCGTGGCGGTGATCCTGGCCGACTACCGCATGCCGCAGATGAACGGCATCGAGTTCCTCGAACAGGCCCTGGACGTGTATCCGGGCGCCCGGCGCGTGCTGCTGACGGCGTACGCGGACACCAACGCGGCGATCGACGCGATCAACGTCGTCGACCTCGACCACTACCTCCTCAAGCCGTGGGATCCGCCCGAGGAGAAGCTCTACCCGGTGCTCGACGACCTCCTGGAGGCGTGGCGCTGCAGCGACTACCGGCCGGTGCCCGCCACCAAGGTGATCGGACACCGCTGGTCGGCGCGCTCCTCGGACGTGCGGGAGTTCCTGGCCCGCAACCAGGTGCCCTACCGCTGGTACTCCACGGACGAGCCCGAGGGGCAGCGGTTGCTCGCCGCGGCGGGCGAGGACGGGCAGCGGCTGCCGGTGGTGATCACCCCCGACGGCACACCCCTGGTCGAGCCGGAGGCACCCGACCTGGCCGCCCAAGTGGGTCTCGCCACCACCCCGACCGCGGACTTCTACGACCTCGTCGTCATCGGCGGCGGTCCGGCCGGGCTCGGAGCGGCGGTGTACGGGGCTTCGGAGGGGCTCAGGACCGTGCTCGTGGAGCGCTCGGCGACCGGCGGGCAGGCCGGACAGAGCTCGCGGATCGAGAACTACCTGGGCTTCCCGGACGGCGTGTCGGGCGCTCAGCTCACCGACCGGGCCCGTCGGCAGGCGACCAAGTTCGGCGCGGAGATCCTCACCGCCCGTGAGGTGGCGGGCCTGGAGGTCAACGGCGCGGCCCGCACCGTGCGGTTCTCGGACGGATCGGCGGTGGCCGCGCACAGCGTGATCCTGGCGACCGGCGTGTCGTACCGGCAGCTGGAGGCACCGGGCTGCACGGACCTGACCGGGTGCGGGGTGTTCTACGGCTCGGCGCTCACCGAGGCCTCCTCCTGCCAGGGGCAGGACGTGTACATCGTCGGCGGTGCCAACTCGGCCGGCCAGGCGGCCATGTACCTGTCCCGGGGCGCCAAGTCGGTGACCCTGCTGGTGCGCGGACCCGACCTCGCCGCGTCGATGTCGCACTACCTGATCCAGCAGATCGAGGAGGCCCCCAACATCTCGGTGCGCGCGCGTACCGTCGTCGAGGCCGCGCACGGCTCCGATCACCTGGAGCAGCTGACCCTGCGCGACACCGAGACCGGGGAGACCGAACTCGTCGACGCGCAGTGGATGTTCGTGTTCATCGGCGCGGCCCCGCTGACCGGCTGGCTGGACGGCACGGTGCTGCGGGACGAGCACGGGTTCATCCTGGCCGGGCCCGACCTCACCCCCGACGGGCGGCCGCCGGCCAACTGGGAACTGGACCGGCCGCCGTACCACCTGGAGACCAACATTCCCGGCGTGTTCGTCGCGGGCGACGCGCGCGCGGAGTCCGCGAAACGGGTCGCGTCCGCCGTCGGAGAGGGAGCCATGGCCGTGATGCTCGTCCACCGGTATCTGGAGCAGTCATGAGCGGGCAGTTGATGCCGTGCAGTCCTGGGGAGATCGGTTCGCTGTTCCTGTTCGAGAAGCTCTCCCCCGAGCAGCTCGGGCAGTTGTGCGCCGCGGGACGGGTCGAGAAGTTCGAACCCGGACCGGTGTACTCCGAAGGCGAACCCGCCACCTGCTTCTACGTGATGATCGAGGGCACGGTCGTGCTCTCCCGCCGGGTCGGCGGCGACGACGTGGAGATCAACCGCACCTCACAGCGCGGGGTCTACGCGGGATCCATGCAGGCGTACCTCGGTGACCGGGTGCAGCAGACCTACAACGGCTCCATGCGGGTCACGGAACCCTCGCGGTTCTTCGTCCTGCCCTCGGAGAAGTTCTCCGCCTTCATGCAGGAATGGTTCCCGATGGCGGTCCATCTGCTGGAGGGGCTCTTCTTCGGTTCGAAGAACACCCAGCGGGCCATCGGACAGCGTGAACGGCTGCTGGCGCTGGGCTCGTTGTCCGCCGGTCTCACGCACGAGCTCAACAACCCGGCGGCGGCCGCCGTGCGGGCCACGTCGACGCTGCGCGAGCGGGTCGGCAAGATGCGGCACAAGCTCGCCGTCATCGCCCAGGGCTCCTACAGCCCCGAGGTGATGGCGAACCTCATCGACATCCAGGAGCGCACGGCCGAACGGGTCGCCAAGGCGCCCGCCTTGAGCCCGCTCGAGGCCTCCGACCGGGAGGACACGCTGTCCGACTGGCTCGACGACCACGGCATCCAGGAGGGCTGGCGGATCGCGCCCACCTTCGTGCAGGGCGGCCTCGACGTGGACTGGCTCGACCAGGTCGCGGCGACCGTGGGCGAGGAGATCCTGCCGAACGCGATCGGCTGGCTCAACTACACCGTCGAGACCGAGCTGTTGATGGACGAGATCAACGACTCCACGGCCCGGATCTCCCACCTCGTCGACGCGGCCAAGCAGTACTCCCAGCTGGACCGGGCGCCCTACCAGGTGGCCGACGTGCACGAACTCCTCGACAGCACCCTGCTGATGCTCTCCGGGAAGATCGGGCAGCAGATCAAGGTCGTCAAGGAGTACGACCGGACGCTGCCGAGGATCCCGGCCTACCCCGCCGAGCTGAACCAGGTGTGGACCAACCTGATCGACAACGCGGTGCAGGCCATCAACAGCGTCGGCGAGGAAGGGACGTTGACCGTCCGGACCGCGCTCGACCACGACCGGCTGCTGGTGGAGTTCCGGGACACCGGGCCCGGGGTGCCGCCGGACATCCGCGGGCGGATCTTCGATCCCTTCTTCACCACCAAGCCCGTGGGTGAGGGAACGGGGCTCGGACTCGACATCTCCTGGCGGATCGTGGTCAACAAGCACCACGGGACGCTTCAGGTGGAGTCGTCGCCGGGCGACACCCGCTTTCAGGTGCTGCTTCCGCTGACCGCCGCGGACAACGACACGACCGAGGAGCCGGAATGACCGACATCAAGGGGATCGACCCGAGCGTGCCGCCCAGCGGGGAGGGGTGTGTGGAGTGCGACGCGGCGGGTGGCTGGTGGTTCCATCTGCGGCGGTGTGCGCAGTGCGGGCACGTGGGGTGCTGCGACTCCTCGCCCGGGCAGCACGCGACGGGGCATTTCCGGGACTCGGGGCATCCTCTGGTGCAGAGCTTCGAGCCGGGTGAGGAGTGGTTCTGGAACTTCGAGACGAATGAGATGTTCGAGGCGGGGCCGGAGCTGGCGGGGCCGGTGAGTCATCCGGAGTCGCAGCCGGCGCCGGGCCCTGAGGGGCGGGTGCCGGCGGACTGGGCACGCGTCCTGCGGCGGTGAGCGCCTAGGAGCTCGGGGCGTCCTGTCCGACGGCGGGTGCGGGTCGTGTGTGGTTGATCGCGCCCTTCCCCGCGCCCCTGGGCAGGTCGCACCACTGTCAGTTCCGAGTGCCAGGATGTATTTCGTGTCGCAGATCTCCACCAGTACTCCGCTGATCGGCCGGGAAGACGAGCTGACCCGGCTGTCCGGTGTGCTGGAGCGTGCCCGCGGCGGGGAGGCTCGGGCGGTGCTCGTCGCCGGGGATGCCGGGGTCGGCAAGACACGGTTGCTGGACGAGATCACGGGGCGGGCCGCGGCGGCCGGGATGACCGTGCTCGCGGGGCACTGTGTCGATCTCGGTGACGTCGGGTTGCCGTATCTGCCGTTCACCGAGGTGCTGGGGGTGCTCGCGCAGGACGAGCGGTTCGCCGGTGTCGTCGCCGCCTATCCGGTGGTGGAGCGGCTGCTGGGCGGCGGCTCCGCCGGGGACTCCGGTGGGCGGCTCCGGTTGTTCGAGGGGATCGCAGGACTGCTCGCCGATCTCTCGGACATCGCTCCCCTGCTGCTGGTCCTGGAGGATCTGCACTGGGCCGATCAGTCGTCCCGGGATCTGCTGCGGTTCCTGCTCAGCCGGGGGATCCTCCAGCGCTCGGCGGGCGGAGCTCCCACGCACCGGCTGGCCGTCCTCGCCTCGTACCGGGCGGACGACCTGCACCGGCGTCATCCGCTGCGTCCGCTGCTCGCCGAGCTCGTGCGGCTGCCCGCCGTGGAGCGGCTGGAGCTGCGGCCGATGGCCGACGCCGAGGTGGCCCGGCTGGTGCGGGCCCTGCGCGAGGGGCCGCTGCCGGACACCACCGTTCGGCGGATCGTCGAGCGGGCCGAGGGCAACGCGTTCTACGCCGAGGAACTGCTCGCGGCCACCGGGAGCGGGGAGGGCGGGGTACCCAGCGGGCTCGCCGATGTCCTGCTGATCCGGTTCGAGCAGCTCTCCGACACCGCCCAGCAGGTACTGCGCACCGCCGCCGTGGCCGGGCGGCGCGTGGAGCACGACCTGCTGCGGGATGCCGTACGTCTGCCCGAGGACGAGCTGGAAACCGCCCTGCGCGAGGCCATCGGGCGGCAGCTTCTGGTGCCCGGTCAGGCGGACACGTACGCGTTCCGGCACGCCCTCGCCCGCGAGGCCGTGTACGCCGATCTGCTCCCCGGCGAGCGGGCGCGGCTGCACGGGGCGTTCGCCCGGCTGCTCGACGGGCGGGGACATCGCGCCGAGAGCGCGGCGGAGCGGGCCCATCACTACCGCGAGAGCCATGACCTCGCCTCCGCGCTCGCCGCCTCCCTGGAGGCCGCGGACCACGCCGAGCGGGTGGGGGCGCCCGCCGAGGAGCTACGGCACCTGGAAGCGGCCCTCGACCTGTGGTCGGCGGTCGAGCCCTCCGCGCGGCCCTCGGGCGAGGGGGCCGACCGGGTACGGCTGATGCTGCGGGCCTCGGCGGCGGCCGCGCACACCGGCGAACTGCACCGGGCGGTCTCCCTCACGCGCGCGGCGCTCGCCGGTGTGGGACAGGAGGCGGACTCTGAGCTCGCCGCCCGGGTGCGCTACACACTCGCCGGGAACCTGATGACCGTCGACAACCTCACCGCGGCCTTCGCCTACAGCAGCGAGGCTCTCGACATGATCCCCGCGGATCCCCCGTCCCGTACCTGGGTGTGGGCCGCGGCGACCCATGTGCTGGCGGCCCGCCACGTCGGGGAGAACGAGACCGCGCTGCGGGTCGCGCGGCAGGCCCTGGACACGGCGGAGGAGCTGGGCGTGACCGACGCCCAGGCGGACCTGCTGATCTCCCTCGCCGTCGTCGAGGGCGGCGGCCGCCGGTCGGTGGAGGGCCGGGAGCGGTTGCGGCGGGCGCGGGAGCTGGCCCGCAGTTCGGGCAACGCGCCGGTGGAGATGCGCGCGCTGTTCAATCTCGCCATCGGCACCTTCGAGTCCGGGCACCTGGACGACTGTCTGCCCTGGATCACGGAGGGACTGGACCGCGCCCGCAGGGCCGGGCTGCTGTCGTCGCCGTATCCGATGGAGATGCGCTATCTCCATCTGCTGGTGCTGTACACACTGGGCCGCTGGGACGAGTGTGTCCGGACGGCGAGCACCGATGCCGAGGTGCTGCCCGTGGCCGGTGGGTACCGGGTCGCGCCCGCGCTGTACGTGGCGCTCGCGCGCGGTGACTTCAGTGCCGCCGACCGGGCCCGGACGCTGCTGGAGGGGCCGTTCGACTGGATGGCCACGCTCGTCGCGGGCATCGCGCTGACCGAGGCGGCGGTTCTGCGGGGTGACGCGGAGGCGGCCGTGGAGCGGATGCGGTCCACCGTCGCGCTCCTCACCGACGACACCGGCACGCCTCCCCACGTCACCGTCCGGCTGGCCGCCCTCGCGTTGTCCGCGGTCGCCGACCGGGCCACCGATCTGCGTCTCGCAGGAGACCGGGAAGGAGCACGCCGGTGGGCGGAGACCGCGACCGAGCTGCTGGCGCCGGCCAGGGCCCTCGCCGTGCACGGCGGAGTGCCGCAGGGCCCCGAAGGACAGGCCTGGCTGGCCCGGGCCGAGGCCGAGTGGACCCGTGCCGTATCGGGGCCGGACCCCGAGGCCTGGGCGAAGGCGGTCGCCGCGTTCGACTTCGGTGACGTGTACGAACCGGCGCGCTGCCGCCTGCGGTACGCCGAGGCGCTGCTCGCCGCCGACCGGCGTGAGGAGGCCGCGGTCGAGGCGCGGGCGGCTCGTGAGGTGTTCGCACGGCTGGGTGCCACGCTGCTGCTGGACCAGGTGGACGAGCTGATCCGGCGCGGCAGACTGACCGGGACCCCGCCCACCGCGTCGCCGCTCACGGCCCGCGAGCAGGACGTGCTGCGGCTGCTCGCCCGGGGACGCAGCAACCGCCAGATCGGCGAGGAACTGTTCATCACCGGCAAGACGGCCAGCGTGCACGTCTCCAACATCCTCGCCAAACTGGGCGCGGCGAGCCGCACCGAGGCCGTGGCCGTCGCCTACCGCGAGGGGCTGATCGCCCCGGAGACGACGGCCCACGGCTGACATTCCCTCAGTGGCGTGCGCACTCCAGGCTGTTCAGGTCGACCGAGTCCGCCATGGCCTGCATGCCCTTGTCGTTGGGGTGGATGTGGTCCCCGCCGTCGAAGACGGGCAGCATCCGCTCGTGGTCGTAGGGGCTGCGCAGGACGCGGTCGAAGTCGGTGACCGCGTCGAACTCGTCGCCGTGGCTCCTGATGAAGTCGTTGACCTCCTTTCGTACGGACTCCGCGGGCGCGTCCCACTCGGGCCAGCCCTTGAAGGGGGCGATCGTGGAGACGACCACGCACTTGCCGGCGTCGTGGGCCCGGTCGACGATCTCTCGGTAGCCGGAGATCAGATCCGCCGCGGTGACACCGCTGTGGGCCTTGAGGTCGTTGACGCCTTCGAAGAGGAACACGGTGTGCACGCCCGGCTGGGAGAGCACGTCCCGGTCCAGCCGGTTCAGGGCGCTCGGCCCGGCGCCGTCGGCCAGCACCTTGTTGCCGGAGATCCCCTCGTTCGCCACGCCCTTCACCGTGGTGTGCGCCTTCTGCAGGCGCCGGGCGAGGTAGTCGGGCCAGCGGCGGTTCCGGTCGGTGGTGGACTGCCAGCCGTCGGTGATGGAGTCGCCGAGCGTGACGACGGCACCGGCGGCTGCGGGTGTGCGTACCGAGACCGCGTCGAGGTAGAACCACGACCCGATGCTCTCGGTCCAGTGGGCGCCGCTCTCCTCGGCAGCGTGGTCGCCCCGGGTGGCGTACGACGTCTGCAGGGCCATCCAGTGGCCGGTGGCCGGCCCCTCCGCGTCCGGGCTGTGGAGGCTGACGACCAGGTTCGACCCGGCGGCCAGCGTGCCGGGCAGCGGGTCGCTGTACACCGTGGCGCCGGGTTCCACGGTGACCGAGGACGAGCCGTCGAAGGTGAGCCGCCGGTTGGTGCCGCGCACCAGCGCCGCGTCCTTGAGCTGGAGGCCGGCGTAGACGCTGTCGAAGGTGACCGGCTGGTGGCCGAACGCGTTGGAGAGCCGGACGCGGGCGTCGCGGCCGCCGACGCTGGTGTGGACGACCATGCGGTAGCCGCGGTCGGCGGCCGAGTCGCCGATGGGGTAGGCGCTCGCGCCCCAGGTGATCACGCCGTCGGGCGGGCTGACGGCGGCCGGTGCGGGCGTGGCCTGGAGGGCCGCGGCCGCGACCGTGACGGCCAGGAGCCGGGCCCGGCGGGCTGTCCGGCGCCTCATCGGCCGAAGCCCTTCAGGGTGACCGTGGCTCCCGGCTTCAGCGTCACCGTGCGGGCGCTTCCCGCGTGGGCGACCGTCGTGGTGCGGCCGCCGGTACTGCGGATCCGTACTTCGGTCGGTATCCCGTCCCGCCAGCGTAGGTCGACGACGAAGCCGCCCCGTGCGTTGGCTCCGCTGAGGGAGCCGGAGGCGGCCCAGGCGTCGGGCAGGGCCGGCAGGAGTTCCAGGTGGCCGGGGCGGGAGTAGAGCAGCATCTCGATCATCGCTGCAGGAGTACCCAGATTCGCGTCGATCTGAAAGATTCCGCGGCCCTGTTCCACCTGGTAGATGTCGAAGAGGTTGAAGGCGGTGCCGTTGCTGCCTCCGCTGGAGGGGCGCAGGTTGTTGACCACGAGCTGGTAGGCGTTGTCGGCGTTCTTGAGGCGGGCCCAGCACAGGGCGCGCCAGGCGTTGGCCCAGCCGAAGCTCTCCATGCCGCGTGCGGTGAGCAGGGCGGTGGCACCCTCGACGATTCCGGCCGGGGTGGAGCCGTCGGGGCGGATGCGGTCGCCGGGGAAGAGTCCGACGAGGGGGGACAGGTGGCGGTGGGTTCTCTCGCCGAGGTTGTCGGGGGACATCCACTCCTCCAGCCAGCCCGTGGTGGGGCTGACCTGCGGGAGGTAGAGGCGTTTGCGGAGTCCGGCGATCGTGGCGGCGAAGCTCGTGTCCTTCTTCAACTCTGCCGCGGCCGTGCAGTAGTTCCCGAACAGGGCCCATACGAGTTCCTGGGCGTAGGTGATGCCCTTGGCGTCGAGGGGTCCGTGCTCGGGCGACCAGTCGCTGTCGGCGACGAGGACCTCCCGTGAGGTGCCCGGGAGGGTCATGGTGAGCAGCCGGGCCTCCCAGAACTCGCAGGCGCCCTTCAGCAGCGGGTAGATCTTCTCCAGGTGGGCCCGGGAGGTGGTGAACTCGTAGTGCTCCCAGAGGGAGTTGCACAGCCAGGCGTTGCCCGCGGGATGCCACCACCAGCCACCTCCGCCGAAGGGGTTGGTGGAGATGGCGACCGTCCAGCCGGCGTTCTTGCCCGTGGAGTTGCGGTAGCGGTTGCGGGGGTCGTTGAACAGTCTGCGGGTGAGGTCGGTCCAGGACGGGAGTTGGTCGACGCAGTAGTCCGTGAAGGCGTCGAAGCACTGGGACAGGCCGGCCCGGTCGGTGGCCCAGTAGTTCATCTGGATGTTGATGTCGGTGTGGTAGTCGCCCATCCAGTCGGGGTCGTTGCCGTCGAGCCACAGCCCCTGCAGGCCCAGCGGCAGGCTGCCGCGTGAGGCCGCGATCGTCAGGTAGCGGCCGAACTGGAGGTACTGGGCCTCCAGTTCGGGGTCCGGAACGCCGTCCCTGGCGCGTGCACGGATCCGCTCCCAGGTGTCGAGGGAGCGCTGCGCGGCGGAGGAGGTGCCGAGCGAGAGGTCCAACTGCGCGAACAGGGCGTGATGGTCGGCCGTGTGGGTGCGCACCAGGGTGGTCGCCGAGTGACGGGCGGCCGCGCGGACCTTGGTGCGGGCGAGCTTGTGCGGGTCGAGGGACGGGTCGCGGAAGTGCGCGGCGGCGTCCGGCGTGTAGTTGGTGCCTCCGCTCAGGACGACGGTGAGCTCCCTGCACCCGGTGAAGCCGATGTGCGAGCCCTCGACGGTGACGCTGCCGCCGGAGCCGTACGCCGCGATCGCGGCCCCGTAGCGGAGGCCGTTCGGGAGGGTGGCCCCGAAGGAGACCGCGGGCTCCTCGCCGTGGGTTCCCTCCAGCGTGATCGTGCCGGTGTAGCGGCCTCCCCCGCCCTGGGTGAAGTGGAGGACGATGACGTCGTCGGGGTGGCTGGCGAAGATCTCCCGTCGGTAGGTCACGCCGGAGCGGACGTACGACGTGGTGTTCACGCCCCGGTCGAGGTCGAGGGTGCGGCGGTAGCCGGAGACGGCGGACAGGTCGTGGTCGGGGATGTCCACGGTGAGCCGCGCCAGCAGGGTGAAGGAGCCGAAGTCCCCTCGCCCGTACGGGAACTGGCCGTCGGCGTCGAGGGTGTCGTTCAGGCCTCCGGTCCACATCGTGGCGTCGGTGACGAGGAGGAGTTCACGGCCGGGGTCGTTGCTCACGAGGGCGCCGAGGCGGCCGTTGCCGACGGGCAGGCCCTGTTCGATCATCGAGTGCTCGTCGGCGGGGGCCTGCCACCAGAGCCGGTGGCGGCCGTCGGTACCGAGGGTGGGTTCGTCAGCGGGTCTTTGCGGTGCCGCGGTAGCCGTGAACGTGGGCAGGGCGGCGAGCGCGGCGGTCAGTGCGAGGACACCGCGTCTGGAGGGGGCGGGGGTCATGGCGGCTCCTGGTGGCTCGGTCAGGACTTCGGTACGTCGACCCGGTCGATGTCCGGCGCGTAGCCGGTGCCGCTGTCGAAGGTGATCGTGTTGGCGCCGGCCTTGAGTGTCACGGGCACGTACACGGCGGCCACGGTGCCCCAGTCACCGGTGGCGGGGAGCTTGTGGCGGGTGGCGCCACCGCCGTTGGCCGAGATGTCCACCGAGCGGGCGTCACCGCTGATGTAGGAGATCTTGATCTGGTAGGTGCCGGCCTTCGCGACGGAGACGTCGTTGAAGGTCAGCTTGCCGGCGAGGTACAAGTTGCCGACCTTCTTCCCGTCGGAGCAGGCGGAGCAGTCGGCGACGGAGGCGTTGCCGCCGAGGGTGTTCGCGGTGGATTCCGCCTCGTATCCCGTGAGGGCGACCGCGGTACCGCGCGGGGTGACCGTGAACAGACGCGAGCCGTGGGCGGGCAGGGCCTGGGTGACCTTGTTCTTGTAGGTGCCGAGGTTCTCGTGGTTCCAGAGGTCCCGGACGGACGCCTTGCCGGTGAAGCCGAGGGTGGTCCAGTCGGCGGTGACGGAGGCGGGGGCGTCGGCCAGGTTGAACAGGGCGACGGTGTAGGTGCCGTCGGGGTTCTTCGCGGCCCAGACCTGCTGGGGGTCGGACGGGGTGACGGGGTGTGCGGGCGGGTTGGGGCCCTGGTCGATCGCGATGACCTCGCGGTTGGTCAGCAGGGAGAGGCCGTAGGAGTCGAGGCGGGTGAGGTCGTCCCCGGTGTAGAGGGGGGACTTGGCGATGGCCCACAGGGTGGCGTAGCTCTGCCGTTCCGCCTTGGTGAGCCCGTCCATCTGGCCGTTGCCGACGTCGAGGGAGTCGAGGTCGTTCCAGCCGCCGGGTCCGGCGTGCCGGGTCCAGGCGGGGGTGTCGTCCCAGCGGTCGTCGACGGAGTTCTCCCAGCTGACGAGGGTGTTGCAGTAGCACTCGACGTCGGTGTCGATGCGCCAGCCCTGCGAGTACTTCTTCCAGTCGGCGGCGTGTCCGATGTCGAGGGACCAGGAGATCTCGAGGTGGATCGGGCGGCCGGTGGCGGCGATCGCCTTGTTCCAGGCGGCCACGTCGGCAACGTTGTCGTACTGGTCGCCGCTCTTGCCGGAACCGGGGCCCACTCCGTCGAGCTTGAGGAAGTCGTAGCCCCAGCCGGCGATCAACTGCGCCTGGGAGTCTATGTACTTCTCCGTGCACGGCTTGGAGAAGTCGAGCTTGTACGCGCTGTCCCAGCCGTTGGTGGTGCGCAGGTCGCCGTAGACGATGTCGGCGGTGGTGCAGCCGTCGGCGTTCCAGATCGGCGTCTTCCCCTCGCCGTACGCCGCCTTTTCCAGGCCCGCCGGGAGGTAGATGCCGGCTTTGAGGCCCTTGGCATGGATGCGGTCGGCGACGGCCTTCATGCCGCTGGGGAAGCGGACGGGGTCGGGCTTCTGGCGGCCGTACTGGTCGAACCCGGACTTCCAGGTCTTGTCCATCCACCAGCCGGCGTCGATGTTGACGTATTCGTAGCCGTACTTCTTCAGCTTGGCGGCCAGGGCGTCGGTCTGCTTGAGGATGTTGGCCTCGGTGAGGTAGCTATAGTCGCCGTCCGGGTTGAGGCCCGGGTACTTGGAGGACTGCATGCTCCAACTCGACCAGCCCATGTAGGGCTTGGCGGCGAGTGCGGGCGCGGGGGTGTCGGCGGCGTGGGCGGTGGGGACGGCGACCGCGGTGAGAGCGAGCACCAGCAGGGCTCTGGCGGGCATGGCGAAGTACGAGGATGACCGCATGGGTCGTACCTCCAATGGGGTGCGGGTTCTTATCGGCTCGTGTCCGGGCCGATGAAGGACTGGATGGCGGTGGCGGCGGCGCCGCGAGCCCACTCGTCGAAGGGCAGCGGGTGGGTGCGGACGTCGCACTGGGCGGCGGAGCCGAAGGCGGCCGCGACGAAGGCGTCACGGATCTGCTCGGCGAACAGGTCGTAGGCGGCGAGTCCCTCGCCGGAGATGATCACGCGTTCGGGGCCGAGGAGGTTGGCGACGGTGGCGATGCCCCGGCCGATCGCCTCCCCCGCGCGCGCGTACACGTCCCGGGCTCCGGCGACGCCTTCGCGGGCCAGGGCCAGGGCCGCTTCGGCGTCGGGGAGTTCGGCGCCGGTGGCCTCGCGGATGTGCCGGACGATCGCGGCCTCCCCCGCGATCGCCTCGACACAGCCGCGGTTTCCGCAGTGGCAGAGCGGGCCGGAGGGATCGACGGTCACATGCCCGATCTCGCCGGCCACTCCGTGCGCCCCGGCCACCACGCGGCCGTGCACCACCAGCCCACAGCCGATGCCGGCGCCCACGGTGACCACGGCGAAGTCGGACAGGCCCACCCCGGCGCCGAACCACTGCTCGGCGACCGTCAGGGCGCGCACGTCGTTGTCGACGGTGACCGGCAACCCCGTGGTCATGGCGGCGAGTTCGGCGAGCGGGACGTCGCGCCACTCCAGGAACGGCGAGTAGCGGACGGTGCCCTCGCCCCTGTCGACATCGCCGGAGACCGCGATACCGAGGCCCAGGACCGCGGCCGTGGAGCCGTCCGCCTCGGCGAGGAGCCGCTGGACGAGCTCCGTGATGCTCGCGAGCACGGTTTTGGGGTCGCGGTCGGGCAGCGGCAGATGGCGGGCGACGCGGATACGGCAGCACAGGTCGGTGAGGACTCCGATGATCTCGTCGCCGGTGATCTTGAGGCCGATGAACAGGGCCCGCCCTCCGTCGACCCGCACAAGGTTCGCGGGCCGGCCGAGCGCCGGGCGGGCCTCCTCGTCCACGCCCTCCACCAGGTAACCGGCCTCGATGAGCGGGCGGACCGCCTTGGTGACGGCGGCCGGGGACAGGCCGACGCGCCGGGCCACCTCCAGGCGGGGCAGGGGGCCCTGGGACAGGACGGTGGTGAACACCTGTGAGGCGGCGGGTGTGTTGGCGGGGAACGTCTCGGCGCGTGGGGTGGGGCGCATGGCCGGGAACTTAGAGGGATTCTTTTCCTTCGTCAATAAAAGAAGCAGGATTGCTTGCGTGCTTCCGAAGGGACTCCTGTGCCGCCAGAGCGGTCAATCATCACTTTTCGTGTTCTTCACAGCGATACTCACCGTATTCGTACCAGAACTGACGGATCGACAGGAGATCAGCCGGATGGCATCAGCACGAGTGGTGGTCGGGACAGTGGCCGGAGCGGTCCTGCTGCCCCTTCTCGCGGTCCCCGCCCACGCCGAGTCGCCCACCGCACCCGCGGTGGATCTGACAGGTCTGGGCGGTGTGCTGCTTTCCGCGCTGACGCAGGGCGCGCCCGGGTCCATGGCCCGGATCGACGACGGGAACTCGGTGTACCGGGTCGCGACCGGCGTCGCGGACCGCGGGAGCGAGCGGACCATGAGCGACGCAGACCGGTTCCGTATCGGCAGCGTCACCAAGACCTTCACCGCCGTCGTCCTGCTCCAGCTGGTCGACGAGAAGAAGCTGGAACTCGACGCGCCGGTCAACCGGTATCTGCCCGGGCTGCTGCCGGACGACCGGATCACGGTGCGGCACGTCCTGGGCCACCGCAGCGGCCTGTACGACTACACGAACGACATGTTCGCCAAGACGGTCCCGGGGTTCGAGGCGGTCCGCAAGCAGGTCTTCACACCGCGGGAACTGGTGAAGCGCTCACTCAGCCGACCGCGCACGAACGCGCCGGGCGCGGCGTACTCGTACTCGAACACCAACTTCGTGGTCGCCGGGATGCTCATCGAGAAGCTGACCGGGAACGCGGTGCGGACCGAGTACCAGAACCGGATCATCGAGCCGCTGAAGCTGCGCGACACGTTCTATGTGCACCCCGCCATGAAGATCCCCGGCCGTCACGCCCATGGCTATCTCACCCCGGACCAGGCCAGCGCCCCGCTCGTCGACGCGACCGAACAGACCGTGTCGTGGGCGCAGAGCGCGGGCGCGCTCATCTCCAGCACCCGTGACCTGAACACCTTCCTGTCCGCCCTGCTCGGGGGCCGGCTCACCTCGGCCGCTCAACTGGCGCAGATGGAGCGGTGGATGCCGTCGGGGACCGGTCAGGCCTACGGTCTGGGGCTGCGCCGTCGCGATCTGTCCTGCGGGGTCTCGGTGTACGGCCACACCGGTGCCGTCCAGGGCTTCTACACCTACGCGTTCGCGTCGAAGGACGGCAAGCGCGCTCTTGCCGCGGTCGCCAACACGTCCAACAACGGCGCGGTCCTCAACACGATGTTGCGCACCCTGGACTCCGTGTTCTGCGGCAAGGCGGTCAAGACCGTCAAGGCTCCGCGCGGCAAGGCCCCGGTGGAGCGGCACGAGGACGTGGCGCCGGCACGCACGCTGGACTGAGCACGGGGCGGGAACCCCTGCGCCCCGGTGTGCGTTTTCCCAGCGAACGACGACATCAGGGCGGCGCGATGAGCGAGTTGGTCCCCGGGGGCAATCTGCCCCTCCCCGAAGGGGCCGTCAGCGTGCGGGTGTCCGGCCCCTTCGACGTGTCCGCCCTCGTCACGGACGACGGCGGCAAGGTCCGGGACGACGCGGACTTCGTGTTCTACAACCAGCCCTCCGCCCCCGGCGCCCGCCTCTCCGGCGACACGCTGACCGTCGATCCCCGGCGACTGCGCGCGGGTGCCACCAGGATCACGGTGGTCGTCACCCCGGCCGACTCCGGCACTCCCCTGGGCCGGCTGCCCGCCCCAGTCCTGCAGGTCACGGGTGCGGGCGGTCGCCCGCTGGCCCGGTTCGCGCCACCGCGGCCCCGGCAGGAGACCGTGCTGCTGCTCGCGGAGATCTACCGGCGGGGGGACGCCTGGAAGCTGCGGGCGCTCGGGCAGGGGTACGCGGACGGGCTCGCGGGGCTGGCACGGGACTTCGGGGTGGACGTCGTGGACGACACACCCACGGCCGCGGCGCCTTCCGCGTCGCTCACGGCACCGGGGAGACGAGGGACCGCCGCTCCCACGGTCCGGACACCCGCGGCATCTGGGGCACACCCTGCGGCTGGTCCCGTGGTCCGGACACCGACACCCCCGGGGACGCCCCCTGCGGCCCCTCCCCCTGGCCGGACACCCACCGCACCGGGAGCGCGCCCCGCCTCCCCTCCCGCGGCACGGACACCCACGGCATCGTCCACCGCCGGTCCGCCGCCTCCCAACCGCCCCGCACCTGCACCCCGCACCCCCGCCCCCGCTCCTTCCCCCGACCTCGCCGCCTTCCTCACCCTGGTCAACTCCGCTCGCGCCACGGCCGGTTCACCCCCGGTCGCGCTCGACGCCCGGCTCACCGACGCCGCCCGCGCCCACGTCTCGGCCATGGCCTCCGCGGGCCGGCTCGGTGTCGAGGGCCCCGACGGCGTGTCCGTCTTCCAGCGGCTCACGGCCACCGGATACGCGTACATCACCGTCGGTGAGCACCTTGTCTCCGGCCCCCGGAACCCGTCCGAGTTCGTCGAGTACTGCCTGCGCACCGAGCAGCCCCGCCGGACCCTGCACGACCCCGCCTTCAGCCACGTCGGTCTGGCACACACAGCCGATGGTCGTTCCGGCGACACGTACTGGACGGCACTGTGGGCCCGGCCGCTCACCCCGGCAGCCCTGACACGGACCGTCGACGAGGTCGTCGGACTCACCAACAGGGAGCGTGCCAGGGCCGGCCTGAGGCCACTCGGCGTCGATCCCCTGCTGGCCCGTGCCGCGCAGGCGTACAGCACCGACATGGCGGTCCGCGCCTTCTACTCCCACACCTCGCCGGAAGGTACCCAGCCCTGGGACCGGGCCGCCGCCGCGGGTTCCACCCGCCGCTCGATCGGGGAGAACATCGCGTGCGGCCAGCGCTCGGCCACCGAGGTCGTCGAGGGCTGGATGAACAGCCCCGGTCACCGCGCCAACATCCTCAAGCCCGACTTCACCCACATCGGCATCGGGTTCGCGGGCGGCGGCCCGGCGGGCACGTACTGGACCCAGCTGTTCGGGGCCTGAGCGGACCGCAGAAACACGAGTCGCGCCGCGATCTTGGCGGAGGGGATCCCTCCGGGCCAGGATGCCCCCATGAAGGGTGACCTCTTTTCCAGTGAGCACATGGTGCAGCCGGCCACGCAGCCGGGCATGACGGTCGAGAACTCCAAGTGCATCAGGTACGCGGTGCACGGCGAGATGCTCGCCCGCCAAGGGGCGATGGTCGCCTACCGCGGCAATCTCCAGTTCGAGCGCAAGGGCCAGGGCGTCGGCGGCATGCTGAAACGGGCCGTCACCGGCGAGGGGCTCCCGCTGATGGCGGTGCGCGGACAGGGCGAGGCCTGGTTCGCGCACGAGGCCCAGAACTGTTTCGTCGTCGACGTCGAGCCGGGCGACGAGTTCACGGTCAACGGCCGTAACGTCCTGTGTTTCGACGCCTCGCTGGCGTACCGGATCTCGACCGTGAAGGGCGCGGGCATCGCCGGCGGCGGTCTGTTCAACAGTGTCTTCACGGGCCACGGCAGACTCGGCCTCGTGTGCGAGGGCAACCCGCTGGTGATCCCGGTCTCGCCGGAGTTCCCGGTGTACGTCGACACGGACGCGGTCGTCGGCTGGACGGCGGGCCTGGGCACCTCGCTGCACCGTTCGCAGTCCATCGGGTCGATGCTGCGCGGCGGTTCCGGGGAGGCGGTGCAGCTGATGCTGCAGGGCTCGGGATACGTCGTCGTACGGCCGAGCGAGGTGACCCCGCAGAAGGCGCAGCAGCACTGACGCCCCAGGCAGTGATCTGCGCCTCACAGGCAACCCGTCCGGCTCCGTCCACGTCTTGACCGGCAGCGGATGACGCCCCGGCCCGCGGGCCGGGGCTCATTTTCGACGCACTATGCACACCATGTATACACAGCACGTATAGATGAGGTGTATACGGACGGAAAGGCACGCATGTACGGCAAGGCATTCGCCCCGGAGTACCAGGGCGCGCTCACCACTCTCTCCGTGAACTCCTCGCTGGACGAAGTGCTGGCCGCCGGCACCGAGCAGTTGAGGGCGGCCGAGCAGGCCGGACGGCACGGGGAGGCCGCGCGCTCGGGACTCGCGGTCGCCGAGGCGCAGCGCAGGCTCGGCCGGGTCGCCGACGCCGACCTGGCCTGGAAGGCGAGTTACCGGGCCGCCCGCCGCGCCGGGGACACCGCGGGGATGGCCTGGGCGCTGTGGAGCGGCGGCACGCTGGCCCGTCAGCGCGGCGGATTCGCCCTGGCCCGGCGGCTGTTGGGGCTCGCGGCCGAGCTCGGCGAGCGTGGCGGGGATGTCGTGGTGCGCGGTTACTCGCTGGCGGGGCTGGCCGAGACCGGCCGTATCCAGGGGGACTACGAGGCCGTCGGCCGGCTGCACGAACAGTTGCTGGCCGAGGCCAGGCGGCGCGGCGAGGCACGGCACACCGTGTGGGCGCTGTCCGGCATCGCGCAGATGCACCGCAACACCGGGTCCTACGACACCGCGTTCGCGATGTTCGAGGAGGCTGCTCAGATCGCCGCGGGCGCCGACGACCGGCGCGGTCACGCCTGGGCGCTGCGCGGGCTCGCCGACCTCGTCTCCGTGCGCGACGGCGACTCCGAACGGGCCCTCGCCCTGCTCTCCGAGGCGGAGACGACGTGCCGGGAGATGAACCTGTCCAGCGCGCTGGCCTACAACCACAAGATGCGCGGCAACGTCTACTACCGGGCCGGGCGTTACTCCGAGGCCCGCGGCCTGTACGAGCAGGCGCTCGCCGAGTTCCGCGCCATGAGCGAACCCCGCGGTGAGGCCCTGGCCCGGCTGGGGCTCGCCAAGACACTGGCCCGCCTGGGCCGCGACCGCGCCGAGACGGCGGCCGAACTGGACGATCTGGCACGCGTGTTGGAGCGGACCGGGCTGCGGCACGCACAGGAGATGGTGACCCGGGCCCAGGACGAGTTCGGCGTGCGGGCGGAGGCGGTACGGTGACCACCGTCGTCGCTCCCGAAGTCCTCATTCGCTGCCGTGAGTTGGTGCAGCCCGCTCTCCAGGAGGCGGTCGGCGGACTGCACCCCTGGGTGAGCGAGATGGCCGCCTACTCCTTCGGCTGGTGTGAAGTGGGCGGCGCCCCGGCCGTGGCGTCCGGCGGCAAGGGGGTACGGCAGGCGCTCGCCGTGCTGGGTGCCGAGGCGGCCGGCGCGCCCGGACGAGCCGGGGTGCCCGCGGCGGTCGCGGTGGAGCTGGTGCACGTCTTCTCGCTGCTCCACGACGACATCATGGACGGCGACCCGGCCCGGCGCGGTCGCCCCACCGTGTGGAAGGCGTACGGCACAGGACCGGCAGTTCTGGCGGGCGACGCCCTGTTCGCCCTCGCCGTCGAGACCCTGGCCGACGCGGGCGCCGACGCCGTACGGCTCCTGTCCGCGGCCCTGTCCGACCTGGTGCGGGGGCAGGCGGACGACCTGCTGTTCGCCACGCGGCCGTGGACGGGACCGGAGCGGGTGCGGCCGGAGGAGTACCGGGCCATGGCCGAGCACAAGACCGGGGCACTGCTGGGTTGTGCGGCGGCGCTGGGCGCTCTGCTGGGCGGGGCGCCCCCGGCCACGGTGGCCGCGCTGGACCGGGCCGGACGGCATCTGGGGGTCGCGTTCCAGATCGTCGACGACGTCCTCGGCATCTGGGGCGATCCCCTGGTCACGGGCAAGCCCGTGCACGGCGATCTGCGGGAACGGAAGAAGACGTTCCCGGTGCTCACCGCGCTCGACTCACCTGCTCCCGCCGCGGCGCGCCTGGCCCGGCTCCTGGAGTCGGACGGGGCTCCGCAGGAGATCGCGGCCCTGATCGAGGAGTGCGGCGGCAGATCGGCCGCCCTCGCCGAGTCCCGCCGTCACCTCGCGTCCGCGGAGACGGCGTACGAGCTGCGTCCGTTGCTGGACTACCTCCTGCGGCGTGATCTCTGATGCCGAGTTGACCTGCACCGTCCGCGGGGACAGGGTTCGAGAAGAGCTCTCTCCCCGCCGGAAGGAACCGTCTTGATCGGGATCACGGACATCGAGCAGCAGGCCGGACTGATCGCCGGGCACGTCGTACGCACCCCGACCCTGCCCAGCCCCGGTCTGTCCGCACTGCTCGGTGCGCCCGTCACCGTCAAGCTCGAACTGCTCCAGCGCACCGGCTCGTTCAAGGCGCGCGGGGCGACGGCCAAGCTGCTGTCGCTGAGCGAGGCGGAGCGGGCGGCCGGGGTCGTGGCGGTCAGCGGCGGCAACCACGGGATCGCCCTCGCCCACATGGCGGCGGCACTCGACGTCAAGGCGACGGTGGTCATGCCCCGCTCGGCGCCCGCCCGGTCCGTGGAGATCGTGGCGGCGGCCGGGGCCTCGCTGCGGCTGACCGACGACATGGCCGGTGCCTTCTCTCTCGTGAACCTCTTGCGGGACGAGGGGCTGACGCTGGTCCACCCCTTCGACGACCCGCTGGTGATCGCGGGGCAGGGCACGGTCGGGCTGGAGTTCGCCGACGACGCGGACGACCTCACCGACGTCCTCGTCAGTGTCGGGGGCGGTGGCCTGATCGCCGGGGTCGCGGCGGCGCTGCGGGCGCGTCGTCCGGGTGTCCGGGTCTGGGGTGTGGAGACCGAGGGCGCCGAGGCCATGTCCCAGGCGCTCGCCGCGGGCGGCCCGGTGCCGGTCGCGCTGTCCTCCGTCGTCTCCACGCTGAGCGCCCCGTCCGTCTCCCAGCTGACCTACGACCATGTGGCGGCCCTGGTCACCGAGGTCCTCGTGGTCCCGGACCGGGAGGCCGTCCAGGGCTGTCTCGATCTCGCCGACCACGCCAAGGTGTGGGGCGAGCCCGCGGCCGGGTGTCTCCTGCCCGCCGCGCGGAGGGCGCTGGAGCGGGTCGGCGACGACTGCCGGCTGGGCCTCGTCGTGTGCGGCGGCAACGCGACCACCGCCGATGTCATGGCCTGGGCCGGGCAGTTCGGGCTGCGGTGAGAGTCCTGCCCGACTCCGCTCGTTCTACTGACTCGTGAGTCAGAAAATGAACGACCGGAAAGCGGATTCCATCGGTTGCTCTTTTGATTGAACACACCCCGCCGCACCCGCCGTACCTCTGTGAAAGGTGAGAGCCAGGGGTTCAGCGAGGGATGACATGGTCAAGGCGCACGTCTCCACACACGAGTTGGTCGCCGGACGGTACCGGCCCCTGGACGTCCTGCACCGCGAGACCAACCGGACCTGCTGGTACGGCGAGGACGCCGCGGCCGAACGCCCCTGCCTGCTCACCGAGATCGGGCTGCCGGCCGGCACGGACGAGGAGACCTCGCTGCGCACCGCCGCGGGAGTCGTCCGGATGTCCAAGACCATGCGGTTGCTCTCCCCCGGCCGGATCGCCGCGGTCGTGGACGCGGTGGCACAACAGGGCACCCTGTGGACCGTCACCGAGCCGATCGACGGCATCCCGCTGGGCGAACTCCTCGGCCGGCAGGGGACGTTCGACTACGTGCGGGCGGCCCGCATCGGCCTGGAGCTGCTGGAGGTGCTGGAGGCGGCGCACGGTGAGGGCATCACCCACGGCGAGCTGAGTCCTGGCCAGGTGTTCGTGCACCACCAGGGCTCGGTGATCGTCACCGGCTGGGGCCTGGCCGGCGCGACCCTCGCCCCACGGCTGTCTGCACCGTCGTACGCCTCCCCCGAACAGGCCCGGGACGAGCGCATCGGGCCCGCCGCCGACCTGTGGGCGCTCGGCGCGATCCTCTACACGCTGGTCGAGGGACGTCCGCCGTTCCGTGACCGCGACCGTCCCGCGGCCACCCTGAAGGGGGTCGACCGGCTCCCGCTGCGGGCGCCGGTGCGGGCCGGGCCGCTCACCCCGACCGTGCAGGGACTGCTGCGCAAGAACTCCCAGGAACGGCTGAGCCGCACTGCCGTGCGCAACGCGCTCCTCCGCGTCCTCGACGAGGATCCCGAGGCGGCCCCGCCGGAGGAGCCCAGGTCCCGGCTGCGCGTCCTGCCCGGCGTGGCCCCGGGCCGCAGCAGCCGACTGCTCATCGCGGGGACCGCCCTGGCCGTCGTCACGGTCGCCGCCGCCGTCCTCACGGTCACCAAGGCGCTGCCCGGCGACGACAGTTCGACAACCGGTGAGGCGCCCGCCCCGTCCGTGTCGGCCTCCGCCTCCGCGCCCGCCCCGGCGCCTCCGGTCCCCACCCCGTCGGTCACCGCACCCGGCAGCCGCACCGACGAGAGTTCCGGCCCGCCCCCGACTCCCGTGCCCACACCCACGCCGAGCAGGACGGCCACGCCCACCGCGGGCACGGGACTGCCGCCCGGATACAGCGAGTACCGCTCCCCCGAGGGGTTCTCCCTCGCCCTCCCCAAGGGCTGGAAGCCGCTGGGGACCTCGCGCCAGGAGGGCCTGGCCTACCGCGTCACCTTCGGCGCCTCCGGCGACCCGCGCACGCTCGCCGTGACCTACAGCAAGGCCGTCGGCACGGACGCCGTGGCCGTGTGGCGCGACGACGTGGAACCGGAACTGAAGGACCACCCGGGCTACGAGCGCCTCGGTGACATCCGCGCGACGACCTACCAGGGCCGCGAGGCCGCCGACATGCAGTGGGTCGAGGACGTCGACGGCACCCGCGTGCGCACCTTCGGCCGCGGCTTCCTCATCGGCGAGGGCCGCGGCTACTCGCTGCGCTGGACGACCCCGGCGGCCGACTGGAACGACGACGCGAACCAGGAAGCGCTGGACACCTTCCTGAGCACCTTCCGCGCGCCCTCAGACTGAGCGCGGCGCCCGCATCCGCCGCAGCGGACCGGCGTGCAGAGGCTGGGTGCGCCAGCGCGCGGTGAACGTCCGGTCCCCGAGCGAGCACGTCACCAGCAGGTGGTGCGGGGTCTCCAGGAACGCCAGGTCGACCACGAGGGTCTCCGCGTCCGTCCAGCCGCCGCTCACCGCGACGGGCAGGGGCTCGTCGACGACCGTCCAGCCGCCCTCCCCGGTTCCGAACCCCAGTTCCAGCCGTTCGCCGTCGTCGACGAGGGTCACCCGGCCGCCCGGATCCACTTCGACCGCGGTCAGGGTCGGCTGGCCGGCGCACCTACCGCCGTGGGGGGTGAAGGCGGCGGTGTGCCAGTCCTCCGCCCGGTCCGCCGGGGCGGGCTTGCCCTCGGCGGGCGGCAGGGCGAGCCGTGTCAGACGGCCGGCCAGGGCCGCGTCCGCCGCCTCACCGCCGGGCAGCGGGTCTACGCGGAAGGCGGGCAGCAGATGCTCCCAGGCCAGGTCCAGGACCTTCTGCATGTCCACGGTCTCCGAGGTGATCGCGAGCACCGCGTCCTGCTCGGGCAGCACCACACAGAACTGCCCGTAGGCCCCGTCCCCGCGGTAGCCGTGCCGGGCCATCCAGAACTGGTAGCCGTAGCCCTGCTGCCAGTCCGCCCAGCCGCCGACCAGCGGTGCCTCGTGCGCGATCTGGATCCGCGTCGCCTCGGCCACCCACGACTCGGGCAGCAGCCGCTCGCCCTCCCACACCCCGCCCCGCAGATACAGCTGGCCGAGCCGGGCGATCGCGTCGGTCGTGGCGTGCAGCCCGCTGAAACCGAGCTCGCGGCCCCTGCGGTCGGGGATCCAGGCCACCTCGCCGATGCCGAGCGGCTCGAACAGCCGGGGCCGCAGGTACTCGGTGAGCTTCTGGCCCGTGACCCGCTGGACGATCGCGGCGAGGGTGTAGGTGGCGGGCTGGTTGTAGGCGAAGACGGTGCCCGGGTCCTGGTCCGGCGGGACCAGCAGGAAGCCCCGCACCAGCTCGTCGCGGTCCAGTGCGCGTGCCCGGTCCAGCGTCTCCTCCGCATGGCCGCTGGCCATCGACGCCACATGCCGTACGAGCATCGCGCGGCTGCGCGGGTCGGTGACGTCGGCCTCGAACTCCGGGAAGTACGAGATCACCGGGTCGTCCAGCCGGATCAGCCCCTCGGCGACGGCGAACCCGGCGGCCGTGGCCGTGAAGCTCTTGCTGAGCGAGTAGAGGAGCTGGGGCCGCTCCGGGGCGTACGGGGCCCACCAGCCCGAGGCCACGACCTGGCCGTGGCGCAGCAGCATCAGGCTGTGCGGCTCGAGGTGCGGTTCGGCTTCGAGGGCGTCGAGGAAGGCCTGGATGCCGGCCGCGTCGACGCCCTGGGCGGCGGGGGTGCTCATGGGCAGGGAACTCATACGCGCATCCTCCCCCGTGCACCGCTCTTGATCGAGAGGGTCTCGGAAGCCCGTTTTCCCCTCCGGTCACCGGGGACTCGGATCCCATGGTGCAAATCGGATACACGATGATGACCGAGCAGGCCGGCCCCCGTGAGCTGGTGGGCCATGTGGTGCGGGCCGAGGAGGTGGGTTACGACTTCTCGGTGACCTCGGACCACTACTTTCCCTGGCTGCGGTCGCAGGGACACTCGCCGTACGCCTGGAGCGTGCTCGGGGCGGCCGCCCAGGCGACCTCGCGCATTCCGCTGATGACGTACGTGACGTGTCCTTCCTTCCGCTACCACCCGGCGGTGGTGGCGCAGAAGGCGGCGACCATGCAGCTGCTCTCCGAGGGCCGGTTCCGGCTGGGACTGGGCTCGGGCGAGAACCTCAACGAGCATGTGGTGGGCGGCGGCTGGCCGTCGGCCGACGTACGGCACGAGATGCTGGAAGAGGCGGTGGAGATCATCCGCGCGCTGTTCGCGGGCGGCCATGTGAACCACCGCGGAACCCACTTCGACGTGGAGTCGGCCCGGCTGTGGGACCTGCCGGACGAGCCCCCGCAGATCGGTCTGGCCGTCTCCGGCGAGCAGTCGTGCGCCCTGGCCGGCCGCCTGGCCGACCTCGTCATCGCCACGGAGCCCAAGGCGGGCCTGCTCGAAGCGTTCGACCGCAACGGCGGCGAGGGCAAGCCGCGGGTGGGGCAGCTGCCCGTCTGCTACGACCCCGACCGGGACACGGCGATCAAGCGGGCGCACTCCCAGTTCCGCTGGTTCGGCAACGGCTGGAAGGTCAACTCCGAGCTGCCGCACCCCGACTCCTTCGAGTCGGCCACCCAGTTCGTCACCCCCGACGACGTGGCGGCGTCGATCCCCTGCGGCGACGACCCCGACGCCTTCGTCGAAGCCGTACGTCCGTACGCGGAGGCCGGCTTCACCGAGATCGCGCTGGTGCAGATCGGCGGCGAGTCCCAGCCCGAGTTCCTGGACTGGTCGGAGAAGACGCTGCTGCCCGCGCTGCGCGACACGTTCGCCTGAGCGTGCGACCACCGGGGCGGTACCCGGGGGTGCAATAGGCTTCCGACCCGCACATCGTGCGGTCCGAACGAGCCTGCCCAGGAGAAGCACCCGTGACCCTAGCGATCGACCCGTCCGACACGTCCTCCGACATGACCTCCGAGGCCTCGGTCGAGACGACCGGCGCGCCCTTGTCCGACCTCGTCGCGCGGGACGCCCGCGAGTTCGGGGTGTACGCGCGGACCGGTGGATGGGCCTTCGGCCTGATGGTGGCGCGCAGCGTGCGGCCCGGCGGCCAGAGCGCGGACGAGACGCCGAAGGTGTCCGCGAAGGAGTTCGCCGAGCTCGCCGGCTGCTCGCCCGAGCGCGTCATGCGCTACTACAAGGCCTGGGACCGGGCCGCCGACGACGGCATGGTCCCGCACTTCGAGGCGCTGGCGCCGGGCCAGGACGTGGAGCTGCCGGACGCGGACGTGTGGCTCGACTACTACGTCTCCCGCAACAGCGCCGGCTCCGAGCGCGGCACCGCCATCGCCGAGGCGGCGGAGGCCGAGGGCATCCGGCCGACCAAGGCCCTGGAGGTCGCCGAGAACCCGACCGCGCTGCGCGCCGCGATCCTCGCCGACCCCTCCACCGCCCGGGCCGCGCGCAGCGCGCTGCTCGACCGGATCAAGGAGGACCCGGAGCTGCAGGCCTCGCTGGCCCGGGACGTGGTGCGCACGGACGACCTGAAGAAGGCCGTGGCCACCGAGAGCAGGGCGGCCGACCGGATCGGATACGTCCGCCAGATCGCCGAGTCCGGGCAGGTCAAGACGCCGGCCGGGCAGACCATCGACGCGCCCGTGGACCTGCGCCAGGAGGCCGAGCGCCACCTGTCCCTCCTGGAGGAGCTGGAGGAGGACGAGGACACCGGCGAGTGGGCGGCCGAGGCGTTCGACACCATGAAGTCCCTCGTCGCCGAGGCCGTGGAGGCCGACCCCGAACTCCGGGTCCAGGAACGGCGTACCAAGTTCTACAACAGCCTCCAGAAGGCCACCAAGGTGTTCGAGGAGCTGACCTTCGACGACGCCCAGGACTTCTACGAGGACGACATGGTCCAGCAACTGGAGGAACTCCAGCAGGCCATCACCTCGTGCATCACGGCTTTGCGCACCGCGAAGGGGAATCACCAGGACAGCTGAGCATCTTGGGCGTGGAAGGGGTACTAGAGGGCTCTACGTCGTTCTTCCCGGAGGCCTCCAGGTGAACCCCTTCGTCCACAGGACCGCGCACAAAACCCTGGTCGTACAGCTGCAGGCGGGCGGCACGGGCCGGTGCCCCGTGCTCGCCCACCTGGGGTACGACGCGTCGGACCCGTTCGCCGTCACCGCGGTGTTCAGCCATGACGGCCGGGTGCTGGCACGGTGGCGGCTGGACCGGGAGATGCTCGGCGAGGGTCTGCGCGGCCCGGTCGGGATCGGTGACGTGCGGCTCAGCCCCGTCTCGACCGGTGTCTGGGAGGAACTGCGCATGGAGTTCTTCGGCGACGCCCGCTCCGACGGGGGCCGTCAGCACGCCGTGGTCTTCGCCTGGGCCCCGGCGCTCGCGTCCTTCCTGCGCGAGACCCGTGAGATCGTGCCGCCGGGACAGGAGGAGGTCAGAGTGGACGACTTCCTGGCCTCGGTCATCGCGGGCGGCTGAGAACAGGGACCACCGCGTACGCGGCCTGAGTAGCCGTACTCATGCCGCCGTCCTCCCGCTGCCCGACGATGAGGGCTCCTACGACAAGGAGCACCTCATGACCGCTGTGCGACGGCCCCTGCCGGTCCTGCTCGCCTGTGCGGTGGTCGCCGCGCTGGCCCTGTCCGCCTGGGGCCCGCGCGACCGCACCACCTGGTTCCTGGAGACCGTGTGGGTCCTGGTCGGGCTGCCGCTGATCGTGCTCACATGGCGCCGCTTCCCGCTGACGGACCTGCTGTGCTGTCTGCTGGCGGTCCACGCGCTCGTGCTGATCGTGGGCGGTCACTACACGTACGCGCAGGTCCCGGTCGGCGACTGGGTGCGGGACACTTTCGGGCTGGCGCGCAATCCGTACGACCGCTTCGGCCACCTCATGCAGGGCTTCGTGCCGGCGGTCCTTGTGCGGGAGCTGCTCAGCCGCACGTCACCGCTGCGGGGCAGTCGCTGGCTGCCGCCGCTGACGGTGTGCGCGTGTCTGGCCTTCAGCGCCGTCTTCGAGATGCTGGAGTGGCTGGCGGCGGTGACCGGGGGTCAGGCGGCGGACGCCTTCCTGGCCACGCAGGGAGATGTGTGGGACACCCAGTGGGACATGTTCTGCGCGCTGATCGGTGCCACGGTGTCCGTACTGGTCATGAGCCGCCTCCACGACCGGCAGCTGGACGGACCGCGCGTCACTTCGTCGTGTAGCGGCGCCTGGTCCACAGGGGCAGGGCGAACCAGCACATCAGGTACCAGGCCACTACTGCCGTGACGAGCCAGGGCACCCAGCTGTCGTGGGTCGCGACGCGCAGGATCAGCAGCAGGGCCGCCGTCATCGTCGTCAGCAGGAGGATCAGCCCCACGAACGTCAGCCGGGAGGCGATCCGCACGGCTTGGGGTTTGATGCGCCGCCCGGAGACGAGGCGGTGCAGGGAGACCGGCCCGATCAGGGCTCCGGTGGCGCAGGAACCGAGGACGACGGTCACGATGTAGATGACCTGGTCCGTGTGGGCCAGGTCGTCGTACTTCGGGGTGAACACCACTGTGAGCAGGAAGCCGAACAGGATCTGCACACCTGTCTGCGCGACCCGTATCTCCTGGATGAGTTCGCCCCACATGCGGTCCGCGCGCTCGTCCTCGGTCTCGTCGCGGCCTGTTCGTCTCACCGTATCGACCATGCGGTCCGTGTATCCGGTGCCTGATCGTTCAAACAGCAGGGCTCGGGGGGCGACCGGAGGGCCGCTGCCGGAGCCCCGCGGGCTCACCAGCGGTGCTCGACCTGGTCCTTGATGCGACGGTCATAGAGGTCGCGGATGGCGGTGAGAGTCTGCTCGGACAGCGGCGGCAGCTTGGCTGCGGCCGCGTTGGCGCGGGCCTGCTCGGGGTTGCGGGCGCCGGGGATGACGCTGGTGACGCCGGGCTGCTCGATGATCCAGCGCAGGGCGAGCTGGGCCGGGGTGTAGCCCTCGGGCGCCAGCGCGGAGAACTCAGCGGCGGCCTCGACGCCGGTCGTGTAGTCCACGCCGGAGAAGGTCTCGCCGACGTCGAAGGCCTCGCCGTGCCGGTTGTAGGCGCGGTGGTCGTTCTCCGGGAAGACCGTGTCCTTCGTGTACTTGCCGGACAGCAGGCCCGAGGCCAGCGGAACCCGGGCGATGATGCCCACGCCCGCCTCCTGCGCGGCGGGCAGCACCTCGCGCAGCGGCTTCATGCGGAAGGCGTTGAGGATGATCTGCACGCTCGCCACCCCTGGCCGGGCGATCGCGGTGAGCGCCTCCTCGCAGGTCTCGACGCTGACGCCGTAGTGGGCGATGCGCTCCTCCTCGACCAGGGTGTCGAGGGCGTCGAACACCTCGTCGGTGGAGTAGACGGGGGTCGGCGGGCAGTGCAGCTGGACGAGGTCGACGCGGTCGACGCCGAGGTTGCGGCGGGAACGGTCGTTCCAGGCGCGGAAGTTGTCGAGGACGTAGTTCTCGGGGATCTGGTCGACGCGGCGGCCCATCTTCGTCGCCACCAGCACATGGAGGTCGGGCCGGCTGCTCAGGAACGTGGCGATGGTCTGCTCGCTGCGTCCGTCGCCGTACACGTCCGCCGTGTCGAAGAAGGTGACCCCCGACTCGGCCGCCGCCTCCAGCACCGAGAGGGCTTCCTTGTCGTCGACGTCTCCCCAGTCGGCCCCCAGCTGCCAGGTGCCGAGTCCTACGACGGATGCGTGCTGCTGCGACCTGCCGAATGTGCGCTCGTCCATGGTGTCAGTCTGTCATCAGTAGCCGAGCTGCGCGGAACGGGTGACTCCGGGGCGGGACCTGTGAATTGTTCACTCACATGGGTGACACGCTTCGACGCAGGGCATGCACGTGTCAACTTCCGCCTAGCGTGGCCCCGTGACTGATCGTTCATTGAGCAACCACCCGCGGGAAGACTCCTCCTGGTCCCGTCGCGGCTTCCTCCTCAGCGCCGCCGGCCTCGCCGCCGTACCGATTCTGCTGCCGGCCGATCCGGCGGCCGCGGCCGAGGAACTGCCCGGCTTCCCGGCGGGCGTGGCCCTGCACCGTTCGGCGTACCGGAACTGGGTCGGCGAGATCACCGCCGACGGGCTGTGGGCCTGCGCGCCCACCGGCCCGGACCAGGTGGTCGATGTCGTCAACTGGGCCTGGCGGCACGGCTGGCGGGTCCGGGCGCGGGGCTCCTCGCACGGCTGGTCGCCCCTCACCGTCACCGAGGGCACCGCGTCGGACGCGCCGGTCCTCCTCGTCGACACCGCCTCCCACCTCACCGGTCTGTCCCTGGACTCCGCCTCCGCCGTGCGGGCCGGTACCGGCGTCACGCTGGAGGCGCTGCTCACCTATCTGGAGGCGCACGGACTCGGGGTCACCGCCGCGCCCGCGCCCGGTGACCTCACCCTGGGCGGAGCCCTGGCGATCGACGCGCACGGCACCGCAGTCCCGGCCGCCGGGGAGAAGAGGCTGCCGGGGCAGACGTACGGCTCGCTCAGCAACCGCATGCTGTCGCTGACCGCGGTGGTGTGGGACGAGGACAGCGCGGCGTATGTGCTGCGCACCTTCAGCCGCGCCGAGGCGGACAGCGCGGCCCTGCTCACCCATCTGGGGCGGACCTTCGTCACCGAGGTCGTACTGCGGGTGGGCGCCAACAGCAATCTGCGGTGTGTGAGCCGGGTCGACATCCCGGCGGCCGAGCTCTTCGCGGCCCCCGGCGGTGACGGGCGCACCTTCGCGAGCTTCCTGGAGGAGGCCGGGCGGGTCGAGGCGATCTGGTTCGCCTACACGGAGTTCCCGTGGCTGAAGGTGTGGAGCGTGGCACCGACCAGGCCGCTGACCTCGCGGCGCGTGACCTCGCCGTACAACTACCCCTTCTCCGACAACGTTCCGACCCTGGTGGCGGATCTGGCGGGGCGGATGGTGTCGGACGCTGCCTGGTATCTGGCACCGGTGCTCGGGAACGCGCAGCTCGACGTGGCGACGGTGGGGCTCACGGCGACCCTGTCGGCGGACATCTGGGGTCCGTCCAAGAACACACTGCTCTACATCAAGCCCACGACGCTGCGGGTGACCGCCAACGGGTACGCGGTCCTGACGAGCCGGGACCAGGTGCAGCGAGTCGTCTCCGAGTTCACCGACTTCTACCGGGAGCGGCTCGCCGCGTACACGGCCCAGGGGAAGTTCCCGGTCAACGGGACGGTGGAGATCAGGGTGACCGGGCTCGACGATCCGGCCGAGGCCGAGCTGGCCGGCGCGCGGGCCCCGCTGCTGTCGGCGCTGCGGGCGGATCCGGCGCGTCCCGAGCGGGACACGGCGGTGTGGCTGGACATCCTGACGCTGCCGGGGACGCCGTACGCGGAGGCCTTCCTGCGGGAGATCGAGCGGTTCCTGTTCGACGGCTACGAGGGCACGCGCGTCGAGTGGTCCAAGGGCTGGGCCTACACGGACGATGCCGTGTGGGCGGACGAGGAGGTGCTGGGGACGACGATTCCCGGGTCGTTCGGTGAGGCGGTGTGGGGGCAGGCGGCGGGAGTGCTGGACCGGCTCGATCCGCACGGCGTGTTCGGCAACGCCTTCCTGGACCGCCTCTTCCGCTAGGGCGTCAAGTGGGCCTGCACCGTGGGGGCGTACCGGTCCACCAGGTCCTCCACTGCGGTCCCCCTCAGGTCGGCGCCCCGGGCGATGCCGTACATCACGCCCAGGCCCAGGAGGGTGCCCACCGCCAGTTCGGCGCGCAGGCCGGCGTCCGGACCCGTCAGGCGCTCCGCGAGGCGATCGACCACCTGAGTGCGGAAGTTGACGCGCAGGATGTCGCCGTGTTCGCCCTGGACGGGGGCGAAGGCGATCCGGAGCAGGGGGTCGGCGCCGCGTTCGATCTGGCCGGTGAGGACGTGGCGGACCATGTGGCGGCCCAGTTCGTGCAGCGGGGCGTCGAGCAGGGCCGTCGCGTCGGACTCGAAGGACATGACGCGGGCGAGGAGGGCGTCCTTGTTGCCGAAGTACTTCACGATCAACGGCGGGCTGACACCTGCGCGTTCGGCGACCGCCTTGAGGGTGATGTCGGCGTGGGGGGTGCGGGCCAGGAGGTAGCGGGCCGCCTTCAGGATGGCGGCCTTCGTCGTCTCGGCGTCCCGGCGGGCGGGCGTGGTGGCTGCGGGCGTGGCGGTGGGGGGCGTGATGCTCACGGCACTCATGCTCCCTCCATCGCCCCGTCCCGCGCGCCCCGGGTGCGCCCCTTGGCGCGGCGGGATCCCTCGGGGGTGGAGTCGCCCGGGATGGTCAGCGCCGCCGCGCAGGCCGCGAGGGCGACCGCGCCCGCCATGGCGAAGGCCAGCAGGTAGCCGTGCAGGGTGGGTACGGGCGCGCCGCCGACGAGGCTGGTGTGGTGGACCAGCACCGCCGCGACCGCCGCGCTGGAGGTGGCCTGGCCGATGGTGCGCATCAGGACGTTGACGCCGTTGGCGGAGGCCGTCTGCTCGGCCGGGACGGCGCGCAGGATCAGGGTGGGCAGGGCCGAGTAGGCGAGGGTGGTGCCGGTGGACACCACGGTCGCGCCCACGATGACCATCCAGAGATCACGGCTGTCCGCGATGCGTACCGCGTAGCCGCAGGCGATGACCGCGGCACCGAGGGCGAGGGTGATGCGCGGCCCCCGGGAGGCGGAGATGCGGGCGGAGAGCGGTGAGAACAGCAGCATGGTGACGCCGCCCGGCAGCAGGCACAGTCCGGTGGCCACGATCGACAGGCCGAGTCCGTAGCCGGTGGCCTTCGGTGCCTGGACCAGCTGGGCCGTCACCAGCGAGTTGGCGTAGAACGCGAAGCCGGTGAGCAGCGCGGCCACGTGGGACAGGCCCACGCGCGGGCGGGTGACGAGGCGCAGGTCGACCAGGGGCTGCTCAGTGCGCAGTTGGCGCCACCACCACAGGGCCAGGACGGCGACGGACACCAGGAAGAGGCCGAGCACCCGGGGGCTGCCCCAGCCCCACTGCCCGCCCTGGGACACCCCGAGCAGCAGGCTGACCAGGCCCACGGCCAGTCCCAGAGCGCCCGGGACGTCGAAGCGGCCGGGCTGGCGTACCTGCGACTCACGCACCGCCCACGACACGGCCGTGACCCCGAGGGCGCCCAGGGCGCTGGTCATCCAGAACATGGTGTGCCAGTCGGCGTACTGGACGACCATGGCGGCCAGCGGCAGGCCCAGCGCGGCACCGATACCGACGGTCGAACTCATCATCGCCACCGCGGAACCCCGGCGCTCGGGCGGCAGTTCGTCGCGCAGGATGCTGATCGACAGCGGCACCACGGAGGCGGCGGCACCCTGGAGGGCGCGGGCCGCGATGAGCACGGTGATGTCGGACGACAGGGCGCACATCACCGAGCCGGCCGTCATCAGGACCAGGGACGCCGTCAGCACCTTGCGCTTGCCGTACATGTCGCCGGCGCGGCCGAGCACCGGGGTGAGGACCGCTCCGGCCAGCAGGGTCGCCGTGACCATCCAGGAGACCGCGCCGGGCGAGGAATGGGTCAGCCGGGGCAGGTCCGGCAGCAGGGGGACGACCACGGTCTGCATGACCGCCATGAGCGTGCCGCACATCGCCAGCACCGGCACGGTGAGCCGGGTCCGCAGACTTCCGCGTGGCGGGGATATCGGGCCCTGCTGGTCCATCGGTGCTCCGGATTCACTGCGGAAAACGGCGGGTGAATGACAATTCACTTTAGCGGTGAATCGTCATTCACCCAACACCTTTCCGAGGTCGGCGGACTACTTGCGCGACGCCAGCTCCCGCGCGTGCACACTGCGCGCCACCTTCGGCCCGAGCCAGCGCTTGAACCTGCGCAGCACCTCCAGCCGCCCGGCGGCCCGGTCGATCCGGTAGTACAGCTGGGGCGGGACATAGGGCAGCAGCGGCGAGTGGCGCTGGCCGAGCAGGGCGAACATCTGCTCCGGGGGCAGGTCGATGTAGCGCGGCAGGTTCTCGTACCACTGGGCGCTGTAGCGGGCCGCGCTCTGGGCGGAGAGCAGCTCCGACTTGCGCTGCCGCTCGTAGCGGGCGAGGGCCTGCGGAAGCTCGCTGTGCGCGTGCAGGGCGTCGGCCAGGGCGATGGCGTCCTCCAGGGCGAGGGTGGTACCGGCGCCGATGGAGTAGTGGGTGGTGTGGGCCGCGTCGCCGAGGAGGACGAGGTTGTCGCGGTGCCAGGTCCGGTTGGTGAGGGTGCGGAAGTTCAGCCACTGGGCGCTGCCCGAACCGGTGGAGCGGCCGATCAGCGGGTGGCCGTCGAGGATGTCCGCGAACAGCTTCTCCAGCAGGGCGAGCCCGTCGGCCTCGTCGGCGGTGTCGAGGCCGAGGCCGGTCCAGGTCCGCGGTGCGCACTCGACGACGACGGTGCTGCGCTCGGGGCTGAAGGCGTAGCCGTAGCACCAGATCCAGCCGTGGTCGGTCTCGACGAAGGCGAAGGTGAAGGAGTCGAAGACCTTGCTGCTGCCCAGCCAGATGTAGCGGTTGCGGCCCTCTTCGGTCTCGGCTCCGAAGTGCTCGGCGTGCCCGGTGCGCAGGACGCTGCGCACACCGTCGCCGGCCACGACGAGGTCGGCGGCGGGGAGGTTCCCGTGGGTGATCTCGTGCTCGAACTCCAGCCGAACACCCAGGGAGCGGGCGCGCGCGGCGAGGATCTCCAGCAGGCGGTGGCGGCCGATGCCGCAGCCCTCGTCGCTGGGGCGCCGGGTGACCAGGTCGCGCACCCGGGCCTCGCCCTCGCGCCAGGTGACCGAGGCCTCCTCGATCGCGCGGGCCGACTCGGGGTCGTGCGCGTGGAGCTTGTCGAGCAGTCCGCGCCAGTAGGTGACGCCCCAGCCGTAGGTCGAGCCCTCCGGATCACGCTCGTGGACAGTGATGTCGTGGGACGGGTCCTGCCGTTTCAGCAGGATCGAGAGATACAGGCCGGCGGGCCCGCCGCCGACGCAGGCGACCTTCACACGCACCCCTAGAAATTACCCAAAGCGATCAATTGGCAACACAGAGTAGCAGTCGGCTGGCGTTGGCCTTTGCTTCGGATCACGTCACTTTCAGCGCGTGAGGTGGGCCACTACCGGCACCCCCACCCGCAAAGGATCATCGGATTCAGCGCCGACGCGAGAAGGAATTCCTCCGTCCGGGCTCCCGAAAGCCCTCTCGACGACAAGATCATCTTCGTTCAACGCTGTACGACATGTGGGCAATTGTCTGGATCAGAGCCAACCGGTCACGAGCGATTTCTCCCGCTCTCGGCACGGCCGATAGGCATGCGGAGTCCGTCAACTCAGGAGGCACACCGCATGCCGGAACTCACCCGCCGTACCGCGCTCACCGCGACGGCCGCCCTCGCCGCAGGAGCCGTCGCCGCCCCGCGCGCGTCCGCCGAGGAACACCACCACGGGTCACCCGAGTCCTTCGACGAGGTCTACAAGGGCCGCCGCATACAGGGCCGGTCCACCGGGGGCCACCACGGCGGCTACCGGGTGACGGTCGACGGCGTGGAGCTGCACGTGATGCGCAACGCCGACGGCAGCTGGATCAGTGTCGTCAGCCACTACGACCCGGTGCCCACCCCGCGCGCAGCCGGGCGGGCCGCCGTCGACGAGCTCCAGGGCGCACAGCTGCTGCCGTTCCCCGCCAACTGACCGCCCCCGTACGCCTCTTTGGAGCATCCGCACATGACCGTCCGGAAGAACCAGGCAACCCTGACCGCCGACGAGAAGCGACGGTTCGTCGCCGCCGTCCTGGAGCTGAAGCGCAGCGGCCGCTACGACGCGTTCGTCACCACGCACAACGGTTTCATCATGGCCGACACCGACAACGGCGAGCGCACCGGCCACCGTTCGCCCTCCTTTCTGCCCTGGCACCGCAGATTCCTGCTCGACTTCGAGCGCGCCCTGCAGTCGGTGGACGCCTCGGTGGCGCTCCCGTACTGGGACTGGAGCACCGACCGCACCCCACGCGCCTCGCTGTGGGGGCCCGACTTCCTCGGCGGCACCGGGCGCAGCCGGGACGGGCGGGTGATGGACGGCCCGTTCGCCGCGGACAGCGGCAACTGGCCGATCACCGTGCGGGTGGACGGCCGTACGTATCTGCGGCGCTCGCTCGGGAACGGCGTACGGGAGCTGCCGACGCAGGGCGAGGTGGAGTCGGTGCTGTCCATGGCGGCGTACGACACTGCTCCCTGGAACAGCGCGTCGGACGGTTTCCGCAACCATCTGGAGGGCTGGCGCGGGGTCAACCTGCACAACCGGGTCCATGTCTGGGTGGGCGGGCAGATGGCGACCGGGGTCTCCCCCAACGATCCGGTGTTCTGGCTCCACCACGCCTACGTGGACAAGCTGTGGGCCCGGTGGCAGCAGCGGCATCCGGACTCCCGCTATCTCCCGGCGGCCGGCACACCCGATGTCGTCGACCTCGACGAGACCATGAAGCCGTGGAACGACGTACGCCCCGCGGATCTGCTGGACCACACCCGCCACTACACCTTCGACACCGCGTGACAGTCGTCGTCCTACGGCGGTTTGCCCTCCGGGCCATGCGGTACCCGCGCCGCACACACCGAGAGGACGAAGGAGGGATTCACCCGTGTCGCAGGTCGAGGAGTCCATCGAGGTCGGCGTGCCGGTGCACACCGCCTACAACCAGTGGACACAGTTCGAGACGTTCCCCGAGTTCATGAGCGGGGTCGAGCGCATCGAACAGCGCACCGACACGCTCACGCACTGGGTGACCAACGTCAACGGGGTGCACAGGGAGTTCGACGCGGAGATCACCGAGCAGATCCCGGACGAGCGGGTCGCGTGGACCACGATCGCCGGCGAGGCCAAGCAGGCCGGTGCGGTGACCTTCCACCGGCTCGACGAGAGCCACACCAAGGTGATGCTCCAGATGGACTTCCATCCGGACAGCATCACCGAGAAGGTGGGCGACAAGCTCGGGTTCGTGAAGCGGCAGACCAAGGGCGACCTGGAGCGCTTCAAGACGTTCATCGAGGAGCGCGGTCAGGAGACCGGCCAGTGGCGCGGAGCGGTCATCTGACCGAGGCGCCCGGACCGGCCGCTAACCGGCCGCTTCTGTACGGCACTCCGGGTGCCCCCAGCCCTGGGCGTTCTTCGAGATCGGCTCACCCGCCGCGTAGGACCGCCCGCACAGACACCGGCCGGGGAACTTGGCCTTGATCGTGCGGGAAGACGAACCACCGCTCCGCTTGGGCGACTTGGCCCGGGCGGGGCGGTCGGTCTTTTTCGGGGTGTCCGGCGACGGCGGCGGCTTCGGGGAGCCCAGTTCGCTGCTCGCGGGCTCCTGGACGATCGCCGCCTGGCTGGCCGCGCGGTCGGCGAAGTCGTTGAGCGGGTCGCCGTCGACCTGGTGGGCGGGGACGTAACGGAACTCGACCGTACGTCCGTCGAGCAGTTCGTCGATCCGCACGACGAGGTCCTGGTTGGCGACCGGCTTGCCCGCGGAGGTCTTCCAGCCGTTGCGCTTCCAGCCGGGCAGCCAGGTGGTGACGGCCTTCATGGCGTACTGGGAGTCCATCCGGATCTCCAGCGGCACCTCCGGATCGGTCGCGGCGAGCAGCCGTTCCAGCGCGGTGAGTTCGGCGACGTTGTTGGTGGCCTTGCCGAGCGGGCCGGCCTCCCAGCGGTCGGGCGTCTCCGACTCGTCCGCGATGACCCAGGCCCAGGCCGCGGGTCCAGGATTTCCCTTCGAAGCCCCGTCGCACGCGGCCACCAGTCGTTCACGCATGCGCTCGATCATGCCATGAGCGGACGGGCGCCTCTCACCCCACCGCGACGACCGCGGCCACCACTCTGCGGACCTCCTCGCCGCCGGGTGCCGCGTCCTCCGCGTCGGCGAAGAGCAGATGTGCGGCCCTGATCAGCGTGGGGGCGAGCAGGTCCACGTCGGCGTCGGCGGGAACCCGCCCCAGTTCGCGCTCGGCGGCGAGACAGCCGGCCACCATCGCCGTGGCCTCCCGCAGTACCGGCACTCCCCCGCCCCTCGCCCCGCGCAGCCGGGCGCGCAGGGCGTCCCGCGCGATGACCAGGCCGACGATCCGCAGGGCGATCGTCCCGAAGAGGTCGGTCAGGGCGGCGGCGAGGTTGCCGACGACGTCGCCGGTTCCGGCGGACTCGCGCAGGGCTTGGGAGCGCGGCGGGAGCCTGTCGGTGCACTACACCGCCGTGGTGGTCACGGCGGTGCGCGGCACCGGCTAGGACACGTCGGAGATCTGGGGCATGTCGCCCTGGGTGGTCGTCACGTCGATGACCGAGAAGCTCGCGCCCTGCGGATCGCTGAGGGCGGCGAACCGGCCGAAGGGCGAGTCCATGGGCCCGAACCGCAGGACGGCGCCCAGCTTGGTGGCGCGGGCCACTGCGTCGTCGCAGTCCGGGACCGTGAAGTAGACGTTGATGTACGCCGGCACCTCGGGCGGGAAGTCGTCCGTCATCTTCATACGGCCGAGGACGGTGTTGTCACCGAGGTTGAACATGCGGAAGTCGATGGCGTCGTCCTGCATCTGCTGGGCGCTGTAGCCGAAGACGGCGGGGAAGAACGCGTCGGACTTCTCCGGGTCACGGGTGTAGATCTCGGCCCAGCAGAACGCGCCGGCCTGCCCGGGTGGCGCCTCGAAGCCCTCGTGGGTGCCGCCCTGCCACACGCCGAAGACGACGCCGCTCGGGTCGCGCCCCAGGCACATCGTGCCGAAGTCGCCGACCTGCGTCGGTTCCATGAGCACGTCACCGCCGTTGTCACGGATCCTGCCGGCGGTGGCTGCCGCGTCCGGCGACGCGAGATACAGGCACCACTGCGACTGGCCCTCCTGCCCCGGCATCGGCGGCACGACCGCGGCGACGGCCTTGCCGTCCGCGTAGGCCTGGGTGTAGTTGCCGTACTCCGACGACGACTCGCCGAAGGTCCAGCCGAGGACGTCGCCGTAGAAGCTCTTGGCTCCCTCGACGTCACTGAACATCGCGTCGGCCCAGCAGGGGGTTCCCTCAGGTTGTACGGCCATGATCGCGGCCTTTCCCGAATCGGTGGTCGGTTCGTCTCCACACGCTAGTCACGGGTGCGGCCGACCGCGCGCCGAACGGACGATCCCACTCCAGACCGGACAGAAGGGGCACTCTCCGCGCAGGGGGCTCGGGAGTCTCGCGGCGACTGAACCGTGCCGCGCGTCTTCCCCCCTGAGCCCGGCTGTGCTTGCCTGGGGAACCGTTTTTCGGCGACCGGGGCGGGAGTCGCGCATGCGGAAACCGTGGATCGTGGGGTTACTGACCGCAGTCCTGCTGCTCGGTGCCTGCGGCGACCCGTCGGACGGACCGGAGACCGCGCCACCGACCCCCGACGTCTCCCGCGCGGCCACCACGCATCAGCGCGCCCAGTCCTCCCCCGGCGCGTCCGCGGCCGTCGTCGCCCCGCGGGTGCTGTATCTCGGCGACTCGCTCGCCATGGAGGCGCAGCAGGTCCTCGGGCAGGAACTGCGCCGGGACCTGCGGGCGACGTACACGAGCGCGCCGTACTCGGGGACCACGTTGTGCGACTACCTGGAGGGGACCGGGAAGAAGTCGCTGGTGCCCGACCGGGACAAGGCGGCGGCGCTGGTCCGGGCGCTGCACCCGGACTTCGTGGTGCTGCAGTTCTGGGGCAACGCGTGGGGCTACACATGGTGCATGGACGGGATCAGCCATGCCGCCTCGCCGCAGAAGTACTTCACCCGGTACCGGGCGGACCTGAAGAGGCTGACCGATCAGATCGCGGCGGCGGGCGGTGAACGGCGGCCGCGGATCGTGTGGGTGGCACAGGGCCCGGACCCGATCACCCCCGACCGGGTCCGGCGCGTGAACGAACTGTACGAGGAGCAGGCCGCCGCCTCGGGCGACATCGTCGCCGACGCGGGCGCCACCGTGGCACCCGCCGGATCCCGCTACACCTGGGTGCAGTACCTGCCGTGCACCTCCTACGAGCACGAGCATCCTGCCTACTGCACCCAGCCGGACCGCGACCGCACCGCCCTGCACCTCGACAAGGACTATCTGCATTTCTGTCTGGCGCCCACCACGTCCACACCCAAGCCGTGCCCCGTCCGCTCCCCCGGCATCCTGCGGATCGCCCGGGAGATCACGCGGGTGGTCGGTTCGTCCTGAGGAGCGGCCGGGTGCGTGCGAGGCGCGCTCACTCGCCCGCGTAGGCCTTGTCCAGGGCGGCGAGGTCGAACTTGCTCATCGCCATGAACGCCTTCATCACCCGAGCCGACCTGACCGGGTCCGGGTCGGTGACCATGGCCTGGAGCCGGTCCGGCACCACCTGCCAGGACAGGCCGTACCTGTCCTTGAGCCAGCCGCAGGGGCCGGGCTCGCCACCGCCCTCGGTGAGCTTGCTCCAGTAGTAGTCGATCTCCTCCTGGTTCTCGCAGAAGACCATGAAGGAGACGGCCTCGGTGAACTTGAACTCGGGACCGCCGTTCAGCGCGAGGAACCGGTGGCCGTTCGCCGTGAACTCGACGGTCAGCACACTGCCGGCGGGCTGCGGCGCACCCTCGGGATAGCGGGCGATCTCGCCGATGCTCGAGTTCTTGAAGACGGAGACGTAGAAGTGGGCGGCCTCCTCCGCCTGCCCGTCGAACCAGAGACACGTGGTGAAGCCGTCGGTGGCCATGCCTACCTCCTGGGGCGTGGAAACGCTGTCATCGGTGTCGACCGATCCTCGCCATGGAACTCATCGGTCGGACGGCCGATTAATCCAGGTGGCCGATACATCCGTCCGAACTAGCATCCGGGCATGACGTCTGCGCCCACAGAACACACGGACCTGGTCCGGCCCTTCCGCCTCGACATTCCGCAGAGCGACCTCGACGACCTGCACGACCGGCTCGACCGCACCCGCTGGCCCGACGACCTCTCGGCCACAGGCTGGGCGTACGGCGTGCCGGCCGGCTATCTGCGCGAACTCGCGCACCACTGGCGGCACACCTACGACTGGCGCGCCGCCGAGGCACGGCTGAACGAGTGGCCGCAGTTCACGACCGTCATCGACGGGACGACCGTGCACTTCGCGCACATCCGCTCCCCCGAGCCGGACGCCACCCCGCTGGTCATCACGCACGGCTGGCCCGGCTCGATCGTCGAGTTCCTGGACGTGGTGGGCCCGTTGACCGATCCCGCGGCCCACGGCGGCGAGCCGGCGGACGCCTTCCATGTCGTCGTACCGAGCATCCCCGGATTCGGGCTGTCCGGGCCGCCCGCGGACACGGGCTGGGAGGCGGGCCGGATCGCCGACGCGTGGGCCGAGCTGATGACACGGCTCGGCTACGACCGGTTCGGCGCGCAGGGCGGCGACTGGGGCTCGGCGATCTCCCGGGAGCTGGGTCGCGCCCACCCCGAGCGGATCATCGGCGTCCACCTCAATCTGCTGCCCGGAGCGCAGGCCACCCATGAACCGACCGAGGAGGAGCTCGCCGCGCTCGAACCCGGGGAGCGGGAACGCGCCCTGGAGTCGTGGCGCCGGTGGAGCGCCTGGTCGGGCGAGGGCACCGGGTACGCCGTCCTGCACTCCACCCGGCCGCAGACCCTGGCCTACGCGCTCACCGACTCGCCGGTCGGCCAACTCGCCTGGATCGTCGAGAAGTTCCAGGAGTGGACCGACTCCACCGAGCTGCCCGAGGAGGCCGTGGACCGGGACCGGCTGCTGACCAACGTGATGCTGTACTGGCTGACCGGGACCGCCGGTTCGGCCGCCCGGATCTACTACGAGCGGGCGCACGCCACGGGCGGAAGGGCGGCCCGGCCCACCGAACCGTCGACCGCGCCGACCGCCCTCGCCGTCTTCCCGGCGGAGAACCAGGTCCCGCTGCGGCACAAGGCGGAACGCACCGACACCATCGTGCGCTGGACCGAGTTCGACCGGGGCGGCCACTTCGCGGCGATGGAGGAACCGGACCTGCTGGTGGACGACGTGCGCGCCTTCTTCCGGCACCTGCGCGAGAAGGACCGACCCCACCCCTGAGCACCCCCGGGCCGCCGCTCTGCCACCGGCGAATCTGCCACCGGCAGAGAAACCGCTTCGAGGCATCGTCCGAGGTCAACAGTGGAGTCGAGACGGCATCCCCTACGACCACGAGGACAGCCCATGACTTCCATCCGGGCCGAGGAGGGCGACACCCCTCCCACCCGCTTCGACGACCAACTGGCCGCCCAACTCCTCGCCCAGCGCATCGTGCTGCTGGGCACCCAGGTCGACGAGGTCTCCGCCAACCGGGTCTGCTCGCAGCTGCTGGTCCTGTCCGCGGAGGACCCGCGGACCGACATCAGCCTGTACATCAACAGCCCGGGCGGCTCCGTGTACGCGGGCCTCGCCATCTACGACACGATGCGGCTGATCCCCAACGACGTGTCGACACTCGCCATGGGATTCGCGGCCAGTATGGGCCAGTTCCTGCTGTGCGGCGGCGCCCATGGCAAGCGGTACGCCCTGCCGAACGCGCGGATCATGATGCACCAGGGGTCGGCGGGCATCGGCGGGACCACCGCCGACATCGAGATCCAGGCGGAGAACCTGGAGCACAGCAAGCAGACCATGGAGCGGCTGCTCGCCGAGAACACGGGCCAGACGCCGGAGACGATCGCCCGCGACGGCGACCGCGACCGCTGGTTCACGGCCGAGGAGGCCAGGCAGTACGGCATGGTGGACCGGGTCGTGGAGTCCCTCGCGGACGTCCGCCCGGCCGCCTCCAGGCGACGGATGGGACTGTGACATGGCGAACTACACGATTCCTTACGTCGTCGAGCGCACCGCGCACGGCGAGCGGTCCTCCGACGTGTTCAGCCGCCTGCTCTCGGAGCGGATCATCTTCCTCGGCACCGAGATCGACGACGGGGTGGCCAACGTCGTGATCGCGCAGCTCCTGCATCTGGAGTCGGCGGCGCCGGAGAACGAGATCTCGATCTACATCAACTCCCCCGGCGGCTCGTTCACCTCGCTGATGGCGATCTACGACACGATGACCTACGTACAGGCGCCGATCTCGACGCTCTGTGTGGGACAGGCGGCCTCCACGGCGGCCGTCCTGCTGGCCGGAGGGGATCCCGGGCGACGGCTTGTGCTGGAGCACGCGCGCGTGCTGCTCGGCCAGCCCGCCTCCGGCGGCAGCCGCGGCGCGATCTCCGACCTCGCTCTGCAGGCCAAGGAGATGGTCCGCATCCGCTCCCAGGTCGAGGAGGTGCTGGCCCGCCACACCCACCACGACATCGCGACCCTGCGCGCGGACATGGACCGCGACAAGGTGTTCACGGCGGAGGAGGCCGTGGCGTACGGGCTGGCCGACGAGGTGGTGAGCCGGCGCCTCGTGACGGTCTGAGGCGCCGGCCGCGCCCCTCAGGCCGCCAGGCACATCCCGTTGTACGGCGATCCCGGCACCGCGCGGCGGCTGCGCGCGGAGTGCCGGGTGAGCTCGCCGTGGGCCAGGGAGAGCAGGTCGCCGAGGCCGAGGCCCAGGGCGTGGGCGGCGGCCGCCAGAACCTCCGAGGAGGCCTCCTTGCGGCCGCGCTCGACCTCGGAGAGGTAGGGCATCGAGATCCGGGCCGCGTCGGCCACGTCCTTGAGCGTGCGCTCCTGGGCGAGGCGCTCACGGCGCAGGACGTCTCCGACGAGGTCACGCCACAGGGGTTCCCTGCTCTCCCTGGCGGCGTGATCCCCCGGCGGTGCGGTGGCGGGGCGTTCGGACACTGGGCGGACGGACCCCGGGCGCGCGGACTGCGGGCGCAGGGGGATCACACGTGCTTGGTTCGGCGCTTCGTTGCTCACCGGATCAGCCTAAATTCCATGGCCGCCAGGGGAAGGGTCCGGCATTCTGCCCTGGGTGGAATCGACAACGGGAGGGGCGCGAGTCCCGGTGCTGCGCGAGACGTTCAACGAAGCGGCGGAGCTGTACGACAGGGCGCGTCCGAGCTATCCGCCCGCTCTGGTCGGGGAGTTGGCCCGGGTGACGGGCCTCGCACCGGAGAGCCGGGTGCTGGAGGTGGGGCCCGGAACCGGACAACTCACCCATGCTCTGGCCGAGTTCGGCTGTCACATCACCGCGGTGGAGCTGGGCGACGCGATGGCCTCGGTGGCCCGGCGGCGGCTGGCCGGGTTCCCCCGGGTCGATGTGCGCAACGCGGAGTTCGAGCGCTGGCCGCTGCCGGCGGAACCCTTCGACCTGGTCGCCTGCGCCACCGCCTTCCACTGGATCGACCCGGCCGTCCGTGTGGAGAAGGCCGCGGACGCGCTTCGCGCCGGGGGACGCCTCGCGGTCGTCGTCACCCACCATGTGGCGGGTGGCACGACCGACTTCTTCGCCCGGGCCCAGGACTGCTACGAACGCTGGGATCCGGCCACACCGCCCGGGCTGCGGCTCCGGCCGTCCTCCGAGATCTTCTCGGACCTGGACGAGTTCCGGAACTGTCCCCGTTTCGGTGACGTCACGGTGACCCGCTTCGAACAGGACATCACCCGCACCACCGACCAGTACATCGACGTGCTCCTCACCTACTCGGGTCACCGGGCCCTCGACAGCACCCGCCGCGAGGGCCTGCTGGCCTGTATCCGGCAGCTGATCGAGACCCGCCACGGCGGCCGGGTCACCAAGCGCTACCTGCACGAACTGATCGTCGCGACCCGCGTCACTCCCTGAGGACCGTCGATTTCGCGCCACCTGTCAACTTGGTGGGCATGCGTCGTCACTCCCCGGGTACGCGCAGGACGAGGGAGCTGCGGGCGATCGGTCGGCCCGTGGCCCGGGGACGCATATGTCAGCGCTTTCCGGGTACACGGCAGGCTGCACACCATGCAGGACCCGAGACAACCCAGGCCGAAGAGGCAGACGTCGAGCCGTGACTTTCGTGGGAGAGGTAATGCATACCGTCGTCACCGCCGTGAACCGTTCGGAGGCACAGGTCGCCGAGCACGCCAGCGGGACCAGGACGGGTGGGACACCCCTGCCGGGAGTCGTAGAACCGCGGTCCGTCGCCCCGCGGGACGCACGGGAGCTGTCCCGCCAGTTCTTCCAGCGCCTGACCGAGCTCGAGGAGGGGACGCACGAGTACCAGTACGCGCGTAACACCCTCATCGAGATGAACATGTCGCTCGTACGCTTCGCGGCCGGAAGGTTCCGCGGCCGCGGCGACGACATGGAGGACATCGTCCAGACCGGCATGATCGGCCTGATCAAGGCGATCGACCGGTTCGAGGTGTCCCGCGAGGTCGAATTCACGTCCTTCGCTCTCCCCTACATCGTCGGCGAGATCAAGCGCTTCTTCCGTGACACCACCTGGGCGGTGCACGTCCCGCGGCGCCTTCAGGAGCTGCGCGTCGAGCTGGCCAAGGCCCGTGAGGAACTCGGCAGCCGACTGGACCGCGACCCGACGGTGGCCGAACTCGCCACCCTGATGAACATCTCCGAGAAGGAAGTAGTCGAGGCGCAGATCGCCTCGAACGGCTACAACTCCTCCTCCCTGGACGCCGCCCTGACCGGCGACGGCCCCGAGGGCGGCGAAGCGGTGCTCGCCGACTTCATCGGCGTGGAGGAGGACGGTCTGCGGCTCGTCGAGGACTTCCAGTCACTCGCCCCGCTGATGGCCGAGCTCAGCGACCGCGACCGGCAGATCATCCACATGCGGTTCGTGGAGGAGGCCACCCAGTCGGAGATCGGCGAGCGGCTCGGCTGCTCGCAGATGCACGTCTCCCGGCTGATCAAGCGGATCATCACGCGGCTGCGTGAGGGCATGCTGGGCGAGCTGGGCTGCGCCTGACACACACGGACAGCGTAAAAAGGCGGGTGCCGTCCCTGGACGGCACCCGTTTCGTGCTCGGCGGGCTCACACGACACTGTTGAGGTAAGCCACCCGGGCGAGGTGCGCACTGCCTCAGCGTCGCCTCACTCCTTGCCGCCGAAACCCAGCACCGCCCGCACCCGCTTGCCCACCGGTACGCGTTCCGCCACGACCTCCCGCGCCAGGACGTGCACGATCTCCAGACCGTGCCGGCCGACCCGCTCGGGATCCCGCGGGAACCTGCGGGGCAGGGCCGCGCTGCTGTCGTAGACCGTGACGGTGACCGCGGCGTCGGTGCCCTCCAGCTCAAGAATGTAGGGCCCGTTGCTGTGCCGGTCGGCGTTAGTGACCAGTTCGCTCACCACGAGGAGCACCTCCTCCTCGGTACGGTCGCCGATGGAGGCACACCACTCGGTTCTGAGTTTGCCGAGGAAGTCCGCGGCGAACGACCGCGCCTCGGCGATGCTTCCCGGCTCACCGGTGTAGTGCGCCGCCTGTCGAAGGGGTTCCACGGGCACGTCGAAACCAGTCGATATCACTGCCCCGTCCAGATGATCGATCATGCGTTTCTCTCTCGGAAGCCGGACTGGCCGGACGCTGCTGCACCAGTGCTCGTACCCTGAGCCGCACTGCGCAGTCCAGGTGATGCGTCACACCGTCCAGGCAACCGGAGTGCTGTACAGAGGAGCCGACTGTGTCGTCTCCGGCGTGGTGTCCGAGTCGAGAGGTGGCGGCGGTGCCGAGGAGTCGGGTGTGACGGGCTCGTCACTCGGGGATTCGCTGCTGGGCGGCTGCGACGACGGCGGGCTCGAGGGCGGGCTCGTGTGCGGCGAGGAGGGGGCGATCAGGGCCGGCGGGCACGGGCTCGCCGATCCTGAGGGGGATCCGGTGGCCCCGGTCGACGTGGAGACGCAGGGCGACGAAGAGGACGTCGGTGTGCTCGGTGTCGTCGGCGGGGACACGTTCACCGGCGGGGAGGGCCTGGCCGGCGGGTGGGTCTTGTGGTCCTTGCTCCCGGTGTCGCCGCGGTGCCGGGCGATCCAGTCGTGGTGATCGGGGTCGTAGATCACGAAGATGTTGATGACCGTCGTCGAGGGCGCGACCACGACCACGTTCGAGGGGTGGTACGACGCCCAGTGGTCGCCGGTGGGCCTGGGCGTGGTCTGCTGGGCGACCGGCGGGGTCAGCGGGTTGCCGCAGGCGCAGCGGGTGCGGGGCACTCCGCGGTCGTCGACGAGCACGGCGGTGCCGGCCTGGAGGACGGCCTGGTAACTGGTGGCGGCGCCGTCGCGGTAGCCGTGATTGGTGACCCGGGTGTCCATGCGCAGCTGGACGGGTGTGAGCGAGCGCAGGAAGGCGGGGACCCCGGACGGCTGAACGCCGGCGACCGAGGCGAACACCCTGTTCTTCGCCGGGTCCGCCCCGAGGGCCTTGACCTGCTTCTCGATGTCGCAGCTGGAGACGTTGCGGGTGCCGCCGTAGAGACCGGGAGCGGAGCCGTCCACGCCGCGTACGGCGTTCGCGGGCTCGGAGGCGCCGGTCGGGGAGGCGGAGACCGGCGGCACGGAGCTGTCCTTCGCGGTCGACTCGGTGAAGGGGTCGGGGCCCGTCTTGGCGGCGGCCTGGAGGAAGACCTCGCCGTTGCCGCCGGCTGTTGGGGAGCCGCCGCCACCGGAGCGGGTGAAGACGACCGCGAAAATCACGGCGGCGACGACCGCGGTGGCGATGATCGCGACCCGGGGCGCCGATCTCCACCAGGGGCGGGGGGGTTCGGGCGCGGGTGCTCCGCCGCTGCTGCCCGGGGGCTGCGAGGGCGGGCCGGAAGGCGGCTGCGAGGGGCCCGACAGCGGGCCGGAGGGCGGCCCGGTGGGGCGGCCCGACGAGGGCGGTCCGACGCTCACGAGGTCTTCTTCCCGACGCGGGATTCCTGCGGCGCGATCCGATTGCCCCGATTCAGCCGCAATTTCCGCGACACATCTATTGTCTGCATCGGTCGGGTGCCGCCCGCAAGCGGACGCGGACGGATCTCCCGGCAGGCGCGCCCTCTCCACCCTGCTTAGCGTGGCAGGGTGCACCCGCAAACCCCCTTCGACCAGGCGGTCGTCGCTCGCCACGGCTGGGTTCAGGCCCTGGCCACGGTCCTGGTCGCGCTGATCGCCATGGGGGTGGTGGCCGCGCTGGGACTGTGGGCGGCGGGCGCGTCCGGCCTTCCGGACAACGCGTTCCCGCGAGTCGTCGCGGCGAGCGTCGTCACAGCCGTCGGCGGCACGGTCAAGCTGTCGGGAAGCGCGGGAGGGCTCGCTGGCAGCAAGGCGGGACTCACCGTGATCCCCCTCTCCGTCACTCTGACCGGTGCGCTGGTGCTCGGCGCGGGCTTCCTGCGGCCGCTGCGCCACCGGGCCGTCGCCGGCGGCCGGGAACTCGCCGGATGGGCCGCCCGGATCGCCGTGCTGTGGTTCCTCGCGCTCCTCGCCCTGGCCTACGCCGCCCGTCAGACGTTCAAGCTCTCCCTCGGTGACGACACGCTGGGCGACCTGGGTGATCTCTTCGGCGTCTCCCCCGAGGTCGGCTTCACCACGGACGTACCGCGGACCCTCCTGTTCGGCCTGCTGTGGATGGCGGGCGTCCTGGTGCTGGCCCTGCTGGTCTCGAGCCGGGCTCCCCTGCCGGGGCAACTGCTGCGCCTCCAGGAGTCGGTGCGGCCCCCGGCACACGCCATGGTCGTGCTCCTGCTCGCCTACGTCCTCCTGGGCGCGCTCATCGCCCTGGTCGTCGCCGTGACCCGAGGTCATGCGCCCGAGACACTCGCGGTGATCCTGCTGGGCCTGCCCAACCTGGTCTGGCTCGCCCTGACCATCGGTCTCGGCGCCACCTGGAACGGCAGGGTGGAGGGCCCCTTCGGACTGCCCATGCCGCACGTCCTGGACGAGGTCCTGCGCTCCCGGGACACCGCCACCCTGAACCTGGGCACACTCGCCGAGCACGACGGCCGGGCCTGGTGGCTGCTGGTCGTCGACGCGGTCCTGCTGCTCTCGGTCGCGTTCCTGATGGCGGCCCGCTCCCCGGCCCGCGTCCGCGCCTGGCAGCACGCAGTCCGCCTGGCACTCGCCCTCGCCCTGACGGTCCTCATGATCTGCCTCATGGGCCGGATCTCCGCCCACTACGGCGTGTCCGTGCTCGGCATCGGCGACCTCGGCGGCGGCCTGGGCGGCAAGCTGTTCCTCACACCGCACCTCTGGTCCGCGATCGGCCTCGGCGCCCTGTGGGGCCTGGTCACCGGTTTCCTGGGCGCACTGCTGGCCCGGCCGGTGCGGCGCAAAGGGGAGATCAAACCCTCTGACGCATGACGCGGGGCGTGACAGGGTGCGCTCAGTCGAGGAAAGGGCTGCACATGGCGTTGGCTCTCGAAGACCGTCTCGCCGTCACCGAGTTGATCGCGCTGCACGGGCATCTGGTGGACGCCGGGGCCCTGGAGCGGTTGTTCGAGGTCTTCACCGCGGACGTCGTCTACGACCTGTCCGACTTCGGCCAGGGTGAACTCACCGGACTCGCCGCGATCAAGGAGGCGGCCCTGGCACTGGGCGCCGGGAACCCGGTGGCCCACCACGTCACGAACGTGGTCGTCGAGGAGGTCACCGACGACCGGGTCCACGCCCGCTCCAAAGGCCTCGCCGTCATGGCGGACGGCTCCTGCGGTTCGGTCACCTACGAGGACACCGTGGTCCGCGTCGGTGCGGAGTGGCGGATCAGCCACCGCAGGGTGCTGGCGCGGAAGCTGCCGTTGAACGGCCTGGGCCAGGACTGACTACCGCCCCCGGACCACCGGCTCCGCCCAGCGCGGCGGAGGCTTCGGGCGCGTTTCCGGCGGTTCCACGGCCCTCAGGGCGACCTCCGTCGGCGGGTGGCCGCCCGTCGCCGTCGAGCGGAGGGCGGCGACGAAGTCGAGGCAGGAGTCGTGGCGGTCGTCGGGGGTCTTGGCGAGGGCCTTGGCGAACACCGCGTCGAGCGGCGTGGGCAGGCCGGGGCGGGACTCGGAAAGGGCGGGCGGGGCGTCGTACTGGTGGGCCCACAGCAGGGCCATGTCGTCGTCGCGGCGGAAGGGCGGGTGGCCCGTGAGGGACTCGTAGACCACGCAGGCGAAGCCGTAGACGTCGCAGCGGCCGTCGACCGGGCGGCCGGAGATCTGCTCGGGGGCCACGTAGTCGAGGGTGCCGACGAACTGTCCGACCGTCGTGAACCCGGTCAGCGACAGGGACTTCTTCGTGAGGCCGAAGTCGGTGAGGTAGACGTGCTCGGGATGGTCGCTGTCGGTGCCCCGGGAGACCAGGATGTTGCCGGGCTTCACATCCCGGTGCACCAGGCCGTGCTCGTGGGCCGCGTCGAGCGCGGAGGCCACCTGGGCGGCGATCCGCAGCGCGGTGGGGAGCGGCAACGGGCCCTGGCGGTCCAGCAGATGACGCAGATCGCTGCCGGCGACGTACCGCATGGCGATGTACAGCACGCCGTCGGTCTCGCCGGCCTCGAAGACGGGGACGATGTGTGGGTGGTCGATGGCGGCGGCCACCCGGGACTCGTGGCTGAAGCGGTTGCGGAAGGTGTCGTTGCGGGCGAGCTCGGGGGCCAGCAGCTTCAGCGCCACCGTGCGGTCCAGACGCAGGTCCCGGGCCCGGTAGACGACGGCCATGCCACCGCGGCCGATCTCCTGTTCGATGCGGTAGCTCGCGACCTGCCGGCCGACCAGTTCGGAGGGGCGGCCCGAGAAGAGGCTGGTCTCATGGGCCATCGGGGGTCACCACCTGGGTGGGGGCGTGTCCGGGGCTGTCGGCGGCCGCGCGGGGCGCGTCGTCGGTGGCGTAGGTGCTGAGCCGGGTTCCGTCCGCGTAGACCCAGCGTCCGTGCTGGGCGTCGTAGAGCCACACGTGCTCCCCGTCGACGACCACCCCGATCCGCAGTCCCCGGGTGCGGCCGCGGAAGGTTTCCCCGTCCAGGCCGCCGCGGGCCAGCTCCTCGACCGCGGCCCGGTAGCCGGCGAGGGTCTCGTCGGCACGGGCCAGCAGGGGGCGTGGGTCGGCGGCGCGGGTGAGCGGGCTCTCGGGGGCGGGCGGGTCCTGCGGTACGGCGACCAGGTGGCGGCCGTCGACCCACGCCGACCAGCCGTTGGCGCACAGGACGTACGCCCAGTCGCCGCGCCGCTCGACGAGCTGGACGGGGAGGAGGGGGTCGAGGGGCACGGTGGGGCGGGCGGGGTCGGGAGCCTCCCAGGCGGGCATGCCGTATCCGGGGACGACATGGGTGGGCCGGAAGCCGGGGGTCGTCATCGGCGGCCTACTTCCGCATGACCGCGGGTTCGTGGCGGCGCAGCAGTCGGGAGACGAGGTATCCGAAGAACACCGACAGGACGACGAGCATGCCGATGTTCAGCAGCCACACGCCCGCCGAGTGCTTGAACAGCGGATCGCCGGTGAGGTCGCCGGGCACGATCCGGGCGAGGCCGATGGTGCCGGCCATCGCGCCGAGCGCCCAGCGCGAGGGCACCAGCCAGGACAGCTGTTCCAGGCCGGGCACGCCGTCGAGCTTCAGCAGGGCGCCGCAGAAGACGACCTGGACGATGGCGAGCAGCACGAGCAGCGGCATCGTCACCTCCTCCTTGCGCACCAGCGCGGACACGAGCAGTCCGAGCATCATCGCCGTGAACGCCAGCAGGGCGACGGCGATGGTGATCTCGACAAGGGGCGGCATCACCACGCCTTCGCCGCCGGGTGCGTTGAGGTCGACTCCGAGGAGGGCCACCAGGGTCAGCACGACCGCCTGCACGACCGTGATCGAGCCGAGGACGACCACCTTCGACATCAGGTACGCCGATCTGGACAGGCCGACGGCCCGTTCCCGCTGGTAGATGACCCGCTCCTTCACCAACTCGCGCACGGCGTTCGCGGCGCCGGTGAGCACGCCGCCGACGCACAGGATGAGAAGGGCGTTCATCGCGGTGTCGCGGGTGAGTTGACTCCCCGCCAGGGCCCTGGCCATGGCGCCCATGACGAAGGGGAGCGCGATCATGATGGCGAGGAAGGTGCGGTCGGCGCCGAGGGCGGCGGCGTAGCGGCGGATCAGGGTGCCGAGCTGGGCGCCGCGGCTGCGGGGCCTCGGCGGGGGCGTGATGATGACCGGCTCGGAGCGGGGCATCGGGGGCTGTGCGGTGGCCTCGTCCACGTACTGGTGGTGGAAGGACGAGTAGCGGAAGTCGCCTGCCCAGTCGCGGTCCTGGTCGCGTTCGAAGGCTTCGAAGGCCTCGGGCCACTGGGTGAAACCGAAGTAGGCGAGGGCGTCCTCGGGTGGCCCGTAGTAGGCGATCCTCCCGCCGGGTGCGAGGACGAGCAGGCGGTCGCAGACGTCGAGGCTCAGGACGCTGTGGGTGACGACGATGACCGTGCGGCCGTCGTCGGCGAGGCCGCGCAGCATGTGCATCACCGAGCGGTCCATGCCGGGGTCGAGGCCGGAGGTCGGTTCGTCCAGGAAGAGCAGGGACGGTTTGGTGAGCAGCTCCAGGGCCACGCTGACCCGCTTGCGCTGCCCGCCCGAGAGGCTGTGCACGGGCTGCCGGGCGCGCTGCTCCAGGCCGAGCTCGCGGATGACCTCGTCGACACGTTCGCGGCGTTCGGATTTCGCGGTGTCCTGCGGGAAGCGCAGTTCGGCGGCGTAGGACAGGGCGCTGCGGACGGTCAGCTGAGCGTGCAGGATGTCGTCCTGCGGGACCAGGCCGATGCGCTGACGCAGTTCGGCGTAGTCGCGGTAGAGGTCGCGGCCGTCGTACAGGACAGTGCCGTGGTCGGCGGGGCGCTGGCCGGTGAGGGCGTTCAGGAGCGTGGACTTGCCGGCACCGCTCGGGCCGACGACCGCGAGCAGGCACTTCTCCCCCACCGGGAAGGACACGTGGTCGAGCAGGGTCTTGCGGCCGTGGTCGACGGCGACCGTCAGGTCCTGGACGTCGAGGGAGACCTCACCGGTGTCGACGTACTCCTGGAGCGTGTCGCCGACCAGGCAGAACGCCGAGTGGCCGATGCCGACGATGTCCCCGGGCCCGATGGGGGCGCTCGTGACGGGCCGGCCGTTGAGGTAGGTGCGGTTGTGACTGCCGAGGTCGACGATCTCGTATGTGGCGTCGGGCAGGGCGCGCAGCTCGGCGTGGTGGCGGGAGACGACCAGGTCGTCGATGACGAGGTCGTTGTCGTCGGCGCGGCCGATGCGGACCGTGCGGGTGGGCAGCGGGCGCACGGCGGTGGGCCGGCGGAAGGTGCCGGTCAGGCCCGGCATCGAGACGGCCGAGGGGCGCTCGGGGGTGGGAAGGCCCAGCAGGACCGCGCAGGGGCCGTCGGAGGGGCTGCCGAAGCGGATCACGCTGCCGGGGCCGACGTCCCACTCGTGGACGCGGCGGCCTTCGGCATAGGTGCCGTTGGTGCTGTTCTCGTCCTCGACGGTCCAGTGGTCGGCATCGGGTCGCAGCACCGCGTGGTGCCACGAGACCCGGGCGTCGTCGATGACGATGTCGCTCAACGGGTCGCGCCCCACGTGGTAGTCGTGGCCCGGGCTCATCACCGTGGAGCCGGTGTCGGTCTCCAGGACGAGCTCGGGCGCCGTCGGTGCGACCGGCCGTTCCACCATGCCAGAATTCTACCGATTCACCCCTTTGGCCGCCCGGCGAAGCGGATCGGACGACGGAGAGTGACGAGCGGCGGCGCGATCCGGGGTGACGTGCGTGCGGAGCGGCGGCGCGGCTCAGGCCACCGGAGTGAAGAGCGTCGAGGCCATCCGGTGCATTCTCACGGCGTCCACCGACTCGGCGAGCAGTTCGTACTCCGTGGTGTCGTCGCTCGCGGCGATCCGGACCAGTCGGCCGGCCGCCAACTCGTCGGCGACCAGCTCCTGTTGGTACAGATCCGCGCACCAGGCCCGCATCACGGCGGGCACGTCGAGCACGGTGTCGGCGACGGGGACGAGGGCGCCCACCGGGAAGTACTCGGCCTCGGGCTGGGGGTCTAATCGGTCGGCGATCCACGAGGCCCGGTCGCGTAACCACCACAGGGCGAGGGCGAGGGTGGGCGCGCGATAGGTTCCGAGGGGGACGCCGATGCGCCGCCCGTCGCAGGTGCCGTACCCCGTGACATGGCACAGGAATTCGTCGTGCACGATCCACTCCCCCGCTTGCTCCGTTCGCCTGCCGGCAGGGCCTCGCTTTCCGTGCGGTTCATGTGCGGTACGCGGTTCTTGCTGCTGTACGTGACGGGCACTTCGCTCGATGTGAAGGCCCTGTCAGTCGAGTATGTTCACTACTGAAACACTGTCACCACGTCTTTTTGGCCAGTCTCCTGGCATATTCACCCCCCTTCCTGGCTGAAATCTGACGGGTACACATTCAAACGTCATGACCTGAGAAGTAATCGACGGTACCGGGCGCCGCGGGCAAGGTGGTCTCACCAGGTCCCACCAGCACAGACGACCTCGATGGAGGCTGATTTCCCATGCCCGCGAACACCGACCGTTATGAGAGCGCCGTCGCCCGCTACTTCGAAGCCTGGAACGCGCGTGAGCCGGAGGCACGCACGAAGGCCGTGGCGGCCGCCTGGGCGGTGGGCGGCGGGTACACCGACCCCCTGGCCGACGTGGTCGGCCACGACCAGATCGCCGCGGTGATGGCGGCGGCTCACGAGCAGTTCCCGGGGTTCGCCTTCCGGATCACCGGCCCTGTCGACGGGCATCACGACACCGCGCGGTTCTCCTGGGAGCTGGTGAGCGAGACCGACGGGTCGGCGCCGGTCGCCGGATCCGACGTGATCACGCTGGCCGGGGACGGCCGGATCAGGACCGTGCACGGGTTCCTGGACCGGGTGCCCACCGGTGTGTGAGGGACGGCCGCGATGAGTTTTCCCCTCGCCGGTGGTCTCCTGAAGAGCAAGCCGCCGGCGAGGGAGGACATCATGGCCACGACCGGAGAAGTGGACGCGGAATTCACCGCGGTCCTCAGCAGGAACCCGGAGAAGGGCAGCTGGACCTGTGTCCACTGGCCCGCCTCCGTCGAGTTCTTCGGCACCCGCGGACTGGTGAAGGTCCGCGGGACGATCGACGGACACCCCTTCCGGAGCTCCTTCATGGCCCTCGGGGACGGCACCCACATGCTGCCCGTGAAGGCCGAGGTGAGAAAGGCGATCGGCAAGGAGGCGGGCGACACGGTGACCGTGCACATCGAGGAGCGGACCGGCTGATCAGGGCTCCGCCACGGGGGTGTGCTCACCGAGCCGTCGGTACCGGGCTGCCGGGTCGGAGACCAGGCCGCCGTACATGCCCGCCTGCAGAGCGGGCGCCTGCCTTGGACGGGCGCCCGGTCGGTCCGTTCAGCTGCCCGCGATCACCACGGCCGCGTCGGTCACGCCTTGACGATCGCGTCGATCCTCGCCAGTTCCTCCGCGTCGAAGTCCAGGTTGGCGATCGTGCCCACGCTGTCCTCGATCTGCTTCGGACTGCTGGCGCCGACGAGCGCCGAGGTGACACGGCCGCCGCGCAGGACCCAGGCCAGGGCCAGCTGGGCGAGGGTCTGGCCGCGGCCCTTGGCGATGTCGTTGAGCTCACGGAGCTGCCCGACCAGGTCCTCGGTGAGCGCGTCCGAGTTCAGGAAGGGGCTGTCGCTCGCGGCCCGGGAGTCCTCGGGAATGCCGTCGAGGTAGCGGCCGGTGAGCAGCCCCTGCTCCAGCGGGGAGAAGACGATGGAACCGACCTGGAGCTCGTCCAGCGCGTCCAGCAGACCGCCGTCCTCGGGGCGACGGTCCAGCATCGAGTAGCGCGGCTGGTGGATGAGCAGCGGAGTGCCGAGCTCGCCGAGGATGCGGGCGGCCTCGCGGGTCTGCTCGGCGGAGTAGTTGGAGATGCCGACGTAGAGCGCCTTGCCCTGCTGGACCGCGGTGTGCAGGGCCCCCATCGTCTCTTCGAGGGGGGTGTCCGGGTCGGGGCGGTGCGAGTAGAAGATGTCGACGTAGTCCAGGCCCATCCGGGTCAGGCTCTGGTCCAGCGAGGACAGCAGGTACTTGCGGGAGCCCCACTCGCCGTACGGGCCGGGCCACATCAGATAGCCGGCCTTGGTGGAGATGATCAGCTCGTCGCGGTAGGCCGCGAGGTCGGCCTTGAGGGCCTCGCCGAACGCCGACTCGGCGGCGCCGGGCGGCGGGCCGTAGTTGTTGGCGAGGTCGAAGTGGGTGACACCGAGGTCGAAGGCGCGGCGCAGGATGGCCCGCTGGGTCTCCACGGTGCGGTCCGCCGGGCCGAAGTTGTGCCACAGGCCGAGCGAGATCGCGGGCAGCTTCAGGCCGCTGCGTCCGGTGCGCCGGTAGGGCATCTCCGCGTAGCGGTCGGGGTGTGCGGTGTACAACGCGACTCCAGAGGGGTTGGCACGGTGGGACCAGGGTGTTGAACCTGTGTCCACTCTTTCGCGACCTGGGGGCATTGGTCCAACAGAAGAATCCGATGGAATTCAGCGGATAGGCTTCTCAATCATGGAACTGCGCCATCTCCAGCACTTCGTGGCGGTCGCCGAGGACCAGCACTTCACCCGGGCCGCCGAACGGCTCCTGGTGTCCCAGTCCGGGCTGTCCGCGTCCATCCGGGCGCTGGAGCGCGAGCTGCAGACCCCGCTGTTCGTGCGGACCACCCGCCGGGTGACGCTCACCCCGGCCGGACGGGCGCTGCTGGGCGAGGCCGAGCGGATCCTCGCGCAGGTGCGTTCGGCCCACGAGGCGGTGGCCGCGGTGCAGGGGGTGCTGCGCGGGATGCTCGCGCTGGGCTCCGAGCAGTGCATCGCGGGGGTGCATGTGGCGGGGCTGCTCGCCGCGTTCCGGCGGCAGCATCCGGACGTGGAGATCTCTCTGCGGCAGGCGGGCTCGGGCGCGCTCGCCGAGGAGGTCGCCGCCGGGCGTCTGGACCTGGCGTTCGCCGTGCGGGGCACGCAGGAGGAGAGCGACCAACTACGGGCCGTACCGCTGACCAGCGAGCCGATGACCGTGCTCTGCCATCCCAGCCACCCGCTCGCGGCGGCCGGCGCGGCCGTGACCCCGGAGGACCTGGGCGGCGAGGTCTTCGTCGACTTCCACCCGGACTGGGGCCCGCGCCGCACCACCGACGCCGTCTTCGCCGAGGCCGGCGTGCGCAGGACGGTCGCGCTGGAGGTCAACGACGTGCACAGCCTTCTCGACCTGGTGGACGAGAACCTCGGGGTGGCCGTCGTTCCGCAGCACTTCCGGCACAAGCGGCCGTCACTGACGGGCCTGCCCGTCAAGGGCACCGGGGAGACCGTGTACGAGACCGTCGCGCTGCTGCCGCTCCCGCAGGCCACCAGTCCGGCCGCGCGGGCACTGATGGCTCTGCTCGACAGCTGAGCCGCCAAGGGAAAGAGGGGGCCTGACACCACCCCCAGGACGGGGCCCACCACTCCTGACCCGAGCCGTCCCACGCCACAGACTCATGACCGTCCCCGAAGACAACCCCGGTCAGGAGCAGGGAAGATGACGGATCCCACACGGACGACGGACCTCGCACGGACGACGGATTTCACACGGGCAGCGGCTCCCACACGACGGAACGTACTGCGCGGCGCGGCGGCGGTCGCGGCCGCGGGCGGACTGGCCGGCACGGGAGCGGCCGCGGGACCCGCCTCGGCGGCACCGCGCTCGACGTCGACGCGTCACTTCCCGTTCCTGGAGGGCGCCTTCAAGCCGGTTACCGAGGAGCTGACGGCCTTCGACCTGCCGGTCACCGGCCGAATCCCGCGCGAACTGAACGGCCGCTACCTGCGCAACGGCCCCAACGCGCTGGGCCTGGAGGATCCGCGCGCCCACCACTGGATGCTCGGCGACGGCATGGTGCACGGCGTCCGGCTGCGCGAGGGCCGCGCCGAGTGGTACCGCAACCGCTGGGTCCGCTCCTCCCAGGTCGCGAAGAAGCTCGGCGAGCCCTACCCGGGCCCGGTGCCACCGGACGACTTCCCGTGCAACACCCATGTGATCCCCTACCGCGGCCGGATCCTCGCGCTCCAGGAGAGCGGTCCGCTGCCGTACGAGCTCGACGACGAGCTGAACACCGTGGGCACGTACGACTTCCGGGGCACCCTGGAGGGCGCGTTCACCGCACACACCAAGTTCGACGCCCATGCCGGTGAGCTGCACGCGATCGCCTACTACCCGACCTGGGACCACGTCCGGCACCTGGTCGTGGATCCGGCGGGACGTGTCTCGCGCAGCACCCGGATCCCGGTGGCGGACGCGCCGATGATCCACGACTTCGCCCTCACCGAGCACTACGTGATCATCCTCGACATGCCGGTCACCTTCGACCCGGCGGGCGCCGAGCGCGGCGACATCGTGCCCTACGTCTGGAACGACCGGCATCCGGCACGGGTCGGCGTGCTGCCGCGCGAGGGAGGCGCGGTCCGCTGGTTCGAGGTCGACCCCGTGTACTACTCGCACACCCTCAACGCGTACGAGGAGGGCCCGAACCTGGTGGTCGACATGACCAACTTCGACGCTCCCTTTCTCGTGGCGGGCAACGGCTCGGGCGGGCCGTACTCGCCGGGCACTCCCCGCCTGGACCGCTGGACGGTCGACCTGCGTCAGGGGCGGGTGCGGACGCGGACCCTCGACGACCGCCCCCAGGAATTCCCGCGCGTCAACGAGGCGTTGGTGTCCCGCCGGCACCGCTACGGCTACTCGGCGGCGTCCGCGGAGATGGCGGTGGCCTATCAGGCGGTCGACGGCAACCCGCCGCCCGACCGGGCCTTCAGCAACGCGCTCATCAAGCACGACCTGCTGCGCGGCACCTCGCAGGTGCACCGGCTGCCCCGGGGCGCGGCGGCGAGCGAGGCGGTGTTCGTGCCGTCCGACCCCTGCGACGACAGGGCCGCCGAGGACGACGGGTACGCGATCGCGTATGTGCACAACCCCGATCGCGGGGCCTCCGACCTGGTGATCCTCGCGGCCCAGGACTTCACGGCCGAGCCGGTGGCCCGGATCCATCTGCCGGGACGGGTGCCGCTCGGCTTCCACGGGAGCTGGATTCCCGACGCGTGACACGGGAACCGTAATCCGACGCGTGACGCGGGAGCCGTAATCCGACGCGTGACGCGGCGCGATGCGCGATGGTGGATGTCATGCATGCAAAGGACATCCTCATCGACGGTTACAGCCGCATCCAGGAAGAAGTCCACGCCGCCGTCGAGGGCCTGGGCCCCGACGACCTCAACCACCGTCCCGGTCCCGACGCCAACTCCCTGGCCTGGCTGGTCTGGCATCTCACCCGCGTCCAGGACGACCACGTGGCCGGCGCCCTCGGCCTCGACCAGGTGTGGCTGACGCAGGACTGGGAGAAGCGGTTCGGCCTCGACCTGAAGCCGCGGGACATCGGCTACGGCCACACCTCCGCACAGGTCGCCAAGGTGCGGGTCGACTCCGCGGACCTGCTGACCGGTTACTACGACGCCGTGCACGCCCAGAGTCTCGAAGCCCTGCGCGAACTGACGGCCGAGGACCTGGACCGCGTCGTGGACGAGAACTGGGATCCGCCGGTCACCCTGGGCGTCCGGCTGGTCAGCGTCCTGTCCGACGACCTCCAGCACGTCGGACAGGCCGCCTATCTGCGGGGGCTGATTCAGAGCGCGTAACCCGGCAGGACGACGTCCTCGATGAGGGCCTTGCGCTCGTCGAACGGGATGAAGGCGCTCTTGAGCGCGTTCACGGTGACCGTGCGCAGGTCCTCCACCGTCCAGCCCGCGTCCTCGACCAGCAGGGACATCTCACGGGTCATCGTCGTCCCCGAAACGAGCCGGTTGTCGGTGTTGAGGGTGACCCGGAAGCCCAGGTCCTTCAGCGCCGTGATCGGGTGCTCGGCGATCGAGGTGGCCGCGCCGGTCTGGAGGTTGGACGTCGGGCACATCTCCAGGGCGATCCGGCGGTCCCGGACCCAGCCCGCGAGCCGGCCGAGCTTGCCGTCGACGATGTCGTCGGTGATCCGCACGCCGTGACCGAGACGCTGGGCGCCGCACACCTGCACGGCCTGGTGGATGCTGGGCAGACCGTGGGCCTCACCGGCGTGAATGGTGAACGGCACGCTCTCGCGGCGCAGGTGCTCGAAGGCGTCCAGGTGGTCGGCGGCCGGGAAGCCGTCCTCGGCGCCCGCGATGTCGAAGCCGACGACGCCGGCGTCCCGGAAGGCCACGGCCAGGTCGGCGGCCTCGCGCACCCGGTCGAACATCCGCATCCCGCACAGCAGGGTGCCCACCCGCACCGGGGTGCCCGCCGCGGCGGCCTTCGCCATACCGGCGGCCAGGCCCTCCTGGACGGTCTCGACGACCTCGGCCATGGTCAGCTCGCCGTTGGTGTTCAGCTCCGGGGCGTAGCGGACCTCGCCGTACACGACTCCGTCGGCGGCCAGGTCGAGGACGTACTCCTCGGCCGTGCGCAGCAGGCCCTCCCGGGTCTGCATGACGGCGAGGGTGTGCTCGAAGGTGGCTATGTAGCGCACCAGGTCGCCGGAGTTGGCGGCCTCGAAGTACCAGGCGGCGAGCTCGTCCGGGTCGGTGGTGGGCAGGGTGTGGCCGACCTCCGCCGCGAGCTCCACCACGGTGGCGGGGCGCAGGCCGCCGTCGAGGTGGTCGTGCAGGACGGCCTTGGGGAGGCGGCGGATCAGGTCGGCGTCTACGCGCGTAGCGGTCATGGCGGGGTCTTTCTTCGAACGTGGAGCGGTGGCGGGCGGATCAGGCGGGGGAGGTTCAGGCGGCGGGCTGGAGCAGGTCCCAGCGGTTCCCGTAGAGGTCCTGGAAGACGGCGACCGAGCCGTAGGGCTCGTGACGGGGCTCCTCCAGGAAGGTCACTCCCGCGGCGAGCATGCGGGCGTGGTCGCGGGTGAAGTCGTCGGTGTGCAGGAAGAAGCCGACGCGCCCGCCGGTCTGGTTCCCCACCCGACCCTGCTGGGCCTCGTTCTTGGCGCGGGCGAGCAGCAGGTCGGTGCCGCCTTCGCGCTCGTCCGGCCGTACGACGACCCAGCGGGAGCCGTCGGGGCGGGGGGTGTCCTCGACGAGCCGGAAGCCGAGGGCTTCGGTGTAGAAGCGGATCGCCTCGTCGTAGTCGTCGACGACGAGGGTGACCAGGGCGACGCGTCTCATCGGAACCTCTCGGGACGGGCGGTTGACGGGAGAGGTTATACGTAAAACCTGGGTGACGCCAGTCCGGTCCGGCGGGGCTCCTGTGCGCGGGCCGTACGGCGCGTGACAGGCTGGTGATCACCGCCGGGGTCACGGCTCCGGCGCCCCTCACCGGACTGCCGCACAGGAGTCGAGCGCCATGACCGAACTGCCGAAGTCGACCGGAGCTCCCGCTCACCAGAACGTCACCTTCCCGAGCGGCGGCACCACCGCGCACGGCTATCTGGCGCTGCCGCCGTCCGGGAGCGGGCCGGGCGTCATCGTGATCCAGGAGTGGTGGGGCCTGACCGACCACATCGCCGACGTCACCGACCGGCTGGCGGCGGAGGGCTTCGTGGCCCTCGCCCCCGACCTGTACGGCGGCAATGTCGCCCATGACAGCGACGAGGCCCTGCGGATGATGCGGGAGCTGCCGGTCTCACGGGGCGTGGAGCTGCTGTCCGGCGCGGTCGACCACCTGCTGTCGCTGGACGAGGTCACCTCGGACACCGTCGGCGCGGTCGGCTTCTGCATGGGCGGCGGATTCGTCCTCTACCTGGCGGCGGCGGACCCGCGGGTGAGCGCCGCGGTGCCGTTCTACGGTGTGATCCAGGGCGAGCTGCCCGACTTCTCGGGTCTGAAGGCGGAGATCCTGGGCCACTACGGCGAGCTCGACCAGACCATCCCGGCGGAGAGCCTCGACGTCCTGCGTGAGGCGATCCGCGAGCAGTCCGGGATCACCCCGGACCTGCGTCTCTACCCGGCGAACCACGCCTTCTTCAACAACGGGGGTCCGACGCACGACCCCGAGTCCGCCACCCGCGCCTGGGAGCGGACGGTGCCGTTCCTGCACGAGCGGCTGGGGTAGGGCCTGCGCTTTGGATCAGGCCGACTGTGGGCCGCGGCACCTTGCGCGGATCGGATCGGATCGGCTCTGAGGCGGGTGCCTTGCGCGGGTCGGGAGCGTTGTGCAAGCAGCGATTCCGTGTCGGGGCACGTCACGTGAGCGGAGCTCGGAAGCCTCGCGGGCGCGTTGGCCCCGCGCAAACCTCATGGTCCACCAGGCGGACCAGGAGGTTTGCGGGCGCCTGCGGAGTCCGCACGATCAGCCGCGAGGTGACGGGGTGGGCCCGTCGCCCCGTGCAGGGTGGACGACCGGGAACTCTGGGCCGGCCACGACCACACGGAGCCTCCAAAGCATGTCGGGTTCCGAGCCTCTGGCATGGCCACTGGCGCCGGATTACGGAAGTGGACGGCGCCCACGAGGTCCCGCCACGAGGGGCGGGGCGACCGTGCCTTCGACCGATTCGCGGCGGGCGACCCCGACGTCGGGCCCGGCCGTGACGCCAACACGGCCGGGATCTCCGAGGGGCCCGTCGAGCCACGCAGCTCCAGCCCGGTCCACCAGGCGGACCATGGAAGTCAGGCGCGCCTGCGAAGTCCGGCACACCAGCCGCGAGGTGACGGGGCCGACCCGTCGACCCGTGCACGTAGACGACCAGGAACTTCAGGCGGCCCACGACGACCAAGCAGCCGGGACCTTCGGGGGCCCGTCGGCCCCAAGCCTCCGTATGGTCCACCGGGCGAGCGGGCCATAGAGGTTGCAGGCGCCCGTGAGGACCGGCAGGCCCCGCAGGCCCGGCCGCAACGTGGCAGGCCGCGGCGTCGACAGCTGCGCGGTGGGCGACCCCGAACTGCCGGGTCAGGCCCTGACGGCAATGCGGCCGGGGCTCTCGAACAGGCGCGTCATCAGAACCGCGGCGTCGGCATGGTCCGCAGGATGGTGCCGCGTCTCGGTCCGCGGTCGTAGGGCCTTGGACCGAGGTGCCGGGGCGAGGGGGCCGGTAGCGTCCTGGACATGACGATCACCGAGAGCCGCACCCTCGAACAGCGCAAGCGCGATGTACTGGCCCGGCTGGAGCGGGAGACGGACATCTGGGTGGCCACGGCGGACGCCGAAGGGCTGCCGTGTCTGGTCGCGCTGTGGTTCGCCTGGGACGGCGCGTCCGTCTGGCTGTCCACACGGATCACCAATCCCACGGGCCGGAATCTGCGCGACGGCCGACGCACCCGGCTGGCGTTCGGGGACACCCAGGACGTCGTGCTCATCGACGGGGAGGTGCGGACGTACGGCGGGACGGACGTGCCGGTCGCGGGGATCGAGGCCTTCCGGGCGAAGACGGGTTGGGATCCGCGGGAGGACAGCGCCTCGTACGCCTTCTTCCAGGTGCGTCCGCGCACCGTGCAGGCCCTCAACGGCGTGCACGAGATGCGCGGGCGGCACGTCATGGAGGACGGCGAGTGGGCCGTCTGACCCCTCAACCGGCTTGACGATGCAGTGAGTTCAAGGTCGCCAGTTCGTCCTCGGTGAGCCTCAGCGCGCCCGCCGCGATGTTCTCGGCGAGGTGGTCGGGGTTGCCGGTACCGGGGATCGCCAGGACGTGCGGGCCCTGGGCGAGGGTCCAGGCGAGCCGGACCTGGGCGGGACTCGCGTCGTGCGCCCGTGCGACGGCGAGCACCGCTTCGTCGTGAGCGGTGGTGGCACCCTCGGCTCCGGCGTTTCCCGCGATCGCGTAGAACGGCACGAAGGCGACGCCCTGCTCGCCGCAGAGCCGTACCGTCTCGTCGGTGACCCGGTTGCGGGAGTCGAGCCCGAAACGATTCTGCACGGACACCACCGGCGCGATGGCCTGCGCCTCGGCGAGGTGCCGGGGCTCGACGTCGGAGATGCCGAGGTGCCGGATCAGGCCCTTGTCGCGCAGTTCGGCGAGGGCCCCGAAGTGCTCGGCGACGGAGTCCTGGCGCATCCGGCGGAGGTACACCAGGTCGAGGTGGTCGCGGCCGAGCTGCCGGAGGTTCTCCTCGACGTGACCGCGCAGGTCCTCCGGCCGGGCCGAGGTGCCCCACTCCCCCGTGTAGTCCCGGAAGGGCCCGACCTTGGCGGCGATGACCAGGTCGTCCGGGTACGGGGACAGCGCGCTGTTGATGATCTCGTTGGCGGAGCGCAGCGAGGAGAAGTAGAAGGCCGCCGTGTCGATGTGGTTGACGCCGAGTTCGACGGCCTTGCGCAGTACCGCGATCGACCGCTGCCGGTCGCTGGGGGTGCCGTGGTGGAAGGCCGCGCTGCCCGTCAGCCGCATCGCGCCGAAGCCGATGCGGTTGACGGTGAGATCGCCGAGTGTCCAGGTGCCTGCCGCGTCCGCGGTGATCGTTTCGGAGGTCATCGGCGGATGATGACACACCTTCGGCGCGTCACGGTCGGCACCTTCCGAACTCCTACCTCCGCTGTGCCGCCAGCCGGATGGGCGCGTTGGCCGCGCCGAACCCGGCGTAGCCGCCCGAGCGCTGCACGAACTCGAAGAAGACTCGGCCAACCGTCTCGGTGTAGCAGTGCCGGAACTCGCCGCCCCGCTCGTCGCGGTCGTAGAGGATGCCGAGCTCGCGATACGTCTCCAACTCCCCCTCGGCGAACTCGAACCGGGCCTCCAGGTCGTCGTAGTAGTTCGCCGGGACGCGCAGCAGCCCTGCCCCGGCCGCCCGGAAGCGGCGGACCCCGGCGACGATGTCGTCGACGGCGAACGCCACGTGCCGGGCCCGCGTCTCACCGTCCTCCTCCGGCGTGGGCGCGAGGTTGAGGACCAGCCGGGGCCCGTCGGAGGAGGCGGACAGGGCACGGCTGCGGAACAGGCCGTAAGGGTCGGCGAGTTCGACGGTGTCGTGGGGGCTGAGGCCCAGCACCGTGCGGTGGAAGAGCACCGACTCGTCGAAGTGGTGCCAGGGCTGGGTCAGCGCGAGGTGGTCGATGGTGAGGGCGGTCGCGGTGCCGCTCTCGGCCGTGTACCCGAAGTCGTCGGTCCAGCTCGGGAGTTCGGGGCGGCCGGTCGCGCAGAACAGGACTTCGGTGCCGTCCGGGGCCGCGATCGACTCCAGGGGGACGTCCTGTGCGGCACGGCGCTTGGGCAGGGCGGGCGCGAGCAGGGCTTCCGCCCGCCGTGCGGAGGCCGCCGGGTCCGCCGTCTCCAGGCCTACGGCGGCCAGGGTGGTGTCCGAACGGCGGCCGGTGATGCCCGCGTTGACCAGGACGCGGGCCTCGCCCTGCTCCCAGAGGTCGACCGGCTTGCCGTGATGGCGGGCGGCGCGGTGGAAGCCGAGCGCGGTGAGGAGTTCGCCGACGGGTTCGGGGTCGCTGGTGGCGAGTTCGGCGAAGGCGACGCCGGAGGGAACCACGGGGGCCGGGAGGAGGGAGACGCCGACGTTCTCCTCCAGAGCCAGCAGGGAGCGCAGTCCGTCCAGCGCCGTGCGGCCCGCGTCCGCCTGGCGGAAGACGTCGTTGAAGACCTCCAGGGACAGCGGACCGTCGTATCCGGCGTTCAGCACGTGGCGCAGGAGTCCGGCGACGTCGAATCCGCCCTGGCCCGGGAAACAGCGGTAGTGGCGGCTCCACTGGAGGACGTCCATGGCCATCAGCGGGGCGTCGGCGAGCTGGAGGAAGAAGATCTTGTCACCGGGGATGTCCGCGATGCCCTTGGGATCGGAACCCCTGGAGAGAATGTGGAAACTGTCCAGGCAGGTGCCGAGCGCCGGATGGTCCGCGGTGGCGACGATCCGCCACGCGTGGTCGTACGTGTTGACGTGCCGCCCCCAGGCCAGAGCCTCGTAGGCGACCCGGATGCCGAACTCCTGGGCCAGGTCGGCCAGTCGGCTCAGCTGCTCGGCCGCGAGGGCGTCGTCGTCCACGGCCTGCGGGGAGACGCTGGAACAGACGAGGACGGTGTCGGCGCCGAGCCTGCGCATCACCTCGAACTTGTGCCGGGCCCGCCTCAGGCTGCGGGCGAAGACCTCCTCCGGGACGGCCTCGATGTCCCGCATCGGCTGGTAGAGGTCGATGCGCAGCCCCAGGTCGGCCGTGCGGGCGGCTGTCTCCTCGGGTGCGAGAGGGCTCGCGAGGAGGTCGTTCTCGAAGATCTCGACGCCGTCGAAGCCGGCCCGTGAGGCGGCCGTCAGTTTCTCGGTGAGGGTGCCGCTGAGGCAGACGGTGGCGATGGACTTGCGCATGCTCGCTCCCGAGGTTTCCCGCGTGTTCGCCGGTCACTTCGCCGGGTCCGCTCACCGGTCCCCGGCCGGTCGTCGACCGTCTCGATCCGTCCCGGTGCCGCGAGGACTGCTGCTTCCACCGAGACTCCGAGGGACCACTAGACGGTCCTTTTGATCCGCTGTGCGGTCAGCCTAGGCTGTGTCGGCTCCTCGAACAAGGGCGCGGCGCGCTCAGGACTACGGAGCCGGTCGTACGATGGGCCATGGTTCCGCCTGCACATGCGGCGACCAGCCACCGGGCGGCGCTCCTTGGATTGCGGCCCGATTTCCTCGGCGCTGCGGTTTCCCTGGTCCGCAGAGCGGACTACGGTCGGAAACACCGTCGGCCGAGGGCCGCAGGGACCCACGGGAGGCAGCCGGTGAGCGAGGGACAGACGCGGGCGGGGGGCGACTCCGACCAGCAGGCCGGCGGGGTGCGCAGTGTGCGGCGGGCCTTCGACATCCTCACCCTCATCACCGAGGACCGGCCGGTGATCACTCTGCGGGAGATCAGCGAGTCGACCGGGCTCGCCAAGACGACCGCGCTGCGCCTGGTGCAGACACTGGAGGAGACCGGCCTGCTGGGCTCGCACCCGTCCGGCTACACCGCGGGGCCCGCGCTGTGGCGCTGGGCCTATCTGGCGCGCAGCCAGTGGGAGGTGCCGCAGGAGACCCGGAAGGTCATGCGGGATCTCGCGGACCGGCTCGGCGAGACCGTCAATCTGTTCGTCGCCCGGGGTGTCCACCGCATCTGCGTCGCACACGAGGAGAGTCCGCATCCGCTGCGCCATGTCGTCGACGTCGGCGACGAGCAGCCGCTGTGGGCCGGCGCCTCTTCGAAGATTCTGCTGCGGGGTGCCTCCGAGGCGTTCCTGCGCCGGGTCGCCGTCGCCTCACCGCAGGGCGAGGCACAGGTCGAGCGGCTGCGGACCTGGGTCGCGGAGGCGGCCGAGCGCGGGTACGCCGTCAGCAGCAGCGAGTTCGACGAGGGACTCACGGCCGTGGCGGTGCCCGTCACCGGCCGCACCGGCAATGTCGTCGCCTCCCTCTCCTTGAGCGGCCCCAGCCACCGCTTCCCCTACGAGGCCGTCGAGCGCTTCGCCACGGAGCTCGCCGAAGGCGCCCGTCTCATCTCCGACCAGGGCTTCAGCCATCCCCTGAGCAGCGACGCCTGACGCACGGGACGTGTGTACAGCAGGAGGGTGAGGGCGCGGCCGGGCACCCTCACCCCTCTGCGGGCGTACCGTCACCCGGAAGCCTGGTCGTTGTCCTTCATCTCGCCCCAGCCGTGCCAGCGCTCGACCTCGATCCACGCGCTCACGCGGCCCCGGACCCGGTTCGGGTAGGGACGGCCGCCGTAGTGGGTGGAGAGGCGGTCGATGTCGGCGAGGTCCTTGTCGTCGTACGTCTCGGCCACGCGGCCGATGAGCGTGACGTGCGTGTACCAGTTGTCGGCGTCAAGGATCGTGAGGGTGACGCGGGGGTCGCGGCGCAGGTGCTTCAGCCGGATCCGGCCCTCGTCCAGGTTGATCAGGACACGGCCGTCCTCCCAGAGGTACCAGGTGGGTGTCGACACCGGTGTCCCGTCGGAGCGCAGGGTCGCCATCACACAGGGGTTGGGGCGGCTGAGCAGTTCGACGGCCTCGGGCGGCAGCGGGGGCTTGGACATGAGCGGTCCTCCTCGGGGTCGGGTGTTCCGGTCTCGGGGTCGGGTGTTCCGGTCTCTGGGGTCAGGCCTCCTTCTCGTCGAAGCTCGCGAAATAGGCGGCGGCCATGTCCTCGTCGCCGTGGCCCTGGGCGGCGGCGCGTTCGAAGCGCTCGGCGCTGGCGGCGGCCACGTCCAGGCGGACTCCGCTCCGCTCACCTGCCTCGACGATCAGCCGGGCGTCCTTGGCGGCGGTGGAGACCGCGAACTGGGCCGGTGACAACTGGTCGTTGAGGACCAGACCCGACTTGGCCCGCAGGTAGCCCATGTCGAGGGGGCCGCCGTCGATGGCGTCGAAGAAGCCCTGCGGGTCCACGCCGAGAGCCTTCGCGAGGGCGAGGGCCTCTCCGGCCGCGTTGGTCACGGCGAGCACCCAGCTGTTGGCGACGAGCTTCAGCCGGGTCGCGCTGCCCTCGGCGCCGTCCTCGCCGGTCCACACCGTGCGGGCGCCGACCGCGTCGAACACGGGGGTGACGGCACCGCGCCCGTCGACCGGTCCGGCCGCGAGGACGAGCAGCTGACCGGCCTCGGCGGGCTGGCGGGTGCCCAGGACGGGCGCGTCGAAGAAGACCAGTCGGTGCTCGCGGGCGAAGGCGGCCAGGTCGGCGATCGCCTCGATGCCGGCGGTGGTCGACTGCACCCAGGCGGTGCCCGGGCGGAGCCCCTCGGCGGCCTGGCGCATCACGTCCAGGGCCGCGGGGCCGTCGTACAGCATGGTCAGGACGACGTCGGCGCCGCGCACGGCCTCGGCGGGGTCGGCGGCGATCTCGACACCGTCCGCGGTCAGCGGCTGTGCCTTGGCCGCGCTGCGGTTCCAGGCGCGGACGGTGTGTCCCGCGCGGGCGAGGTTGCGGGCCATCGCGGCACCCATGATGCCGGTGCCCAGGACGCTCACGGTGAGCTTGTCGGTCATGACGTCAACTCCATGCGGTGGTGCGGATGTTCTGTCGGGCACCGAGCTTGCCGGAAACGGTCCGGACGAGCCCGGCCAGGTAGGCGGTCATGACACCGGCGGGGGTGCCACGGTGACGAATCCCTGCGTGTCCACGGCAGGGAGCGGCGCGTCCGGACCGTAGAGGAGGCCGCCGAGGGCCAAGGTGGCGCGGTAGGCGACGACGGATGCCGGTACGCCGAGGACGGCCGGGGTGTCGAGGAGGAGCGGGAGCTCGCGGTCCAAGTACGCGCTCCGGCGGCCAGTTGGCCGGCGGTCGGGGTCCAGTCGGCGGGCATCGTGGTGCGCAGGACGCCGGTGACCATGCGGGTGCAGGTGGCGTGGGAAGCGGGCTGCTCCCGGTGCGCGCGGGTGATGCGCTCAAGGGCGGCACGGTAGGCCTGGGCGTCGTAGAAGTCGGAGCACCGCGCGACCCGCAGCCGGGCCGGGTCGATCCGCGCGGTGCTCACGGCGCGGGAGACCCGGTTGGCCGCCTGGCGTACGTCGCGGTGGGCGCGGGCTCGGGCGTGCCGGGGTTCGTAGCCGCGGCCGAGGTAGGTGCAGGCGACGGTGTCGGTGTCGGGGTGGGCGATCTCGATCCGGGTGAAGCGGTCGGCGGCCCAGCGCAGCAGCGCGACGAGCCGGCCCTCGGAGAAGTAACCGTTGCCGGGGCTGATCCCGAGGAACACGTGGTGTCCGGCTTCGTCGAGGCCCGCGCAGCGCTCGGAGAAGGGGGTGGCGTGGAAGCCGTCCCCCCGGCGGGCCGCGATCGAGGGTGCACAGGCCGTCGGCATCACCCAGTCGTGCATCGCCACGCTCCCCGTCCTCCGCGCAGGCAGTGCGCGATGGGTTCTCCGGTCGTCGCCCTCGAGACTAGAAGCAACCGGTGCTCTCGCTGTCCCATCGGCGTGAGAAACGCACCGATGGCCCAGCAGGTCCCAGAGCACCTGCCGGGCCTCGCGCGCCGCGCACCGCGTCCGGTGATCAGCCGAGCGGCTTCTCCAGGATCGCCTTGCGGTGGCTGAAGGTCTCGATGGAGTAGCGGCCGTGGTAGTTGCCCATGCCGCTCTCCCCGACCCCGCCGAACGGCAGGTCGGAGACGGTGAGATGGGCGAGGGGCAGGCCGTAGCCGAGGCCGCCGGAGGAGGTCTCGTCGGCGATGCGGCGCCGTGTCGTGTCGGAGTCCGTGAAGACGTACAGCGCGAGGGGCTTGTCCCGGTCGTTGATGAAGTCGATGGCGTCGTCGAGACCGGACACGGTGACGATGGGCAGGATGGGGCCGAAGATCTCCTCCTGCATCACCGGCGCCTTGGGGTCGACGTCGGCGAGGACGGTGGGCGCGATGTACTTGGTCGTACGGTCGCTGGTGCCGCCCACGACCGTGCGGCCGGAGTCGAGCAGGCCGGTCAGGCGGTCGAAGTGCCGTTCGTTGATGATGCGGCCGTACTCGCCGGAGTCGGCGGGGTCGCTGCCGTACACCGACTCGACGGCGTCCTTCAGCAGTGGCTCCAGGGCGGCCGCCGTCTCCGGGTCGGTGAGGACGTAGTCGGGGGCGACGCAGGTCTGCCCGGCGTTGAGGAACTCGCCGCGGGCCAGGCGGTCGGCGACAACAGTGAGGTCGGCGTCGCGGTCGACGAACGCCGGGGACTTGCCGCCCAGTTCGAGGGTGACCGGGGTGAGGTGCTCGGCGGCGGCGCGCAGGACGACGCGGCCGACCGTGCCGTTGCCGGTGTAGAAGATGTGGTCGAAGCGCTCGGCGAGCAGGGCCGTGGTCTCCGGGATGCCGCCCTCGACGACGGCCACCGCGTCGGTGTCCAGGTAGGCGGGGAGCAGCCGGGCGACGGCGGCGGAGGTGGCCGGGGCCAGCTCGCTGGGCTTGGCGACCACCGCGTTGCCCGCGGCGAGGGCGCCGACCACCGGGGCGAGCAGCAGCTGGGCCGGGTAGTTCCAGGGCGCGATGACGAGGACGACGCCGAGCGGGTCGTACTGCGTCCAGGCGCTCGCGTCGGCGCCGAGGTGCGCCGGGACCGGGGCGGACTCGGGGCGCAGCCAGTCGGCGAGGTGGTCCAGGGTGTGGTCGATCTCGCGGATCGTGAAGTCGATCTCGGTGCGGAACGCCTCGGTGGAGCTCTTGCCCAGGTCGGCGTGGAGGGCGGCGGCCAGTTCGGTGCCGTTCTCGGTGAGCATCTCGCGCAGGCGGCGCAGCTGGGTCGTACGCCATTCGACGGGCTTGGTGCGGCCGCTGCGGAAGGTGGCGCGCAGTCGGGCCACGACGTCGGCGGGCTGCTCGGGGGCGGGGTGGTTCACGGATGCCTCGCTGGGGTGGGCGGGCCTTGCGGCCTGGTCTCGACGGTCAGATGTATATTGCAACCTTTTCGTGGCCGGGTAAATTCCGGGCCGCCATCACTACTTTCCGGGACGAGGTCGATCACGCCTTCCGGGACGAGGTCACTCACTCCTTCCGGGGCGCGTCAGTCCCCTGCTCGTGAGACCGGGTCACAGTGATCGGCGACGGTGTTCGAGATACATACGCTCCGCCGGGTTCCCAGTGAGTTCCGCGGCCTTCGCGTAGGCGTCCGCGGCTTCGGGGGCGCGTCCGAGCCGGCGCAGCAGGTCCGCCCGGACGGCGTGCAGGACGTGGTAACCGTCGAGGTCCAGCGCCTCCACCAGGGCGAGGGCCCGCGCGGGCCCGTCGGTCTCGGCCACGGCGACCGCGCGGTTCACTTCCACGACGGGGCTTGGCGCCACGGCCATGAGCTGGTCGTACAGCCGACGGACCTGCCCCCAGTCGGTGGGCCCGTCGCTGTGGACGGCCTGGATGGCGGCCTGGATCTGATACGGCCCCGGCTGGTTCCGGCGCAGACACCGCCGTACGAGTGACTGCCCCTCGGCGACGAGCGTGGGGTCCCAGCGGCCCAGGTCCTGCTCGGACAGCGGTACGAGTTCGCCGCGGTCGTCGGTGCGGGCGGCCCGGCGGGACTCGATGAGCAGCATCAGCGCGAGCAGTCCGGTGGCCTCGGGCTCGTCCGGCATCAGCTCGGCCAGCAGACGGCCCAGGCGTACGGCTTCGGCGCACAGTTCGGGTGTGCCGTCGTAGCCCTCGTTGAAGATGAGGTAGATGACGGCCAGGACTCCCTTGAGCCGGTCGGGGAGGTCGGCGTCGTGGGGGACGCGGTAGGGGATGTGGGCGTCGCGGATCTTGGCCTTGGCGCGGACGAGGCGCTGCGCCATCGTCGGCTCGGGGACCAGGAAGGCGCGGGCGATCTGCGCGGTGGTGAGGCCGCCGAGCAGCCGGAGGGTGAGGGCGACCCGGGCCTGGGGGGCGAGCGCGGGGTGGCAGCAGGTGAAGACGAGGCGGAGCCGTTCGTCGCGCACGGGGCCCTCCTCGGGCGGTGCGTCGGGGGCGTGCAGCAGGGCGGCCTCGGCGTGGCGGGCCTGCCTCGTGGACTCGCGGCGCAGCCGGTCGATCGCGCGGTTGCGTGCGGTGGTGATGATCCAGCCGGCCGGGCTGGGCGGCACGCCGGTCTGCGGCCAGCGCCGCACAGCCGTGGTGAAGGCGTCCTGGACCGCTTCCTCGGCGAGGTCGATGTCGCCGAGGAAGCGAACGAGGACGGCGACCGCGCGGCCGTACTCCTCGCGGAAGACGCCCTCGATGTCCGGGGTCATCAGTCCTCGGACTCGTGCTGGAAGGGCCGCACCTCGATGGGCAGCGTGGTGGCCAGGGCCGCCTTGCGTCCCCACTCCAGGGCCGCGTCCAGGTCGGGCGCCTTCACGATGCAGAGGCCGCCGAGCTGCTCCTTGCCCTCGGCGTACGGCCCGTCGGTGATCAGTACGTCGCCGTCGTGCGGCCGCAGCACGGTCGAGGAGTCGGGGCTGTGCAGTCCCCCGGCGAAGACCCAGGCCCCGGCCTCCCGGAGCTCCTGGTGGAAGGCGTCGAGCCGCTTGCCGATCTCGGCCAGCACCTCGGGGGCGGGCAGCTCGTCCCAGCCCGGCTGCATGACGTTGAGCAGGTAATACCGCATGTCGCTCTCCTCCTGTGAGTCTGTCTCACCTCCTACACGAACGGCACACCCACGGATCGACACCGCGCGCGACGGGATCGGGAGAATCCTGTCCATGACCACCGCACCGCACCCCCTCCTCGCCACCGTCCGCACCCTCGCGGACGATCTCCTCGCCCCGCACGCGGCGCGCGTCGACCAGGAGGGCGTGCCCCCGGGGCACCTCGACGCGATCAGGCGCTCGGGCCTGCTCGGGATGAGCGCGCCGAAGGAGTACGGCGGTGCGGACGTTCCGGACGCGGTGGCACGGGAGGTCCAGGAGATCCTCGCCGGGGCGTGCTGCTCCACCTGGTTCGTGCAGACCCAGCACCACACGCCGGTGCGGATGCTCGCGAAGTCCGCCCTCCCGGTACGGGAGCGGCTGCTCGGGCCGCTCGCGACCGGCGAGCTGCTCGCGGGGATCGCGTTCGCGCATGTGCGCGCGTTTCCGCGGGTGCCGGTGCGGGCGACGGCCGAGCGGGGCGGCTGGCGGTTCGACGGCAGGGTGCCCTGGTACACGGGCTGGGGCCTGAACGACGTGATGCTGCTGGCCGGGGTCACCGAGGCGGACGAGGTGGTGTTCGCGTGCACCGAGGCACGCGAACAACCGGGACTGCGGGCGTCGGAGCCGATGCGGCTCGCGGCCCTCACCGCGGCCCGGACGGTGTCCCTGGAGCTGGAGGGTCTGTGGCTGCCCGAGGACGCGGTGGTACTGCGCACCCCGCAGGAGAAGTTCGCGCTGGTGGACCGGCCCCGCAACACCAATGCCTCCCCCGCCGTCTTCGGGGTGGCGTACGCGGCGCTCCACGTACTGGAAGAGGCCGGGGAGTCGGACACCGCGGTCGCCTTCCGCGGATCTCTCGACGAGGTGCGCCGACAGGCGTACGCCCTGGCCGAGCACCCCGTCCCCACTGAGCGCGTCGCCGAACGGCTGACGCTCAAGACACGGTCGTACGACGCTATGCGCGCTGTCACGACGGCGGCCGTGGTGGCCGGGGGCGGCCGGTCCATGGGCCTCGACGGTACGGCGCAACGGCTGTTCCAGGAGGGTATGTTCCTCCTCGTGCAGGGGCAGACGACCGAGGTGCGCCGCGCGCATCTGGACGCTCTGGCGCAGCTCTAGGCGAGAAAGTCGACGAGGGCCGCCGTGAGATGTGCGGGGGCGTCCTCCTGGACGAGGTGACCGGCGCCCGGGATGAGTTCGAGGCGGGCGCCCGGGATGCGGGCGACGAGATCGTGGCCCCTGCCGACGGGGATCCAGGTGTCGTCCTCGCCCCAGCACACCAGGGTCGGGACGGCGATGTCGCCGTACCTGTCCTGCACTTCGTCCGTGTAGCGCTGGTCGGCCTGGGCGATCTGGCGGTAGAAGGCCGCCTGGCCGGTGTCGCCGAGCCAGGGTTCGACGAGCCGGTCGTGGACGGCGGGATGCAGGCCGGGGCTGCTGGCCGAGCTGACGTACTCGCGGACCAAGGCCCGGTGCAGGGCGGGCGGGAGGTGGTCGAACACCTCCGAATGCTCTCCGACCAGCCGGAAGAAGGGTGTCCCCCAGGGGGCCAGCGCGACCGGGTCGACCAGGGCGAGCGAGTCGTAGCGGGCGCCGTGCAGGAGATGGGCCCGCAGCGACACCGCGCCGCCGAAGTCGTGGGCCACGACCCGGGGCCGGTCCAGCTCCCAGTGCGCAAGGAGTTCGGTGAAGACCCTTCCCTGGGCCGCCAGGGAGACGTCCTGGCCGGCGAACTTCTCCGAGGCCCCGTAGCCGGGCATGTCCCACACGAACACATGGTGGCGGCGGGACAGGGCACGGGCCACGGCACGCCACACGTACGAGGAGAAGGGTGTGCCGTGGAGGAGGACGACCGGGTCGCGGCCGGGGTCTCCGAGGCTGTCCCAGCGGACCTCACCGGAGCTGCCGCGGAAGGACCTGGTCAACTGCCAGTCGCTCACGGGCTGTTCCTCTCGACGGATGCACGGGTCGAGCCCGTGAGCGTACGTCGTGACGGCCTAGCTCGCGAACGGCACCCGCGGCGAGGGCGCGGCCCGCTCGCCGAACGGGTGCTGCCACAGGCCCTGTTCGGCGAGACGCGGCAGGACTCCCTCGCCGAACCAGTACGCCTCCTCCAGGTGCGGGTAGCCGGAGAGCACGAACTCGTCGATGCCCAGGGCGTGGTACTCCCTGATCCGCTCGGCGACCTCGTCGTGGCTGCCGACCAGCGCGGTGCCCGCGCCGCCGCGCACCAGGCCGATGCCGGCCCACAGGTTGGGGTGGATCTCCAGGCCCGCGCGGCCACCGCCGCCGTGCAGGGCGAGCATCCGCTGCTGGCCCACCGACTCGCTGCGGGCGAGCCCAGCCTGCACCGACCTGACGGTCTCGGGGTCGAAGCCCGCCAGGAGGCGGTCGGCCTCGGCCCAGGCCTGTTCGGAGGTGTCGCGGGTGATGACGTGCAGGCGGATCCCGAAGCGCGGCGTGCGGCCCTCCTCGGCCGCGAGCCCCCGCACCCAGGCGATCTTCTCGGCGACCTGCGCGGGCGGCTCACCCCAGGTGAGATACACGTCGGCGTACTTGGCGGCGACCTCGCCGGCGATGGGCGAGGACCCGCCGAAGTACACCTCGGGCACCGGGTCGGGCACGCGCGCCAGTCTCGCGTCCTCGACCTGGAGGTGCTCACCGTGCAGATCGACGGTCTTGCCCTCCCACAACCCCCGTACGACACCCAGGAATTCTCCGGTACGGCGGTAGCGGGCGTCCTTGTCGAGGAAGTCCCCGTAGGCCCGCTGCTCGTGGCTCTCCCCGCCGGTGACCACGTTGAGGAGCAGCCGCCCTCCGGTCTGCCGCTGGAAGGTGGAGGCCATCTGGGCGGCGAGCGTCGGCGAGACCGAGCCGGGCCGGAAGGCCACCAGGAACTTCAACCGCTCGGTGTGCTGGCTCACCATCGCGGTGGTCAGCCATGCGTCCTCGCACCAGGCGCCGGTGGGCGTGAGCGCCCCCACGAAGCCCAGGTCCTCGGCCGCGCGGGCGATCTGGCTCAGGTAGGCGACCGTCGGTGGCCGGTCCCGTCCGGAAACGGTGGCGGGTGTGCCGTGACCGCCTCCCACGACATGGCGGCTGTCGCCGTTGGTGGGCAGGAACCAGTGGAAGGTGAGGGACATGTAGGGTCTCCGATCGGGAAGGTCCGCTGTTGGCTAGAGGAGGCCGTGCCGGGGCGGCCGGGTGCCGTTGAGCACATACCTGCCGATGTGCTGGATCTTCCAGCGGGTCGGGTCGTGCAGGGTATGAGTGCGGGCGTCACGCCAATGCCGGTGCAGGTTCAGTGAGTTGAGGGACGAGCGGGTGCCGGACACCTCGAAGAGGGCGCTCGCCACGTCCAGCGCCGCCTGGGCCGCCTGCACCTTGGCGGCGGCGACCGCGATGGACGCCTCGGCCGCCGAGTCGTCGGTGAGGTCGGCGCGGGCGGCCTCCACGGCCCGCGCGGCTTCTCGCAACAGGGCCTCCGACGCCCGTACCTGGATGGCGAGTTCACCGAAGCGCTGGATCAGCAGCGGGTCCTCGGCGGCCGTCTCGACGCCGCTTTCGAACCAGGGGCGGCTCTTTGTCCGGACGAACTCCGCCGCCTCCGCGAGCGCTCCCCCGGCGATCCCGGCATCGATGGCGGCGTGCAGCAACTGGGCGACCGCTCCGTGGAGTTGGGGGCCTTCGAAGGTGAGGTGGTGGGGCAGGACCCGGTCGGCCGGGACCTCGACGTCTTCGAGACGGACGGTGCCGCTGGCCGTCGTACGCTGGCCGAGGCCGTCCCAGTCGTCGATCACCGTGAGGCCCGGCGCGTCCCTGGGTACGTAGGCGACGTGCAGGTTGTCGTCCTCCGCGCGGGCCAGCACCGGGATCCAGTCGGCGAACAGGGCGCCGGTGGAGTAGTGCTTGACGCCGTCGAGGCGGTACGAGCCGTTTCCCTGCGGGTGCAGTCGGGTGCGGATGTCCTGGACGTGCTTGGTGCCGGCCTCGGACTGGGCGTTGCCGAAGCGGCGGCCGGCGAGCAGCTCGGCGAAGAAGAATTTTCGCTGCTCGTCGTCGCCCTGACGGCAGATCACGTTGACGTAGGCGAAGTGGCTCTGCGGGATCTGGGCGAGGCTCGCATCGGCGGAGGCGAGCAGCCGGAAGATCTCGGCGAGGGTGGGCACGCTCACGTCCGCGCCCCCGTGCTCGGCGGGGACGGTGACGGCGAGCAGCCCGGAGGCGGAGAGACGGTCCAACTCCTCGCCGGGCAGCCTGCGTTCGGCGTCCCTGGCGGAGGCGCCCGCGCGGAGCTCCTCGGCGAGCAGCGCGGCGACGGCGAGGGCCTCCGCGTCGTCGGCGATCACATGGGCGGACATGGTCTTCAGCCCGCCGCCGCCAGGACCGGCCGCCGTCCCAGCGCGGTCGAGAACTGGTCGACGACCTGGGTCAGGGCCTCGGTCGCCACCGATGCCACGGTCAAGGCACCGTCCTCGTGCACGGTGATGTCCTTGTCGAGGGTGAACCAGCCCTGCACGATATGCGCCGCGCCCATGGAACTGAGGACCGGGCGGAGCGCGTAGTCGATGGCCAGGACATGGGCGGTGGAGCCACCGGTGGCCAGGGGCAGCACGGTCTTGCCGGCCAGCGCGTACTGCGGGAGCAGGTCCAGAAGGGCCTTGAGGACGCCGGAGTACGACGCCTTGTAGACCGGGGTGCCGACGACGACCCCGTCGGCGCGCGCGAACAGCTCGGTCGCCTCGACGATCGCCGGGTGCTTGAAGTCGGCGCCGAGCAGGGCCTCGGCGGGGATGGTGCGGACGTCGAGCGGGATCACCTCGTGGCCCTGCGCGGTCAGGCGCCGGTCGAGGTGGCGCAGCAGCCGGTTGGTGCGGGAGGAGGCGGAGGGGCTGCCGGAGACGGACAGGACGGTGGCCATGCGGTCCTCTTTCGGGGAGGAGGGGCGGGGCGCCCCCGGTTCAGGAGGGGGCGCCCCAGGGGAAGTGGTCAGGAGTACCAGGTGGGTTCGGGCAGTTCGCCTTCGAGGACCCAGCGGCCGACCTCGCGGCGCTTGTAGGCGACCGGGTCGTGGAGGGTGTGGGTGCGGACGTTGCGCCAGAACCGGTCCAGGCCCTCCGAGGTGGCCGTGGAGCGGGCGCCCGTCACCTCGAAGATCCGGCCGGTGATCTCCAGGGCCACGTCGGTGGCGCGGGCCTTGACGGCGGCCACCCGGACCTCGAAGTCGCCGCGTGTCTGTTCGCTGACCGCGTCCGGGTCGTCGTGCAGCTTCTGTCCCTCGGCGGCGACGGCGTCGGCGAGGGCCTCGGCCGCCCAGAGCTTGGCGGTGAGATCGCCGTAGGTGTCGATGACGTACGGCTCGTCGACCGCTCGCTCGAAGCCGCCGTGCAGCCAGGAGCGGGACTTCTCGCGGGTGTAGGTGGCGGCCGTCTCCAGGGCGCCGCCCGCGATGCCGAGGTAGAAGTTGACGAAGACCAGCTGAATGGTGGGGACGTTGAGGGTGTTGTAGACGCGCGGCTGGAACACCTTGTCGACGTAACCGGCCGCCGACGACCAGGGCGTGCGGACGCCGTCGAGGGTGACGCCGCCGCTCTCGGTGAGGCGCTGGCCGATGTTGTCCCAGTCGTCGTGGAAGGTCAGGCCCACGGAGTCGGAGGGCACGATCGCGAAGACGTGCTGGTCGGTGCCTTCCAGGACGCCCTCGAGGACGGTGACGTCGGAGACCTTGCTGCCGGTGGAGAAGGTCTTGCGGCCGGTGTAGACGAGGTCGTCGCCGTCCTCGGTGACGATGACGTCCTTGTCGCGCGGGTTGACCGCGCCGCCGAAGAACCAGCGGTTCCGGGAGGCCTCCGCCTCGACGTGCTCCCACTGTTCGCGGGTGCCGACCAGGCGGGCTGCCCAGAACCACAGGTAGTGGTAGCCGAGGAGCTGGCCGATGGAGCCGTCGGCCTTGGCGATCTCGCGGACAACCCGGTAGGCGGTGGGCCAGTCCTGGCCTCCGCCGCCGTGCTCGGTGGGGCCGAGGAGGGTGACGAGGCCGGCGTCCTTGAGGAGCCGCACCTCGGCGTACGGGGTGGCGCCGGCGTGGTCGCGGGCGGCGGCGTCGGTGGCGAGGACGGCGGCGACCTCGGTGGCACGGACGATCCAGTCCTGCGCGGTCTCGGGGGCGGGGCGGGCCTGCCAGTCGGTGTTCGTGGCGGTGCTCATCTCGATGGCCTCCTCAGACCTGGGCGGGGACGATCTCGGGCAACTGGGCCTCCAGCTCACGCACGAGCGGCAGTACTCGCCTGCCGAAGTACTCGACCTCCTCGTGGTAGTGCAGGAAGCCGAGCAGCAGCAGGTCGACGCCGAGCTTCTTGTAGGCGACGATCCGCTCCGCGATCTGCTCCGGGGTGCCGATGAGGCCGGTGCGGAAGCCGTCGTTGTACTGCACGAGGTCCTCGAAGGAGGAGTCCTGCCACATGCCCTTCCTGTCGCCGGTGGACTGTCCGGCCTGCTTCACGGCGGCGCCGAAGCCCTCGACGGCCTCGCTGTCGGCCTTGGCGACGATCTCCCGGAGGGTCTCGCGGGCCTCGGCCTCGGTGTCCCGGGCGATGAGGAAGCCGTTGAGGCCGAACTTCGGTGCGCTGCGCCCGACTTCGGCGGCGGACTTGCGGACGTCGGTGAGCTGCTCGACCACCCCGTCGAAGTCCTTTCCGTTGGAGAAGTACCAGTCGGAGACGCGGCCGGCCATCTGGCGTGCGGCGGTGGAGTTGCCGCCCTGGAAGATCTCCGGGTGCGGCCGCTCGACGGTGTTGAGCGGCTTGGGCTTGAGGGAGAAGTCGCGCAACCGGTAGAAGTCACCGCCGAGTTCGGCGTGGTCCTCCGTCCAGATCTTGCGCAGGGCGGTGATGAACTCCTCGGAGCGGCGGTAGCGCTCGTCGTGCTCCAGCCAGGGCTCGCCCAGAGCGGTGAACTCGCCCTTGAACCAGCCCGACACGACGTTCACGGCGAAGCGGCCCTTGGAGAGATGGTCGGCGGTGGCGCCGAGCTTGGCGAGGACGCCGGGGTGCCACAGGCCGGGGTGGACGGCGGCGATGACCTTCAGGCGCTGGGTGGCGAGCAGCAGGGCGAGGCTGAAGCTGGTCGACTCGTGCTGGTACTCGGCGCCGTAGCTGGCCATGTAGCGGACCTGGCTGAGGGCGTACTCGAAGCCGTTGTTCTCGGCGAGGACGGCTAGTTCGCGGTTGTAGTCGTAGCCCCAGTCGGTGCGCTGCTCGATCCTGCTGGTGACGAGTCCTCCGCTGACGTTGGGAACCCAGTAGGCAAATTTCACGGGCGCGGCAGGCATGCGTGACTCCTGTTGCAAAATGTTTTCGGGCACGCCGAATTCAAGGGGTGCGCGGGCGCATGGAATTCAGGCGTGGAAACTCTCGAAAAAGAGGGAGAGCGCGGCGGATCGCAGTGAGGTTGATCAGGCCGCGGCGCAACAGGAGGCGCTGGAGACGCGCGCGAGGTCGACATGGCGTCGCCGCGTGAGGTCCAGTCGCATCTTCATGCCGTCGATCGTGACAGCCGCCGACGAGAGGCGTCAAGGAGAACCCGACCGGTCTCGTATCGCGGACCATTGAATTTCACGAACGCGTGACAGGGAAACCCTTGAACCGGGCGTGAAATGGCCCGCATTCTTCGGGGCATGCGGACGGAACAGCTGGAATACATCGCCGCGGTGACCCGGCTCGGCTCACTGCGCCGGGCGGCGGAGGAACTGCGCCTGTCACAGCCCGCGTTGAGCGAGACCGTGCGGAACCTGGAGCGGGAGCTCGGGGTCGACCTGCTGGAGCGCAAGCGGTCCGGGGCGACGATGAGCGCGGAGGGCCGGGAGCTGCTGCCGCACATCGTCGGCGTACTGGAGGCGGTGGACCGGTTGCGGTCGGCGGCGGGGGAGCAGCACCGCGTCAGCCGCATGGTTCGCGTCGGCACGGTGAACGCGGCGACCGTGCCGCTGCTCATCCCGGCGGTCGAGGACTTCCGGGCCGCGCATCCGGTCACCCAGGTCGAGGTGGTCGGCGCGCAGCAGACGGAGATCCGACGGGCCCTCGCCGAGGGCGGGTTCGACCTCGGTCTGGTCAACCACCTCGACGGCGACGACACTCCGGCGGGCTTCGAGTCGACCCGGCTGCTGCACGGACGGCCGGTGGTGTGCCTGCGCCCCGACAACCCACTGGCCGCGCGGACGTGTGTGTCGGTGGACGATCTGCTCTCCCAGCCGTTGATCGCGATGCGTACCGGCTATGTCATGCACCGCTTCGTCCACCGGCTCCTCGACGGCCGCGACGCGTCCTTCGCCTACTCCACCGACGGTGCCGAGATGGGCAAGCTCATGGTGGCCGAGGGGCTGGGGGTGACCGTGCTGCCCGATTTCAGCGTGGTCGGGGATCCGCTGGAACGGCAGGGCACGATCACCCACCGGCCGATCGGGGGCGACACCACCCGGGTGCTGCTGATGCTTCAGCGCCGCAGGGCCGAGTCCGTACCGCGGGCGGCACGGGACCTGCACGAGGGGTTCGTGCGCCGGGCCCGGCAGTTGGGCGGGACACTGACCGGCTCTCCCTGAGGACTCGGGTCAGTCCTCGTCCCGCCCCGGGACCACCACGAGGAACGCGTCGGACTGGAGATCCATCACGACGGTCGCAGGTTCACCCTGCGCACGCCTCTGCGCTGCGTACTCCTCTGCCGGCCACGATCCGCGAGGAGCTCCCGCCGGAAACCGCTCCAACACCTTCGCGCCCATAGCGGCGAACACCTCCAGCGTCGATCTACGACTCGAACCGTCTTGTCTCGTACCAGTGCGGCTTCCCGCGATGTGCCCGACCATGTCCGCCGTCTCGCCCGTGCCGGACGGCCGGCCCCGGCGAGCGCCTTGTCCCCGGCCGCCCCGTCGCCCCCGCCGACCGGTTCACGACGTACCGCATCCGAAGGGGGCCATGGCACGGAAGTGACCAGCAGGGGGACCGAGCCGAAGGACCGAGGGCCGATGGAGCACGACGACACGCGAGTGGGCCTGCGCTGTCTGGTGACGGGCGCCACCGGGTACATCGGCGGCCGGCTCGTCCCGGAACTCCTCTCCGCGGGTCACCGGGTGCGCTGTCTCGCCCGCTCCCCCGACCGGCTGCGCGACCATCCCTGGGCCGACCGTGCCGAGGTGGTGGCCGGTGACGTGACCGACGCCGCTTCCGTCGCCCGGGCCCTGGACGGGGTGGACGTGGCGTACTACCTGGTGCACGCGATGAGCTCCGGCAAGGGCTTCGAGGAGACCGACCGCACGGCCGCGCGGATCTTCGCCGAGCAGGCCCGGATCGCAGGCGTACGGCGGATCGTGCACCTCAGCGGACTCACCCCGGCGGGCGTGCCCGAGGACGAGCTCTCCCCGCACCTGCGTTCCCGCGCGGAGGTGGCCCGCATCCTGCTCGACTCCGGGGTGCCGGCCACGGTGCTGCGGGCGGCCGTCGTCATCGGCTCGGGGTCCGCCTCCTTCGAGATGCTGCGCTACCTGACCGAACGCCTTCCCGTGATGGTCACCCCGAGCTGGGTGCACACCCGCGTCCAGCCCGTGGCGGTCCGCGACGTCCTCCGGGCCCTGGTCGGCAGCGCCCAGATGCCGCCGGACGTCAACCGGTCCTACGACCTCGGCGGGCCGGAGGTCCTCACCTACCGGCAGATGATGCTCAGGTACGCGGCGGTCGCCGGGCTGCCGCGCCGGGTCATCCTCCCGGTGCCGGTGCTCACCCCCGGGCTCTCCAGCCACTGGGTGGGCCTGGTGACGCCGGTGCCCGCTTCCATCGCCCGGCCGCTCACCGAGTCCCTACGGCACGAGGTGGTCTGCCACGAGAACGACATCGCCCGCCATCTCCCCGGCCCGCCCGCCGCTCCGACCGGCTTCGACGACGCCGTACGGCTGGCTCTGCGAAGGGTGCGGGAAGCGCGGGTCACCACCCGGTGGTCGTCGGCGTCGGTGCCGGGCGCCCCGAGCGATCCGCTGCCCACCGACCCCGGCTGGGCCGGCGGAAGTCTCTACGGCGACCACCGGGAGCTCCGGGTCGACGCCTCGCCGGAGGCGCTGTGGCGGGTCGTCGAGGGCATCGGCGGTGAGAACGGCTGGTACTCCTTCCCGCTCGCATGGGCGGTACGAGGATGGCTGGACCGGCTGGCGGGCGGGGTGGGGCTGCGCCGGGGGCGCCGGGACGCCGCCCGGCTGCGGGTCGGTGACTCGCTGGACTTCTGGCGGGTCGAGGCGATCGAGCCCGGCCGGCTGCTGCGGCTGCGGGCGGAGATGCGGCTGCCGGGCCTGGCCTGGCTGGAGATGGCGGTGGCGACCGACGAGGACGGCCGCACCCGCTACCGGCAGCGCGCCCTGTTCCATCCGCACGGTCTGCTCGGCCAGGCCTACTGGTGGAGCGTCTCGCCCTTCCACGCGATCGTCTTCGGCGGCATGGCCCGCAACATCGCCCGGACCGCGGCGAGTTCGGCGGCCCGCGACCCGGAGCACACCCCTGTCCACTGACCTCCCGGCTCCTCTCTGCACCCCGGAGTACGCACCATGAGCATCTCGGTCGTCCTGTTCACCTGCGATCTGCGCCTGCACGACCACCCGCCGCTCACGGCCGCCCTCGACGGCACCGAGCAGGTCGTCCCGCTGTTCGTGCGGGACCGGGCGGTGGACGCCGCCGGATTCGCCGCTCCCAACCGGCTGGCGTTCCTCGCCGACTGTCTGCGCGACCTCGATGCCGGGCTGCGCGAGCGGGGCGGCCGGCTGGTCGTGCGCTCCGGCGACCTCGTGGACGAGGTGCGCAAGGTCGCCGCCGAGGCGGACGCCGACGAGGTGCACATGGCGTCCGACGTCAGTGCGTACGCCCGCCGGCGGGAGGAGCGGCTGCGCCGGGTCCTGGAGGCGGAGGGCGTACGGCTGCACGTCCACGACACGGTGACCACGGCCGTCGCCCCCGGCGGAGTGGTCCCGGCCGTCTCCGATCACTTCGCCGTCTTCACGCCCTACTTCCGGCGCTGGTCCCAGGAGCGGCTGCGGGACCCGCTCACGGCTCCGCGGACGGTGCGGGTCCCGGAGGGAGTCGGATCCGAGCCGCTGCCGTCCCGTGCCGACCTGTCCGGGCTCTCGGAAGGACTCGCCGCGGGCGGTGAGACGGAAGGCCGCAAGCGGCTCACCACCTGGCTGCGGACCGGTCTGGCCGGGTACGAGGACGGCCACGACGACCTGGCCGGCGACGCGACCTCGCGGCTCTCCCCGCATCTTCACTTCGGCACCCTCTCCGCCCCGGAACTCGTCCACCTGGCGCGCCGCGCGGCCGGCCCGGGCGCCGAGGCCTTCGTACGGCAGCTCGCCTGGCGCGACTTCCACCGGCAGGTGCTCGCGGCCCGCCCCGCCGCGGCCGCCGCCGACTACCGCACCCAGCACGACCGTTGGCGCTCCGAGCGGACCGCCGCCGACGACATCGGGGCATGGAAGGAGGGCCGCACCGGCTACCCGGTCGTCGACGCGGCGATGCGCCAGTTGCGGCACGAAGGGTGGATGCACAACCGTGGCCGTCTGCTGGCCGCGAGCTTCCTCACCAAGACGCTGTACGTGGACTGGCGGATCGGTGCCCGGTACTTCCTGGACCTGCTGGTCGACGGGGACCTCGCCAACAACCAGCTCAACTGGCAGTGGATCGCGGGCACGGGCACCGACACCCGGCCCAACCGGGTCCTCAACCCGGTCATTCAGGCCAAGCGGTACGACCCCGACGGCACGTACGTCCGCCGCTGGGTGCCCGAACTGGCCGCGCTGGAGGGGCCCGTGGTGCACGAGCCGTGGAAGTTGCAGGGTCTGGACCGCGCCGCGCTGGACTATCCGGATCCGATCGTGGAGCTGTCCGAGGGGCTCGCCCGCTTCAGGCGGGCCCGTGGCCGCGACTGAGATCGGGCGGGGGCCCGTCCGCGTACAGAGCGGCCAGGCTTTCCAGGGCGCCCTGGAGGGTCGTCGGCCGCAGCATTCCCCGGCCGGCGCGGCCGAGCCAGCCGGGCCCGCCGAGCATCACGAGGGGGCTCCCGCGGGCGCCCTTCACACCCCACTGGGCTCCGGCGATGTGCCGGGCCAGCGGCAGGCTCGCCGTGGAGCGGGACTGCGCCCACAGGACGACGGCCGCCGGACCGAGCCGGTCCACCGCTGCGGTCAGCGCCTCCACGGGGACGGCCGCCCCGAACATCCTGGTGGGCAGGCGCAGTTCACCCAGGCCGGCCTTGAGCGCCTCCAGCGCCAGCGTGTGCTGCTCACCGGGGACGCAGGCCAGCACGACCGGCCCGGGGCCGAGCGCGCCGCCTCGCCGGACCGGCGGGCCGGCGCAGCGGCGCAGCGCGGTGGACATGTGCCAGGACAGCAGGTGCTCGACCTCGACGTAACGGTCCTCGGACGAGGCCCACTTGCGGCCCACCGCGTGCAGCGTGGGCACCATCACCTCCTGCCAGGCGACGGCGAGGCCGTGGGTCTCGACCGCCGCGGTCAACTGCTCCTCCACGGCGGGCGCGTCGAGGCGTACGGCGGCGCGGGCGAGGCCACGGCACTCCTGGCGCACATCGCCCAGGGGGAGCGGGCCGGCCGCCCGGGACCGTGCGCGGGGTGCGGATGCCGGTGTCGTCATCGGGATCGCGCCGCTGCCCGGCCCCGGTGCGGCCGACTCCTTGGCCGCGCGGGCCGCCTCGGCGGGCGGCGCCCCCGCGGAGGTGAGCCGGCACATCGCCTCCAGCACGGCGACGTCCCGCGGGGTCCAGCGGCGGTGCCTGCCGTCGGTGCGGACAGCGGGGCCGATGCCGTAACGGCGGTCCCAGGAGCGCAGCGTGGTGGGCGACACCCCGAGGCGCCGGGCCAGGGCACCCGTGGTGAGACTCGTTTCCTCGCCGTCCGTCGTGCCACTCATGGATCGACTGTACGACGCAGAACCGATGCGAGTCGCTGACCCTGTTCCCGAGCCAGCGCTGCGTCCCGGGCCGCCGCCGCCTCTACACATAAAGGAAAAGTAAGAGCAGAATGGACACATGCGGCGCTTACCGCACACCGCACCGGACGCGGTCAGGCCAGTAGTCGAAGGAGACGAGTCATGGCCAACGTCTCGCACACCAGAGGTGACATCACCAGCCACCCGGACGCTCCGGAAATGCGGGAACGCTACGCCCGCATGCTCGGCGGCCGCGATGTGGCGCTCGTGGACGGACCGGTGTTCCTGCTCGGTCTGTACTGCGCCGTGTCCCCCTGGATACTCCACTACACGACGAGCCAGCCCGCCCTCGTGACCCACAACCTCATCGTGGGCATAGCGATCGGTCTGCTGGCCCTCGGATTCACCCAGACCCCTGAGCGCATGTACGGCCTCAGCTGGGCCTTCTGCGCGGTCGGCATCTGGATGATCATCGCTCCCTGGGTCGTCGGCGACAGCCCCGACGCCGGTGTGGCGCTGAACAACATCATCATCGGCGCCCTCGCGGTGATCCTGGGGCTGATGTGCACCGTCACGGCGGCGAAGAGCGCCCCCAGGCCGTAGCGGACCCCCCCGGCACAGGAGACGGCGGGGCCGGTCCACCGGGCGTGGACCGGCCCTGACGCGTTCCACGCGCGGGGAACGCCGGTCACCCCAGGAAGGCCCCGAGTTCGCGCCGGTGGTCCGCCACCCACTTCCGCGCGGCCCGCACCTCGTCCACGGCCCCCTGCTCGCGCAGCCCGACCATGGCCCGCTCCCCCCGCAGCGCGCCCGCCTCGATCCCCCGCCGGCACCGGTCCTGCCACCACAGCACCGCGTCCAGCAGCCCGTCCCGCTCGTCGAGGCCGTAGGCGTCGCAGATCAGCCGGATGCGGCGGGCGGTCTGGCGTACGTCCGCGACGCCCGGCCCCAGGTCGAGGTACTGCCAGCACACATGGGCGATGTCGTGCGTCCGCGCGCCCGGAGCGGCCAGGTCCCAGTCGATGAACGCGGTGGGCCGCCACGCGGTGTACACGGTGTTCTTCGGCGCGAGGTCGTTGTGGCACACGACGTCCTGGTCTGCGGCGAGAGCCGTTCCGTGGGTCAGGTCGTGGAAGACCCGGACGAGTCGGGCGACCTCCGCGAGGGCCTCGTCGGTGCGGGCCGCGGCGCGCTCGCCCGGGGTCACGGCGGCCCGCCCCGCGACATGACCGAAGATCTCCCGGCCGAGTTCGTCGACACCGAGGAACCGCGGCGCGCCCCGCCAGCCCGCGCTCTCGAACAGGGCGAGCAACTCCCGCACGAAGGCCGACCGTTCGGACCGCGGGCGCCGCACGGTCTCTCCGATCCGGACGACCTCGTTGACCGCGCCGCCGCCGAGCACCGACTCCTCCATCAGACCGCCTCCCCGGGGCAGGATCGGTCCATGGACACGAACCGAACCTTCACCCTCGTCCCACCGGTGCGTCTCGAAGGCTACGGCGTCCGGCTGCGCGAGTGGGCGGACGCCGACCTCGCCGACCTGGTCGCGCTCTACGACGATCCCGAGATGGCCCGGTGGACCCCGGTGGCCTCGCCGTTCGACCTGGACGCGGCACGTGCCTATCTCGCCGATGCGCGGGAGGGGCAGGCCGAGGGGCGCAAGGTCCAGTTGGCCATCACCACCGACGGAGTCCTTCCCCGGGGTGAAGTGCTGCTGTTCCGCAGCACTTCGGACGAACGGGACCTGGAACTCGCCTACGGTGTCGGCCCCGCCCACCGGGGGCAGGGGCTGGCCGGACGGGCGGTGCGACTGGCCGCCGAGTACGGCGTCCGGGAGATCAGGCCGCGCCGGGTGGTGCTGCGCATCGACGCCGCCAACGCGGCGAGCGAGGCGGTGGCCCGGTCCTGTGCGTTCGAGCTCACGGACGAACCGCCGGTCAGGAGGGTGTCGCGGGGCCGGGAGGCCGTCCTGCGCACCTGGCGGCTGCGCACCTGAAACCCCCTCGCCCGGCGGGAACCCTGCGTGTCACTCTCGCGGTATGGATCATGCGGAGGTACTGCTCGTCGGGGGACGCGCCGGAGTCGGCAAGACGACCGTGGGCTGGGAGGTCTCGGCGCGGCTGCGGGCCGCCCGGGTCGCCCATGCCGTGATCGACGGGGACTTCATGGGCCAGGTGCATCCGGCGCCCGAGGGCGATCGCCACCGGGCCGCCATCGGCGAGCGCAACCTGAGCGCCGTGTGGGGGAACTACGCCGAGCTCGGCTGCCGGCGCCTCGTCTACGGGAACACCGTGAGCGTGCTGGAGGAGTCGGCGGGCATGTTCCGGCGGGCGATGGGGGACGACGTCCGGATCGTGCGGGTCCTGCTCACCGCGTCCGACGAGACGGCCGAACGGCGGCTGACCGGGCGGGAGCTCGGCTCCGAGCTGGAGCAGGAGCTGCGCAGCAGCGCCCGTAAGGCGCGGATGCTGGACGAGCGTGCGCCCGCCGGCACGCTGCGCGTGGTGACCGACGGGCGCACGGTGATCGACATCGCGGCCGAGGTGACGGCCGCGACCGGGTGGCTCCCGGCGCGGATCAGCTGACGTTCAGTGCCGTGTCGTCGATGACGAACGACGTCTGGAGCGTGGAGCCCTCCGTGCCGGTGAACTTGAGGGTGACGGTCTGGCCGGCGTAGCCCGCCAGGTTGAAGCTGCGCTGTGTGTAGCCGGAGCCGGCGTTGAGGTTCGAGTACGTGGCCAAGGTGCCCAGTACCGTGCCCGAGCTGTTGAGGACCTGCACCTTGAGGGTGTCGTAGGCGGTGCTGGTGGTGGTCTCGGCGGTGTCGACGTGCAGGTAGAAGCTGAGCGTGGCCGTGGTGCACGCCGACGGCACGGTCACCGACTGGGACAGGGTGTCGGTGCGCGCGGAGCCGTAACCGTCGAGCCAGGCGTAGTAGGAGCCGGTGCGGGCGGACTCGCTGCTGGAGTTGGTGATCACTCCGCTGGTCGCGGTCCAGGTCGAACTGCCGGACTCGAAGCCGTTGTTGCCGAGGAGCTGGGCGGACGTGCAGGTGGAGCCCCCGCCCCCGCCACCGCCGCTGCCGCCCCCGCCGGCCAGCCACTCAGTGGCGTTGAGGGCGAGGGCCGCGTTGGTGGCGCCGGAGTCGTTCCAGCCGTCGTAGAGGGTGTTGCCGGACTGGCCGGTGCCGTCGTCGATGGGTGAGCTGTCGCCCCAGAAGGCGACCCGGCCGCTGCCGAAGGTGCTGGTGGCGAAGAAGGCGCCGGTGTTTCCGGAGTAACCGGTGCGGTAGAGCAGGCCCTTGACGTTCGCGTTGTCGGCGGGCTTGAGGGTGGCCGTGGTGCCGCTCGCGATGAGGCTCTTGGTGACGGTTCCGAAGGAGCCGTGCAGGACGGGGTTGGTGCTGTCGCTGATCGCGCTCGGGTAGTCGGAGCTGATGCTCAGCGAGTCGATGGAGAAGCCGAACGGGTCGGTGGAGTCGACACTGTTGTTGGTCATCAGGTCGTTGAGGATCTCGACCGCGTCCTCGCCGTCGTTGTTGCGGTCGGCACCGGTGTGGTCGGAGATCATGAAGAGGCCGCCGCCGTTCTTCACGAACGTCATGATCGCCGTCTTCTCGGCGGTCGTGAAGAGCGTGTTGGGCTCGGGCAGGACCAGGGTGTCGAAGTTCGACAGGTCGGTGGCGGAGGAGCCGCCGTAAGTGAGGGCGCTCGTCGCCGTCTTGAGGCTGTAGCCGCCGGTCTTCTGGAGGGCCACACCCCAGGAGGAGAGGGCGCCGGTCCAGTCGGTCTCGGCGGCGGGCGAGGAGTCCTGGCCCAGGGGGTCGGGCTGGCTGGTGGAGACGATCCAGTCCGCGTTGCCGGCCGTCTCGGCGTGGGAGTTGTCGAAGAGGATCCGGTGCGGGGTGGCGGCGGCTGCGGGAGTGGCGGCGGCCTGCACGACGACGCCTGCGGCGACGAGGCCGACGCCGGCGAGGAGCGCGCCGAGTCTGTGGCGGGGAAGAGTGAGTCCGAGCATCCGGCATACCTCCGTGAGGAGTTGGGGAAGGGTGATGCGGGGCCGGGAACTACGCGCATAGATACGCGATCAATTTGAACCGTACATGACACCCTGAGGACTGAACAGAACGTTCCGGTTCTCCCGGCGAGGATTGACCCGGTGTTGACCCACGGTTGGGACACAGCGTGACTGTCACCGCCCCGAGCGGGCATCCGGAGTGCATCGAGCTCATCTGAGAAGGGGCGGACATGGAAGTCTCCGGCATCATCAGTGCCATCGTGATCGGCATCGTCATCGGTGTCCTGGGCCGGCTCGTGGTTCCGGGCCGTCAGCGCATCGGGATCCTGTGGACCATCCTGGTCGGCATCGTGGCCGCGCTGATCGGCTCGGCGCTCGCCGGGGCCTTCGGCGTGGCCGACACCAAGGGCATCGACTGGGTCGAGTGGCTCATCCAGATCGCCCTCGCCGCGCTCGGAGTGGCGGCGCTGGACCGTTCGAAGGCGCGCCGCTGACGGTCGTACGGGACGAAGCAGCACCCCAGCATCTGCGAGAGTGCGGCGCGCCGGAGGCTCCGGCGCGCCGCCGCGCGCAGGTCCCGTGGGCGCAAATCCCGTTGCGAACGCCGGGGCTCGGCGGCAGGCTTCACACGCCCGCCGCCCCGCCCTCCCCCGTGACGGAGACTCGCTTGTCCTTCGACATCACCCCGCTCGCCGATCCCCGGCCCGCTCCCTCCAGCCGCCGCCTGGCCTGGCTGGCCTCCGGGGACGACGGTGTCCCGCTCGGTTCCGCCTTCCTGCGGCTGTTCACGAAGGAGGGGCAGGAGCATCTCGCCGAACTGCAGCTCGCGGTGCACGGCGCCGAGCGGCGGCGGGGCGTCGGCACCCGTCTTCTGGAGGCCGCCGTGGACGCGGCGAGGACGGAGCGGCGACGGTCGGTGATCGCGCAGGCCGTACAGGGCACCCCCGCCGATCTGTTCCTGGCCGCACGGGGCTTCCGGCAGGTCCTGGCGCTCACGTACGCCCAGCTCCCGCTGGCCGACGTCGACCGTGCCGCGATCGAGGAACTCCTCGAACCTCCCCACCCCGGCTACCGGTTGACCGAGTGGGAGGGCACCGTTCCGGACGCGCTGGCGCGGTCGTTCGCCGACTCGCGGCGGGCGATGGACGACATGCCGATGGAGGGCACGGACTTCGGCAGGGTCGTCTGGGACGTGGAGCGTGTGGTCGCGGTCGCGGAGGCCGTCGCGCGACGCGGGGAGCTGCTGCACACCGTCGCCGCCGTCGACACGTCGGACGGCAGCGTGGTCGGGTTCTCCGAACTGGTCGTGCCCGGCGACGGATCGGGCGACGGCCTGCACTACGGCACCGCCGTGCTCCCCGAACACCGTGGGCGCGGGCTCGCCCGCTGGATGAAGGCCGCGGCAGTCCGCCACGCCCTCGAACGGCACCCGGGACTGGCCGGTCTCCGCACCGACACCGCGGCGAGCAACAAGCCGATGCTCGCCGTCAACGACTCCCTCGGCTACCTGCCGACCCACAAGGCCGTGGAGTACCAGCTCGACCTGTGATCACCGGGCCGTCGCGGCCCGTAGTGCGGCCAGACCGTCGCGGGCGGACGGGTACGCGGGTGCCCAGCCCAGTTCCCGCTCGGCCTTCTGCGCCGACACCCGCATGCTCGACGAGAACATCGTGTGCGCGTACGCCATCGGCCTGGTCAGCCACCGGGGCACGGACATCGGCTTCGGCAGTCCGAACTCCTCGGCCACGCACAGCAGATGGGTACGGAACCCCATCGGTGTGCGGTCCGCGATGTTGTACGCCTGCCCGGGGCGCCCGTGTTCCACCGCGGCGGCCACCGCGCGGGCCGCGTCGGTGAGTTCGACCCAGGGCAGGACCCGGCCGTGGTCGGCGGGCGCGGGCAACTGCCGCTTGCGCAGCAGGGGCAGGAGGGCGTCGGTGCCGCCGGGACCGTAGAAAAGGCCGAAGCGGAACGCGATTCCCTCCAACCCGACTGCGCCAAAGGTGAGTTGTTCCTTGGTGCGCATCCCGGCGAGGTGCCGCTCCAGCTCCGGGTCGGTGCCGCGCGGCCCGAACACGTCGTCCTCGGTGAGGGGTTGGTCGCCGAAGTCGCCGTAGCCGTATCCGAAGACCATCGACTCGGTGACGAAGCGGTGTGCCCCGGTGGCCCGGGCCGCCTCGATCAGGTGGGCGGTGCCCTCGGTGCGCAGGGCGTCGGTGGCGTACATGTCGCGGTGGCGCACGGGCGGCTTGCGCAGGGCGGTCGCCGCGTGGACGACCGTGTCGAAGTGCTGTCCGTCCACGGCACGCAGCAGAGCGTCGCGGTCCATGAGGTCGGCGCGGACGCCGTTGCCCTCGCTCCGGCCGAGTCCGGTGACCTTGTGGCCCGCATCGGTCAGGGCCCGGGCGATGTGGCGGCCGAGGACACCGCTCGCGCCGGCGAGAAGGATGTTCTGGTTCGTCGTCATGCCGGTGCGACGGATCGGGCAGGTCCGGATGTGACATCCGAACCGCTGGCTTTTCGAACCGGCCCGGTTCTACGGCTGGTACACGTGCGGCTGCGTGATCGTCAGCGGCTCGAACCCGAGGCGTTCCAGGATCGGACGGCTCGTGGCCAGCGCGTCGACCTGGAGGTAGCGATATCCGCGCTCCACGGCGGCGCGGGCGCGGTGGGCGACCAGGGCGCGGTAGATGCCGCGGCCGCGCCAGCCCTCCACGGTGCCGCCGCCCCACAGGCCGGCGAAGCGGGTGCCCGGCACGAGCTCCATACGGGCCGCGCTGACCGGTTCGTCACCGGCGAGCGCGACGACCGCGACCACGGTGTCGGGGTCGTCCCGGAGCCGGGCGAGCAGCTGATGCCGCAGCCGGGAGCTGTCGGTGCCGAAGGCCTTCTCATGCACGTCCGCCACGAGATCGACGCCCGCCCGGTCGGTGACCGGGAGGAAGCGGATCCCCTCGGGCGGCTCGACGTCCAGGGTGAGGTCGGCGACCTCGGCGATCATCAGCGTCTCCTCGGGCTCGGGCGTGAACCCGGCCGCCCTCAGCCGCTGTCCGAGGTCGAAGGGCAGATCGTGGCCGTACAGTTTCCACTCGAACTCGCGGCCGAGCCCCGTGTAGTAGGCGATCTGTTCGGCGATCGCCTTGTCCGCGCCCGCCTCGTCCAGGTCGGACCAGACCACACCGTTCCAGCCGTGCTCGGCGGCGACCTGGCGGACCACCCCGCCGACCCGCTCGACCCGGGCACCGGGACCGTCCGGCTGGGCGCCTTCGCGCATGTCCCGGTCGAAGAGGGCGAGTACCGCAACATGATCCATGTGCCCACTTCATCACCCGGACGTCTCCGCGGCAATGGCGTTTACGGCCGCCCGGACTCATCCCGCACCGCCGCCAGATAGGCGCTGAGCCGGTCGCGGTTGCGGGCCAGGCAGTCGATCCGGGCCTGGATGCGGTCGACGTGGGCCTCCAGGAGGGCGGCCGTCTCAGGCGTCAGGTGTTCGGGCGGCAGCAGGATCTCCTCCGGCCCCGACAGGTACGGCAGGATCGTGCGGATCATCTCGGTGGTGAGGCCGGAGTCCAGCAGCCCGCGGATCTGCTGGACGTCCCGGACCGCCGCCTCGCCGAAGGAGCGGTAGCCGTTGTCATGCCGCTCGGGGTGGAGCAGGTTCTGCTCCTCGTAGTAGCGCAGCAGCCTGGTGGGGACTCCGGTGCGGCGGGACAGTTCACCGATCCTCATCACGTACTCCCGGGTCGCCCTTGCCTTCACACTGATGTGAAGGTCCGAGCATGGTCACATGTCCACCACTTCCCCCGCCAGGGGCCGAGCCCTGCCCACGCCCGCCCCGCTGCCGTGGTCCGGGCTCCTCGCCCTGTCGACGGCCGCCTTCACGGCGGTGCTGACCGAGCTGCTGCCCGCGGGTCTGCTGCCCCGTATGGCCCCGGCTCTGGGCGTCTCCGAGGCCCGCATCGGCTTCCTCGTCACCGGGTACGCGGCCGCGTCCTTCGCCGCCGCCGTCCCGCTCACGGCGCTGCTGCGCGGGCTGCCGCGGCGCAAGGTGCTCGTGGGGGCGTTGTTCGGCTTCGCGGTGAGCAACGCGGTGGTGGCGCTGTCCTCGTCGTACCCCCTGACGTTCGCGGCCCGGCTGGTGGCCGGATGCGTGGGCGGGACGCTCTGGGCGATGCTCGCCGGGTACGCGGCACGGATGGTGCCGGCCGCGCGGCGCGGCCGGGCGATCGCGATCGTGCTGGCCGGGATCACCCTCGCCCTGTCCCTGGGCGTCCCGGCCGGCACGGCGCTGGCCGGGGCGGTGGGCTGGCGCACCGCGTTCGGACTTCTGTCCGGGCTCTCGGTGCTGCTGGTGGGCTGGGTGCGGTGGCGCGTGCCGGGCTTCCCCGGCGAGGCACGGCACGCGCGGGTGCCGCTCGTCCGGGTCGCCGCGCTGCCGGGCGTTCCGGCCGTCCTGTCGGTCACGCTGTTCCTGCTGGTGGGGCACCAGGTGATGTACACGTACGTCGCCCCGTTCGCGGCGCATGCCGGGTTCGGCCGTACGGGAGTGGTCCTGCTGGTGTTCGGGGCGGCGACGGTGGTGGGGGTCTGGATCACCGGGATGCTGGTGGACCGGCATCCCCGCCCGACACTTCTCGGCGCGCTGGGGCTGTGTGCGACCGTGATGCTCGTGCTGGGGCTCGCCGCCGGGGTGCCGGGCGTGCTGCTGATCTCGGTCGCCCTGTGGGGCGTCGCGTTCGGGGGCGCGCCGACGCTGATCCAGACGGCGCTGGTCGACGCCTCGGGCCCGGAGCGGGCGGACGCGGCCACGTCGTTGCAGACCACGGTGTACAACGCCGGGATCGCGGTGGGTTCGCTGACCGGGGGTGTGGCGCTGGAGGGTCTGGGCGCCGGGGCGCTGCCGTGGACCGCGCTGCCGTTGGTCGTGGTGGCCCTCGGGGTGGTCGGCGTGGGCAGGCGAAACGCGTTTCCGGCGACGCGGCGATGAGCTTAGGCTCGTGGCGAGGAGGGCCGTACGCCATGGTCGTGAAGGACACCGAATTGCCGTATCTGCGCCGCTGCGTCGAGCTGGCCGCCGAGGCGTTGGAGGCCGGGGACGAACCGTTCGGGTCCGTCCTGGTGAGCTCCGGCGGCGAGATCGTCGCCGAGGACCACAACCGCGTGGCCTCCGGTGACCGCACCCGGCACCCCGAGTTCGAACTGGCCCGCTGGGCGGCGGCGCACCTGACGCCCGAGGAACGGGCCGCGGCCACCGTGTACACCTCCGGCGAGCACTGTCCGATGTGCGCGGCCGCGCACGCCTGGGTGGGCCTGGGACGCATCGTGTACGTCGCCTCGTCCGAGCAACTGGCCGAGTGGCTCACCCAGTTGGGCGTCCCGGCGCCACCGGTGCGCACCCTGCCGGTCAACGAGGTCGCCCCCGATGTGGCCGTGGAGGGCCCGGTGCCCGAGCTCACCGAGCGTGTACGGCAGTTGCACCACCGGTTCCACCGGCGCTGACGCCCGAACTCCCGGGATGCAGCACCTCAACCCCGGTGCCTACGATCTCCAGTGGCTAGTGAGGGGAGGTGCTTGCCCGTGCAGTCGGCACGTCGGCCGATGGCCGCCCATGTCTTCCTGGTCGCCGTCGCCACCCTCCTCCACATGACGTCGCACGCACATTGGTGTGGGCCCTGAGCGGCCTCGTCGGCATCCGGCTGCACCGGCAAGCAGGCACCGCACGAACGCGCCCCCAGGCGTCACCGAAGATCCGGGCGAGCGGGCACAGGACCGGCTTGATCCCGGCCACCGTCGAAGCGCCGAGGTGAGCGCGCGCCCGACCGGCACGGCCCCGACCTGCGCCAGAGGGCCGGGGCGAGCGGGCACCGGACGTACGCGACCCCAGTCACCCTCGAAGGGCCGAGGCAAGCAGGCGGCACCCACCGTCGCCGTAGGGCCGGGCGAGCGGCGCACCCCGCAGGCACGGCCGCTCCCACGGCGCGCCCGGCGCCGCGGCCGGCACGGAGGCGGCCCAGCGGCCAACCCGTCGCCGCCGTACTGCCGAGGCGTACGACGGAGGCCGGCCCCCTGGGCGTACGGCGGGGCCTCTGGTCCGTTCTCCGTCAGCGGACCCTTCGCGGGCGATAGCGGCGGTAGACGGCGGCGCCGCCGAGGATCAGCGCGGCGCTGCCCATCGCGGCGGGCAGGGTCCGGTCCGTGCCGGTGTGGGCGAGGGCGGCGCCGGACTCCGGCGAGGTGGGGGCGGTCGGCGGCGGGCCGGGGTCGCTCCTCGACGGTGTGCCGGGCGTGCGGGTCGTCGGCGGGGCCGCGGGGTCGGGAAGGTCGTCCCCGGGCGCGTTCACGGACTCGTTGCCGACGGCCGCGTTGCCGACGCCGACCACGTTCACGGAGTTCCCGCTGACGTTGACCGGCAGGTGGACCGGGAGGCGCACCCCGTTGCCGGAGAGCACACCCGGCGAGTCCTTCCCGTCGCCCTCGGCCCGCGCCCCGTCGGCCGCCGTATCGCCACCGCGACCGGATTCCGACCCGGACCCCGCCCCGGACAGGCCGTCGCCGCCGGAGGCCTCCTCGACGCAGGTGTTGCCCGCGGCGGGGTTGAGGAGCCCCACCACATCGACGGTGTTGCCGCACACGTTCACCGGAACGTGCACCGGGAGCTGGACGGTGTTGCCGGAGATCAGCCCGGGCGAGCCTGCCGCGACACCGTCCGCCGTACCGCCGGCGTACGCCGGCATCGTCACGGCCATCGCCCCGGACGCGGCGGCGACGGCGATCACACCGTTTCGGGTGACCCGTCTCATAGGTTCCCTGCTTTCCAGACCATGGACGCGGGCACTCACCCGCACCGCGTTAAACGCAGGCGGACCATCGGAGTTATGGCTCATCGGCCTTTCACCCCATCGAGCGACATGGTTGTCGAACTTGCGGCAAAACCGACTCACGGGCATCGAGCGGGCACAGGGTAGGGCACATTCCGTGGTCCCGCTCGTCGGGAGGCGTCCCGCCCCGGGGCCGCTTATCGTGATCGAGGGCGCCGATGGGCGTCCTTGGAGGCATGGATGCTCGCCAAGGTGACGAGGCGGCGATGCGCTCTGTCCGGAGCCGTGGGACTGGCCCTGCTCGGTGCCGCCCTGCCGGCCGTGGCCGCGGACGGCTCGGGACCGGACCTGTCGCGCTTCTACCGCCAGAAGATCAAGTGGTCGACGTGCGTGGGCATGGAGACACCGCACGACCTGCAGTGCGGAAAGGTCACCGTTCCCCTCGACTACGCGAAGCCCCGCGCGGGCACCCTCGACCTGGCACTGGCCCGTTACCGGTCCACGGCCAAGCACAAGCGGGGTTCGGTGGTGCTGAACTTCGGCGGCCCGGGCGGCCCGGGCGTGCCCGCCCTCGCGGCCGGCGGCGACGACTTCATGGGCCTCACGGACGCGTACGACGTGGTGTCCTTCGATCCGCGCGGCGTCGGCAGGTCCTCGCCGGTCAGCTGCGGCGCCGGTACCGACGAGGCACTGGCCGCCACCGATGACGAGACGGCCGTCGCCCAGGATCCGCGGGCCGTGCTCGGGAGGTTGCGGGAGGCGGCCGGGCAGTGCGCCGAGCACTCCGGTCCCGTGCTCCGGCACATCGGCACGGTGAACGTCTCCCGGGACCTGGACATCATGCGCCAGGCCCTCGGCGACAAGAAGCTCAACTATCTCGGCTTCTCCTACGGGAGCCGGCTCGGGGCGGTCTACGCGGCCCAGTTCCCGAAGAAGGTGGGCCGGTTGGTGCTGGACGGTGTGGACACCCTCACCGAACCGCTGTCCGAGCAGGGCGTGGCCGGCGCGGCCGGGCAGCAGACGGCACTGGAGGACTTCGTCGACTGGTGTGTGAAGGACATCGCCTGCCCGTTCGGCACCGACGCGCGCGGTGCCCGGGAGCAGGTCGTGCGACTCGTGGCGTCGCTGGACGAGGACCCCGTGCCGACGGGGTTCGGCCCCGACTTCACCGGCCAGGATCTCGTGGGCGCCATCAGCCAGGCCCTCTACAGCGAGGATCTGTGGCCCTCGCTGGAGCGGGCGCTCGCCCAGCTGGTGGAGGACGGCGACACGGCGGGGGTCCTCGGCTTCGCGGCCGGCGGCTCCGGTTTCCTCACCCGCGCACGCCCTCCCTCCGACGACCCGACGAACGCCCCCCTCTCCGACGTGGAGGACGTGCCGCTCGACAATCTTCCGGCGGCGCTGATGGCGGTCAACTGCGCGGACGATCCCGACCGCCCCGGCGCCGACCGGATCACCGAGGACCTGCCCCGGCTGCGCGCCGCCTATGAACAGGCGTCCCCGGTCTTCGGCCGTTACCGGCTCACCGAGTACCTCATGTGCTACGGCCGCCCCAAGGGCACCGACTTCATCCGCGAGAAGGTGAGCGACGTCCGCACCCCGAAGATGCTGCTCGTCGGCACTCGCGGCGACCCCGCGACGCCGTACCGCTGGACCGTGGAGACCGCGAAGCGCCTCGGCGACTCGGCCGTCGTGCTCGACAACAAGGGCGAGGGCCATACCGGTTACGGCTCCTCCAAGTGCGTGCACCGCAAGGTCGACGACTTCCTGCTGTACGGCAACCTGCCGCCGAACGGCAGCTCGTGCGGGGCCGAGCGCGACGACTGAGACGCACTCGTTCTACGATCCCGGCATGAGTGAACGGAGCGGGACCGCCGAGGAGTTGAAGACCGCCCGGCTGTGGCTGCGGCGCCCGGTCGAAGCCGACATCGACGTGATCCTGGCCGTCCACAGCGACCCCGAGGCCTGCGCGCACAACCCGTCGGACGCCCTCACCCGGCCCGAGGAGGCGGAAGAGCTGTTCCGGCGCTGGGACAGACAGTGGGAGCAGCACGGTTACGGCTACTGGGTCGTCCGGCGCCAGGACTCCACCGAGCGAGTCGGTTTCTGCGGGGTCAAGCCCATGGAGCTGCACGGAGAGCGGGTGCTGAACCTGTTCTACCGTTTCGCCCCCGCGGCCTGGGGCCAGGGTTTCGCCGGTGAGGCCGCCACCGCGGTCACCATCTGGGCGTCCCGGTACGTGCCCGAACTCCCGCTGATCGCCCGGGTCCGGCCGGAGAACATCGCCTCCCAGCGGGTGGCCGTACGCGCCGGCCTCCACCGTGCCCGGCATCTCGACACCGAGGGATACGACGGCTTCGACTGGATCTACGTGGCGCGACCCGAGCGCTGGGCCCCCTAGGACTGCCAGTACGCGAGCCGGTGCAGTGCCGAGGCCGCCCCGCTGAAGCCGTCGTCGCCCAGCGCCTCGCGCAGTTCCGCGTTGAAGCGGTCGATCTCCGGCTGGGCGGCGCGCAGCGCGTCGGTTCCGGAGTCGGTCAACTGAAGTACGACGGCCCGGTGTTCACGCGGGTGCGCCTCCTTGGCGACGAGGCCCGCGGCCGTCAGCCGGCCGACCAGTCCGGTCACCGCCGACTCGCGCAGTCCGAGCGTGCGGGCGAGCTGCTGCTGGGTGATGCCCGGCTCGTCGTGCACGGCGAACAGCGCGCCGAGCTGGGCCGTGGTGACCCCCGCGGCGGCCAGGCAGCGCCGGTCCGCGGCGGTGCGCAGACGGTGTGCGGCCCGCTGGAGCAGGAAGTAGAGGCGTTGGTCGTCGGGCTCCGGCATGGGCCGATGTTGACAGACGGGAGGGGTTCGCGCCACTCTCACTTCACTAGTGAAGTGAGGTAGGAGATGACTCGGACCCTGGACCTGGAGCTCGCCCGGAAGGTGCTGGCGGCCCAGCCCTTCAGCACCCTGGTCGGCGCCCGCCTGACCGCCTTCGAGGAGGGCGGTGCGACACTCGAGTTCGACATCCGCGGCGACCTGCTCCAGCAGCACGGCAGCGTGCACGGCGGAGTGCTCGGCTACGCGGCGGACAACGCGCTCTCCTTCGCGGCGGGTTCGGTGGCCGGCTCCGCGGTGACCACCACCGGCTTCTCCATCGACTTCCTGCGACCGGCCCGCGGTGAACTGCTGCGCGCCCGCGCCCGGGTCGTACGGGCCGGCCGCACCCGCGTGGTGTGCCGGTGCGATCTCAGCACCGTGGACGCCGACGGCGCCGAGACCCTGTGCGCGGTGGCCCAGGGCTCGATCGCCGTACTCGCGCCGCGCACGGAGTGAGCCGTCAGAAGTCCACCAGATCCCGCACGATCGGGCAGGTCATGCAGTGCCCGCCGCCCCGGCCGCGGCGGCGCGCCTGCCGGGAGTAGACGCTGGCGCCCTCGACTCCCAGGAACACGAAGACAGTTGCCGGCATGGTGCCCTTGACCTGCTGGAACAACGTGCCCGCGTAGTCGGCGCCGGCGAAGTTGTCGGCGAAGACGGACGGCCTGAGGTAGAAGAGCGTGAGGATCACGAAGACGAGGATCGGCACGATCTTGGCGATGGTGACGATCCGGTTGATCGCCGCCGCCTCCTTCACGCCCCGGCTGATGAGCGCGAAGAACAGCCACAGGCCCGCCGAGGAGAGCACCACCGCGAGCACGGTGCCGCCCTCGCCGAGCGCCGGCGCGAGGGTGCCGATCGTCGACATGATCAGCACCCAGTACGTCACGTTGCCCACGCAGGCGCCGGCCCAGTAGCCGAAGGTCGCGAAGAAGCCCAGGTATTCGCCGAAGCCGGCCTTGGCGTACGCGTACACACCGGCGTCGAGGTCGGGGCGGCGGACGGCGAGGCTCTGGAAGACGAACGCCGGCATCAGCATGCCGGTGCCGGCGACCGCCCGGGCGATGAGCGCCCCGGCCACGCCCGTCTCCTGCGCGAACCGGCGGGGCAGGGAGAAGACACCGGCGCCGACCATGGACCCGACGACCATGGTGGTCAGCGTCGGGAGGCTCAGTTTCGCGGTGGTGGCGGGGGCCCGGGTCTCGGTGTCGCTCTTTGCCATGAGATCATCACGTTAACAATGCAATGCCTTGAATGCCCGATCGAGTTGCCCCAAATGCCTGATCGGCCGAACGGTCCTATGGTGCTGTTATGGAGCACGCACTGAGCCCTGCGACCCTCTCCGAACTGCGCCGCCCGCGCGCCTATCCGGCGGTGTCCGTGCTAACGCCGACCCACCGCCGTGAACCCGAGAACACCCAGGACCCGGTCCGGCTGCGCAACGTGGTGGCCGAGGCCAAGAAGCAGCTGGAGGCCGATCCGGCGGTCCCCCGGGAACGGCGCATCGACGTCGCCCGGCAGCTCGATCAGGCCCTCACCGAGATCGATCTGGCGCATGCCGAGGACGGACTGGTGATCTTCGCCGCGCCGGGCGAGCACCAGGTGTGGTCCCTGGCCCGTGCCGTTCCGGAGCGCGTGGTGCTCTCGGACACCTTCCTGACCCGCAACCTCGTCTCCGCGCAGGCCTCCGAGCGGCCGTTCTGGGTGCTGTCGGTCTCCGCCGACCGCGCCACGCTGTGGAACGGCGGCGTCGACCGGATCACCGAGCACCGGGCCGGCGGTTTCCCGCTGACCAGGACCCGCGAGAACTTCGACGCCGAGCGCCTGGAGCGGATCGGTGACATGCCGAGCACCTTCCGGGACGAGGACACGCGGCACTTCCTGCGGGACGTGGACACCGCGCTGGCGGGGCTCCTGCGCGAGGACCGGCGCCCGCTGTACATCACCGGCGAGACCGCGGCACTGTCCGCGCTGGCCGACGTCGGCAGTGTCACGAAGGACGCGGTGCACATCCCGCACGGCGGTCTCGCGCACGGCACCCCGGACGCGGTGTGGCAGGCGGTCGGCCCGCTGGTCGCAGCGGAGGCCCGCAAGAGCGCCGACGCGGTGACCCGCGAGCTCGAATCGGCGCGCGGGCGGCGGGCGTTCGCGGCCGGTGTCGACGAGATCTGGCAGAGCGCCCGGGAGGGCCGGGTACGCCTGCTGGCCGTGGAGGAGAACTATCGGGTGACGGTCCGCGACGACGGCGGCGACCATCTGGTCCCGGCCGAGAGCGACGACCTCGACGCCCGCGAGGACATCGTGGACGAGATCGTCGAACAGTGCCTGGAGACGGGCGCCGACGTCCGCTTCGTGCCGGACGGCACGCTGGGCGGCGCCGACGGGATCGCCGGGGTACTGCGGTACTGAGCGCGACGGCGGTCACCGAGCCGCCGTACACCGCTCAGACGCTGCCGAAGAGCGCGCTGAGCCCCCGTTCGACGGCCTCGTCGAGGGCCTCCTGTCCGGCGCCGACCACGGCGTAGGTCCCCAGCAGGAAGCCGCGCAGGGCGGGCGTGTCGAACTGGAGGAGGGCGAGGCCGTACGGCGAGTGGAACTCCACGACGGTGGTGTCCCGGCCGCACGGCCAGATGTGCACGTCGCCGCCGCCGGCCGGCCCGCGCAGCCCCTCCTCCAGCAGGGCACGGGCGAAGGTCCAGGTCACCCCCCGCCCATCCAGGGAGACTTCGGGCGGGAAGTCGACACACACCGCCAGCGGGTCGGTGGAGCCGTAGCGCAGGGTGGCGGGGACGGGCAGTTCCCGGTTCTCCGCAGTGATCAGGCGGGCGCGGGCGGGCTGCTCGAAGGTCGTGTCCATGTTCTTACGAGCTCGCAGACGCCCTTTGCATTACGTCTGAGCGAGGGTGACTTTTGTGACCTGCATCACACCTGCGTCATCAGGTCCGATACACCTGTGCCAAACTCCTTAGAACACAGGACCGTCGAACACATAAATGGACGCCGGGCGACCATCTCCCCAGCCCCTCAAGTCACGTAGGACACCTACGACTTGACACACCGAACGGCGTAGACGACACCCCCAGTACGACCACTCCGTGAAGACTGTGGCATATGCCAGAAGCACCACCGTATCGTGTGCTGCCAAATCCCTTACAGCGCGTCGCGGCCTGTGCAACAGTCGTAACGGTCCCTCCACCCCGCCTTGGTCGAACCGTCCCCGCATCGGAGTGCGTCATGCCGTCCCACCTCTCCGCGGACCGCCCCGCCGCCCAACCGCCAGGACGCGGCTCGGTCGACGCGCTCATATCGCAGGCGCGGCGGCTCAAGGGTGACGTGGACGCCGTACGACGGGACGCGCCCAGCGACGACTCGGACCCCCAGGAGCGCTGGCAGCGCGCGCTGTACGACCTCGCGCTGCACCAACTCAGCGATCTGGACGAGCACTTGGCACAACTGCGGGACGGCCCACCGCCCGTGCCGTCGGCGCCCGGGGCGGAGTCCGCCGCGCGAACCGCGCCGCCCGCTCCCCGGCGCGGCTCGTTGCTCAGCCGGGTGGGCAGCGCGGAGTGGAACCTGCTGACGGACGAGGCCAGTTGGTCCGGGGAGCTGTACGAGATCCTGGGCCGCGACCGCGCCGCTGCTCCGCTCACCCTCGACGAGCTCCCTTCCCTGGTGCTCGACGAGGACCGGCCGAAGCTGACGGTCATGGTCACGGCCTGTCTGGTCGACGCCAAGCGCATAGACGGCGAGTTCCGTGTCGTGCGCCCGGACGGCGAGGTGCGCACCGTCCACATGATGGGCGAGCCCGTGCTCGCCGCCGACGGCAGCACCGCCTCCATGTGGGCCGTGCTGCGGGACGTCAGCGAACTGCGCCGCAGTGAACGGGCGGTGAGCGAGACCCGTGACTCGTTACAACGCCACCGGCAGCGCGCGCAGAGCGAACACCGGCTCGCGGTCGAGCTGCAGGAGGCCGTGCTGCCGACGTCGCGTGGCTCCCTGCGGCTCCCGCACCAGGGCACCGAGCCCCTAGACCTGGCCGCCCGCTATCTGCCGTCGTCGTCGAGCGCCCTGATCGGCGGCGACTGGTACGACGCACTCGAACTGGCCGACGGCGAGACCCTCCTCAGCGTCGGCGACCTCACCGGCCACGGAGTCTCCGCGGCCTCCGGCATGGCGACCCTCCTCGGTGCCGTGCGCGGCATGGCGATGGCGGGCACCCAGCCGGGCCGACTGATGTCCCTGCTCAACCAGTTGCTGGACGCCACCGTGCAGCCGGCCCTCGGCAGCGCGGTCTGCTGCCGCTACCGCCCCGGGACCCGCACCCTGGTCTGGGCGCAGGCCGGACACCCCGCCCCGCTGCTGTTCCGCGGCGGGACGGGACGCCGGCTGGACTCCCCCGACGGCGTGCTCCTCGGCGCGACCTCCAAAGCCGTCTACACGCAGGCCGAGGAGACCCTCGAACCGGGCGACCTGCTCCTGCTGCACACGGACGGACTGGTGCCCGGGCGCGACAACACGGCTGCCGTGAACCGGCTCCTGGGCCTCGCTCCCCGGTTCGCCGGGGCGCGCACCGCGCAGGACTGTGTGCGGATGGTCATGGAGGAGTTCGGCGAGACCGAGCGCGAGGACGACGCCTGCGTGCTCATCGCCAAGGTGACTTCATAACAAGCTCACGCCCGTGCGCTGTTGCCACCCCTTCCCTTCGGCTTCGGCAGCGCCATCCTGATCTCCTCGCGCAGTTCGTTGATCTTCGGGTAGCTGGAGTACTCGGCGGTGAGCCGGTACATCTGGCGCAGTCGGTCCCAGGTGCGGTGGGAGGAGTTGGAGCCCATCGAGACCAGCGCCAACCGCGCGTAGCGGTCCGCCTGTTCGGGATCGTCGGCGATGAAACAGGCCGAGGCCATCGACAGGAAGTCGAAGATCTTCGACCGCTGCCGTCCGTCGACGCGCAGGGCGAGGGCCTTCTCCGCGTAGTGCTGGGCGTGCGCGGCCGCACTCGGCTCGTGCTCCGCCAGCGTGCGGTAGGCCAGGGCCTGCATGCCGTACAGGTCCTCCTCCTTGAAGGTCTGCATCCAGCTCGGTGGCGGTACGTCGCTCTTGTCGGAGACAAAGAGGTCCTCCGCCTGTCCGAGGGTGCGGCGCATCGCCTGGCCCTTGCCCATGGAGGCCTGTGCCCAGGCCTCGATGGTGTAGAGCATCGCCCGGGTGCGGGGCAGCACCTGTTCGCCCGAGCCGGACTGTGCCAGTTTCATCAGGTCGAGCGCGTCGTCGGGTCGGCCCAGGTGCACCATCTGGCGGGCCGCGCGGGAGAGCGCCTCTCCGGCGCGGGGCCGGTCACCGCCCTCTCTCGCGGCATGGGCGGCGATCACGAAGTACTTCTGGGCGGTCGGTTCGAGGCCGACGTCGTGGGACATCCAGCCCGCGAGGACGGCCAGGTTGGCGGCGACGCCCCACAGGCGCCGCTGGAGGTGGTCGGGGTGACGGTAGGCGAGCATGCCGCCCACCTCGTTGAGCTGGCCCACGACCGCCTTGCGCTGCAGGCCGCCGCCGCGGGCCGCGTCCCAGGCCCGGAACACCTCGACCGAGCGCTCCAGTTCCTCGATCTCCTGCGACCCGATGGGGGCGGCCTCGTAACGGTCGAACCCAGCGGGGTCGGCATGCAGGGGGTCGTCGAACTGGGGGGCATCGGCGGTGAGGGCCGGATCGGTGTGCAGCCAGTCGTGCATGGCACTGGTGAGTGCGGATCCCGCGGCGAGCGCGGCACCCGCGCCCACCAAGCCGCGTCGGTTGAGCATGAGGTCCATTCCCGTGAATTCGGTGAGGACCGCGGCGGTTCGGTCGGGCGCCCACGGCATGCCGTCGGGATGTTCCGCGCTCCCGTCGCGCTGCCGTTTCCCCGTACGCCCGTGCCTGACCAGACCGAGGTCCTCAATGGTCACGACACGGCCGAGACGCTCGGTGAACAGGGCCGCCAGCACCCGCGGCACCGGATCGCGCGGGATCTCTCCCATGTCGATCCACCGCCGCACCCGGGAGGTGTCGGTCGAGAGCTGGGGATGGCCCATGGCCGCCGCCTGCCGGTTGACCAGCCTCGCGAGTTCACCCTTGGACCAGCCGGCCAGGCCGAACAGGTCCGAAAGTCGGGTGTTGGGTTGTCCGCTCACGTCAAGCCCCCAGGTTCTCGGCTGAGTTGACAGTAGCCCCGGGTCAGTTGCTCCGGGACTATTCGCCAGGGTTCGCCAGGGTTCGCCAGATGGTGTGCCACGCGGCATATGCGGTGAGGTAGGAACGCGCCACCCCGACCCGGACCGCACAGGGACATTCCCCAGGGTGCACCCGGTGGTCCGGGCCGGGCAGCGCACTGCTTTCCCAGGCACAGCAGGCACACGAAGGGATCTGTCTCGCCCATGTACGCAGCATCGTCCTCCGTGTCCGCCCCGCCCCGGTCGCCGCATCTCCGCCCGGCGGGCGGTGGCCCCTACCTCGACCCCGCGCGGCCGACGGCCCCCGTACCGGGTACGGGCAGGGCACGACGCGTTCCGGGGCTCGGCACCCAACCGCTCAGCGGGAGACTCGACTTGTCCGGCCCCCAGGGCGCCCAGCTGCGCACGGCGATCGCGTCGGTGCACCGGATCTGCCCGGAGTTCGCCCCGGTGCAGGTGCTGCGCCGCAGCGGACGCTCCGTGCTCCTGGTCGGTACGACGGGACGCAGCACGGCCGTCGCCAAGTGTTTACTCGACCACTCCCCCGTATGGGCCGAGCGGATCCGGCACGAAATAGCCGCCTACCGCTCGTTCGTCCGGCACCGGCCTCCGGTGCGCGTCCCCCGGCTGATCGCGGCCGACCCGGACAACTGCACCCTGGTCATCGAGCGGATGCCCGGCCGGGTGGCGGCGTTGCACCGGCATCCCGCGGAGGCCCCGCCCCGCGCGGACATCAGGGCGGCGCTCGGCGCGGTCTGCCGGCTCAACGCCTGGCGTCCGCCCGCGGGCACCTTCGACGCCCCGCTCGACTACGCGGCCCGCATCTCCCGCTACCACGAGCTGGGGCTGCTGACCGACCGGGACATGGGCGACCTCCAGAAACTGCTGCACGGCATCGCGCACTCGGCGGGCCGGCAGGGCATGGGCCAGTTCTGCCACGGCGACGCTCTGCTCTCGAACATCCTGCTCTCACCGGCCGGTCCAGTGCTGGTGGACTGGGAGCACGCGGGCTGGTACCTGCCGGGGTACGACCTGGCGACGCTGTGGTCGGTCCTCGGCGACGCCCCGGTGGCGCGCCGTCAGATCAGCCAGATCGCCCAGTCGGCGGGCCCGGCCTCGCGGGACGCGTTCCTGGTGAACCTGATGCTGGTCCTGACCCGTGAGATCCGTACCTATGAGACGGCCGTGCAGCGTTCGATGCACGACTCGACCCCGGCGGCACCGGGCGCTGCCCACCCGGGTGCTGCGCCGTCCGGCGAGGAACAGCGGCTGCTGCTGAGGCGGCTGCACGACGACTGCCAGCTGGCCCGTCGGGCCGTGCGCGCGGCGGTCGGCACTCGCTGACGGGGACGGTGGTCCGCGGTGCGCCCTGTGGAGCGGCGCGTCGCGGACCTTCGTATGTCCCGGGTCGCGCTTTCGCGGGGACCGGTCACTGGTGTACGCCACTGACGCCCTGCAGGCCCGCGGGGCTCCCGCCGCGAAACTCCCGTGAACCCGGATTGACATGGGAAATCCCCTGCCTCTGGGCATGATTGACGGATCGTCGACAAGCCGGTAGCACTGACGCACGCCCGGCCCCGCTCGACTCGTCGCGCTCGATCGTCCCTGGAGGCTGCATTGCGAGGATCCGCCACCGACCCCACCAGAGCCACCCGGCGGGTGATCGGCACGCTGGCCGGCACCGCCCTGCTGCTGCCCCTGCTCGGCGCGGCCCCGTCATCGGCCGAGGACTCCTCGGCCGGCCTCCAGCGGGCCTTCGCCGCGGCGGCCGCCGAGTACCGGGTGCCGCAGAGCGTCCTGCTGGGTGTCTCGTATCTCCAGTCCCGCTGGGACACGCACGCCGGCGCCCCGAGCGTGACCGGCGGCTACGGCCCGATGCACCTGACCGACGCCCACACCGCGCTCGCCTCGGCGCCGCACCACAGCGAGGGCACGGAGGACGCGCGCGGCGACAGCGCCCGCGCCGCCCTGCTGCCCGACGCGAAGGTCCCGGACCCCGCCGACCTCCCCGCCCGTCTCGAGACCCTGCCGAAAGCCGCGGAGCTGACCGGCCTGAGCGCGCGGGACCTGCGTACCGATCCCGCGGCGAACGTCGCCGGCGGTGCCGCGTTGCTGGCCGCCGCCCAGAAGGAGCTGGGCGAGCCGCTGAGCCAGGACCCAGCGGACTGGTACGGAGCGGTGGCCCGCTTCTCCGGCGCGGACGACAGCGCGACCGCGGCGGCGTACGCGAACGACGTCTTCGACGTGCTGCGCACCGGCGAGGAGCGCACCACGGACGCCGGCCAGCGGATCGCCCTGGCCGCCCGGCCCCAGCTCGCCCCGGACACCGCGCAGCTCGCCCGGGCGGGCCTCAGAAAGCCGAAGGCGGGCGACACCGAGTGCCCGAAGACGGTGTCGTGCGAGTGGATCCCGGCGCCGTACCAGGAGTTCGGGGACAACGACTACGGCAACCACGACCTGGGCGACCGGCCGGCCTCACAGAGCATCAAGTACATCGTCATCCATGACACGGAGGGCACCTGGGAAGGTGTCCTCAACCTGGTGCAGGACCCGACCTATGTGTCGTGGAACTACACCCTGCGCTCGACCGACGGTCACATCGCCCAGCATGTGAAGGCGAAGGACGTGGCCTGGCACGCGGGCAACTGGTACGTCAACGCCAAGTCGGTCGGTCTGGAGCACGAGGGCTTCCTGGCGAATCCGGACGCCTGGTACACGGAGGCGATGTACCGGTCCTCGGCGCGGCTGGTGAGGTACCTCTCCGCGAAGTACGGCATCCCGCTGGACCGGCAGCACATCCTCGGTCACGACAACGTGCCGGGCCCGACGACATCGACCGTCGCCGGCATGCACACGGACCCCGGCCCGTACTGGGACTGGCGGCACTACTTCGAGCTGCTGGGCCACCCGTTCAGGGCGACCGCACCCAAGCGGGGCGGCCTGGTGACGATCCGTCCGGACTACGCCACCAACCAGCCGCAGTACACGGGCTGCGTCACCAAGGGCGAGCCCTGCGCGTCCCACGGTTCGAGCGAGGTGCGGCTCTACTCGGCGCCCGACGAGAGCTCCGCACTCATCACGGACATCGGTCTGGGCGGCAGGCCTCCGACGATCGACGTCAACGACCTGTCGTCGCGGGTCTCCACCGGTCAGCAGTACGCGGTCGCCGACCGGGACGGGGACTGGACGGCGATCTGGTACCTGGGCCAGAAGGCCTGGTTCAAGAACCCCGCGAGCAGCCCGACCGCGGTGAGCGCCGCCGGACTGGTGGTGACCCCGAAGGAGGGCCTCGACAGCGTCCCGGTGTACGGCCGCGCCTACCCCGAGGCCTCCGCCTATCCGACGGGGGTCCCCGCCCAGGCGGTGTCGCCGCTGCCGTACAAGGTGCTCAAGGGCCAGACCTACGTGATCGGTGACAAGGTGCCCGGCGAGTACTACTACGCGGTCACCTTCACGACGGACTCGCACAAGGTCGTGGTGGGGCAGGACCTGTACTACGAGATCCAGTACGGGCACCGGGTGGCGTTCGTGCGGGCGGCGGACGTCGATGTGAAGACCTCCCTCCGGCGCTAGCGAAGGCAGGTGCGCCGGTAGGGGACGTCCGGAAGGCGGCGGCTCCACTCCTCGGGAGTGGGGCCGGCGCCGGTCGCCCCCTCGGTGTCGCCACCGCAGGCAGGGACCAGACGATCAGCCCTGCTGGAAGAGCTCCGCCGGAAGAGGCTTGAGGAGGGCGTACAAGTCGTCCGTGATCGGGCGGTCCCAGGCGGCGATGGTCACCAGGACGTTGTCGCTGCGGTCGAACTGCACGCAGGAGATCCGGCTCTCGGAGAGCTTGAGGCGGCGCACGATCAGGAGGTTGTCGCCCTGCATCACCGGCACCTCCTCGGTGTCGGTGACGGTCACCTCCTCGTCGTTCTCCAGCGCGATCAGCAGCTGGGCCACTTCGAAGGGAACCTCGCCCTCGGAGACCTCGCGGGCCGGGGAGCCCTCGGGGAGGTTGCCGATGATCATCGCGGGGCCGCGGCCGCCGAAGAGGTCGTAGCGCAGGAAAACGCCCTGGCAGGTGCCGTCGGGAGCGGGCAGGAGCCCCGCGCCGAGGTTGCCGGGCCAGTCGCCCGGGTCCATGGCCAGTACGTCGAAGTCTGGACCGGCGGGGGTTGCGCTGCGGCGGCGGAGGAACGACATGCGCCCATGGTAGTGGGCGCTCACGTGGTCGTGCGGGCGCAGGTGCGTGGGGGTGGCCGCGCGGGTACCGGCACCCCTGCGGGGGGTCGCTCACCGTTCGTGGGCCGGCACTGTCCGTTCCCGGCCTGCGGCGACGGCCGTGGAAGCGCCGGCTAGAAGAGGTGTTCGTACAGCACGGCGAGGAGGTAGATCAGCCCGCCCAGGGCGGCGACCCCGGCCAGCAGGGCGCCGGAGCGCGATCCGGCTGTCGCGGCGCTGTCCCGGCCGCACAGGGTGAGCACCATGACGATCCCGACGTCGAGGAGGACGAGCCCCATCACCGTCAGGGCCGCCCAGCCGGCGACCGCCCTGAAACCGAGCGTTTCCAGCCCGGTCAGCGGCTGATCGCGCACCGGGATCGTGGCTCCGATGCGGGCGTCGACCTCGATGACCGCGTCGGGGTCGACCAACCGGCCTCCGACCGACAGGAGTTGGCCGTGGCATTCGGTGGTCGGCTTGTTGTTGTAGGTGCGCACCACGGCGCACGAGTCGACGTGCAGTCGTTCCGAAGTCCCGGACAGTCCTACGGCCCCGGCGAGCATCAGGCCCGAGTAGCCGGTCAGCATCACGCCGAGCACGAGGGTCGTGAGGGAGGCCAGGGCCGAACGGAACCGCTCGTCCCGCTGTTTCTTCTGCTTCCTGCGCCGCGTCTCGCGGAACGCCCTCAGCCGTTCGGCCCTCTTGAACCGCCGCCTGGCCGCCTTCGACGTCACGGTCCCTCCCCTTGCTTCCTGTGCCGCTCATGATGCCGTGCCACCCGGGCGCGGTTTCCGCAGGAGGGCTTGCACCACTCCTGCCGCGGATGATCCTTCAGGAAGTAGCGCACGCAGCGCGGGGCATGGCAGGCGCGCAGCCGCGGCCGGTCGGCTCCGGAGACGAACGCGATCGCGGCCTGCGCTAGCACGGCCGTGAGGTCGGCCTTTCGCGGCGACGGCCGCCGGTGTACGACGGGTTCGGCGTCGTCGGTCCAGTGCAGCACGGGGACGGTCGGGGTGCGGGCGGCTGCCGTGTTGAGGCGGGCGACGGCCTCGGGCACCGGCAGGAGGCGTGCCGCGTCGGCGGGGCTGGGCTCGCCGGGGCGGACGGCGCGGGCGAAGAGGGCGCGGACGGCGGCCCGCAGGTCACGCACCGCGGTGAGGGTCCTCTCGTCGACGACGAGGTCCGATGCGTCCGGCAGGGTCTCGGCGTGCTCCCGGACCCAGGCGGTGAGACCGGCGAGGTCGCTCAGTTCGTCGGTGACTCCGCCCTGTCCGTCGTGCCGGATGGTGAGGGCCAGGTCCAGGGCGAGACGGGTGTCGGTGTTGATCGTGTCCTGCATGCGGCTAATGCTAGATGCCGCCGTATGCATTAACAGGCTGCCATCGCGGCCGTTCTGATCCGCCGACCCGGGCCCCGCGGCTTTCAGTCCTCCGGGAGGTCCCGCGGCTCCACCGCCCCGGGCGGGACCACCGCCACCGGGCTCGCCGCGTGCAGCAGGACGGCCTGGGTGACCGACCCCATCATGCGGGCCGGTGCCAGCAGACGGCGCCGATGCCGGCCGACGACCACCAGGTCGGCGCCCTTGGAGGCCGCGACCAGCTGCCCGGCCGCGTCCCCCGGGAGCACGTACGGCTCGGCCAGGACCCCGGGGTGACGGGCCATGTGCGGGGCGAGGAAGCCCTCGGCGAGGGCGCGGGTCTCGTTCTCCACGGCCTCCTGGTCGATCTTCGGCGGGATCATCTCGCCCGGGGCCGCCCAGCTCTGCAGGGGCCACTGGTAGGCGGCGACCACCTGGAGGCGGGCGCCGCGCAGGGCGGCCTCGCCGAACGCGAAGTCGAGGGTGGCGTCGTCGGGGCTGTCGACGTGCAGCCCGACGACCACACGCGGGCCCGGCCCGGCAGGTGCCTCACCGTCGACCTCGCGCCCGGGGCGGGGCACCACGACCACGGGGCACTCGGCGTCCCGGGCGGCGGCCATGCCGTTGGAGCCGAGCAGCAGACGGGCGAAGCCGCCGCGGCCCCGGGAGCCGAGCACGAGAAGCTGCGCGGTGGAGCCCAGTTCGGGCAGCACGGCACCGGGCGCGCCCTCGGCACCGAGGTACTCCGTCCGCGGCCGGTCGGGCCGGTCCTCCAGATACGTCCGTACCCGGTCGAGGACCGGATCCTCGTCCGCGTCGGGCGCACCGGCGACGAGGACGTCGGGCTGGGCCCAGACGGCGTACTGCCGTACATGCACCACCCGCAGCGGCGCTTCGCGGCGACGGGCCGCGTCGAGCGCCCAGTCCAGGGCCCGCAGGCTGTCGTCCGAACCGTCCACCGCGGCGATCACCGGCAGGGTGCTCATGTGTTCCTCACTTCCGGAAAGCGACTTTCCCAGGTCGCGTGTCCGGAAAAACGGAAGGAACACCGCCGGCTCGGGCCGTCGGTTCTCGTCCCGCCCTGTTCTCACCCTCAGGTGAGGTCGAACTCTCCTTCCCGCGCCCCTGACACGAACGCGCCCCACTCCGCGGGGGTGAAGATCAAGGAAGGGCTTTCCGCGCGGCCGCTGTTGCGCATCGCGATGAACCCCTCGACGAAGGCGATCTGCACATCCCCCAGACCGCGGCTGCTCGAGTGCCAATCGGCGTTGCTCAGGTCCAGCTCCGGCTTCTCCCAGCCCATGAGCGGCTGCTGCTGGATGGTGGTCTCGGCCACGTCCGTGCTCCTCCCGATTGCGTCGTCCGCGGCCAGCCTAGCGATCGACCCGGACCGCCGACAGGCCACGTGAGGGGGACCTTTCGGGAGTCGATTCACGCATCAGGAGGCTCAGACCCCACGAGCCACATGGAGAAGAACTGGGATCCGCCGCCGTAGGCGTGCCCGAGTACCTTGCGGGCGCCCTCCACCTGGTGTGCCCCGGCCTGTCCGCGCGCCTGGAGGGCGGCCTCGGCGAAGCGGATCATGCCGGAGGCGCCGATCGGATTGGTGGACAGCACCCCGCCCGACATGTTGACGGGCAGGTCCCCGTCCAGTTCGGTGACCCCGGCCTCGGTGAGCTTCCAGCCCTCGCCCTCGTCGGCGAAGCCGAGGTTCTCCAGCCACATGGGCTCGTACCAGGAGAAGGGCACGTACATCTCGACGGCGTCGATGTCCCGGCGCGGGTCGGCGATGCCGGCCTGCCGGTACACGTCGGCCGCGCAGTCCTTGCCGGCCTGGGGCGACACGGCGTCCTTGCCGGCGAAGAGCGTGGGCTCGCTGCGCATGGCGCCGCCCAGCATCCAGGCCGGGGGGCGGGGCGCTCGTGCGGCGCCCGCCCGGTCGGTGAGCACCATCGCGCAGGCGCCGTCCGAGGAGGGGCAGGTCTCCGAGTAGCGGATCGGGTCCCAGAGCATGGGCGCGGCCTGGACCTTCTCCAGGGTGATGTCGTGCTCGTGCAGATGCGCGTACGGGTTCTTGAGGGCGTTGCGGCGGTCCTTGTACGCCACCAGGGAGCCGACCGTGTCGGGTGCGCCGGTGCGCCGCATGTACGCGCGCACATGCGGCGCGAAGAAGCCGCCCGCCCCGGCCAGCAGAGGCTGCTGGAAGGGGATCGGCAGGGACAGGCCCCACATGGCGTTGGACTCGGACTGCTTCTCGAAGGCGAGGGTCAGGACGGTGGAATGCACCCTGGCCGCAACCAGGTTCGCGGCGACCAGGGCCGTGGAGCCGCCGACGCTGCCCGCCGTGTGCACCCGCAGCATCGGCTTGCCCACCGCGCCGAGCGCGTCGGCGAGATACAGCTCCGGCATCATGACGCCCTCGAAGAAGTCGGGCGCCTTGCCGATCACCACGGCGTCGATGTCGGCCCAGACCAACTCGGCGTCGTCGAGGGCCCTTTGGGCCGCCTCCCGGACCAGCCCGGCGATGGAGACGTCCCTCCGGGCCGCGACATGCTTGGTCTGGCCGATGCCTACGACGGCCACGGGCTCCTTGCTCATCGGGGATCCCCTTCGAGTACGGCGACCAGGTTCTGCTGGAGACAGGGCCCGGAGGTGGCGTGGGCGAGGGCCCGGTCGGACTCGCCGCGGTGGATACGGGCGGCGGCCTCGCCGATGCGGGCGAGGCCTGCGGCCATCATCGGATTGGCGGCGAGGGCGCCGCCGGACGGGTTGACCCGCGTGGCGTCGTCGAGCCGCAGGGCCTTGCGCAGGACCACCTCCTGCGAGGTGAACGGCGCGTGCAACTCGGCGGTGTCGACGGGCCGTTCGAAGGCACCGGCCCGCTCGGCGGCCAGGCGGGTGGAGGGCGATTCGGTCAGGTCGCGCACTCCGAGCGAGTGCGCCTCGATGCGGTGGTCGATCCCGCGGATCCAGGCGGGGCGCTCACACAGTCGTCCGGCCCGCTCCCCCGCCGCGAGGACCACGGCGGCGGCTCCGTCACCGATGGGCGGGCAGTCCCCGGTGCGGAGCGGCCGGACGAGGTAGTCCCCTTGCGGCACCGGACCCTTCAGCTGCGCGCGGGGGTTGTCGGTGGCGCGGCTGCGGGCGCCGATCGCCGCCAGCTCGCGCTCGTCCGTGTCGCCCGCGTCGATGAGCGCCTGGGCCTGGAGGGCGGCGAGGGCGACGGAGTCGGGCCACAGCGGGGCGACGTAGTACGGGTCCAGCTGCCGGGTGAGCACGTCCCGGAGGGAGCCGGGCGAGGACTTGCCGTAGGAGTACACCAGCGCGGTGTCGGCGTCCCCGGACAGCAGCTTGGTCCACGCCTCGTACAGCGCCCAGGCCCCGTCCGTCTCGACGTGCGACTCGGAGATGGGCGGCCAGGCGCCGACGCCGTCGAGAGCGAGAGTGAAGGAGAAGGCCCGCCCCGCGAGGTAGTCACAGGAGCCGGAGCAGGTGAAGCCGATGTCGGCGGTCTTCAGACCGGTCTGCGCGAGGACGTCGTGCAGGACCGGCATGAGCATCTCCACCTCGGACTGTTCCTCGGTGGAGCGCAGGGTGTCGGACTGGGCGAAGGCGACGACCGCGATGTCACGGGTCACAGCAGCTCCTTGTAGGTGTCGTACTCCGCGTCGGGTTCGCCGGTCGGCCGGTAGTGGTCCGGGTAACGGCCGCCCTCGGTCCACACCGGCTCGACCCTGAGGCCCATGCGCACCTGGTCGTAGGGGATGCCGCCGATCCGGCCGTGCAGCGCGAGGTCGGCGCCGTCGAGGGCGATGTGGGCGTAGACGTACGGCACTTCGATGTCGAGGTTCTTCGCCTTGATGTTGACGATGCAGAAGGTGGTCACCGTGCCCGCCGGTCCCACTTCCACCTGTTCCGATGTGGCCACGCCACAGGTGGGGCAGGCCCCCCGCGGCGGGACGTACACCTTGCGGCAGGACGGGCAGCGCTCGCCGACGGCCCGGCGTTCGGCGAGGGCATTGATGTAGGCGGTCTGGGCGCGGCCCGGTGAGTAGGTGTAGTCGAGACGGGCCGGGGCGACGATGCCGTGGACGGGGTCCTCGAACTCCCCGGCGTGGACGGTGCCTTCGGAGTCGTCTCGGTCGTACGGCTCGAAGCAGGCGATGTCGGTGATGGCGCCGGTGCGTTCCTCGGCCCATCGGACGCGGACACGCATGCCGGTGCGGACGGCGTCGGGGTCCGAGGCGTCGAGGGCGTGCAGCAGGGCGGTGTCGGCGCCGTCGAGCTTCACCAGGACCCAGGCGAAGGGCGTGTCCAGCGGCTGGCCGCGGCGGGGCTCATGGTTCCAGGCCCAGGTCGTGACGGTACCGGTGAGGCCGACGTGGACGAGGTCGCTGATCTCCTCGGCGGTGACGGGGTCGTACTCGACGGGCGGGACCAGGGTGCGGCCGTCCCGGGTCTTCACCCCGAGGATCACGCGTTCACGGAGCCCGGTCAGGAAGGCGCTCTGGACGGGGCTGAGGGAACGGGTGAAGGGAAATTCGACGACGAGCGGCGCCTTGAGTACTTCGGCCATCGGCGCGTGCCTCCTTCAGAGGTCGGTGCGGGGGCGCCCCTTCAGGGGCGCGGGGAACTGCGCGACCAGCCACTACGGACCCGCAGCCATGAACCGGCGAAGCCGGCGCAGCGCTACGCCCGCCGGTAAACGGGCGGCCGCTTCTCCGCGAAGGCGCGAGCCCCTTCCTTGGCGTCGGCGGTGTCGAAGATCGGCCACCCCCGCTTCAGTTCGGCGGCGAGTCCGTCGGTCTCGGCCATCTCGGCCGTCTCGTAGACCGAGGCCTTGACCGCCTCGACGGCCAACGGGCCGCAGGCGTTGATCAGTTCGGCGATCTCCAGGGCCTTGGCGAGGGCCGAGCGGTCGGGGACGACGTGCCCGATCAGGCCGATGTCGGCGGCCTCGCGCGCGGTGTACGGGCGTCCGGTGAGCAGCATCTCCAGCGCGTGGGTGCGCGGGATCTGGCGTTGCAGCCGGACCGTGGAGCCACCGATGGGGAACAGGCCGCGCCTGACCTCGAAGAGGCCGAAGGTCGCGGACTCGCCGGCGACCCGGATGTCGGTGCCCTGGAGCATCTCCGTGCCACCCGCCACGCAGTACCCCTCGACCGCCGCGATCACCGGTTTGCGGGGGCGGTGGTGGCGCAGCATCGCCTTCCAGTGCAGGTCCGGGTCGGCGGTCAGCCGGTCCCGGTACTGCTCGCCGCCGGTGTCCCTGCCGGCGAGGGCCTTGAGGTCCATGCCGGCGCAGAACGAGTCGCCCGCGCCGGTGAGGACGACCGAGCGGATCGAGTCGTCCGCGTCCGCCTCGACCCAGCCGTCGTACAGGCCGACCAGCATCGGCAACGAGAGCGCGTTCTTAGCCTCCGGCCTGTTGAGCGTGAGCACCAGTGTGGCGCCCTCGCGCTGGATGTTGAGGTGTTCCGTGCCACCCATGGACCGTCTCCCCTCTGCCAGAACGAGAACAGGTTGCAGGAGGCGCCGATGCACTTCAAGAGTTTTCTGACAGACAGTCAGATTTATTCGCGCGAGCCCTTCACAGTCACGCCGCCCTTTGCTCTGATGACCGGCGAACCGTCCAACAGCCAGGCCGCCCTGGGTCAGGAGGAGCCGGTGGAGTACAACCTTGCCGACCTGTTCGAGTCGGTCGTCGACGTGGTGCCGGAACGTGAGGCGCTCGCGTACATCGACGTTCCCGGCACGGGCGCGGAGCGCCGGCTGACGTACGCGGAGCTGGACGCCGCGGCCAACCGCATCGGTCACCATCTGCTGGAAAGCGGAGTGCGAGCCGGTGACCACGTCGGACTGCACCTCTACAACGGGGTGGAGTACGTACAGACGCTGCTGGGCTGCATGAAGGCGCGGATCGTCCCGGTCAACGTCAACTATCGTTACGTGGAAGAGGAGTTGGTCTATCTCTACCGGGACGCGGACCTGGTGGGGCTGGTCTTCGAGTCCGAGTTCACGGACCGGGTGGCGGCCGCGCTGCCGCACGCGGAGCGGCTGCGGCATCTGATACGGGTCGGGGAGGCGGAGCCGAGCGGACCGCCGGCGGTGGACTTCACGGACGCCGAGGCTTCCGGGTCGTCCGAGCGTGGATTCCCGGCGCGTTCGGCCGACGACCAGTTCATCATCTACACCGGCGGCACCACCGGGATGCCCAAGGGCGTGATGTGGCGCCAGGAGGACTTGTTCTTCTCCGGCCTTGGCGGGGGCGCACCGACCGGGGAGCCCGTGAAGCGGCCGGAGGAACTCGCCGAGCGGGTCGCGGCGGGCGGAGCGGGGATCACCTTCTTCCCCACGCCCCCGCTGATGCACGGCACCTCCACACTGACCGCCCTCATCGGCTTCAACTTCGGCCAACGGGTCGTGCTGCACCGCAAGTTCGTGCCCGAGGACGTGCTGAGGACGGTCGAGCGGGAGAAGGTCAGCGCCATGTCGCTGGTGGGTGACGCGATGCTGCGGCCGCTCATCGACGCGCTGGAGGGCCCGATGAAGGGCACCGACATGTCGTCGGTGTTCAGCGTGTCCTCATCGGGCGCGATCATGTCGGACACGGTGAGCCGGCAGTTCCGCGCGCTCGTCCCGAACGCGATGCTGCTCAACAACTTCGGCTCCTCCGAATCCGGCTTCAACGGGACGGCGACCGAGGACTCCGGGCCCGAGCGCGGCTTCCGCGTCCGGGTCAACTCCCGTACCCAGGTGGTCGATCCCGCGACCCATGAACCCGTCGCCGTGGGCGAGGTGGGCCGGGTCGCGCAGTGCGGCCATGTACCGCTCGGTTACTACAACGACCCGGGGAAAACCGCCGAGACCTTCTTCGAGAAGGACGGCGAGCGGTGGGTGCTGCTCGGCGACATGGCCACCGTCGACGAGGAGGGGGTCGTCACCGTCCTCGGGCGGGGCTCGCAGTGCATCAACACGGGCGGCGAGAAGGTGTATCCGGAGGAGGTCGAGCAGGCGCTCAAGGCGCATCCGGATGTGTACGACGCACTCGTGGCCGGGGTGCCGGACGTGAAGTGGGGCCACCATGTGGCGGCCGTCGTGCAGCTGCGCGCGGGGGCGGCGCGGATGTCCCTGGACGACCTCCAGACGCACTGCCGGGCGCGGCTCGCGGGGTACAAGGTGCCGCGCCAGCTGGTGATCGCGGAGACCATCCGCCGCTCGCCGAGCGGCAAGGCGGACTACCGGTGGGCGCAGAAGGTGGCGGCGGTGGCCGCCGGCGGATGACGGTCCGATCCCGGGCCCGGTGCGATTGAACCGAGCGTGACGTGCGAACGTACTGGTGGTGGCAGGCTCGGCCGGCGGGCCCTGTTCGTCATGCCGTCGGGGCAGGACCGCACGCCACAGCAAGATCGCACGGAAGGACCACCGGGTGTCACTCTTCACTCGCTCTCACGAACTGCCGGACACCGCCGAGGACGAGGCGGAAGCGGACGGCGGGGGTGCCGCGGGGGAAGAAGTGACGGAGGAGGCCGAAGAGGTCCGGGCGGAGAACGGCCTGGTGCGCCCCGGCTGGTTCGGCTGGCGCCGCCGTTACCCCCGTACGGCTCGCGGAGTCTCCGTGGCGACGACTGTACTGGCCGGTCTTCTGCTGCTGGTCGTGCTGCTCTCCCCCGCCCGGCTCGACCGCATGAACCTCGGGGCGTTCCTCCGGTTCCCCGTCGAGGCGATCATCCTCGCGGCCGTCCTGCTGGTGCTGCCCCCGAAGGTCCGCCGGATCACGGCGGTGTTCTTCGGGATGTTCATCGGGCTGCTCACCCTCGTGAAGCTGATGGACATGGGCTTCCGCCAGACTTTGGCCCGGCCGTTCGACCTGGTCTTCGACTGGATCATGCTGGGCAACGCGACAGACTGGCTCAAGGAGACCTTCGGGCGCACGGGCGAGGTGCTCGCGATCGCCGGCGTGATCGTCCTGTTCCTCGCGGTCCTCGCGCTGTGCACGCTCGCGGTGGTGCGGTTGACGAACGTCATGTCCCGGCACCGCCCCAGGGCGGTTCTCACCACACTCGTCCTCGGCACCGTGTGGATCACCTGCTTCAACGTCGGCGTGCAGTTCGGCGGGGTCACCTTCGCCACCGACGGCTACAGCGTGTTCGTCGTCAACCGGTTCCAGAACGTGCGCAACGGACTGGGGGACGCCAAGGTCTTCGAGAAGCAGTCCGCCGTCGACGCCTTCGCCGCCACCCCTCCCGACCAGCTCCTCACCGGGCTGCGCGGCAAGGACGTCCTGTTCACCTTCATCGAGAGCTACGGCCGGGTGGCGATCGACGACCCGGCGATGGCACCGGAGATGGACGCGACACTCAAGAAGGGCGACGCGACGCTCAAGGCGGCCGGCTTCGCGTCCCGCAGCGGATGGCTCACGTCCCCCGTCACGGGTGCCGGCAGCTGGATGGCCCATTCGACGTTCCTGTCCGGCCTGTGGGTCAACAACCAGCAGCGGTACCTGAACCTCACCAACAGTGACCGCGCCACCCTCACCAGCTACTTCCAGAAGACCGATGCCTGGCGCACGGTCGGCATCGTGCCGGGTGTGCGCAAGTCCTGGCCCGAGGGCAAGTACTTCGGCCTCGACCACATCTACGACTCCACGCACCTCGGCTACAAGGGCCCCTACTTCAGCTGGACGCCGGTACCGGACCAGTTCAGCCTGGAGGCCTTCCAGAAGCTGGAGCACGGCAAGAAGAACCGCGACCCGATCATGGCGGAGATCATCCTGGCCTCCAGCCACAACCCCTGGTCGCCCATCGCCCACACGATCGACTGGAACGACCTCGGCGACGGTTCGGTCTTCGAGCAGATCAAGAAGGAGGGCACGAACCCCACCGAGGTCTGGAAGAGCCAGGAGCGGGTGCGCACCGAGTACCGCAAGGCCATCCAGTACTCCGTGGACAGCCTGACCCAGTGGATGCAGCGCTACGGCGACGAGAACACGGTCCTCGTCTTCCTCGGCGACCACCAGCCCGTCCCCACCGTGACCAAGGGCTCCACCAGCAGGGACGTGCCGGTCACGATCGTCGCCAAGGACCCGAAGGTGCTGGACCGGGTCGCCGACTGGAACTGGACGGACGGCCTCAAGCCCGCCGACAACGCGCCCGAGTGGGGAATGGACAAGTTCCGCGACCGCTTCATGACGGCGTTCGCGAAGTGACGTCCGGCGGCGACGGCGCTTCCAGGAAGGGCACGACGGCCGCCAGGAACTCCTCGGGCCTGGTTTCGTGCACCAGGTGGCCGCCGCCGAGGGTCACCAGCCGGGCGTCCGGGATCACCGAGGCCAGCAGGGCGACTTCCTCCTGAGGAATGACGCTGGTGGGACCGCCCCCGATGAGCAGTGTGGGCATGGTGATCCGACCCATGTGGCCCCACCACACAGGGTCCGGCGCGTTGCGCTGCGCGTCGGTGGCCCGCAGCATGTCCCAGTCGAACGGTGGGTCGTTGTCCGGGGCGGGGGCGGGCGGTCGAGGCGGGTCGAGGGGAACCGGCGCGGGTACGTCCTCCAGGACCAGCCGTCGTACGGCGCCGGGCGTGTGCTGCGCGAGGAGGTAGGCCACGGCCCCGCCGAGCGAATGGCCGACCACGTCGGCACGGTCCACACCCAGCGCGGCCAGGAAGCCGAGCATGTCGTCGCGCATCGCCTCGTACGCGTACCCTCCCGGCCAGTCGCTCCGCCCGTGCCCTCGCAGATCGGGCGCGTACACGCGGCGCGGGCGCTTCCCCACGGCAAGCCGCTCGGCGATCCCGGTCCAGTTCGCCCCATCCGCGCCACGGCAGTGCAACAGCAGCACGGGCGGCGCGTCCTCGGGGCCCCAGGACCGGTACGCGAGGGTGATGCCGTTCGCCTCGATGGTGTCCATGCCGGTGAACGTATCCGGAGGGTGCTCGGTCGCGGCCCCGGTCTGCCCAGGGCAGAACGCCGGCTTCCGTCAAGGGCGTGGTCGCAGGTCCACGGCCCCAGTGGGGTGAGTTCCGCTCCTCAGCGTGCGGGCCTCTTGCCTCAGCCCCGCTCGCCTGGATTACTGATCCCCAGCACCTCGACCGAATGATCGGTCGCCCGTGATGAGGTGGTGGGCGAAAGGGACGTTCCGATGGCGGATGCGGCGGAGCTGCTGGACTCGGGGGAACGGCTGGATGCCGGAGCGTTGCGGGCGGTGCAGCTGGAGCGGATGCGGGCCTCGTTGCGGCACGCGTACGAGCATGTGCCGTTCTACAGGGAGTCCTTCGACCGGGCCGGTGTCCGGCCGGACGACTGCCGATCCCTGAGCGATCTGGCCCGGTTCCCGTTCACGACCAAGGCCGACCTGCGCGAGAACTATCCGTACGGGATGTTCGCCGTGCCCCGGGATCATGTGCGCCGCATCCATGCCTCCAGCGGTACCACCGGGCGCCCCACGGTCGTCGGATACACCGAGAACGATCTTTCCCTGTGGGCCGACATGGTGGCGCGTTCCCTCCGGGCGGCCGGCGCCCGGCCCGGGGACGTGGTGCATGTGGCGTACGGCTATGGGCTGTTCACCGGTGGGCTCGGCGCACACTACGGCGCCGAACGGCTCGGCTGTACGGTCGTCCCCGCGTCCGGCGGCATGACGGCACGCCAGGTCCAGCTCATCCAGGACCTGGAGCCCGGGATCATCATGGTGACCCCGTCGTACATGCTCACGCTGCTCGACGAGTTCGAGCGGCAGGGTGTCGATCCCCGGAGCACCTCTCTGCGGGTGGGCGTCTTCGGTGCCGAGCCCTGGACGGAGGAGATGCGCCGGGAGATCGAGGAGCGGTTCGCGATCGACGCCGTGGACATCTACGGGCTGTCGGAGGTGATCGGCCCCGGCGTCGCGCAGGAGTGCGTGGAGACCAAGGACGGGCTCCATGTGTGGGAGGACCATTTCTTCCCCGAGATCGTCGACCCGCTCACCGGGGAGGTGCTGCCGGACGGTGAGAGGGGTGAGCTGGTGTTCACCTCGCTCACCAAGGAGGCGATGCCCGTCGTCCGCTACCGGACCCGGGATCTGACCCGGCTGCTGCCGGGCACGGCCCGGGTGTTCCGGCGGATGGAGAAGGTCACCGGCCGCAGCGACGACATGGTGATCCTGCGCGGGGTGAACCTCTTCCCCACGCAGATCGAGGAGATCGTCCTGCGCACCCCGGGCGTCGCGCCGCACTTCCAGCTCCGGCTCACCCGCGAGGGCCGCCTGGACGCCCTGACCGTGCGGGCGGAGGCCAGGCCGGACGCCTCACCCGAGACCAGGGACGCGGCCGCACGAGCCATCGCCGCGGCCGTGAAGGACGGCGTCGGGGTGTCGGTCGGCGTCGAGATCGTGGAACCGGAGTCCCTGGAGCGGTCCGTCGGCAAGATCCGCCGGATCGTCGACCTGCGCCCCCGTCAGCCCCTCACGACGAGAACCGGTCCCGCAGCTCCCGCTTGAGGATCTTCCCGCTGGCGTTCCGCGGCAGCTCGTCCACGAACAGCACCCGCTTGGGCGCCTTGAAGTGGGCGAGCTTCTCCCGGGCGTGGTCGATCAGTTCGGCCTCGGTGACCTCGCCGCGCGGGACGACGACCGCGGTGACGGCCTCGATCCACCGCTCGTCGGGCAGACCGATCACGGCGACCTCGGCGACCGCGTCGTGGGTGTACAGCGCGTCCTCGACCTGGCGTGAAGCGACCAGCACCCCGCCGGAGTTGATGACGTCCTTCACCCGGTCGACGATCGTGAAGTAGCCGTGCGCGTCCCGCACCGCGAGGTCGCCGGAGTGGAACCAGCCGTCCCGGAAGGCCGCCTCGGTCTCCTCGGGCTTGTCCCAGTAGCCCTCGCACAACTGCGGTGACCTGTAGACGATCTCGCCGGGCGTACCGTCCGGGACGTCCTTGCCGTCCTCGTCCACGACCCGCGCGTCGACGAACAGGACGGTACGGCCGCAGGAGTCCATCCGCCCCTTGTGCTCGTCGGGCGCGAGGACGGTGGCCAGCGGGCCGATCTCGCTCTGGCCGAAGCAGTTGTAGAAGGCCAGCTTCGGCAGGCGTTCACGGAGGCGTTCCAGGACGGGCACCGGCATGATCGAGGCGCCGTAGTACGCCTTGCGCAGCCCGCTGAGATCGCGGGTGGCGAAGTCGGGGCGGTTGGCCAGTCCGATCCAGACCGTGGGCGGGGCGAAGAGACTGTCCGCGCGGCCCTCCTCGATCAGGTCGAAGAGGCGGTCGCCGTCGGGCGCGTCGAGGATGATGTTCGTCGCGCCGACCGCGAGGCAGGGCAGCAGGAAGACGTGCATCTGCGCGGAGTGGTACAGCGGCAGCGAGTGCACCGGCCGGTCACCCGCGCTCAGATCACAGGCGGTGATCGCGCTCAGGTACTCGTGGACCAGGGCGCGGTGGGTCATCATCGCGCCCTTCGGCAGGGCCGTCGTACCCGAGGTGTACAACAGCTGGACCAGGTCCTCACCGCACGGTTCGGGTCCGTCGTACGGCGGTGTCGTGCCCAGGCGTGCCAGCAGCGACTCGTCGGAGTCCCGCAGGGCCACCGTGCGCACACCGTCCGGCAGCCGCCCCGCGAGGTCGGGATCGGCGAGGACGAGCGTGCTGCCCGACTGGCCGACGATGTACGCGAGATCGTCGCCGGTCAGGTTCTGGTTGACCGGGACATGCACCAGTCCCGCGCGGGCGCAGGCGAGGAAGGCGATCAGATACGCGTCCGAGTTGTGGCCGTAGGCGCCGACGCGGTCGCCGCGATCGAGGCCCTGGTCGAGGAGCAGGCGGGCCGCGCGGGAGACGGCGTCGTCGAGTTCCTCGTACGTCCACGACCGCTCGCCGTACTCCACCGCGACGCGCGCCGGGGTGCGCCGGGCGCTGCGCCGCAGCACCCCGTCAACCGTACTGCCGTGTCCAGGCGTCATACGGGACAACCTACCGGTTGGTACGCTCAACCGCTCCTTCCCTCAATGACGTTGGGAGGCACGATGCGCACCCGCCCCAGACGCGCCGTCATCGCGGCCGTGGTCCTGTTCGCCGCCGTCGGCACACTGCCGGCATCAGCCGCGCAGGACCCGCAGAAACAGGAACATCCGTCCCACGGCGGTCTGTCCGCCACCATCCGCTACACCGAGTACGGCATCCCGCACATCCTCGCGAGGAACTACGCGGACCTCGGCTTCGGCACCGGGTGGGCGCAGGCCACCGACGAGGTGTGCACGCTCGCCGACGGGTTCGTGACCGTGCGCGGCGAGCGTTCGCGGTTCTTCGGGGCCGACGCCGCCTCCGACTCCGCGCTCTCCTCGGCCACCAAGAACGTCTCCAGCGACCTGTATTTCCGCGGGGTGCGGGAGGCGGGAACGGTGGAGAAGCTGATGGCCACGCCTGCGCCGCGCGGGCCGAGCCGTGAGGTGAGGGAGCTGATGCGGGGCTTCACGGCGGGCTACAACGCCTGGCTGAGGAAGAACCGGATCACCGACCCGGCGTGCAAGGGCGCCGACTGGGTGCGTCCGGTGTCGGTCCAGGACGTGGCCGCGCGCAATTTCGCGCTGGCCGTGCTCGGCGGTCAGGGCCGGGCCGTGGACGGCATCACGGCCGCGCAGCCACCCGGGTCCACCACCCCGGCGACCGGCGCACCGGACGCCCGGGACACCGCCCGCGCCGCCCGTGAGCTGTTCGCCGCCGACTCGGCCGACATGGGCTCCAACGCCGTTGCCTTCGGAGGCGCCACGACGGCGAACGGCCGCGGGCTCCTGCTCGGCAACCCGCACTACCCCTGGCAGGGCGGCCGCCGCTTCTGGCAGTCGCAGCAGACCATCCCCGGCGAACTGAACATCGCGGGCGGCTCACTGCTCGGCTCGGCGACGATCTCCATCGGCCACAACGCTCAGGTGGCCTGGAGCCACACGGTGGCCACCGGCGTCACCCTCAACCTGCACCAGCTCACCCTGGACCCGGCCGACCCGACCACCTACCTGGTGGACGGCAGGCCCGAGCGGATGACCAGGCGCCAGGTGACCGTTGCCGTCAAGGACTCCGCACCGGTGACGAGGACCCAGTGGTGGACGCGGTACGGCCCGGTCGTCACCTCGCTCGGGGCCGCGCTGCCGCTGCCCTGGACGACCACGACGGCGTACGCCCTGAACGACCCGAACGCCACCAACCTGCGCGCCTCCGACACGGCCCTCGGCTTCAGCAGGGCCCGCAGCACGAGCGATGTGCTGGGCGCGCTGAAGCGCACACAAGGGTTGCCGTGGGTCAACACGATCGCCGCCGACTCGCAGGGGCACACCCTGTTCACCCAGTCCCAGGTGCTCCCCCGGATCACCGACGAGCTGGCGCAGCGCTGCTCCACTCCTCTGGGCAGGGTCACCTACCCCGCCTCGGGAGTGGCGGTCCTGGACGGCTCGCGCGGCGACTGTGCCCTCGGCAGTGATCCGGACGCCGTACAGCCGGGGATCTTCGGGCCGGCGAAGATGCCGGTCCTGAAGGACGCGCCGTACGCGGAGAACTCCAACGACAGCGCCTGGCTGGCCAATGTCGAGCGTCCGATCACCGGGTACGAGCGGGTCTTCGGCACGGTCGGGGTCCAGCGCTCGATGCGCACGCGCGGTGCGCTGCGGGACGTGTCCGCGATGGCCTCGCGTGGGCGGTTGACCGTGCGGGATCTTCAGGAAAAGCAGTTCGCCAACAGGGTGCCCGCGGGTGACCTGGTGGCGGCCGACGCGGCGAAGGCGTGTGCCGCGCTGCCTGGCGGCGCGGCAACTGGTAGTGACGGCAAGGCCGTTGACGTCAGTGGTGCCTGCGGGGTGCTCGCGGCCTGGGACCGCACCGCGAACACCGGCAGCCGGGGCGCACTGCTCTTCGACCGGCTGTGGCGCAAGCTGCCCGTGTCGCAGCTGTGGAAGGTGCCGTTCTCGGCGGCCGATCCGGTGGGCACCCCGAACACCCTCAACACGGACGCACCCGCCTTCGCCACGACCCTCGCGGACACGGTCACCGAGCTCACGGCGGCGGGCATTGCGCTGAACTCCCGGCTCGGGGAGCACCAGTTCGTCGTACGGAACGGCCAGCGCATCGCCGTCCCGGGCGGCACCGAGTCGCTGGGGGTGTGGAACAAGGTCGAGCCGGTGTGGAACCCGGCGGGCGGCGGATACCCGGAGGTGACGACCGGGTCCAGCTACATCCAGGCGGTGGGCTGGGACGGCGGCCGCTGCCCGGTGGCCCGGACCCTGCTGACGTACTCCCAGTCCTCGAATCCGAACTCGCCGCACCACAGCGACCAGACCCGGCTGTTCTCGGCGGAGAAGTGGGTGACGTCCCGCTTCTGCGAGAAGGACATCCTGTCGTCGCCCGCGCTGAGGGTCGTCCGGGTCCGGTCCTGAGGCTCACACCGGTCGCGAGCGGCCCTCCCAGTAGGGATCCCGCAGGCGTCGCTTGTACAGCTTGCCGTTCGGGTCGCGGGGCATCTCGGTGATGAAGTCGACGCTCTTCGGGCGCTTGTAGCCCGCGAGTTGTGCGGCGCAGTGGGCGAGGAGGTCGGCGGCCAGGTCCGGCCCGGGTGTGTGGCCCGGGGCGGGTTCCACCACGGCCTTGACCTCCTCGCCCCAGTCGTCGTGCGGGATGCCGAAGGCGGCGGCGTCGGCGACGGCGGGGTGCTGGAGCAGGACGGACTCGATCTCGGCGGGGTAGATGTTCACCCCGCCGGAGATGATCATGTCGATCTTGCGGTCACGGAGGAAGAGATAGCCGTCCTCGTCGAGGAGGCCGAGGTCGCCGACGGTGAAGAAGTCGCCGATGCGGTTCTTCTTCGTCTTGGCCTCGTCCTTGTGGTACGCGAAGCCGCCCGTGTTCATCTTCAGGTACACGGTGCCGAGTTCGCCGGGCGGCAGCCGGTTGCCGTCGTCGTCGAAGATCGCGAGCTCGCTGATGGGCCATGCCTTGCCGACCGTGCCGGGCTTCTTCAGCCAGTCCTCGGCGGTCGCGAAGGCCCCGCCGCCCTCGCTGGCCGCGTAGTACTCCTCCACACAGGGCCCCCACCAGTCGAGCATCGCGCGCTTCACATGGTCGGGACAGGGGGCGGCCCCGTGGATGGCGTGCCTCATGGACGAGACGTCGTAGCGCGCCCGGACCTCCTTGGGCAGTGCCAGCAGACGGTGGAACTGGGTCGGGACCATGTGCGTGTGGGTGCACTTGTGCGCGTCGATCAGCCGGAGCATCTCCTGCGGCGTCCACTTGTCCATCAGGACCAGGCGGTGCCCGATGTGCAGGGACGCGGCCGCGAACTGCAGGACGGCGGTGTGGTAGAGCGGCGAGCAGACGAGGTGGACGTCGTCGCCGAAGGGGCGGATCCCGAAGATGCCGAGGAAGCCGCCGAGGTACGCCTCCTCCGGCAGCTTGCCGGGCAGCGGTCGGCGGATACCGCGCGGGCGGCCCGTCGTGCCCGAGGTGTAGTTCATGACCCACCCGAGTTCACGGTCCGCGGGCGCCGACTCCGGTTGTCCGTCGAGGAGTTCGGCGTACGGCCGGAAACCCTCGACCTCGCCGACGGAGTACCGGTGGGTTGCCGCAAGGCCCGCCTCGTCGGCGGCCTGGCGTGCGGCTTCCCCGAACCTCTCGTGGGCGACCAGCACCTTCGCGCCGGAGTCGGCGACGATCCAGGCGATCTCGGGGGCGACGAAGTGGTGGTTGATCGGGACCAGGTAGAAACCGGCCTGGCTGGCGGCGAGGTGCGCGGTGAAGAACTCCGCGCTGTTGGGCAGGACGACGGCGAAGGCGTCCCCGCGTTCGAGTCCGGCGGCCCGCAGGCCGTGGACGAGTTGGTTGGCGGCGGCGTGGAGGCGGCCCGCCGTCCAGGGCGAGCCGTCGGGGGCGATCAGGACCGTACGAGAGGGGTCCTGCGCCGCCTGGGCCCAGAAGCCCGCGGGAGGTGTGCTGGTCACTGGCCGCTCCTTCCGGCGATGCGGTTGATGCGATCGACGGCTTCCTCGAAGCCGCGGGTGAGGTCGTCGAAGACGGCCTGGACGCTGCGCTCGCTCGTCATCCGGCCGACGATCTGGCCGACGGGCGTGCCCAGCAAGGGCTCCACCTCGTACTTCTGGATGCGCGAGACGGCGTCGGCGACCAGCAGGCCCTGGAGGGGCATGGGCAGGGTGCCCGGCCCGTCGGCGGAGTCCCAGGCGTCGGTCCATTCGGTACGGAGCTGGCGCGCGGGCTTCCCGGTCAGCGCGCGGGAGCGGACCGTGTCGCCGGAGCCGGCCGCGAGCAGCTTCTCGATCAGCTTGGGCGAGGGCAGTTCCGCCTCTGTGGTGGTCAGCCATATGGAGCCCAGCCACACACCCTGGGCGCCGAGTGCCAGTGCGGCCGCCACCTGGCGGCCGCTTCCGATGCCGCCCGCCGCCAGCACGGGCAGCGGGTCCACGGCATCGACGACCTCGGGGGTGAGGACCATGGAGGCGATGTCCCCGGTGTGACCGCCGGCCTCGTAGCCCTGCGCGACCACGATGTCGATGCCGCCCTCCTGGTGCTTGACCGCGTGCCGGGCGCTGCCCGCGAGGGCCGCCACGAGGACGTTCTGGTCGTGCGCCCGGGCCACCACGTCGGCGGGCGGGGAGCCCAGGGCGTTGGCGAGCAGCCGGATCGGGTAGTCGAAGGCGACGTCCAGCTGGTTGCGGGCGACCTGCTCCATCCAGCCCGTGATGCGCCACCCGGACACCTCGCCCTCGGCGAGTTCCGGTACGCCGTACTTGGCGAGGGTGTCCTTGACGAACTGCCGGTGCCCCTCGGGGATCATCGCCTCGACATCCGCCTCGGTCACCCCTTCGACCTTCTTGGCGGGCATGACGACGTCCAGGCCGTACGGCTTGCCGTCGACGTGGGCCTCGATCCAGTCGAGGTCGCGTTTGAGTTCGTCGGGTGCCGTGTAGCGGACCGCGCCGAGCACTCCGAAGCCGCCGGCCCGGCTGATGGCCGCGGCGACGGCGGGGAACGGCGTGAAGCCGAAGACGGCGTGCTCGACTCCCAGTTTCTTGCTCAGCTCCGTCTGCATGGCCGCAGGATGCCGCAGACCCGCGGACGACGGAAGAGGTTTTCTGATGCTCCGTCAGATTCAGGCGCGTCATGTCCGGTGGACGCGGCGCGGATCGAGGACGTCGGCAGGACGGCGGCCCGGGACCGACGGATCAGCCGGGGCCCGACGGATCAGCCGGCGACGTCCATGCGCTGGGTGCCGATCACCGACAGGAGCCGGAATGCCTCCTCGGACCGCGAACCGGGGGTGGCGGTGTAGATCACGACGTGCTGGTCGCGGTCGGCGATGTCCAGGACATCGCAGTTGACGGTGACCGGGCCGACCACGGGGTGGTCGAAGGTCTTGCAGAGCGTGGGGCCGGCCGTGACGTCGTGGGCGGCCCAGAGGCGGGCGAACTCCTCGCTCCCGTCGCGGAGTTCGGCCACCAGGCCGGTCAGCTCGGGATCGTCGGGATAGCGGGCGGAGGCGGCGCGCAGCTGCTGGACCGAGGAGCGTGCGAACTCCTCCCCGTCCGACACCCCGTACAGGCGCCGCCCTTCGGGGTGCGGGCCGAGGAAGGCCCGCCGGACAAGGTTGCGGTCGCGGCGCGAAAGGGCGGAGAAGTCCTCCATGAGGGCCGCCGCCAGGTCGTTCCAGGCGATGACCTCGTGGGTCGCCGAGATGACGATCGCGGCGGCCTGCGGCAGCCGGTGCAGCAGGTCGACGATGCTCTGGCGCACCTCACGGGACGGGCCGGGCGGCAGGCCCGGAGGGGTGCCGGCGAGGTGGTGGATGTGGTCGCGTTCGGCATCCGACAGACGCAGGGCGCGCGCCACCTGGGCCAGCACCTCGAGGGAGGGACGGGGTGCGCGGGCCTGCTCCAGCCGGGTGTAGTACTCGGTGGAGATGTACGCCAGCTGCGCCACCTCCTCGCGGCGCAGGCCCGGGGTACGGCGGCGCGGCCCGGCGGGCAGCCCCACGTCCGCGGGGGCGATGCGCTCGCGTCGGCTGCGCAGGAATTCGGCCAGTTCTCGTCGGTCCACGGTCCCAGTGTGCGCGGGCGCGGGGCTGCCCAGCCAGGTACTGCCGGTGCCTGGATGAGGATCGCCGACGGTCGCAGGCTCGTCGGCATGGACAACAACACGACCACCACTGCCCTGCTCGCCGACAAGGTCGCCTTCGTCACCGGCGCCGGACGCGGTATCGGCGCTGCGGCCGCACGACTGTTCGCCCGCGAAGGCGCCCGGGTTCTGCTCGCGGCCCGCACCGAGACCGAGCTCAAGGCGGTGACCGAGGAGATCCGCGCCGAGGGCGGCACCGCCGACTACGTCCACTGCGACCTGGCCGACCCGGCGAGCGTCCGGGCCGCAGTCGAGCGGGCCGTCGAGCTGTACGGCAGGCTCGACGTGGCCTTCAACAACGGGGCGACCATCCAGCAGCCCGGCCCCATGGACCAGCTGTCCGAGGCCGAGTTCGACCACGTCATCTCCGTCAACCTCAAGGGCCCCTGGCTGGCGATGAACGCCGAGATCGCCGCGATCCGGGCCACCGCCGGGACCGGCGCGATCGTCAACAACTCCAGCATCGGCAGCGTGATGGCCAACCCGTGGCTGCCCGCGTACGGCGCCGCCAAGCGGGCGGTCAACAGCCTGACCGCGTCGGCCGCCGCCACGTACGGCCCGGAGGGCATCCGGGTCAACGCCGTCGCCCCGGGCACCACGCTGACCGAGATGATCGACGCATGGGAGGCGAACTCCCCGGGCATCGTCGAGCAGCTCGTCGCGCAGACCCCGCTGGGCCGCGGTGCCGACCCGGCCGAGATCGCCGAGGCCGCGGCCTGGCTCCTGAGCGACCGGGCCTCGTACGTCACCGGGGTGGTGCTCCAGGTGGACGGCGGCAGCCGGGCCTGAGGGTACGGGCACTCCAGCGGGGCGCGTCAGCCGCCGAGCTCCTCCAGCACGGCCATCGCCGCGTTGTGTCCCGGCACCCCGCTCACCCCGCCGCCGCGCACCGCGCCCGCCCCGCACAGCAGCACGTTCGCGTGCCGGGTCTCCACGCCCCAGCGGCCGGTGCCCTCCTCGGCGTACGGCCAGGACAGTTCGCGGTGGAAGATGTTGCCGCCGGGCAGCCGCAGGTCACGCTCCAGGTCGAGCGGGGTCTTCGCCTCGATGCAGGGCCGGCCGTCCGCGTCCGTGGCCAGGCAGTCGGCCAGCGGCTCGGCGAGGTGGGCGTCGAGTTGGGCGAGGGTCGACTCGAGGAGTTCCTCGCGTACCGCGTCGTTGTCCCGGTCGAAGAGCCGGGCCGGAGTGTGCAGGCCGAACAGGGTGAGGGTCTGGTAGCCCTGCTCGACGAGGTCCGGGCCGAGGATCGTCGGGTCGGTGAGCGAGTGGCAGTAGATCTCGGAGGGCGGGGCTTCGGGGAGCCGGCCGGCGGCGGCCTGGGCGTGGGCGACGGCGAGCTGCTGATAGCCCTCGGCGATGTGGAAGGTGCCGGCGAACGCCTCGCGCGGGTCGACATCGCTGTCGCGCAGCCGCGGCAGCCGCTTGAGGAGCATGTTGACCTTGAGCTGGGCGCCTTCGGCGGGCGTGGGCGGCCGGTCGCCGGTGAGCGCGGCGAGTTCCCGCGGGGAGGCGTTGACCAGGACGTGCCGGGCCGCGACGGTGCCCTCGCCTTCGGCGGTGCGGTAGGTGATCTCCGCCGAGCTTCCGTCCGCGGAGATCCCCACGACCTCGTGCCCGGTGGCGAGGACGGCTCCGGCCTGCCGTGCCGCGGTGGCCAGGGCGTCGGTGAGGGCGCCCATGCCGCCGACGGGGACGTCCCAGGCACCGGTCCCGCCGCCGATCACGTGGTACAGGAAGCAGCGGTTCTGCTTGAGGGAGGGGTCGTGGGCGTCGGCGAAGGTGCCGATGAGCGCGTCGGTCAGGACCACGCCCCGGACCAGGTCATCGGCGAAACAGTCCTCCACGGCCACGCCGATCGGCTCCTCGAACAGGACCCGCCAGGCCTCCTCGTCGTCCACCCGCAGGCGCAGCTCGTCCCGGGTGGGCAGGGGCTCGGTGAGGGTGGGGAAGATCCGCTGCGCGACGCGGCCCGTCATGCCGTAGAACCGCTGCCAGGCCCGGTATTCGCCTTCACCGCCGGTGAGCCGGGCGAAGGCCTCCCTGGTGCGGCGCTCGCCGCCGCCGACGAGCAGTCCGGTCGGCCCGCCGTCGCGTTCGACGGGGGTGTACGACGAGACGTTGCGCGTGCGGACGCGGAAGTCCAGGCCGAGGTCGCGCACGATCTTCTTGGGCAGCAGGCTGACCAGGTACGAGTAGCGCGACAGCCGGGCGTCCACCCCCGCGAACGGCCGCGTGGACACCGCGGCTCCCCCGGTGTTCCCGAGCCGCTCCAGGACCAGTACGGAGCGCCCGGCCCGGGCCAGATAGGCGGCGGCGACCAGTCCGTTGTGACCCCCGCCGACGATGACGGCGTCGTACTGGCGGCGGTGTCCCTCGTGTGCAGGCATGGTTCTTCGTAACACGTGATGATCTAGGTCGGCCAGGGGTGCGCGGCAGTCGACCCACAGCCCTGCTCCCGGGTCACGGGGCTCCGGACGCCCGCTGCTGCCGCAGCACCGCGACTCTGCGGTAGAGCTCGACCGCCTCCGCGCCCCGCCCGAGCTGTTCCAGGCAGTGCGCCTCGTCGTTGCGGCTGGCGAGGGTGTCGGGGTGGTCGGCGCCGAGGACGCGCTCGCGGGCGGCGGCCACCGTGCGGTACTCGGTGAGGGCGTCCGTCCAGCGGCCGAGCCAGCCGAGGCCCACGGCGACCTCGCGGCGGCTGACCAGGGTGTCGGGGTGGTCGGCGCCGAGGACGCGCTCGCGGATCGCGCACACGTCCCGGGACTCGGCGAGGGCTTCCTCCCAGCGGCCCAGCCGGCCGAGGTTGACGCCGAGGCCGTGGCGGGCGCGCAGGGTCTCGGGGTGGGCGGGGCCGTGGACGCGGGTGCGGTCCTCGATCAGGTCGCGGTAGAGCTGGAGGGCGTCCGTGCTGCGGCCGAGGCGGCCGAGGCTGATGCCGACCTCGTAGCGGGCGGCGAGGGTGTCGGGGTGGTCGGGGCCGAGGGCCCGGGCGCGCGCCTCAGCGACCTCGTGGTAGGTCTGCAGGGCTTCTCCCCAGCGTCCCAACTGACCGAGTGCGTAGGCGACTTCGTAGCGGGTGACCAGGGTGTCGGGGTGGTGGGGGCCCAGCACCCGGGCGCGCGCGGCGGCCACCTCGCGGGCCATGCGGTACGAGTCCTCCAGGCGGCCGAGCCTGCTGAGGTTGAAGGCGAGGTTGTGGCGGCAGCGAAGGGTGTCGGGATGGTCCGGGCCCATCCCGCTCTCGCGGGCGGCGAGCACCGAGTTGTAGACCTGGTGGGCGTCGAAGTGGCGGCCCAACTGGCCGAGGACGTACGCCATTTCCTGGCGGGCGGCGAGCGTGTCGGGGTGGTCGGCACCCAGGGTGCGGGTCCTGGTCGCGGCCACGTGCTTGTACTCGCGCAGGGCGTCCGCGGCGCGACCGGTGCGGCTGAGGGTGAAGGCGACCTCGTAACGGCTGGCCAGGGTGTCGGGGTGGTCGGGGCCGAGCAGGTGCTCGCGTTCGGCGGCGACCGCGCGGTGCACCTCGCCGGCCTCGGCCCAGCGGCCCAGGCGTCCGAGGCTGAGCCCCGCGTTGTGCCGTCCGGCGAGTGCCATGAGGGCCTGCGCGGAGGGCACGGGCGGCTCGTCCGGTACGGGTTCCTGGACCCGGCCGGTGGCGGGGCGCGCGATCCATTCGCCGGTGAGACCGGCCCCGGCGTCCGGGGGTGTGGTCACCAGACCGGCGCCGGTGGCCTTGTGGCCGGTGGTCATGCCCCGGGTCCAGGACGGCAGCCGCCTCTCGCGGGGACGGGTGGTCTCGGGTGACTCGTGCGGCCGGACGTCGGGGCGCGGGGTCACCACGGTGGGCACGTACGCCGGTGTGGTGCGGCCCAGGGTGATCCGGCGGCCCAGCTCACGCGCGTCGTGCGGGCGCTGTTCGGGCTGTTTGGCAAGCAGGTCGAGGATGACTCTGTCGAGGTACTCGGGGAGTTCGGCGCGGTGGCTGCGCGGCGGCCGGGGCGGGGTGTCGCGGTGGCCGACGAGGATCGCCCAGGCGTCCTCCAGGTCGAACGGCGGTGCCCCGGTGGCGATCTCGTACAGCACGCATCCCAGGGAGTACAGGTCGCTGCGCTGGTCCACCTCCGAACCCCCAATCTGCTCCGGCGACATGTAGTGCGGGGTGCCCATCGCGATGCCGGTGCCGGTCAGCCGGGAGGTGAAGTCCACGTCGTGGCCGAGGCGGGCGATGCCGAAGTCACAGATCTTCACGGTGCCGTCGGTGAGCCGGACGATGTTCGCGGGCTTCAGGTCCCGGTGCACGATGCCCTGCTGGTGGGTGTAGGCGAGGGCTGCGGCGACCTGGTCGGCTATCTCGATGACGTCGGACACGGGCAGGGGGTGCTGCTTGTTGTCCTCCAGGAGCTGGCTGAGGTTGCGCCCCTCCAGGAGTTCCATCACCAGATAGAGGACACCGTCCGACTCGCCGAAGTCATGGACGACGGTCACCCCGCGATGGCTGAGCGCGGCGGCCACCCGGGCTTCGCGCCGGAACCGCTCCCTGAGGACGCGGGTGAAGGTCTGGTCGTGGTGCCCGCCCAGCGGCTTGAGGCACTTCACGGCGACATGGCGGCCCAGCGACTCGTCGCGTGCCCGCCACACCTCGCCCATGCCCCCGCGCCCGATCAGGTCGAGCAGTCGGTACCGCCCCTGGATGAGCCTGCTGTCCCCCATCTCCTGCGACCGCCCCCGTCGAACTCGCCCCGCCTCCCCTGGCCTGTCCAGTATGGCGACCTATCGTCCGAGTTTGTACGGGGCGGGACGGCTGCCCGGGCCGAGCCGAGCCATGGCGCGGAGAATGTGTTTGGGCGGGAGTTGCCAGCGCAGACGTGCGGGAACGCAGCGAAGCAGGGTGCCGGTGGCGCGCAACTGGCGGGTGACGGTGGTGGGTTTGGGGGCTTTCCTGCCGTACAGCTCGTGGGCGTACGGCGGCAGGGCGGCGTACGCCAGCTGCGCCACGCGCCGCCACAGCACCTCACGCGCCGGGACGAGGAGGGGGTGCGTCGGCGGGCGGAGCAGGAAGTCGTCCACTTCTCGGGCCTCGGGCGTAGCGGCGAGTTCGGGGAGCACCTTCTCGAAGTAGGCGGCCATCTCCGCCCGGTTCGCCGGTACGGCGTCGGGGTCCAGGCCCACCAGGCGGGCGCTGACCCGGTGTTCGGACAGGTAGCGGTCGGCCTGCTCGTCGGTGAGGGGGAAGCCGGAGCGGCGGGCGACCTGGAGGTAGGAGTCGATCTCGGCGCAGTGCACCCACAGCAGGAGGTCGGGTTCGTCGACGCCGTAGCGCTCACCGGAGTCGGGGTCGGTCGCCCCGAGCATGCCGTGGATCTTCCGGACCCGGGCGCCGGCCTTCTCCGCGGCCTCGGTGGTGCCGTAGGTCGTGGTGCCCACGAAGCTTGCGGTGCGCATCAGCCGGCCCCAGGCGTCGCGCCGGAAGTCGGAGTTCTGCATGACTCCGCGCACCGCGCGCGGGTGCAGGGCCTGGAGATAGAGCGCGCGGATGCCGGCGACCCACATCATCGGGTCGCCGTGCACCTGCCAGGTCACCGAGTCCGGGGTGAACAGCCCGGGATCGCCCGCCTCGAGGTCCGCTGTGTCCGCCATACGCGCAGGCTAACGCCGCACCCGCGGCATACCCAGACCGATCCACGAGATGATCTCCCGCTGGATCTCGTTGTTGCCGCCGCCGAAGGTGAAGATCACCGCCGAGCGGTAGCCGCGTTCCAGCTCGCCGTGCAGGACCTCGCCCGCCGAGCCCTCCTTCAGCGCACCGGCCGCCGCGACGATCTCCATGAGCCACGCGTAGGCGTCCCGGCGGGCCTCGGAGCCGTAGACCTTGACCGCGGAGGCGTCCTGCGGGGTGAGGGTGCCGTCCTCCACGGCGTTCACCATCCGCCAGTTCAGGAGCTTGAGCGCGTCGAGGCGGGTGTGGGTCTGGGCGAGGCGGCGGCGCACCCACGGCAGGTCGATCACGCGGCGGCCGTCAACCAGCTTGGTCTCCATGGCCCAGCGCTGGACGTCTTGCAGGGCACGGATCGCCATGGTGCCGTGGGCGGCCAGGGTGACGCGCTCGTGGTTGAGCTGGTTGGTGATCAGCCGCCAGCCCTGGTTCTCCTCACCGACCCGGTGCGAGACGGGGACGCGGACGTTCTCGTAGTAGCTCGCCGTGGTGTCGTGCGAGGCGAGGGTGTTGATGACGGTGTACGAGTAGCCGGGGTCGGTGGTCGGCATCAGGAGCATGGTGATGCCCTTGTGCGGCGGGGCGTCCGGGTCGGTGCGCACGGCGAGCCACACCCAGTCGGCGGTGTCGCCGTTGGTGGTCCAGATCTTGTGGCCGTTGACGACGTACTCTCCCCCGCTCTCGGCTTCGCTCGAGCGGGAGGTGCCCCCATCGTCCCGTACCGCGCGGGTCTTCAGGGACGCGAGATCCGTGCCCGCGTCGGGCTCGCTGTAACCGATCGCGAAGTCGATCTCACCGGAGAGGATGCGCGGCAGGAACCAGGACTTCTGCTCCTCGGTGCCGTACCGCATGATCGTCGGCCCGACGGTGTTGAGGGCCATCAGCGGCAGCGGTACGCCGGCCTGGGCGGCCTCGTCGAAGAAGATGAACTGTTCCATCGCGGTCAGGCCGCGGCCACCGTACTCCTTGGGCCAGCCGACGCCGAGCCAGCCGTCCCTGCCGAGGCGGCGGATGGTGTCGCGGTAGAAGCGTTTCTGGGCCTCGCGGTCGGTGAAGCGGGCGTGCGCGTTGTCGGGGACCAGGTCGGCGAAGTAGGTGCGCAGTTCGGTGCGCAGCCGCTGCTGCTCGGGCGTGTGGTCGAGATGCACGGCGCCTCCAGGCTCCCCGGGACCGGTCCTGACGGCGCACACCGTAGAACGTGTTCCAGAAATTGGGAACGGTCAGGAGGGGTCTCTCCGGCACCTGAGGCGCGCGAGGGGCGCACTCAGACCAGGGTCGCCATGAAGTCCGTGCACGCCCGGGCGCACTCGCGGCACGCCTTGGCGGCGTCCTCGCAACCGGCGTGCCGGTCGAGGACCTGCGCGCACTCCAGGCAGACCGACCGGCACCACTCCAGCTGGACGCGGATACCGGCCTCGTCCAGATGGTTCTCCTCGGACAGCACCCGGCATGTCGCGTCGCACACCTCGGCGCACATGATGCCCTTGCGTCGCAGTAGCTCCTGCTCCTCGGTCCCGTCCGGGTCGACCAGGCTCGCACGCAGCGCACAGGCCCGTGCGCACTCGGTGCACGCCTGGGCACACGCGAAGCGGTCCTCCAGGAATTGGAAGAGCTCCTGCTGAGAAGTCGAAGTCGTCACAAGGGGCGGGTAGCCGGGGTCCGGGCCGCCAAACCCGGAGTTCCGGGGGGTTTCCGGCACTCCGGGCCGGCCGGCGCGGGTCGCCGGGGCGGGTCGCCGGGGCGGGTCGGTTCGCTCCGAGGTCCGGGGGTACTCGCGTGGCATGAACCAAGCCCTGAACACCGAATGGATGGACCTGGCCGCGGGCCGGGGCGGCCTCGCGGCCGGAGTGATCGCGGCGGGTGTGGTGGTCGTGGCGGTGCTGATCGGCGCCTTCTTCCTGGGCTCCCGCGTCAGGCGCCGCGAGTCGCGTCCGCCCACTCCCGAGGAACAGCCGAGGCTGCCCGAGGGCGGGCCGGTCCGTGAGGTCAGCGAGCACCGGGAGCCCGACGAGGTGCCCAGGAGCGACACCCGGCTGACCCCGCACGAACTGCCCAACCACGGCAACAGCCCGACCCGGACGGGGTCGGGGCAGGAACGGCCTCGCTGGAACGAGGGCAGCAGCGGCTCGTTCGGCAGCGGCGGGCCGGGAGGCGGCTGACGCACGGCCATGTCGCGAGCCGTGCCCCGAGCCCTGTCGCGCGGCCTGTCGCTCGGCCTGTCTCGCGATGACCGTCCGAAACAGCTTTGGAACCGCTGGAGGCGGGCGCCCGCTCATTCACCGAGCCGGGCGGCCGCCTCCAGCAGCAGTGCGTGGACGAAGGCCTGCGGGAGGTTGCCGCGCAGCTGACGCTGGGCGATGTCGAACTCCTCGGCGTACAGCCCCGAGGCCCCGCAAGCACCTCGGTTGCGCTCGAACCATCGGTACGCCTCGACGGTCCTGCCCTGCTGGTGCTCGGCGAGCGCCATGACGAAGCCGCACAGCAGGAAGGCGCCCTCGGCCTCTTCCAGGGGGCGGTCGTCGTGGCGGAAGCGGTACAGGAAGTGGTCGTCGGCCAGTTCCCGACGGCACGCGGCGAGGGTGGCCCGGGTGCGCGGATCGTCGGCGGGCAGGGCACCGCGTACGCCGGGCAGCAGCAGGGCGGCGTCCACCGACGGATCGTCGGGGGTGCGCTGCCAGTGGCCGTCGGGGTGGAGGCAGGTCCGCTCGGCGGCGCCGAGGAGGGTGTCGGCCAGGTCGGTGCAGGTGTCGGCGAGCGGATGGCGGGGCGCTGCCGCGGCCACGGCCCGTAGACCGGCGACGCAGATGAGCCTGCTGTGGGTCCAGGTCCGGTCGTTCAACTCCCAGATACCCGCGTCGGGTTGACGCCACCGGTCGGAGATGGCCCGCACGGCGATCTCCACGGCCTTCCAGTGGCCCTCGTCCAAACGCCCGTGGCGTTCGGCGGCCGCGAGCAGCAGGAGGGCCTCACCGAAGCAGTCGAGCTGGAACTGCTTCCAGACCTGGTTGCCGACGCGGTCGAAGCCACCGGGGTAGCCGGGCAGGTGGAGTTCGCGCTGGGCGGGAACGGGGTCGCCGTGCACGGTGTAGGCCGGAACCAGACGGGCCCCGTCCGCGTGCAGGCGCGCGGTGACGAAGCCGACGGCGGCGTCGAGGAGGTCATGGGCGCCGACGGCGGCAGCGGCATGTCCGGCGTAGCTCTGGTCGCGGATCCACACGTACCGGTAGTCGTAGTTGCGGCCCTCCTCGGCACGCTCGGGCAGACTGGTCGTGGCCGCCGCGACCATGCCCCCGCGTTGCGTGGTGAGGCCGCGCATGACGGCGTAGGCCCGGCGCGCGTCGCGGGGGGCCACGGTGCCGTCGAGCGCGGGGACCGCCTCGTGCCAGGCGGCTTCGGTGGCGGCCCAGGCCCGTTCCGGCTTGGGCAGCTCGGCCGGGAGGGGGGACACGGCGCACTCCAGGACCAGTTCGTGCCGCTCGCCGGGCCTCAGCTCGATGTCCGCGGTCAGACCCCGCTCCCCCACGACGGCCTGCGGGGCGCCCTGCCAGCGCAGTCGGTGCCGACCAGTGCGCAGCTCCCACACCCCGTCGTCGCTACGGTGAACCGAGCCCGGGTCGACCGGTGTCGCGCCGTATCCGCTGCGCGGGTCGAGGACGACGGACACCCGGGCGGGGCCGTCCACCGCGCGCAGCTGCCGCAGCAGAACGAGCCGGTCCGCGTCGCCGGGGAAGGCCAGCGCCTCACGGCACTCGACGATTCCGTCGTCGGTGACCCAGCGGCTGCGCCAGATGAGCGTGCCCTCTTCGTAGTAGCCGCCGAAGACATACCGGCCGGCCGGAGTGACGGCGTACGCGCCCCGCCCGCCGACCAAGCTGGCGAAGACCGCCTCGTCGTGCCAGGTGGGCGCGCACAGCCACCCGATGGCGCCGTCGGGCCCGATGAGCGCCCCGCGCTCACCGTCGGCCAACAACGCGTAGTCGTGCAGTGCATGGGGCGGGAAGGGGGTGCTCATGACGCACGGGTACCCAGGGGGTGGGGAGGTCAACGGGGGGTCCGGGGGCGGCGCCGGAGGGATGGCGGCGGGTCGGCGGCGGGTCGGCGGGTCCGGGGCCAGGGGCATGCGTCCCAGCAGCTGAACGGGGCGGGGCTCCAGGAGACCGGGATCGGGGGCGGGACCGAGGCCGGACCGGACCGGACCGAGGACCGGGGCCGAAGACCAGGGGCCCGGGGCAAGGGCAAGGGCAAGGGCAGCGTCACAGCAGCGGTCATGGGGATGTCTCCTTTCACTGGTCCGGCGCCGTCACGTCGGCGGCCCAAGAAGCGTGCCGACTACTGAATCAATTCTTGATCGCACCCCCCTCCCACCGCCTCGGCCCTTCGGCCAGGAAGCGGCGCCGAACGCACGGCGGCCCTCCGCCGTTCGGCCGAGGGCCGGTCGGTTGGCCGGGCGGTCTGGCGGTCTGGCGGTCGGTCCACCTCACCCGACGAACGAGGGCTTCTTGGGCACGCTCAGGTGACGACCCGGCTGCACGCGACCCTCTCCCGCCCGAGGGGGTCAACTGCTGTTCGGATCCCAGACGTTGACCCGCCTCCTGCGCGACAGCAGAATGATCCCGCCGATTGAGAGCGCTCTCAGACATCCCGGCCCGCACCTCCGAGGAGACCCATGACCGGCAGCCCCCGCCCGCCCCTCAGCCGCCGCACGCTCATCGGGACCGGCCTCGCAGTCACGGTCCTCGCCGCGACCGGCACCGGCACCGCCCAGGCGGCCCAGGGCACGTCCGCGCCCTCCGCTCCCCGCCGTGCGCGGGCCTTCCTGGCCGCCGCCATGGACGCCTACCCGGACCACGGGACCATCCGGCTCACCCAGAGCTACACGGATCAGGCGGGACTGTTCAGCACGGCGTTCACCTACGACAACGCCCTCGCGATCCTGGCCCATCTCGCCTCCCCCGCGGGACAGTCGCGGGCCGCGGCCCTCGGTGACGCGTTGCTGTACGCCCAGGCCCACGACCCGGTGTACGACGACGGCCGGCTTCGGCAGGCCTACAACGTCGGGCCGTACACCTTCTATGACGGTTCCCCGCAGCCGGACGGGTTCGTCAAGGCGGACGGAACGGCCAACGTCGGCACGCAGTTCGGCTTCACCGGCACCGCCGTGGGTGACATGGCGTGGGCCGGTATCGCCCTCAGCGCACTCGCCGGGCGGACCGGTGAGCGGCGCTTCCTCACCGGCGCGGTGCGGATCGGCGAGTGGATCGAGCGGGTGGGGCGGACCGACGAGCCGCTGGGCGGCTACAAGTTCGGGGTCGACGGGGCCGACCAGAGACTGCCGTTCACCTCGACCGAGCACAACACCGATCTGGTCGGCCTGTTCGGGCGGCTCGCCCGGCTGACCGGGGACAAGGTCTGGCGGGAGCGTCGCGCGCGTGCGAGGGCCTTCGTCGAGAAGATGTGGGAGCCGTCGGGGGGCTTTTTCTACACCGGCTCCAACGATGGTGTGACGATCAACAAGTCGCCGATCCCGGAGGACACCCAGACCTGGACCCAGCTCGCTCTCGCCTCCCCCGCCCACTCCCGCTCCCTCGACTGGGCCGCGACCGAGCTGGCCGTACTGGACACGGCCGACCGCCCCAACAGCACGGTTCCCGCCGGCCAGTCCTACGCCGGCGTCACCTTCAGCTCCGCGAGCCTGCTGGCGAACGAGGGCGCCCCCATCGCCGACGGCCAGCCCAGGCCGGACCGCAACGGCGTCTGGTTCGAGGGCACCGCCCACCTCGCGCTCGCGCTGCGCCACCGGGGACACACCGGTGACGAGAAGCGCGCCCGCCGCCTCCTCGGCTCGATCGAGCGCGCCCAGGACCACCTCGGCGGCGCCCAGACCGTCGGCGGCACGACCCTTCCGGCCCGCTCCGGGGTCGTCTCGGCGAGCAGCCCGCTCGACACCGGTTTCGGTTTCGGCTACTACCCCTACCGGCACACCGGCGCCACCGCCTGGTACCTCCTGGCCACGGCCCGCGCCAATCCGCTGCGGGGGTGACTCCCGGCCCTCTCGCCACGGGGGCAACCGGCGGCGCGCGTCCTCGGGTTCGCTACCGCGCGCCGCTGCCGTCCCACTGAGTTCGGCCACGGCCGCACCCGCGACCGGCGCCGGCGGGTCGAGCCCGCCGAGTGACGCCCGCGGCGGTGGCGGACTCCATGAATCGCAGGTCTTCCCGCAACCCCCGCTCGGTGTTACCGACGTGCTGCGGCGCCGCCGCCCAGCCTCAAGCCGCGTCGCCTCGTGCTCGGCGAACGGACGTACGGCCCGCGCCCCGTGGCCCGTGTGTCCGCCAGGCCGCGCCGGCTTCCGCCTTGGGCCGCTCGGCGTCCCGCATACAAGCGATCGCGTCAGCCCTCGCGCACGACGTCCAAAGGCGTGGCGCCTCGGATCTCGTACGCATCCGATCGCCATCCGCCTCCCGCTCACGACACGCCACGACCGAAACGGCCCCCAACTGATGGCGATCTTTGCTGCCCCATTGCGCGGACATGACCGGATAACTGCTGATCCATGACCGGATGGCTGCCTACCTGCACTCATGATGGTCGACGTAAGTAAGGCGTGCCTACGCTAACCAGCGACGCGGCGAGCCGAGATCGACTGTCAGGAAGGGTCGCAGCACCCATGTGGGACGACGCGTTTCCGAGCTTCCTCATCGGACTGAGGGAGGGCCTGGAGGCCGGGCTGATCGTCTCCGTACTCATCGCCACGCTGGTGCGGTCCGGTGCCCGGTCCCGGCTGCCGCAGGTGTGGACGGGCGTCCTGGCCGCGATCTCGCTCGCCCTGAGTTTCGGCGCCGTACTGACCTTCACCGCCGCGTCCCTGTCCGGGACCGCCCAGGAGGCGTTCGGCGGTGCGCTGAGCGTGGTGGCGGTCGGATTCGTCACCACGATGGTGTTCTGGATGCGCCGTTCGGCCCGCACCTTCTCCGGTGAGATCAGGGAGAAAGTGACCGGGGCGCTGGGCATGGGCGCGGGCATGCTGATCGTGACCTCCTTCCTGGCGGTAGGCCGCGAGGGGCTGGAGACCGCGCTGTTCCTGTGGACCACGGCCCGTGCGGCCGGCGAGTCCACGGGCCCTCTGATCGGCGCCGGTATCGGCCTGCTGCTCGCCGCGGGGCTGTGCTGGGGGCTGTACCGCCGCGTCCTGCACATCAACCTGACGAAGTTCTTCACCGCCACCGGGGCCGTCCTCATCGTGATCGCGGCGGGTGTGCTCGGCTACGGTCTGCGCGACCTCCAGGAGGGCGGGGTGCTGCCCGGCGGGACGTCGTACGCCGTCGATCTCGGCTCCGGCGTCGACGCGGGCGCCTGGTACAGCACCCTCGTGCAGGGCTTGTTCAACCTGACACCGACCATGACCTGGCTGCAGGTCGCCGGGTACGCCGGCTATCTCGCGGTCGTGATGGCGGTGTTCCTGCGCGGCGCGCCGGGCCGGCCGACGGAACCGGCCCCGAAGACGCGGGAGACCAAGCCGGCCCGCCCGGCGCCCGCTCGCCGCCGCCCCGCCTGGGTGGTTCCCGTCGCGGTCGTCGCCGTACCCGCCGCGCTGGCGGGAGTGGCCGTCGCCCTCGGCGGTTCCCGGCCCGCCGGAGCCCAGACCGTGGCCGTGTCCGAGACGGACTGCGGCAAGGGTTTCACCGCGCCGAAGCCCGGGCGCCGGACCTTCCAGATGCACAACACCGGGGACAAGACCTCCGAGGTGTACCTCATCGACCCGGGCACCGGCGCGGTCTACGGCGAAGTCGAGGGCCTCGCCCCCGGCACCACCCGTGACCTGGCCGCGACCGTCGCGGGCGGCACGTACGCCTGGCGCTGTGTGCCCAGCAGCGGCAAGGCGGTCACCTCCCGCGCGGTCCGGGTCACGGGAGGGGGCGGAACCACGGCGGCGGTCGTCCCGGTCTCCGCCGCAGACCTGGCCGCGCCGCTGACCTCGTACAAGGCATACGTCGACCGGGGCCTCGCCACCCTCGTCACACAGACCCGACGGCTCAGCGACGACGTCAAGGCCGGCCATCTCGGGGCGGCCCGCGCCGACTGGCTGACCGCGCACCGCACCTACGCCTCGCTCGGCGCCGCCTACGGCACCTTCCAGGACTACGACCAGAAGATCGACGGCCGGCCCGACGGGCTCCCCGGCGGGGTGCACGACAAGGACTTCTCCGGCTTCCTCCGGATCGAGTACGGCCTGTGGCACGGCGAGTCCGCCAGCGAACTGGCCGCGCCCGCCCGGCAGCTCGCCGCCGACGCCGCCGGACTGCGCGAGGCGTTCCCCACCCAGGACTTCGACCCCGGAGACCTGCCGCTGCGCGCCCACGAGATCCTGGAGAACACCCTCCAGTTCGAACTGACCGGCGACGCCGACCAGGGCAGCGGCACCGAACTCGCCACCGCCGACGCCAACCTCACCGGCACCCGCGAACTCCTCACCGTCCTACGGCCGTTGCTGACCAGCCGTGCCCCGCATCTGCTGCCGACCGTCGACACGGACATCACCCGGCTCCAGAAGCTGCTCGACTCCGCGCACCGCGGCGGGGGTTGGCCCCCCGTCGACCGCCTCGACGCGGCCGCACGGGCCCGCCTGAACGGAGCCACCGGACAGCTTCTGGAGGACCTCGCGCCGGTGCCGGACCTGCTGGAGATCAGGAAGTCCGCGTGACGACCGACGACCACGACCACGAGTACAACCACGAGCACGAGCGCCCCGGAGGGAACCATCCCATGCCGTCGACCGAAGCATCAGGCTGTCCCGCGGGTGCCGGCCGCCGCTCCTTCGTGAGGACGGCCCTCGGCGCCTCGGCCGCGGGTGCCGCCCTGGCCGGTGGCGCCTTCGCCCTGAGCGCGAGCGGCGGCGCGGCCGAAGCGCAGGCCGCGGACGCGTCCGACACCGCCAAGGTGCCCTTCCACGGCACCCACCAGGCGGGCATCCTCACCCCGGCGCCGGCCGCGGCCGCGTTCGTCTCCTTCGACGTCATCGCCGACGACCGCGCGCAACTGGCCGAACTGCTGCGGACCTTGACCACGCGCGCGCGTTTCCTCACCACCGGCGGCACGCCCACCGACCTCGGCGTCGGCGCACCGCCCTCCGACAACGGCATCCTCGGTCCGGACGTCCCCGCCGACGCCCTCACCGTCACCGTGGGCGTCGGCGCCTCGCTCTTCGACGACCGCTACGGCCTCGCGAAGGCGAAGCCGCGCCGGCTCACCCCGATGCGGACCTTCCCCAACGACAACCTGAACCCGGCCCAGTGCCACGGCGATCTGTCCCTTCAGCTCTGCGCCGCCCGCCAGGACACCGTGCTGCACGCACTGCGCGACATCGCCAAGCACACCCGGGGTGCGATGCAGATCAAGTGGCGCGTCGACGGCTTCCAGAACGTCCCCCGCCCCAGCGGCGCCCAGCGCAACCTCCTCGGCTTCAAGGACGGCATCGCCAACCCGGAGGTCACGTCGGCCCGTGAGATGAACCGGCTTGTATGGGTGGGTGACGGACAGGACGAGCCGGCCTGGGCGCGCGGCGGGAGCTACCAGGTCATCCGCGTCATCCGGATGCTCGTCGAGTTCTGGGACCGGGTCTCACTGACCGAGCAGGAGCTGATGTTCGGTCGCCGCAAGGACACCGGCGCCCCGCTCGACGGCACCAAGGAGACCGACGTCCCGCACTACGCCAAGGACCCGCACGGCGCCGCGATCCCCCTCGACGCGCACATCCGTCTCGCCAACCCGCGCACCACCGCGAGCGACAACTCCCGCATCCTGCGCCGGGGTTACAACTACGATCGTGGCATCGACGACGTCGGCAACCTGGACATGGGCCTGGTCTTCTGCTGTTACCAGCAGGACGTACGGCGCCAGTTCGAGGCCACCCAGACCCGTCTGATCGACGAACCTCTCGTGGACTACATCTCCCCCACCGGCGGTGGCTACTTCCTCGCCCTGCCCGGCGTCCGCGACTCCACCGACTGGCTGGGTCGGGCCTTGCTCACGACGTGACGACCCGCCTGGCCTGGCGCGGGCCCGGCGATCCGCTCGACGAACTCGCGCGAGCCCCAATGAGGTCCGGCGTGCCCGCGCCGGCGGCCGCCCTCTCACCTCCGTGAAGCCTGCGCCGGCAAGGCCGCGCGGGCAAGCCGTCGCCCCCGCCGGGTCCGTCCATCGGGTGCCCGGCAGGGGCCGCGCGGCTACGCCTCCTCGCCTCCCGTCGAACCGGCCGCGGGCAGCCGTCCCCGGATCTCGTCCATCACCGACGAGTCCGTCAGCGTGGTGACGTCGCCGAGGTCGCGGTGCTCGGCGATGTCCCGCAGCAGGCGGCGCATGATCTTGCCGGAGCGGGTCTTGGGGAGCTCGGCGACGACCAGGATCTGCCGCGGCCGGGCGATCGGGCCGATCTCCTTGGCGACGTGGGTGCGCAGCTCGGTCGCCACGTCCTCCGCACTGGCCGATCCCGCCGACGCCGCGTCACCGCGCAGGATGACGAAGGCCACGACGCCCTGCCCGGTCGTGGCGTCGGTCGCGCCGACCACGGCGGCCTCGGCGACGGTCGGATGGGAGACGAGGGCCGACTCGACCTCCGTGGTGGAGATGCGGTGTCCGGAGACGTTCATGACGTCGTCGACCCGGCCGAGCAGCCAGATGTCTCCGTCCTCGTCCTTCTTCGCGCCGTCCCCGGCGAAGTACATTCCGGGGTACCGGGACCAGTACGTGTCGATGTACCGCTGTTCGTCGCCCCAGATGGTGCGCAGCATCGCCGGCCACGGTTCGGTGAGGACCAGATAGCCACCGGAGCCGTTGGGAACCGGCTCGCCCGCGTCGTCGACGACGTCGGCCGCGATGCCGGGCAGCGGGCGCAGGGCCGAGCCCGGCTTGCACACGCTGACCCCTGGCAGCGGACTGATCAGCTGGGCGCCGGTCTCGGTCTGCCACCAGGTGTCGACGACGGGACAGCGGTCGCCGCCGATGTATCTGCGGTACCACATCCACGCCTCCGGGTTGATCGGTTCACCGACCGAGCCCAGCAGACGCAGCGACGACAGGTCGAAGCCGTCCGGGATGTCGCCGCCCCACTTCATGAAGGTGCGGATCGCGGTCGGGGCGCAGTAGAGGATCGACACGCGGTACTTCTCGACGATCTCCCACCAGCGGCCCTTGTGCGGGGTGTCCGGTGTCCCCTCGTACAGCACGGAGGTGACGCCGTTGGCGAGCGGGCCGTACACGATGTACGAGTGGCCGGTGACCCAGCCGATGTCCGCCGCCGTCCAGAACACGTCCCGCTCCGGCTTTATGTCGAACACCGCCCAGTGCGTCCAGGCCACCTGGGCGAGGTAGCCGCCCGTGGTGTGCAGGATGCCCTTGGGGCGGGCCGTCGTACCGGAGGTGTACATGATGTACAGGGGGTGTTCGCTGTCGAACGCCTCGGCCTCGTGCTCGGCGGACTGCCCGTCCACCAGGTCGTGCCACCACACGTCCCGGCCTTCGGTCCAGTCGACGTCCTGTCCGGTGCGCCGGACCACCAGCACACTGCGTACGTCGGGGCAGGCGCTCACGGCCTCGTCCACCGCGGGTTTCAGCGCCGAGGGGTTGCCCCTGCGGTAGCCGCCGTCCGCGGTGATCACCACGCGTGCGTCGCAGTCGAGGATCCGGCCGCGCAGCGCCTCCGCGGAGAAGCCGCCGAAGACCACGGTGTGCGGGGCGCCGACGCGGGCACAGGCCAGCATCGCCACCACGGTCTCCGGGATCATCGGCATGTAGATCGCCACGCGGTCGCCGGCGTTGACCCCGAGTTCTCGCAGGGCGTTGGCCGCTCGGCAGACCTCGGCCGTCAGCTCGGCGTAGGTGATGGTGCGGGTGTCGCCCGGCTCGCCCTCCCAGTGGAAGGCGACCCGGCCACCGTGGCCGGCCGCCACGTGCCGGTCCAGGCAGTTGTAGGCGGCGTTGAGACGGCCGCCGACGAACCACCGGGCGAACGGGGCGCGGCTGAAGTCCAGCACCTCGTCCCACGGCTGTGCCCAGTCCAGCCGACCGGCCGCCGCGGCCCAGAAGGCGAGGCGGTCGGTGTCGGCCCGTTCGTATTCCGCCGCGGTGGCGTTCGCCGTGGCGGCCAGCTCGGGTGGGGGCGGGAACCGCCGCTCCTCCCGCAGCAGGTTGGAGAGTGTCTCGCCGCCGGTGTCCGTCATGCGTGGGCTCCGAAGGGACCTCGGTGGTGCGTACGGCGGGCTCCCAGGTGCTCGCCGATGTTCGGGAAGACCGGCATGACCGAGCGGTGGTAGGTGGAGTTGGTGACGCCGGCGAAGGATGCGTACCAGGCGCACACGGCCGTGACCAGCCCCAGCCAGCCGCCGGCCTTGACGGTGTTCGGGGACTGCGCGAAGTCGGCGACGCACAGGACGATGAACGTCGCGGACAGGGTGACGAACACGGCGAGGATCGCCCCTGTCGTGCGGGTCGCGGCGACTGTCATGTAGACCGTGAAGACCGCCCACACCAGCAGGAACAGACCGCTGGCCTGGTGCGCGGTGGACGCCGGCAGGTCGCCGGCGACGAACTTCGCGTAGGCGGCGTACGACAACCAGAAGGCACCGAACGAGCAGAAGGCGGTGGCTCCGAAGGTGTTGCCCTTGCGGAACTCCCACATTCCGGCCAGGAGTTGGGCCAGCCCGCCGTAGAAGAGGGCGAGCGGAAGAACGACGGCGACGAGGCTCTTGTCGGTGATGAGGTCGGCGTTGAAGGTGCTGAGAACGAAGGTCGTCGCAGCGAAGGCGGCGAGGCCGAGCGGGCCGGGGTCCGCAATGTTTCCGGTTTCGGTGGTCGGGGTGCTCATTTGCCGCTCCTCCTGTGATCTGGATCACAAGACTGTGAGATCCATTGTAGGCACCACCTAGGCACACCGGCGTCTTGCCGACGGCCGCCGTCGAGAACGGTGCCCGACTGCGTGACGGAGGGTCGCGGCCCCCGGGACCGGGCCGCTCCGGTCGCCCAGGCCGCCGTGGCACCCGGCGCCAAGGGTGTCCGCGGCTCCCTCGCCTGTAGGGGGCCGCATGCGTGCCGGCATGGAGGAACCCCTGCCGCGTTCGGCGGGGCGCTCGGACACCGGCGAGGTTCGGGGTGCGTCGGGTGGGCGTGACGTCTTCGCCGGGCGGTCGCCTGAGGCCCATGCCCACCCGGGGGGGCAGCGCCCTGATAGCCGCGGTCCGCGACGATCCGGCGGCGCGGGCCGGATCCACAGCACCTCGCCGGACCGGACCTGTCACGACCTGGACGTTCACGCCGCACGCGGAGAGGTCGCGTCCAGCAGGACGAAGTCGGGGTCGAGTCGCGGTCCGGAGGAATCGGTCACGATAGTGGGATGACGCAACCGGACAGGGCGCGAGACGCGGGAGCCAGCCATGATCAGCGGTGCGCATGTCATCCTCCACAGCCAGGACGCCGAGGCGGACCGGGCCTTCATCCGTGACGTCCTCGACTTTCCCGGCGTCGACGCGGGCGGCGGCTGGCTCGTCTTCAAGCTGCCCCCGGCCGAAGTCGCCGTGCACCCCACCGAGGGGCCGCCCCGGCACGAGTTCTACCTGATGTGCGACGACCTCGATTCCCAGCTCGACGAGTTCCGCTCCAAGGGCGTCGAGATCACCCGCCCGGTCAGCGAACAACGCTGGGGCAGGCTGACGGCGATCCGACTCCCCAGCGGCGCCGAACTTCCGCTGTACGAACCGCTGCACCCCATCGCCCACAGCCTGTGACCTCACCGCACCACTTCCCGGGCCGGTGCCGGTGGGCGACGACTGGGCAGCAACGGCCGGGCAGCGACCAACTCCCGGATCGGCCGGAACATCCGCGCACGTGACCTTCGCTGCCGCAAGGTCGATACTGCCGGGAGCAGCGTTACCACCGTCCGCCGCCGACCACCGATGGAGATCAGACGGGCCGTCGCCAAAGCCGGCACGAAGTCCGCATCGGCACTGCCCAAGGCCGCTCCCGACCACCACGGACCGCGCCACAGGCCGTCAAGATCCAATAGCAGCCGCCCCACCTGTGATCACCTGCTAAAACAGGCCATAAGACCATCCGCTGACCTCACCAGGAGATACTTATGAAGATGTTGATCAACGTCCCGGAAACCGTGGTCGCGGACGCTCTGCGCGGTATGGCGGCCGCTCACCCGGAGTTGACCGTGGACGTCGAGAACCGGGTGATCGTACGGCGGGACGCCCCCGTCGCCGGGAAGGTCGCCCTGATCTCGGGTGGCGGCTCCGGGCACGAGCCGCTGCACGGCGGGTTCGTCGGACCCGGCATGCTTTCCGCGGCCTGCCCCGGCGAGGTGTTCACCTCTCCGGTGCCCGACCAGATGGTGCGGGCGGCGGCCGCCGTGGACAGCGGGGCCGGTGTGCTGTTCATCGTGAAGAACTACACGGGTGACGTGCTCAATTTCGACATGGCGGCCGAACTCGCCGAGGACGAGGGCATCCAGGTCGCGAAGGTCCTGGTCAACGATGACGTGGCGGTGACCGACAGCCTCTACACGGCCGGCCGGCGAGGCACCGGTGCCACGCTGTTCGTGGAGAAGATCGCGGGGGCCGCAGCGGAGCAGGGACAGCCGCTGGAGCGGGTGGAGGCGATCGCCCGGCAGGTCAACGAGAACTCCCGGAGTTTCGGCGTCGCGCTGAGCGCGTGCACCACGCCCGCCAAGGGCAGCCCGACCTTCGATCTGCCGGCCGGCGAGCTGGAGCTGGGCGTCGGCATCCACGGCGAGCCCGGCCGGGAGCGCCGGGCGATGATGACCTCACGGGAGATCGCCGACTTCTCGGTGCATGCGATCCTGGACGACATGAGCCCGCGCAACCCCGTGCTCGTCCTGGTCAACGGCATGGGAGCCACCCCGCTCCTGGAGCTGTACGGCTTCAACGCCGAGGTGCAGCGGGTGCTCGCCGACCGCGGGGTCGCCGTCGCCCGCACCCTGGTCGGCAACTACGTCACCTCGCTCGACATGGCCGGCGCCTCGGTCACCCTGTGCCAGGTGGACGAGGAGATGCTGCGGCTGTGGGACGCGCCGGTGCGGACGCCGGGGCTGCGCTGGGGAGTGTGAGCCAGCGATCAACGTACCGACCACGCAAGGAGATCCAGTGCTCGACGCCGACTTCTTCCGCCGTTGGATGACGGCGACCGCCGCCTCTGTCGACCGCGAGGCGGAACGGCTCACCGCCCTCGACTCCCCGATCGGGGACGCCGACCACGGCAGCAACCTTCAGCGCGGGTTCACCGCGGTGGCCGCGACCCTGGAGAAGGAGTCCCCGGACACCCCCGGTGCGGTCCTCACCCTGGCCGGACGGCAGCTCATCTCGACCGTCGGCGGCGCGTCGGGCCCCCTGTACGGGACCTTGCTGCGCCGGACCGGCAAGGCGCTCGGGGACGCCGCCGAGGTCAGTGAGGAACAGTTCGCCGAGGCGCTGCGGGCGGGGGTGGAGGCGGTCATGACACTGGGCGGGGCCGCCCCGGGCGACAAGACCATGATCGACACGCTGGTGCCGGCCGTCGACGCCCTCGGTACCGGCTTCGCCGCGGCACGGGCGGCCGCCGAACAAGGAGCCCTGGCCACCACACCGTTGCAGGCACGCAAGGGCAGGGCGAGTTACCTCGGCGAGCGCAGCATCGGGCACCAGGACCCGGGTGCGACCTCGGCCGCCCTGCTGATCGCCGCGCTCGGGGAGGCCGCTGGTGAGTGACGGGAAGCTGGTCGGGATCGTGCTGGTGTCGCACAGCGCGGAGGTCGCCGCGTCCGTCGCGGAACTGGCGAAGGGGCTCGCGGGCGGTGGTACACAGGTGCCCGTCGCCGCGGCCGGTGGCACCGAGGGCGGTGGACTCGGTACGAGTGCGGAGCTGATCGCCGGCGCGGCCGCCGCCGTGGACCGGGGGGCCGGGATCGCCGTCCTCACCGACCTCGGCAGTGCGGTGCTCACCGTCAAGGCGCTGCTCGCGGAGGGGGACGAGCTCCCGGAGGGCACACGGCTGGTGGACGCCCCGTTCGTCGAGGGAGCGGTGGCCGCGGTCGTCACCGCGGCGACCGGAGCGGACCTCGCGGCGGTGGAGGCGGCGGCCGCGGAGGCGTACGCCTACCGGAAGGTGTGACCGCTTCCCGCACGGCGGTTGAACCGCGGTCGGGCAAAATCGCGGGGGCCCGGCGGAATCACGCGGATCCTGGCGGGGTCATTTCTCCTGCACGAGCGGGGTCATTTCTCCTGTACGAACAGTCTCGCCAGCCGCTCCCCCGTCGCGACGGCGGCGGCATGGTCCTCGATCGGCTTCACCTGCGTGTTCCTGAAGATGATGTAGGTGACGCCGGAGGGCGTGCCGCCCCCGCGTGGATCGGGACGGATCCCGAGGCCCTTCGCGGTGGCGTAGGACGCCTCGCCGATGATGTGGGCCGGGCCCACGTCCCCGACGACGGCGTACTGCACGCGGTCGCCGTACACGACGGCCGCGACCGCGCCGCCGCGCACCCCGTGCTCGCGGTAGTCCCAGATGCTGCTCGGGGCCGGCACCACGACGTAGGGCAGGAGTTCGGCGCTCAGGTAGCGGCCGTCGGACTGCTGGAAGGCGGTGGCGTCGGAGAACAGCGGGTCGGTGCGGCGGTTGCAGCGGCTGCCGGGCCGGCCGTCGCAGTCGATGTCCATGTCGGCCTTCCAGAAGACGGCGTCCCTGGTGCCGCAGACCGGGATGGTCGCGGCCGTGCCGTCGTCACTGCGGTAGCGGCCCTGCGAGACGGGTTCGCACGTCCGCACCTTGGCCAGGAGGTCGGCGGCCTCGACCGCCCCCTCGCGCCGCACCACCCGCTCGGTCCGGGCGGCGGCGGGTTCCCTTGCGGGGGACGTCGTCGGGGCGAGCAGAGCGGCACTTGCCGCGGCCAGCGTCAGCGACCGGACACGCACGATAAGGGACCCTCTCCTCGGGGGCATTGACGAACACTCAGCCCAATCTGATGCCGCTTCAGCCGAGCGGCCACCGCAGAGGGCCGGACGGGGCAGGGGCCGGGGGACCGGGCCCGACGAACCCCGGCCTCCCGGCCACCTGTACTGCGCGGGGGCAGCGACGACAGCGGCCCGCGCAACCGACATGAACTCCGGTTCCCTCGTGGGGAGTTCAGCGGTGAAGGTCTTCAGCATACGAAACGCTCCCGAGTCCGGCCCATACGGGCCGCCCCCTTGATGCGGGCATGCGACCGGCGCCATATTAGTCCGGACCATTGCCGTGGTGTTCTCCCGGGAGGCAGAGACGTGCGAGGCGCTCCCGTACCCCTGTTCCTCTGTGCCGCGCTTGTCCTCGTCGGCTCCTGCGGGTGGGGCGGACCGGACGACGACGGTGAGGGCGGCCGGCTGCCCGCCGCCCCCGTGGGCGTCACCGCCGCCGCGGGCAGCGCGACCAGTGTGCATGTGATGTGGAACGCCGCCGGCACGGGGACCGAGCGCTACGAGGTATATCGCGGCACCACAAAGGTCCAGGATGTGCCGGGGTCACAGCACATGGTGGATGTCACCAGGCTCAAGCCGGCCACCCCGTATGTCTTCACCGTGCGGGCCCGCGACACCGAGGGGCGCCTCGGCCCGCCCAGCCGGGAGGTACGGGCGACGACTCCGGCGGCCACGGCGGCCGACCGCTCGCCCCCGACCCGCCCCGGGGAGCTGCGGGGCCGGACGGCGGGCAGCCGGGCCGTCCAGCTGAGCTGGGCCGCCTCGGCGGACGACCGGCACGTGGTGTCGTACGACATCTATCAGGGCGGCACGAAGATCCACAGTGTGGGCGGCGCCCAGACGGCGGCCGTGGTCACCGGGCTGCGTCCGGGCACCCGATACTCCTTCACCGTCCGGGCCCGGGACGCGGCCGACAACCTCTCGCCGGCCGGGGACAGCGTCCGTCTGACCACCCCGGGCGGCGACGACGGCCGGTACACGGCACCGACGGACTTCCGGGCGAGCACCCGGCGGGCGGCCGACGGCGCGTACTACCTCGACCTGTCCTGGATGCCGCCCCGGACGGACGGTGTGGTCACGGAGTATCAGGTCCACCTCGACGGCAGGGCGGCCACCTCGCTGGTGTTCGGCGGGACGCCGCCGCGCGGGAGGGCGACGTACAGCTTCTATCTGGGCCGTGAGGCCGGGGAGAGGCACCGGGTGCGGATCCGGGCGCGGCTGCCCGACGGCACCTGGGGCGGGCTGTCGGTGGAGCGGTCGGTGACGACGGGCGCCGCCGCTCCCCCGTGACGGCGGCTCACCTGCCCGCCGGACGGAGCAGTGCGTCACCTGTCCGGCGGCACTCCGCATGCGGGCCGGGCCGGGGGCACATTGGCTGTCCCTGAGGCAGCACGGGCTTCCCCCACCTCGGCGGCGCCACGGATGTACCGCCAACCGTGCCGCCGGAGGGCAGTCCATGCGCACTGAACAGCTACTTCTCCGCTCCGGCCTGACCGTCGCGGCCGTCGCCGCGCTGCCGCTCGCCCTGACCGCCGGGCCGGCCGCAGCGGCTTCGGGCATCTCCGTGAGCACCTCCGGATCGACGGTCTCCGTCACGACCACCGCCTGCTCCCGCACCGCGGCCACCGGCGGCTGGGGCACGGCCTCGCTCCTCACCAGCAGCCAGGCGAACTTCAGCCAGGGCCGCCAGGTGGCCCTGTCGGGGACCACCTCGTTGCAGTCCGCGGCCTGGTCGAGCGTGAGTCCCGGGACGTACACCGTCATCGTGATGTGCGCCCGCGACAACAGCACGGCGGGCACCCAGTCGATCATCGTCTCGGGGTCCGCCACGCCCACCATCTCGGCGACGGCCACGGCCTCCCCGTCCCGCGGCGTCATGGGCGGTCTCGGCGGCGCCACGAAGGACTACGGCACCATGACGCTGGCGGTCGGCGGCGGCCTGGTGGCGGTCGGCGCGGTGGCCGCGGGCTGGTTCCTGCGCCGCCGCTCGCGGCCGTACCGCCTCTGAAGGCCCGCAACCGCCGGTCGCGACCGTAGGTCTCCCAAAAGCCTTCAGCTGTCCGGGAGTTCGGCGAACTCCTCCAGTGCCTCGGTGAGCCACTGCGTCCAGAAGGTCTCCAACTCGATGCCCGCGCGCAGGACCAGGTGCTGAAGCCTGGCCTGCGCGCTGTCGTCGCCGGGCGGGAAGTCGCGCTTCTCGATCTCCTGGTACTCGGCCAACTGCCGCCGGTGCAGGTTGAGATGGCGGCGCAGGTCGACTTCGAGGCCCTCCGTGCCGACGACGGCCGCCGCGCGCAGTCGCAGCAGCAGCGTGTCCCGGTGCGGCTTGGGGTCCTGCGCGGCGGCCGTCCAGCGTTCGAGTTCGGCACGGCCCGCGGGCAGGACCTCGTAGCTCTTCTTCTGCCCGCGGGTCGGCTGGGCCGCGGGAAGGGCCCGGATGTGGCCCTCGGCCTCCAGTTTTCCCAGCTCGCGATAGATCTGCTGGTGCGAGGCCGACCAGAAGTAGCCGATCGACTTGTCGAACCGGCGGGTCAGGTCCAGCCCCGCCGACGGCCTTTCGAGCAGGGCGGTGAGGATCGCGTGCGGGAGTGACATGGAGTCATCCTAGGGACGCCCCTCAGAGGGCGGCCGCGACCTCGGTGCCCTGCTTGATGGCCCGCTTGGCGTCCAGTTCGGCGGCCACGTCGGCACCGCCGATCAGGTGCGTGCTGCGGCCCGCGGCGACGAGCTCCTCGTACAGGTCCCGGCGCGGTTCCTGCCCGGTGCACAGCACGATGGTGTCGACCTCCAGGACCGTGCTCTCCTCGCCGACGGTGACATGCAGTCCGGCGTCGTCGATACGGTCGTAGCGCGCCCCCGGGACCATGGTGACGCCCCGGTGCTTGAGCTCGGCGCGGTGGATCCAGCCCGTGGTCTTGCCGAGTCCGGCGCCGACCTTGCTGGCCTTGCGCTGGAGGAGGTGCACGGTGCGCGGCGGAGCGGGGCGTTCGGGCGCCGCGAGTCCGCCGGGTGCCGTGTAGTCCATGTCGACGCCCCACTGGCGGAAGTACGTCGCCGGGTCCTCGCTCGCCTTGTCGCCGCCGTCGGTGAGGAACTCGGCGACGTCGAAGCCGATGCCGCCCGCACCGAGGATCGCGACCCGGTCGCCGACGGGGGCGTCGCCGCGCAGGACGTCGAGGTAGCCGACCACGCTCGGGTGGTCGACGCCGGGGATGTCGGGGGTGCGCGGGGTGACGCCGGTGGCGACGACGACCTCGTCGTAGTCGGACAAGTCCCCAGCGGCCACGGCCGTGTTGAGCCGTACATCCACGCCGTGGGCGTCGAGCTGGTGGCGGAAGTAGCGGATCGTCTCGTCGAACTCCTGCTTGCCGGGGACCCGGCGGGCCACGTTGAGCTGGCCGCCGATGTCGCTCGCGGCGTCGAACAGGGTGACCTCGTGGCCGCGTTCGGCGGCGGAGACCGCGCAGGCGAGACCCGCGGGACCGGCTCCGACGACCGCCACACGCTTGCGCAGCCGGGTCGGGGAGAGCACCAGCTCGGTCTCGTGGCAGGCGCGCGGGTTGACCAGGCAGGAGGTGATCTTCCCGCTGAAGGTGTGGTCGAGGCAGGCCTGGTTGCAGCCGATGCAGGTGTTGATGGCCTCGGGACGCCCGTCGGCGGCCTTGTTCACGAACTCCGGGTCGGCGAGCATCGGGCGGGCCATCGACACCATGTCCGCGAACCCGTCGGCGAGCAACTCCTCGGCGAGTTCGGGGGTGTTGATGCGGTTGGTGGTCACGAGCGGGATCGACACCTCGCCCATGAGCCGCTTCGTCACCCAGGTGTAGGCGCCGCGCGGGACGGAGGTCGCGATGGTCGGGATGCGGGCCTCGTGCCAGCCGATGCCGGTGTTGATGATGGTGGCCCCGGCGGCCTCGACGGCCTTGGCGAGGGTGATCACCTCGTCGAGCGTGGAGCCGCCCGGGACGAGGTCCAGCATGGACAGCCGGTAGACGATGATGAAGTCCTCGCCGACGGCCTCGCGCACCCGCCGCACGATCTCCACCGGGAAGCGCATGCGGTTCTCGTACGAGCCGCCCCAGCGGTCGGTGCGGTGGTTGGTCTGCGCGGCGATGAACTCGTTGATGAGGTAGCCCTCGGAGCCCATGATCTCCACGCCGTCGTAGCCGGCCCGCCGGGCGAGGCGGGCGGCGCGGGCGTAGTCCTCGATGGTCCGCTCGACCTCGGCGTCGGTGAGTTCGCGGGGCGGGAAGGGGCTGATCGGCGCTTGGAGGGGGCTCGGGGCGACGAGGTCCGGGTGGTAGGCGTACCGGCCGAAGTGCAGGATCTGCATGGCGATGCGGCCGCCCTCGCGGTGCACGGCCTCGGTGATGGCCCGGTGCTGCTCGGCCTCCGCGTCCGTGGTGAGTTTGGCGCCGCCCTCGGCGGGCCGGCCCTCGTCGTTGGGCGCGATGCCGCCGGTGACGATCAGGCCCACTCCCCCGCGCGCCCGCTCCGCGTAGAAGGCGGCCATGCGCTCGAAGCCGCGCTCGGCCTCCTCCAGGCCGATGTGCATGGAGCCCATCAGGACGCGGTTGGGCAGCGTGGTGAAGCCCAGGTCCAGCGGGCTCAGCAGGTGCGGGTAACGGCTCATGGGGCCCCTCCGTCGCGGTCTCGTGCCTCTCTGTTGTAGAGGACCGCGACGCCTTTATGCAACTTGTTGCACAACCGGAGAGGGGTGATCTGAGCCACGCTCACGGCTTCAGGTGTGCGCATCCTTGCCGCTCGCCTCGTCGGACTTCTCGGTGGCCGCCGCGGCCAGGCTCCCCAGCAGCGCGAGTGCCTGCTCGGACGGGCTGCCGGATTCGGCCTGGTAGACCACCAGTTGCTGACCTGGGGCGCTGTTGACGGTCAACGACTCGTAGTCCAGGGTCAGTTCACCGACCAGTGGATGCCGGAAGCGTTTGCTCTCGCGGGTCTTGCGGCGGATGTCGTGGCGGGCCCAGAGCCTGCGGAACTCCTCGCTGCGCAGCGACAGTTCGCCGACCGCGGCGATCAGCCGCGGGTCCTCGTGACCGGTTCCGGCGGCGGCCCGCAGCGCGGCCACGGTGTTCACCGCCACGGGCTCCCAGTCCGGGTAGAACGCGCGCGCCTCCGGATCGAGGAAGACCAGCCGCAGCAGATCCCCGCTGTGGGTGTGCCCGGCGAACAGCGCGCCGCCGAGGACGTTGTGGGCCAGCACCGTCAGGCAGCGGTCCAGGACCACCGCCGGAGTACGGTGCCAGCCCTCCATCATGCGCAGCAGCACAGGGCTCACCGCCTCGGGTCGCGGGCCGCCGTGGGAACGGCCGGCGACGGGACGGGCCAGCCGGTGCAGGTGCTCGACGGCGTCCTCCTCCAGGCCGAGGGCCCGTGCCAGCGCGTCGACCACCTGTGCCGAGGGATTCCGCTCGCGTCCCTGCTCCAGGCGGACGTAGTAGTCGGTGCTGACCCCGGCCAGCACCGCGACCTCCTCCCGGCGCAGACCCGCCACCCGGCGCCGGCTCCCGGCCGGCAGTCCCGCGTCCTCGGGCCGGACGAGGGCACGGCGGGCGCGCAGGAAGAGGCCGAGCCGGTTGTCACTGTCCATGCCCTCGACGTCCATGCCCTCGACCCTAGGTCCGGCCGCGGGCCCACGGGACTCCGCAAGGTGGCCGCGGTACTCCTACGATCCGCTCTCCTCGGGGTGACACGGCCTGTTCACGGGCCGGGTCTGCCCCCACCGTCGACGGCATGACACACACCTGGAACCTCAACCGCCGCGTCGCGGTCGTCACCGGCGCCACCAGCGGGATCGGCGCGGCCACGGCACGCCGCCTCGCCGTCGGCGGAGCAGGCGTCGCGCTGCTGGGCCGCCGCGAGGACCGCCTCAAGACACTGGCGGACGAACTGCGCGCCATCGCCACCGCAACGGTCCTGCCCGTCGCCGTGGACCTGACCGACGCCGCGGCGGTCAGGCGGGCGGCCACCGCCGTCACCGGGACGCTCGGCACCGTCGACCTGGTCGTGGCCAACGCCGGCGTCATGCTGGGCGCCCCCTTCGAGCGGGCCGGGACCGACGAGTGGGATCGCATGATCGACGTCAACCTGCGCGGTCTGCTGCACACCTCCCGCGCCTTCACCGACGATCTCCTCGCGGCGGCCTCCCGCGGCGGACCGGCGGACCTCGTCCACGTCGGCTCCGTGGGCGGGCATCTCCTCTTCCCCGACTGGTCCGTCTACTGCGCCACCAAGGCGGCCGTCGCCCACCTCACGCGCAATCTGCGCGCTGAACTCGGTCCGCGGGGCGTCCGCGTGAAGAACATCGAGCCCGGGGTCACCACCACCGAACTCGGCGCGGACATGCGGGACGACGAGACCCGGGCGTCCCTGGCCCGCATGCGCACCGGCCTCGACCCGCTGACCGCACCGGACATCGCCGAGGCCATCGCGTTCTCGGTCGCGGCCCCGGCGAACGTCAACGTCGCCGAGATGGTGGTGGTACCGGTGCGGCAGGGCTGATCAACGGATGGCCGGTCGCGTCCCTCGGGGCGCGACCGGCCACCACTGCGTCGTCAGGACCCGGCAACCCGTCAACGGCTCTCGAGCCGCACATGCAGCTCCTGCTCCTGGTCCCCCGACGCGGACGAGAGATCCCGCACGGTGAACATCGAGTCCAACGTCGTCCGGAGCCTCTCGATGGCCCAGTAACCGCCCTGCGCATCGGCCTCGACGGAGGACGACAACCGCGCGGGCGGCGGGCAGGAACGCGCATCGGTCACCTCGAACGTCCCCATCCACACCATCGGCCGTGACTCGTGCAACTGCTGCGGCACGTCGTCCGCACCCCGGTCCGACTCGAAGCACGCGGACAGCGTGTCGAAGACGATGCGCGCGTCCTCCGCGCTGCATCCGCTGATCTCCAGGGAGACGGACTCCTCGTGCGCTTGCTCACGATCCATCGTGGTCGCTCCTCTCGTGGCGATGACCGGACCGCCGGGTTCCCCGCGAGCCGCGCCACACCCCCAGAAAAGCACCACCTTTCCCGGAGCACTACCGGCGGCGGTGTCAGCGCGGCGGACGGTCCCGGTGCGGGTCGAACAGGGGAACGCCGATTCCGGCGAGCACCAGCCCCGCGGCCACGAGGATGCCCTCGGGCAGCGCCATGCCCGCGGCCAGGAGGCCCAGGGCCGCCGTGAGGGTTCCCCAGGCGCCGGTGCGCCGGTACTCGCGGGGCCGGGCGGGGCGGCCCGACCCCAGCGCGCGGGCGAACCGTGGGTCGTCACGCTCCAGCCGTGCCGCGAGATCGCTGAGGTGTTCGTCGTCGGGCTGGCGCATGACTCCTCCTTCACACGGCCCCTACCGTTCGGCGTCCGCCCCCACCGCGACGGAAACCGGCGGCGGTGCGATGTCATCCCCCTGCTCCCGGGCGCGACGTGCACCCAGCACCCGGGCCGGCAGATGGGCCCGCCCCGCGGCCACGGGGCCGAGAACGGCCAGGACAAGGACATACCCGGCGATGAACGGCGCCAGTCGCGCGTCGAGCCCGGCACTGGCCGCCATCGCGCCGAGGATCAGGGCGAATTCGCCGCGGGCCACGAGGGTGGTGGCGATGTCGGCGGCGGGCTGGGCGCCGTAGCCGTAGAGACGGGCGACGAGCAGGCCGGCCACCACGTTCATCACGACGGTCACGGCGGCCGCCGCTGCGACCGGTCCGGCGACGGACGTGACGACGCCGGGGTCGATGGACAGCCCGAAGGCGAAGAAGAAGATCGCGGCGAAGGCGTCGCGCAGCGGGTGCACCAGCCGGCGGATGCGGGGTCCGGAGGGGGTGCCGGCCAGGATCAGGCCCACCATGAAGGCGCCGATGGCGTCGGCGACGCCGAGTACCTCGGAGACCCCGGCGACGAGCACGGCGGCGCCGAGGAAGCTGATGACCAGGAGTTCGTCGTCCCGGACCTGGACCAGTCGGCCGATCCAGCGCGTTCCGTACCGGGCGGCGGCGGCCAGCACCAGCAGGAACCCGAAGGCCTTGCCCGTCTGGAGGAGCACCTCCAGCGGTCCGCGCGCGCCACTGACGACCGGCTGGAGCGCCGCGAGGTAGAGCGCGAGGAAGATGTCCTCCACCACGATCACGCCGAGGATCAGCCGGGTCTCGGGGCGGCCGATCCGCCCCAGATCGATGAGGATCTTGGCGACGATCGCGGACGAGGAGATGCCGAGGACCCCGGCGAGCACCAGCGCCTCCCGGCTCCCCCAGCCCAGGGCGAGGCCGAAGCCGAGCCCCGCGCCGACGTTCGCCACGAGGTAGATCCCACCCGCCGCCAGCAGACGCCGGCCGCCGGTGCGCAGGTCGTCGACGTGGAACTCCAGGCCCAGGTAGAACAGCAGCAGCACCAGGCCGAGCGCGGAGAGCATCTCGAAGTCGTGGGCGTCCTCGACCAGGACGAGGCCGGGGGTGTGCGGACCGAGCAGGATGCCGGCGAGCATGAACAGCGGGATGGTCGGCAGTCCGATGCGGCCGCCGAGGCGGGCGAGGAACGCGGCGGCGAGGAAGGCACCGCCCATGGCGAGCAGGGTGTCAGCGTGTCCCACGGGTCACCTCCCCCGGCGGCGCGGAAGGACGTGCGTGCGGTGTCTCATGGGGATGGATGCGGGATCTCCCTTGCGTAATGGGGTGTTTGTGCCACCGTCGCATCCGGTCCCCGGGCCCCGCCATCGGTGCCGACCCTCATTTCGAGGAGGGCCGGCACCCGCCCGTCAGGGGCTCAACTCCTGGTGAAGCGGTACGTCTTGCTGTCCGTCAGGACGCAGAAGCCGGGTGAGACGACGATCACCCGCAGGGTTGCGGTGCGGCGGTCGTAGTCGATGCCCTCCGCTTCGAACTCGCCCGAGCAGGAGCTCCTGAGGGGCAGTTGGCGCAGTGCCGTGACATGGCCGGAGACGTTCGCCGAGCCGGTCGGGGCGGCGGACAGGTCGATCTGGAGGAGCGGCTTGGTGTAGCCGAAGAGCGTGCCCGCCGGGTCGTCCGAGGAGCACAGGAGCTGGGTGGCGCTCAGGAAGTCGCAGCCCTGTACGTCCCGGACGGCGTGGTCGAGGGTGACGGTGGCCGCCTGCGGAAGGTTGGCCGAGGGGGAGGTGCTCGCGTTGACGCCGGGCGTGGGGAAGACCAGGAAGCGGGTCATGGTGCCCCACTCGCCGGACAGCATCCACTGCCCGTCGGGCGAGATCGCGACCCAGGAGTTGTTGAGCGCCTCGCCGGAGCTGAGCGTGTGGACGTACTCGGACCAGGTCCCGTTCGGCGCCTGCACGCGGTACATCTTCGCGGTGCCGGAGTCGGCCTGGTAGGGCTCGATGTAGTGGCCGTCGTAGGAGGCGTCCGGGTCGCCCACGTGGTTCCAGCCGCGGCTGGAGACGCCGATGGGGATGGTGCCGATGCCGGTGTACCGGTTGGCGGAGCCGGCGGGGACCTCGACCGAGGTGAGGCCCTGGCTCTCGGTGAGCGGGTTGGCGCGGTCGGAGCCGGCCTCGGTCCAGGTGCCGGCGGCGGAGGCCGGTGGGGCGGCGGCCAGCAGGGCCGTCGCGGTGAGGGTGACGAGGGCGGCGAGGACCGCGTGACAACGCTGTCTGGCGCGCAGGGGCATGGATGACTCCTGAGGCTCCTGGGGCGGGGGGTGAGGTGGCTCGGCGGACAGTCTGACGCCCCAACGGCGGTCATGTACAGGCCAATCGAATGAACAAGCGGCCTTCGTCACCCCGGCGCATTTCACCGGACGCGCGCCCTCGTGTTGAGGGATGGTGGAAGAACACGACCGCGTGGTCGCAGAGACGGTTGAGCGCGGTAGAACAAGGGGAGTCGGCACGGGGGTACGGCGTGCCGCGAGGACGGTCTAAGGCGGTTCGTGCAATGGGTGCAGCCGGAATACCCGCGTCCGAGGGTGGAGAGCCCGCGCGCGGGGCGGTACGGCCGAGCGGACTGCTCGACGAGTTGGGCATGGCCTCGGTGGTGCTGGACGCCGAGGGACGCATCGTGCTGTGGAGCCCGCAGGCCGAGGAACTGTTCGGCTACGGCGCGCAGGAGGCGCTCGGGCAGTACGCGGCCCATCTGATGATCCGCGAACAGCACGCCGACCTGGTCGTCAAGCTGTTCGCGGACGTCATGGAGACCGGCCAGAGCTGGGCCGGCGCCTTCCCCGTCCGGCGCAAGGACGGCACCACCAAACTGGTCGAGTTCCGCAACATGCGACTGCTGGACGACCACGGAGACGTCTACGCGCTCGGGCTGTGCGCCGACCAGTCGACCGTGCGCCGCCTGGAGCGGGACGTGGCGCTGTCGACACGGATGGTCTCCCAGTCCCCGATCGGTCTGGCCGTCCTGGACACCGAGCTGCGCTACGTCTCGGTGAACCCGGCCCTGGAGCAGCTGAACGGTGTGTCGGCCGAGGAACACGTCGGGCGGAAGATCGGCGAGGTGCTGCCGCGTCTCGACGTGGCCGCCTTCGAGGCCGCCGCCCGCGAGGTGCTACGGACCGGCAAGCCGCTGGTCGACCAGCACACGGTCGGCCGTACGCCCGCGGATCCCGACTCGGACCACGCCTGGTCGGTCTCGCTGTACCGCCTGGAGGACGCGCTGGGAACCGTCCTCGGGGTGGCAAGCTCGGTCCTGGACGTCACCGAGCAGCATCTGGCGACCGTGGAGGCCGAGACGGCCCGGCGCCGCCTCGCGCTCGTCGCCGACGCCTCCGCCCGCATCGGCACCACCCTCGACCTGGACCGCACCGCCCGCGAGCTGGCCGACGTGGCCGTGCCGGAGCTCGCGGACGTGGCGGCCGTGGACCTGCTGGAGGCGGTCGTCCAGGGCAGACCGAGCACCCTGCGGCCCACCGAGCCCGCCGTGATGCGCCCCCTGGCCGTCGACGCGGCCGGTGCCCCGGACGCCCTGGCCGCGGCCGATCCGCCCGGGCAGGTCGCCCGGTACGCCCCCGAGCGCCTGGTCACCGAGTGCGTGCGCACGGGGAACCCGGTTCTGGTGGCGCAGGTCGGGCCCGAGGACCTCGCCCGCATCGCCCGCTCACCGGAGGCGGCCGCGCTGCTGGCCAGGATCGGCGTGCACTCCTACCTGGCCGTGCCGCTGATCGCACGCGGCGAGGTGCTCGGCGCCCTCGACCTCAAGCGCGTCCACAACCCGGAGCCGTTCGGGGAGGACGACCTGCTGCTCGCGCGGGAGCTGGCGGCCCGCGCGGCGGTGCAGATCGACAACGCCCGCTGGTACCAGGACGCCCGCAACACCGCGCTCACCCTCCAGCGCAGCCTGCTGCCCAGCCACCCCTCCGTGACCGGCGGCCTGGAGGTCGCCTCCCGATACCAGCCCGCGGGCGCCACCGCCGAGGTCGGCGGCGACTGGTTCGACGTGATCCCGCTGGACGAGGGCAAGACCGCCCTCGTCGTCGGTGACGTGATGGGCAGCGGCATCAACGCCGCCGCGACGATGGGCCGGCTGCGCACCGCGACCAACACCCTGGCCTCCCTCGACCTCGACCCCGCCAGGCTCCTCGAACACCTCGACCGGATCACCGAGGAGCTGGACCACTCCATCGCCACCTGCGTGTACGCCGTGCACGATCCGCGGCTCGGGCAGTGCCGGATCGCCAACGCCGGGCATCTGCCTCCGGTACGACTGCGCCCCGGCCGTCCCCCCGAACTGCTGGAACTCCCCACCGGGGCGCCGCTGGGCGTGGGCGGCGTCGCCTTCTCCACGACCACCGTCGATCTCTCACCCGGTGACCGGCTCGTCCTGTACACGGACGGTCTCGTCGAGACCCGCCAGCATCCCCTCGACGAGCGCCTGGACGCGCTCCTCGACCTGCTCGACAGCCCCGACGGTCCTCTGGAGGAGGTCTGCGACCTGCTGCTGCGCACCCTGCACCAGCCGGACAACTCCGACGACGTGGCGCTGCTGATCGCACGGGTGCAGACGCCGTTGACCTGAGGGACGTACGCGCAGGGGGCCGGAGTACTCCGGTCCACGTGGTCCTGGCAACGCAGCGCGCGGGCACGGTAGGTGTGGGCGGTACGGTCACCCGCGCCGCGGCCTCGGGCGCTCCGACGGTACGACCCCGGGGCGGCCTCCCTGGTCGCCGTCGCCCTCGGCGGAGTCACCAATCAGCAAGGGAAGCCTGCAGGGCCGTGTCGTGCACGACGGGCTCAAGATGGGCGACACGGTGTACCTGACCGACAGACTCACCGACGGCGACACCGGGACCGCCGCCCAAGCCTGCACCGGCACCTGGGAGAACGACCGGCCGGGGCGGTCGGCGTCACGGGGATCCGGCGGAGAGGGGCAGGGCGTCCTGACTGACGGCGGGCGCGGCGGCGGGGCGGCGGGGCAGCAGGAGCGGGGTGGCCAGCAGCAGGAGGCCGGCGAGCGCGATCGCCTCACGGGTTCCGGTGAAGGTGGCCAGCAGGCCCCACAGGGCGGTCAGGGCCGCGGTGGTCAGCTTGCCGGTCACCGACCAGGCGGAGAGGGTGCGGACCACCCGGTCCGTCGGCGTCATCTCCAGCCGATGGGTGGAGAACACCGGGTTGAAGACGGCGCAGGAGGTGATCACCCCGAGCTCGACGGCCATCACCAGCAGCAGTCCGGCCGTACCGGGGCCGACGAAGGCCAGGCCGAGGGGCCAGCACGCGCGCAGGATGCCCGAGGTGATCAGGACGCGGTGCTGTCCGAACCGGGCGACCAGGGGGCGCGCGATCCGTGAGCCGAGCAGGCCGCCGAGACAGGGCACCGAGAAGGCGAGAGCGTACTGCCAGGGGGCGAAGCCCAGTGGGCCCAGCATGAGGACGGTCAGCAGCGGCACCGGCACCATGATCAGGGCGTTGACGAGGACCGTGTTGAAGAACAGGGGGCGCAGGACGGGGCTGGCCAGGATGTGGCGCCAGCCCTCCAAGAGGGATCCCTTCGCCGCGCCGGCGGGCTCGGGCCGTGACTCGCCGGCGCCGATCGCACGGATGCCCAGCGCCGACAGCAGGTAGCTGACGGCGTCGGCCAGCAGGGTCGTCACAGGACCGAAGAGCCCGATGGCGGCCCCGCCGAGGGGCGGTCCGATCACGATGGTGGTCCAGTTCGTGGCCTCGAACCGACCGTTGGCGACCAGCAGGTCCTCCCGGCCGACGAGGGACTTGAGGAAGGCCCCGGAGGCGGCGTTGAAGGTGATGTCGGCCGCCGCGACGACCACCGACACCAGCAGGAGCTGGACGAAACCGAGGGCACCCAGGACGTACGCGGCGGGGACGCTGAGCAGGGCGGCGAACCGGACGAGGTCCATCGCGACCATCACCGGTCTCTTGCGGCGGAACTCCACCCAGGGCCCGAGCGGCACGGCCACCGCCGCTCCGACCGCGAGCCCCGCGGCCGCCAGCGCGGACACCGCGGCGGGTCCGGCGTGCAGCACCAGGACGGCGATCAGGGGGAAGGCGCCGAACGACAGCGAGGTGCCGAACGCACTGACCGCGTAGGCCGCCCACAGCCACCCGAACCGCCGCCCCAGCGACCGTCTCCCACCCACGCCCGAAACCCCCTCGCCGACAACCTCACGTTGACCGACGCCATCCAACCGAGTGCCGGGCCCCCGATCAAACAACCACAGGCCCGGCCGGTCACAACCAGGGGTTGTGCCGGGGACGGCCTAGGCTCCCCGTATGGATCTCGACGCCGTACGCACCTTCGTCGCCGTGGCGGACGCGGGGCGGTTCCAGGAGGCCGCCGACCGGCTGGCGGTCACCCAGCAGGCCGTGTCCAAGCGGGTCGCCGCGCTGGAGAAGGACCTCGGGGCACGGCTGTTCACCCGTACTCCGCGCGGCGCCCGGCTGACCATCGACGGACAGGCGTTCCTGCCGCCCGCCCGCGAACTCCTCCGGGCCGCGGAACGGGCGGCCGCCTCGGTGCGGCCGGGCAGCCGGGCCCTGCGCGTCGACGTGATCGGCCGCCGGCTCGCCCCCGCCGAGCTGCTGCGCACCTTCCACCGCGCGCATCCCGACATCGAGCTCGATGTCGTCACCCTCTTCGACGCCGACGCGGCCCTCGCCGCCCTCCGGTCCGGCACGATCGACGCCTCCTTCCGCGCCGTCCCGCACTCCGCCGGGCAGTCGACCGACGGCATCGAGTCCGTGCGGGTCTACGACGAACCGGTGCAACTGCTCACCGGCCCCGAGCACGCGCTCGCGGGAGCCCGGTCGGTGGAACCCTCCCGGCTGGCCGGGCACCGCATCTGGATGCCCGGCCTGGTCACCGGAACGGAGTGGGGCACCTACTACGACGACCTCGCCGCCGCCTTCGGCCTCACCATCGAGGCCACCGGCCCCGACTTCGGCATCGACCCCCTTCTCGACACCATCGCCGACTCCCCGGCCCTGGCGACCCTGGTCGGCGAGCTGACCCGTCTGGTCTGGCCGGCCGGCCAGGATCTGCGCCGCATCCCGGTCCACGGGCCCGCACCGGTCTATCCCCACTCCCTGGTCTGGCGCGCCGACAACCCCCATCCGGCCCTCGCCGCCCTTCGGGCGCACCTGCACGCCACACGGCCCGAACCGCCGGGCGTGGGGATCTGGGCACCGGGCTGGGCCTAAGCCCTGGTGCCGATGACGACGTGGGCGTACAGCTCCTCCGAGGCCGCCAGGCGGGGTGCCAGACCGCTGTGCGTGAAGGCGTCGAGGGCGGCTGCGGCCTGGCGTTCGCTGGTCTCGACGAGGAGGCGGCCGCCGGGGGCGAGCCACTGCGGGGCCTCGCTCGCGACCCGGCGCAGGACGTCCAGGCCGTCCGTGCCGCCGTCGAGGGCGACCAGGGGTTCGTGGTCGCGGGCCTCGGTGGGGAGGAGGGCGACCTCTTCGGTGGGGACGTAGGGGACGTTGGCGGCGAGGATGTCGATACGGCCGCGCAGATCGGCGGGGAGGGCTTCGAAGAGGTCGCCGGTGTGGACCCGGCCGCCCGCGCCGGCGGTGTTGCGGCGGGCGCAGTCCACCGCGGCCGGGTCGATGTCGGCGGCGTGCAGCTCGACCGGACCCAGGGCGGCGGCGAGCGCGGCGCCGACCGCACCCGAGCCGCAGCACAGGTCCACGACGACGGAGGCGTCCGGTGTCAGGGCGAGGGCCTGCTCGACGAGGAACTCGGTGCGCCGGCGCGGCACGAAGACGCCGGGAGCCACGGTGATGCGCAGTCCCCTGAACTCGGCCCAGCCGACGACGAGTTCGAGAGGGTGGCCGATGACCCGGCGGTCGACCATGTCGGTCAGTTCGTCGGGGGTGCGGGCGGCGGCGAGGATCAGCCGGGCCTCGTCCTCGGCGAAGACGCAGCCCGCGGTGCGCAGCGCGTCGACGACGGAGTCGGGGGAAGTGAAGCGGGGAGAGGGTGAGGGCATGGAAAGCCGAGAGCCTTTCGAGAGCCGAAGGGCGCTCCCGCGGTCACCAGGGCCTACAGGCGGTGATCCGCGCCGGTTCGAGGAGAGAGCACCCGAGCTGACACAGCGTCGATGGGTCTCACCTCCTCGGTACCTCACGGCTGGGACCGCCCTCAGCCGGAGGGCCACCCTACCCCAGAGCGCCTTGAGTTGTACTCTGCAACCAGTACTGCGAGGGAGGACCGGTGGAAGCAGCCACAGCCGTGGAGACGATTCAGCGCGAGATGACGGTCTTCGCGCGCCGGGCGCGGGCCTCGGCGGGCCGTCTGCATCCCGAACTGTCGCTCGTGTCGTACACGCTCCTCGGGCACCTGGAGGAACGTGACGGCTGCCGGGCCACCGACCTGGCCGCCCATTACGCCCTGGACAAGTCCACGGTGAGCCGCCAGGTCGCCGCTCTGGAGCGGGCCGGCCTCATCGAACGGCGCCAGGACCCCGAGGACCACCGTGTCCAGGTGCTGCATCTGACCACGGCCGGCCGGCGCATCCTGGGCCAGGTCACCGTGAGCCGCCGCGCGGCCGTGGGCGAGCGGCTCGCGGAGTGGTCGCAGGAGGACCTGGAGCGGTTCGCCGGGTACCTCGTGCGCTACAACGCCTGGCCCGGTGCGGCTGACGATCTCTAGGCGACCGACTCCGGCAACGGCTCGGGTACCCGTGCCGCGAGGAAGGCGGTGGTGCGCCGGAGCCGGAAGCCGAGGGACTCGTAGAGCCGGATGGCATGGGTGTTGCGGGCGCCGGTGTGCAGGAACGGCGTCTCACCGCGTTGCCGTATGCCGTGGGCGACGGCGAGGATCAGCCGGGTCGCCAGGCCCTGGCCGCGGACGCCGGGGTCGGTGCAGACCGCGCTGATCTCGGTCCAGCCCGGCGGGTGCAGCCGCTCCCCCGCCATCGCGACGAGGGCGCCGTCCCTGCGTATGCCCAGATAGGTGCCCATCTCGACGGTGCGGGGCAGAAAGGGGCCGGGGCGGGTCCGGGCGATCAGGTCGAGGATCTCGGGCACGTCGGCGGGGCCGAGGCGGACCGCCTCCGGGTCGGACGCGGCGGCGAGACCGTCGTCCACCAACTGCACGCCCTCGATGTGGAAGGTGATCTCCCAGTCCTCGGGCACCCGGCCCATGTAGCCCGACAGCGGCACCTCCACGCCGGCACCCGCGAGCGCGGCGAGGTCGGCCCAGTCGCCCGCGTCGGGCTCGTCGGGCAGGGCCAGCCACGGTGAGACGTCGACGGGGTAGCGCAGGACCCGGCCGCGTTTCTCGGCGAAGCGGGCGTGCGGTCCGGTCAGGGAGGCGAGGGCGGGGTTGTCGAGGACGTGCGGTGCGTCGATGGTCATCGGGCGACCTCGATGACCGTCTTGACAGCCGCCAGAAGCCGGCCGGGCCCGGGACCCGGTCGGTCCACGTCCACGAACGCCTCGGTCTCCGGTCCGCCGTACCGCGTGACGACGTACGCCTTGGGCATCTGCTTCCTCACTCTCCTCGCACTGTCACCGGGACACCGGCCCGGCACTCCAGCGCCAAGGAGCGGCACGCGACGGCTATTCCCGGCGCCGCGCAATGTTCGTACGGCCGCGACGATGGGGGCACTGACCTGGGGCGGAGCACGCGTGACGACAGCGTACGGTTGAAGCATGAACGTCACCCGAGGCTTCACGGGACGCCCCCGCGTCCTCAACTCCGGGCTGCCACCCGGCCAGTACGACGCGGGCGACGACTGGCCCGTCCTCTCCGCGGAGGTCACCCCGGACCTGGCGCCGGCCGACTGGACGTTCCGGGTGGACGGGCTGGTCGAACAACCGCGTACCTGGGACTGGGACGAGGCGCACGAGCTGCCCGCGTCGGCCTACGAGGGTGACATCCACTGCGTGACGAGCTGGTCGAAGTTCGGGGTGCGGTTCGCGGGTGTGTCGCTGGACGCGTTTTTGAATATGGTGCGGCCACATGGGTCCGCCACCCATGCCGTCGCCTATTCGCACACCGGGTACACCACGAACCTGCCGCTCGCGGACCTGACCGGCGGGCGGGCCTGGATCGCGTGGGAGTACGACGGGAAGCCGCTGCCCGCCGAACACGGCGGTCCGGCGCGGCTGTTGGTGCCGCACCTGTACTTCTGGAAGAGCGCCAAGTGGGTCGCGGGGCTGACGCTGCTGGATCACGACGAGCCGGGTTTCTGGGAGCAGAACGGCTATCACGCGCGGGGCAACCCGTGGGAGGAACAGAGGTACTCCGGTGACTGAGGCGCTCTCCTCCCCCGCCTTCGCTCCGGTCACGCGGTTCGCGGTGCCGGGGCGTATCGCCGTCGGCGACACCGTCGCCGCCGTGTGGCAGACCGCCACGCTCACCGAGGTCCGCCGCGAGACCCCGTACGCGTCCACGTTCCGGTTCGCGGTGCCCTCCTGGCAGGGGCATCTGCCCGGCCAGCATCTGATGCTGCGGCTGACCGCCGAGGACGGCTACACGGCCCAGCGCCACTACTCGATCGCGTCGCCGCCGGAGGACTCCGGGCACATCGAGCTGACCTTGGACCATGTCGACGGCGGTGAGGTCTCGGGCTGGTTCCACACGGTGGCCGCACCCGGTGACGAGGTCGAGGTGCGGGGGCCGCTGAGTGGGTTCTTCGCCTGGCCCGGCGACCGGCCCGCGCTGCTGATCGGGGCCGGCTCCGGGGTCGTACCGCTGATGTCGATGGTCCGCCACCACCGGGCGCGCGCACTGTCCGTGCCGCTGCGGCTGCTGGTGTCGGCGCGCAGCCCCGAGGAGCTCATCTACGCGCGGGAGCTGGGCGCCGAGACGACCCCCGTGTTCACGCGGAGCGCCCCGGTCGGGGTGCCCGTGGGACGTATGTCGGCCGCACATGTGGCGCCGCTCCTGGCCGAGCAGCCCGAGGGTGGGTGGGAGGCCTATGTGTGCGGTTCCAACGGGTTCGCCGAGCATGCCTCGCGGCTGCTGGTGGAGGCCGGTCAGCCGGTGGACCGTATCCGGATCGAACGCTTCGGCTGACGGTGGCGTGTCTGCGCACTGAGTGCGTTTGTGGGCCCCTCCACACGTGAACGACGCGGATGGAGGGGTACTACATCTGTATGACCGCGCGCAGGGGTGCGTGGTGCGGAGGTCGACATGCGAACCCGGGTCCGCGGCTGGCGCTGGCGGCGCAATCCGCTCAGGCGCCGGTCGGACGTCGTCGAGGCATGGACGGTGCTGGCCGTCGCTGTGCTGATGCTGCTGGGCGCCCCGCTGATCGGTGCGGTGGTGGGCTGGTGGGCTCATGACGACGCCCGTACGGTGGCGGCCGAGCAGCGCTCCGAACGCCACCGGGTCCGGGCGGACGTCGTCGGCAGGGTTCCGGACTCGCTGCCCACGGTCGAGGGCGGCCGGGAGCGCTCCTACCGGGTGACCGTGCGCTGGACGGAGGCCGGGGGCGCCACCAAGACCGCCACGGCCCGGGTCCCGGCGGGTACCGACCAGGGCGAGAAGGTCGACGTGTGGTTCGACTCCAAGGGCCGGAGCGTGGCTCCGCCGCCGGACGAGACCGCGATCTGGCAGCACACCCTGGTGATGGGCGCCTGTGGCGCGGGCGCCACGGTCGCCGTGATCCTCCTCGGCCACTCACTCGTCCGCGGTGTGGCGGGCCGCCACCGGCTCGCCGAGTGGGAACGGGACTGGGCGCTCACCGAACCGCAGTGGACCCGTCGCCGGGCCTGAGCACGTCGGCCTCTCGGATCCGCCGCCTGCGGTGCCGACCGCGGTGGCCCGACCATTCGCGACGGCCGGCCTACTCCGCTGATCGCGCTCTCTGTCCAAGGCCAGCGGCCCTGCGTCCTTGACCAGCAGATCCACGACCGTCGCGAGGGCGGCAACCGGTCGGCCGGTGCCGCAAAGGCCTGGCGATTCGTCCGACCACACACGTACGGTGTGATCATCCGGCACTGTCCCTTCGCTAAGGCGGTCCTACATGGCCCTGTTCGACCTCCCCATCGACGAGTTGCGCGAGTACCGCAGCGAGTCCACCGAGCCCGAGGACTTCGACGCGTTCTGGTCCAAGACACTCCAGGAGGCCCGCGAGCACGACCTGGACGCCCGCTTCGAACTCGTCGACACGGGCCTGTCCACTGTGAAGGTGTACGACGTGACGTTCGCCGGGTTCGGCGGCCACCCGGTCAAGGGCTGGTTCACCCTCCCCGCCGAGGTCTCCGCCCCGATACCGGTGGTCGTGGAGTTCATCGGCTACGGCGGCGGCCGCGGCCTGCCGCACGAGCACCTGCTGTGGGCGTCGACCGGCCGGGCGCACTTCGTGATGGACACCCGCGGTCAGGGCAGTGCCTGGGGCGGCGGCGGTGGCACCGCCGACCCGGTGGCCGGCGCGCCCGCGTACCCCGGGTTCATGACCCGGGGCATCGACGCCCCCGAGAACTACTACTACCGCAGGGTGTTCACCGACGGTGTCCGCGCGGTGGAGGCGGCCCGTTCGCACCCGCTGACCGACGCGGCGCGCACGGTCGTCCTCGGCGGCAGCCAGGGCGGAGGCATCTCGATCGCGGTCGGCGGTCTGGTGCCGGACCTGGCGGCGGTCGCTCCGGACGTGCCGTTCCTGTGCGACTTCCCGCGCGCGGCGACCACGACGGACCGTCACCCGTACCGGGAGATCGGCCTCTACCTCAAGACGCACCGCGGCCGCTTCGAGGACGTCCTCGGCACCCTCGCCTATTTCGACGGCGTGCACTTCGCGAGCCGCGGCCGCACCCCGGCGCTCTTCTCGGCGGCCCTGGAGGACCAGACCTGCCCGCCCTCCACCGTCTTCGCCGCCTTCAACGCCTGGGGCCACGACGACAAGGCGATCGAGGTCTACGACTTCAACGATCACGAGGGCGGCGGCCCGTACCAGCAGGCGGCGAAGCTGCGCTGGCTGCGCTCGTACGCCTGAGTCCCGTCGGGATTCTTCCCTCCAGCCCGACCAGTCGGTATGTTCACGGGGTCCGGATCGCAGTGTCGCGGTCCGGGCTTCCGGCGACGACGGAGGGCCCATGTCCGAGTACCGGCCGGCTGTCCACGGCCACTGCGACGAGCGCTTCGCTGCCGTGCGGACGGCGTTCGAGGAGAACTTCCGGGACCGTGCCGAGCTGGGCGCCGCGGTGAGCGTCACCGTCGGCGGCGAGACGGTCGTGGACCTGTGGGGCGGTTGGGCCGACGCGGCCCGCACCCGCCCCTGGGAGCGCGACACGCTGGTCAACGTGTGGTCGACGACGAAGGGCCCGACGGCCCTGTGCGCCCACATCCTCGCCGACCGGGGTCTGCTCGACCTCGACGCACCGGTGGCCGCCTACTGGCCGGAATTCGCCGCGGCGGGCAAGGAGAAGGTGCTCGTACGACACCTGCTGTCGCACCGGGCCGGGCTGGCCGGGCTGCGCGAGCCCCACACCCTCACGGAACTCTTCGACTGGGAACTGACGACCCGGCGGCTCGCGGCGACGGAGCCCTGGTGGGAGCCGGGCACGGTGTCCGGATACCACGCGTTCACCTACGGCTTCCTGGTCGGGGAGGTCGTCCGGCGGGTCTCGGGGCTGCTGCCGGGCGCCTTCCTGGAGCGGGAGGTGACGGGGCCGCTCGGCATCGACTTCACCATCGGCCTGCCGGAGAAAGAGGCCGGGCGGGCCGCCGAGCTGGTGCGTCCACCGGCGGTGTCGGCCGGCGAACAGGCCGCGATCTTCGCCCAGTTGGCGCCCGCGGCGATCGCCGCCCTCACCAATCCCGTGGTGGGCGCCGCAGAGGCGAACACGGCCGAGTGGCGGGCCGCCGAGATCCCCGCCGCGAACGGCCACGGCACCGCCCGGGCCGTCACCGCCCTCTACGGGATCTTCGCGGGCCGCGGTTCCCACGACGGCCACCGCGTCCTGTCCCCCGAGGCCGCCGAGCGGGTCCGAGAGAGCCAGGGCAGGTGCCGTGACCTGGTGCTCGGCGCGGGGCTCGACAGCGAGACGGAGCTCGGGCTCGGCTTGTGGCTGAGCGGGCCGAACGGCTCCTACGGGCCCAATCCGCGGGCCTTCGGACACGACGGGTTCGGCGGGTCCTGCGGTCTGGCCGACCCCGAGGCGGGCATCGCGCTGGGCTATGTGATGAACCGGATGGGTCCGCACATCGCCGACGACCCTCGGAAGATGGCACTGATCGACGCCCTGTACAGCGCCCTGTGACGGGTCCCGTTCCGGGAGACGCCTCACGGTGACCAGGCGTGCCGGAAATCCCGACGGACAAGTCGGGAATCCGGACCGACTAGACCGGGCGCCTCGCCACGACCATCCGCACCCGCGGACTGCCGTCCCGGCGCAGCCCGAACTCGGGCAGGGCGTACAGCTCCACCCGGAGCCCGGCCCATTCCAGTTCCCGTCGCACGTCCCCGAGCCGGAAGTCCCGGTAGTACATGACGAACGGCGGTCGCCAGAGGGCGTTGCGCACCCGCATCACGGCGTCGAAACCGAGGAGCATCCAGTAGGCCGGAGACGACGGACGGGGTGGGGCGACGATCGGGAAGGCGAAGCAGCCGCCCGGCCGCAGCACCTCTCGGGCCTGGACGAACAGTCCGGGCAGTTCGCGTGGCAGGAAGTGGCCGAAGGCCCCGAAGCTCACGACGAGGTCGAAGGAGGCGGGAGCGAACGGCAGGGCGCGAGCATCGCCCCGTACCCACGACACGCGCGGCCCCCTGGACCTCGTCCGCTCCCGGGCCACGTCGAGCATTCCGGCACTGAAGTCGACCCCGGTCACGCTCTCGCGGCAGACCCGTGTCAGCACCCGGGCCCCGGCGCCGGTGCCGCAGCACAGGTCGAGCCCGGCATCGAAGGGGCCCATCCGCCGGAGCGCGGACGCGACGGCGGCCAGCACCGAGTCGGGCGTACGGAAGGGGGTGTGGTCGAACTTGGGGGCGAGCAGGTCGTAGCCGTGCTCGACGGACGACAGCGCCTGGACGGCGAGTTCGCGGAGGCTGGGGCCTTCTGGGCTGAACATCCGCGTCAGCTTAGGGGAACGGTGTCTCAGACGGGCAAGAGCACGCTCGCACCAGCGGATGGCGTCCGTTTCGCAGTCCGCTTCGCAGCTCGCGTCGGCCGGTCTCGATATGGACACCACTACAGTAAATGATTAGTCTCCTCTACATCTACTCAACAAATTGACCACGGAGCCTTGATGCGAGCGTTCAGACAAGCGGTGGAAGCGGGAGACCTCGGCGCTGTGGAGGCGTTGCTGGCCGAGGAGGTGGTCTTCACGAGTCCGGTGGTGTTCAAGCCGTACGCGGGCAAGGCCATCACGGCGGCGATCCTGGGCGCGGTCGTCAAGGTCTTCGAGGACTTCCGCTATGTGAGCGAGCTGAGCAGCGAGGACGGCCGTGACCACGCGCTGGTGTTCGCGACCCGGGTCGGCGAACGGGCGCTGGACGGCTGCGACTTCATCCATCTCGACGAGAACGGCCTGATCCACCGGTTGATGGTGATGGTCCGTCCGCTGTCGGGCGCGCAGGCCCTCGCGACGGCCATGGGGGCGCGGTTCGAGGAGATCGCGAAGGAGGCGGAGGCGAGGGCCGCGTCCACCTCCTGAGTTCACGCGCCCGGGTCAGGTCCCCGAGCTCGGGCTCCCGAACTCACGCGACGGTGAGAGGGCCCTCTCGGCCCCGCCGACCGTCAGCGTCACCTTCTTCCCGGGCGGCGGCGGTCCGGGGCAAGGGCCTGAGGTGTGCACGAGGGAGTGAAGCAGAGCCCTTCACTGTGCGGGGCGCTCATCCCCGCCGACAGGTCGGTGTCCCCGCTGCACAGGGCGTCTACCCGGATCGACACTCCGCGAGCCGCTTTTCGAGGAAGTGCCGCTCGGCGTCGTTCTCCACCAGCTCCAGGGCCCGCTCGTACGCCTGGGCCGCGTCGGTCGTACGGCCGCTGCGGCGCAGCAGGTCGGCGCGGGTGGCCGGGAGGAGGTGGTAGCCGCTCAGCTCGCCCTCCCGCTCCAGTTCGGCGACCAGTGCCAGTCCCGCGTCGGGCCCCTCGGCCATGCCGACGGCGACCGCCCGGTTGAGGCGGACCACTGCCGAGGGCACGAAGCGCAGCAACTCGCCGTACAACGCGGCGACATCGACCCAGTCGGTGTCCTCGGCGGTGGGCGCGGTGGTGTGGCAGGCGGCGATGGCGGCCTGGATCTGGTACGGCCCGGGACGGCCGCGCCGCAGTGCCGTCTCCAGCAGGGCGGCACCCTCCTCCACCTCCGCGTGGTCCCACGCCGTACGGTCCTGGTCCTCCAGGGTCACCAGTTCACCGGCCGCGTCCACGCGGGTCTCGCGGCGGGCGTCGTGCAGGAGCAGCAGCGCGAGCAGGCCGAGGGCCTCGGGCTCGTCGGGCATGAGGCGGGCCAGGACGCGGGCCAGTCGGATCGCCTCCGCGCACAGGTTCCGTCGTACGAGATCGGCGCCCGAGGTGGCCGCGTACCCCTCGTTGAACAGCAGGTAGATCACTCCGAGGACGCCGGGCGTGCGCTCGGGCAGCAGGTGCGCGGGCGGCACGCGGTAGGGGATGCCGGCGTTGCGGATCTTCTTCTTGGCGCGCACCAGGCGCTGGGCCATGGTCGCCTCGGGGACCAGGAAGGCCCGGGCGATCTCGGGTGTGGTCAGGCCCGCGAGGGTGCGCAGGGTCAGGGCGACCCGGGCCTCGATGTGCAGCGCCGGGTGGCAGCAGGTGAAGATCAGGCGCAGCCGGTCGCCCTGGACACCGCTGTCGTCGTACGGCTCCCCGGGTGCCGTGAGCATGGCCGCCTCCCGTAGTTTCCGCGCCCCGACCGCCTCCCGGCGCAGCACGTCCATGGCCCGGTGGCGGGCGGTCGTGGTGAGCCAGGCGCCGGGGCGGCGCGGGACGCCGTCGCGCCGCCACCGGTCGAGAGCCTGGGCGAAGGCGTCCTGCGCGCACTCCTCGGCGAGATCCCAGTCGCCGGTGACCCGGATCAGGGTGGCGACGACCTGGCCCCACTCCTCCCGGAAGGCGGCGGCGACGGCCTCTTCAGCGGTCACTCCCACACTGGCCGTACTTCCACCGAGCCGCCGCCGAGGGCCGCCGGATGCCGGGAGGCGAGGGAGATCGCCTCGTCGAGATCGGCGACTTCGATGATGTCGATGCCGGCGATGTACTCCTTCGACTCGATGAACGGCCCGTCGGTGAGCAGGACTTCGTCGCCCTGGACGCGCACAGTCGTGGCGTCGGAGGCGGGGCGCAGCCGGGCTCCGCCCTTGACGAGGTCGCGGCTGCGGACCTCCTCGATGTAGGAGGTGAAGCGGGGGTCCTCGGCGATCTCGGCGGGGCTGAGCTCCTCGCCACCGGCGGGGGTGCAGATCAGCAGGACGTACTTCATGACGTGGCCTCCGTGACGTGCTCGTGGACGATCAGCCAGCGCGGACCGGCGTTGCGGTAGCCGGTGGTGACGCGCAGCAGCTTGCCGTCGGTACGGATGAGGGCGTGGCCGAAGGCGATGCTCTCGTCGATGTGGACCCGGAACTCCAGGACCTCGCGGGTGACCGGCCCCGCCTCCGCCCGGACCTTGCGGAGCGCTTCGACGCCGGTGTACTGCCGGCCGTTCTCCACCACCTCCGCGTCCTGCGCGTAGCAGGCGAGCGTCCGCTCGACGTCCCCTGTGCGTGCCGCCTCCGTCAGTTCGGCGTCGAGGCGGCGAAGCTGCCCCTCGGCGTCCTCGTCCTCCCAGAACGGCCGTACCTCCATGGCGCCGATCGTCGCCACGGGGTGCTTGGCGGCCGCCTCGACCGCCTCCTCCAGGCTGTCGCACTCCAGGATGTCGAAACCGGCGACGTACTCCTTGGTCTCCGCGAACGGGCCGTCGGTGCTCAGCACTTCACCACCGCGCACCCGTACGGTGACCGCGTCGGCGGGCAGGGCGAGCCGGTGCCCGTGCAGCCGTACGCCACGGTCGCCGAGTTCCTCGACCCAGGGTTCGACGGGGGCCATGCCCGAGGCGTCGTTGGTGTCGTCGCCGCAGACGAGCAGCATGTACTTCATGGTTCCTCCTGGTCCTCATGAGCTTCCTACACCCGCCCGACGAACGGGACCGCCCGGAATCGACACCGGCGCGCAGAAAAAAGGGGGCCGGATCTCCGGCCCCTCTCTCCGGCCGCTCTCTTCGGCCCCCAGGCGGCCATCGGCGACAGCCCACCGACCAGCAGCCACCGCGGTTCCACCCGGGTCAGCATCCTGCTCGGCACGGGCGCGAGAGGCTGCGGGATCAGCTGGAGGAGGAGCACGAACTCCCCGTGCACGGTTGGATGGCCTCATGACGTCCGACGAGCACGCGCGGCTGATGCGGGTCAACCAGGCCAACTGGGACGCCCGCACGCCCGTCCACCTCGCCAGCCGGTTCTACGGCCTCGACCAGGACCTCGATCCGGAGCGCTGGTTCGCCGCCTTCGAGTGGGAGGACCTCGGCGAGCTGACCGGCCGGGATGTGCTCCACCTCCAGTGCCACCTCGGCACCGAGACGGTCGCCCTCGCCCGCCGTGGGGCCCGGGCGGTGGGCCTCGACTTCTCCGAGGCGTCCGTCGCGGCCGCCCAGGGGATCGCGGCGCGGGCGGGCGTGGACGTCGAGTACGTGCGGGCGAACGTGTACGACGCCGTCGAGGCGCTGGGAGCGCGGCAGTTCGACGTCGTGTACACCGGGAAGGGCGCGCTGTGCTACCTCCCCGACCTGGAGCGGTGGGCGAGTGTGATCGCTCGGCTGCTGCGCCCGGGCGGGCTGTTGTACGTGGTCGAGTTCCATCCGCTGCTCAACTCGCTGGGCCCGAAGCCGGCTCCGGGCGAGGGACCGGAACTGCTGCTGCGCCACGACTACTTGGGCGGCGACGGGCCCGTGCACCGGGACGCGACCCACACCTACACCGACGGCCCGGCTGTCGAGGGCGCCACCGCGAGCTACGAGTGGATGCACGGAATAGGAGCAGTCGTCAACGCGTTGACGGGGGCAGGACTGCGTGTCCGGCATCTGCGGGAGAGCGGCGAGTTGCCCTGGCCGCGTTGGCCGCACATGGTACGTACCCCGTCCGGCTGGTGGCGCCTTCCCGCACCGCGGATCCCGTTGCTGTACGGACTCCTCGCCACGCGCTGAGTCTCCGTGGTACCGTCCTGTCAGCACTTGTGTACGCCCGCTTCAGGGCGCCGGTGCCAGTTCTCTCTCATCTCGCCGGTCGCTGTACCGGCTTCTCCTCAGTACCTCGCAGGTCTTGTGGGTGCTGTCTTCCGCCGCCCGAAGGCGTTGTCCGCCTTCCCTCTCGCGGCTTCCCCCTCCTTCCGCATGTCTCATGCCTTCCGTCCTCGAAAGGACCGACCACCATGACGATCACTCTCGAAACCCCTCCGGTTCAGCAGCAGCCCCCGGTCCGCGCCGTCTCCGGCGTTCTCGACATCGACGCCGGCGGGAAGGGTCACCTGCGCGCCGCGAGCCTGCTGCCCTCGCCCTCCGATCTCCAGGTCTCCCCCGCGCTGATCCGCAGGTTCGGCCTGCGCAAGGGGGACGTCGTCGACGGGGTGCGCGGCGCCCAGCGCGCCCTCACCGAGGTCGCCCGGGTCAACGGCCACGGCCCCGGCCGCAACCGTCGCGCCTTCCACGACCTCACGCCGCTGCACCCGCGCGAGCGGATCCGGCTCGAACACCCGGCGTCCGGCCTGACCGGGCGGGTCGCCGATCTGATCGCGCCCGTCGGCAAGGGCCAGCGCGGGCTGATCGTGGCCCCGCCCAAGACCGGCAAGACCGTGCTGCTCCAGCAGATCGCGGCCGCCGTCGCCGGCAACCACCCCGAGTGCCGCCTGATGGTGGTGCTGCTCGACGAACGTCCCGAGGAGGTCACCGACATGCGGCGCTCCGTGCGCGGCGAGGTGTACGCCTCCACGTTCGACCGCACGCCCAGGCAGCACATCGCGCTCGCCGAGCTGGTGATCGAACGGGCCAAGCGGCTCGTCGAGGCCGGTGAGGACGTCGTGATCCTGCTCGACTCCCTGACCCGGCTGTGCCGGGCCCACAACAACGCGGCCCCCGCCAACGGCCGCACCCTCAGCGGCGGTGTCGACGCGACCGCGCTGATCGGGCCGAAGAAGTTCTTCGGCGCCGCCCGGCTCGCCGAGGAGGGCGGTTCGCTCACGATCCTCGCCACGGCCCTGGTGGAGACCGGTTCGCGCGCCGACGACTTCTACTTCGAGGAGCTCAAGAGCACCGGCAACATGGAGCTCCGCCTGGACCGCGAACTCGCCTCCCGCCGCGTCTTCCCGGCCGTCGCCGTCAACCCCTCGGGCACCCGTCGCGAGGAACTCCTGCTGTCTCCGGCGGAGTTGACCGCCGTACGAGGACTGCGGCGGGCACTCCAGAACGGCGACGGCCAGGGCAACCTCGAGACGCTCCTCCAGCGGATGCGGGAGACCCCGGACAACACGACGTTCCTACGGCGCATCCAGCCCACGCTGCCCGCCGGCTGACCGAGGCGCAGGCCCGACCGCTCCTCGTCGTCGAGGGTGAGCAGCCGGTCGAGTTCGGCCCGGTCGGGTGCCGTGGCACGTCGCCGCCGGTGACCAGGGCCGCGGCAGCCACCAGATGGCCCAGGCGCGGCGCGACCCCGTTATCGGCGGCGTGCGGCATCCGGGTGCTCGCGCGTGGCCGTCGGCCCGGGCAGCGCGGTGTACGGCCGGTCCGTTCCTAGCTTTGCGGTATGACAATCGGATTTCCCTCCCGGATGGCCGTCTCGGTCTGCGCCCTGTGCACGACGGGCCTGCTGGTGTTCGCTTCCGCGACAGCGGCCGCCCGCCCGGGCTCCGACCCCGGCGCGCCCGGCGGACCCCCGGCCACGGCCGCGTCGCCCGCCCTGCTGTACCGCTCCGGCATCCAGGTCCGGCCGCGTCCGGGCGTGCCCCCGGTCCCGGACGTGTCCGCGCTGTCGTGGGTGGTGGCCGACGCCCACAGCGGGGAGGTCCTCGCGGCGCACGACGCCCACCGCCCCCTGCCACCGGCCAGCACGCTCAAGACCCTGTTCGCCCTGACCGTCCTGCCGGTGCTGCCCGGCGGCCTCAGGCACACGGTCGGCGAGCAGGAACTCGCGGGCATCGGACCCGGAAGCAGTCTCGTCGGGGTCGCCGAGGGCCAGACCTACCAGGTGGCCGACCTGTGGCGCGGTGTCTTCCTGAACTCCGGGAACGACGCCGTGCACGTCCTGGCCGGGCTCAGCGGCGGCTGGCGTACGACGGCTGCCCGCATGCAGGCCAAGGCGCGCGCCCTGGGCGCCCGGGACACCCACGTCCGCTCCCCCGACGGCTACGACACCCCCGGCCAGGTCTCCTCGGCGTACGACCTCGCGGTCTTCGGCCGGGCGGGGCTGCGCAACGCGGACTTCGCACGGTACTGCGGCACGGCCGAGGCGAAATTCCCCGACCGGGGCGGATGGTGGTATGGCATCCGGAACACCAACCGGCTGCTGACCGGCGCCGACGGGGTGGAGCCCTACGCCGGGCTGATCGGGATCAAGAACGGCTACACGAGCCACGCCGGCAACACGCTTGTCGCCGCCGCCCGTCGGGGCGGCCGCACGCTTGTGGTGACGGTGATGAATCCTCAGTCGGGCGGTGGCTTCGCGGTCTACGAGGAGGCGCGGGCACTGCTCGACTGGGGGTTCGGCGCGGCCGGGCGGGTGGATCCGGTGGGTTCGCTGGACGCGCTGCGAGCGAAACCGCAGCCCGGGCCCGAGGCCGAGCCGGTCGCGGCGGCCGTCTCCCCGGAGGGCGGCGGGCCGGGCTGGCTGGAGACGTGGGCCATCCTGGGCGCCGCCGGACTCGGGGCGGGATCCATGACCGTGGCGCTGCGGGCCCGGGTCGGACGTTCGGCGCGCCGCTGACCCACCGGCAGCCGTAGCAGCAGGCCGAGGGTGATCCAGGTGTAGATGTTGCCGCCGAGGAAGCCGTGAATGCCCGACGCGTCGTCGAACCACAGCCAGACCACGCTGGTGCACAGCACGGCGTACAGGGCGCCCGCGATCCGCGGGTGCCCGGCACGCACGAGAACGGCGAAGGACGGCAGCAGCCACACCAGGTGGTGCACCCAGGTGATCGGGCTGACGAGACAGGCGGCCAACCCGGTCAGCGCGAACGCGGCCGCCCAGTTCCCGGCCGCAACGGCCCGCCGGGCCCGTACGGCCCACACGCCCAGGGCCAGCAGCGCGGCCACCGCCCAGACCGCGCGGTCCGGTTCGCCGAGCCGGGCCAGGACGCCCTGCAGCGACTGGTTGGAGACGTAGTCCAGCCGGCCCACCCTGGTCGTGTCCCACATCGCGTCGGTCCAGTAGAAACGCGAGGCGTCCGGCGCCACCACGGCCGCGAACCCCGTCGCCGCCACGGCCACGACCGTGGCGACCGCCGCAGCGCGCCGCCGTCCCGCGATCAGGAGCAGGCCGATGAAGAGGGCCGGCGTGAGCTTCACCGCGGCGGCCAGCCCGATCCCGGCACCGGCCCAGCGCTCCCGGCCCGTGGCGAGCAGCCACCCGTCGACGAGGACGAGCGCCAGCAGCAGAAGGTTGACCTGGCCGAAGCTGAAGGTGTCGCGCAGCGGTTCGAACAGGGCGAGCGCGCAGGCGCCCAGGACGCGGCCGTACCAGCCGTAGCGCCGCCAGTCCCGGCCGGTGAGCAGCCGCACGACCACGGCCAGCGCCACCAGGTTGAGCAGCAGGCCGACCGCGATCGCGGTGCGCAGGTCGAGCAGGGCCATCGGGAGCATGGCGACGGCGGCGAACGGCGGGTAGGTGAAGCCGTACGTCGTCCCCGGCACCCGGTAGTCGTAGAGCCGTCCGCCGTGGTGGACCCAGGTGTCGACGGCTCCGTGGTAGACGCGCAGGTCGAACCAGTCGCGCAGGAGCGGCACGGTCGCCGTGAAGACGGTGACGGCGGTGACGGCGGTGAGGACCAGCAGCAGTCGGCCGCGATCCGTGGTCGGGGCCCTCATGCCGTCCGTCCCGTCGCCGGGGGCCCGGCCGTCTGGTGGGCCTGGACCAGCACGACCAGGGCGAGCACGCCACCGGAGACGGCAAGGGCGAGTTGCCCGGCGTCGGCCGGGCCACCGCTCGGGAGGGTGGCGAGTGCGAGTACACCTGTCACGGCGGCCACCCGGTGCCGTACCGACGCGCTGGGCGCGGCGGCCGCTATGAGGAACAGTCCCCACAGGGCGTACCAGGGGCGGATCGCCGGGCCCAGGGCGGCGACGGTGGCCAGGCTCAGGCCGAGGGCGTAGACGGGTCGCGGGCGCAGGCGCAGCCATATGCGGCCGATGACGGCGACGGCGGTCACGATGCCGAGGGCGTGCCAGACCGGAACGGCCAGCGGGGCCAGGTCGCTGCCGAGCCGTTCCAGCAGGGCTCCGGTGGCACGGCCGAGGAGACTGGTGAGGGCCCAGTTCCCGGACGACACAGGGGTGTTGAGGGCGCCGATCCAGCCGTAGCCGGTGCCCGTGACGGTCGTCGCGGCGAGGGTGGTGGCGGTGGCCGAGGCAGCGGCCGTCAGGACGGCCCTCGCCGGACGGTCGCCGGCCCGGACGCGCAGCACGACGATCGCGGCGAGTCCGAGGGCGGCGGGAGCCTTGACCAGGGCGGCGAGTGTCACGAGTACGGCGCCCAGGATCGGCCACCGGCCCAGGGCGGCGACCAGGCCTAGGCCGAGCAGACCCAGCATGACCGCGTCGTTGTGGGCGCCCGCGACCAGGTGGAGCAGCACGAGCGGGTTGAGGGCGCCGAGCCAGAGCGCGGCGGCCGGGTCGGCGCCGCTGTGCCGGGCGAGGCGGGGCAGGGCGGCCGCCATGAGGGCCACACCGAGCAGGGCGACGAGCCGCATCCCGAGCAGACCGGCGGGGAGTTCTCCGCGGGACGCCTTCGCGAGGGCGGAGGCCACGCCGAGGAACACGGGGCCGTACGGGGCCCCGGTGTCGCGCCACATGGGGGCGACCTCGTCCGCGAGGGTGCCGCCGAGCAGGGCGGGGCCGTGGGCGTAGACGTCCATGTGGGCGTCGGCCATGGCGCCTTGGGCGAGGTAGCTGTAGACGTCGCGGCTGAACAGGGGCGGGGCGAGCAGCAGCGGGGCCGACCAGACGACGAGCACGGCCATGAGCTCCCTTGTGCCGGGCCGCTGGTCGGGGCTGCGCACCAGGCGGCCGAGGAGGAGCCAGGCCGCGATCAGCAGGACGACACCGAAGTAGGCGCCGACCAGGCCCAGTGCGGCCTGGGGCGAGCCCGGGGTGAGGAGTTCGCGGACGGGGAGGGCTCCCGCGGTCTCACCACCCGCGGCGAGGAAGGCGGTGCCGACCAGACCGAGGATCTGGCAGCGGCGGAGATCGACGGGGACGTTGGCGGCCGGCACGTCGGCAGCGTGTCAGCCGTGGGTGGCTGGAAGGCGACGAGGTGGCGACGGGGGTGTGACCGGTGCGTAGTCGGGTTCGGGACGGGGGATGCGCTCACCCCGCCTCAGAACACGGAGACACCCGTCAGCGTCGTGAACCTGTCCAGGGCCGCCACCCCCGCCACCGAGTTGCCCCGCTCGTCCAGGCCCGGACTCCAGACGCACAGCGTGCAGCGGCCCGGCACCACCGCGATGATCCCGCCGCCCACCCCGCTCTTGCCGGGCAGGCCCACCCGGTAGGCGAAGTCGCCCGCCGCGTCGTACGTGCCGCAGGTCAGCATGATCGCGTTGATCTGTTTGGCCTGGCTGAGGCTGAGCAGGCGGCTGTCGTCGGCGCGGATGCCGTGACGGGCCAGGAACCCGGTGGCGAGAGCCAGGTCGGCGCAGGACGCCCGGATCGAGCACTGGCGGAAGTACTGGTCGAGCAAAACCGGGATGTCGTTGTCGATGTTGCCGTACGCGGCCATGAAGTGGGCCAGGGCGGCGTTGCGGTCGCCGTGCGCGAACTCGGAGGCGGCCACCTCCTCGTCGAAGTCCAGGGCCGGGTTGCCGCTCTCCTCGCGCAGGAACGACAGCAGTTCGCCCGCCGCGTCTCCGGTACGGCTGTGGAGGCGGTCGGTGACGACGAGGGCGCCCGCGTTGATGAACGGGTTGCGTGGGATGCCGTTCTCGTACTCCAGCTGCACCAGGGAGTTGAAGGGGTTGCCGGAGGGCTCGCGGCCCACGTGCTCCCAGAGTTCGTCGCCCTCGCGGGCCAGGTCGAGCGCGAGGGTGAAGACCTTGGTGATGGACTGCGTCGAGAACGGCTCGCGCCAGTCCCCGACGCCGTACACCGTGCCGTCCAGCTCCGCGACGGCCATGCCGAAGCTGCGCGGGTCACAGGCGGCGAGCGCCGGGATGTAGTCGGCGGCGCGGCCGCGGCCGGGGGTCCGTTCGATCTCGGCGGCGATGCGCTCCAGGACCGGTTGGAACTGCGAGGACATGAGCGTCATCATGCCGCACGCCTGTCTCGGGAGCGTCTCCAGGTCTCCGTCGGATCTGCGCCCCCAGGAGCCCGGTCCCGTGTGCGGCAGCGGTACCGGCAGGAGGCCAATCAGGCATGTCTTGAGCCGAACTCCGCGTGCTGGCCCGCCGATCCCGGCCTCGCACGTCAGGGTGAGTCCGCGGTCTCCATGAATCGGGGTCCGCTCGGCCATCGAGCAGACAGGAGCGATGTTGCGCCAGCGGAAACAATGCGACGCAGCCACCGGCTTGCGGCGCTCGGCCCACCACAAGAGCGCCGGCGCGGTCGCCGGTCCGCTGCGGCGCGGTACCGCGGCCGGCCTGTGCGCGACCGCGTTGCTGCTGGCCGGGTGCAGCGCGCCCACCCCGTATGTACCCCTGCTGGAGAACCCCAAGGACGGACGAACGTTCTATCTCAGTCCTCAGGGAGACGACGGCGACGACGGTCGGACACCGCAGACCGCCTGGCGCACACTCCTGCGCGCCGATGCCCTGCGGTTCAAGCCGGGCGACCGGCTGCGGCTGAAGGCGGGGGCACGTTTTCCGGGCAGCCTGAGCATCGGTCAGGGTGACGCCGGTAACGCCCGCAAGCCTGTCGTGATCGAATCCTATGGAGTGGGTCGCGCGACGATCACGGCCCGCGGCACGCGCGCCATCGAGGTGCACAACACGAGCGGAGTCGTCGTCCGTGACCTGAACCTCGTCGGCGACGCCGCGTCCTACAGATCGCACGAGGGCATCGCCTTCGTCAATGACCTGCCCGGCAACCGGAAGCTGCCGTATGTCCGCGTCGCGGATGTCGAGGTGTCGGGCTTCCGTAATGGCCTCCGGCTGCACGGCGGCACCGAGGCATCCGGATTCCGCGACGTGGTGATCAGTGACTGCGCACTGCACGACAACCAGGACGCCGGTCTCGTGGCGGACGGTCCGCCCTTCTCCGCGAACCCGCCCGCCTACGCGCACGACGCGGTGACGGTGTCGAGGGTGACGGCGTACCGGAATGTCGGAGACCCCCTGGCGTCCGGCCGCAACACCGGCAGCGGCATCGTCCTCGGCAGTGTCCACCGTGGCACGGTGGAGCGGTCCGTCAGCCACGACAACGGGAGTTCGTCCTCGCCGGACGCCGTCGAGGGTCCCGAGGGCATCTGGACGTACGACTCGTCGTGGATGACGCTGGAGAGGAACGTCTCCTACGGCAACCACACCGGTTCCACGGTGGACGGCGGCGGGTTCGGCCCTGGGTGTGACGAGGCCTCGTGTCGGCGCGGCACCCCGATGTCGCACCGACCCGAGGAGGCCGCTCGTCAGATCGCCCGTGCCGTGCCGCTGCCGGCGAGTACCTCCGGACGCAGGAGGTCCGCCAGGCGCTCGGCCGGCAGCAGACCTTTCTCGAGAACGAGTTCCGCCACTCCCCGGCCACTGACGAGGGCCTCCTTGGCGATGTCGGTGGCGGCCGTGTACCCGATGTGCGGGTTGAGGGCGGTGACCAGGCCGATGGAGTTCTCCACCGTCCGGCGCAGTGCCTCGGTGTTGGCGGTGATGCCGTCCACACAGCGCTCGGCGAGGGTCAGGCAGGCGGCACGCAGATGGGTGATCGACTCCGAGAGGGAGTGCAGGATGATCGGCTCGAACGCGTTCAGCTGGAGTTGTCCGGCCTCCGCGGCCATGGTGATGGTGACGTCGTTGCCGATCACCTCGAAGGCGACCTGGTTGACGACCTCGGGGATCACCGGGTTGACCTTGCCGGGCATGATCGACGAACCGGCCTGTACGGGCGGCAGGTTGATCTCGCCGAGGCCGGCACGCGGCCCGGACGACAGCAGGCGCAGGTCGTTGCAGCTCTTGCTGAGCTTGACGGCGATCCGCTTGAGCACGCCGGACATCTGGACGAACGCGCCGCAGTCCTGGGTCGCCTCGACCAGGTTGGCCGCCGTGACCAGCGGGAGTCCGGTGATCTCGGCGAGGTGCCGCCGGGCCGACTCGGCATAGCCGGCGGGGGCGTTGAGCCCGGTCCCGATGGCCGTGGCACCCAGGTTGATCTCATGGATCAACTTGACGGCCTCGTCAAGACGGCTGCGATCCTCGTCCATCATGACGGCATAGGCCGAGAACTCCTGACCGAGCGTCATGGGCACCGCGTCCTGCAACTGTGTACGGCCCATCTTGAGCACGTCATGGAACTCGACGGACTTCCGCGCGAACGCGTCCTGGAGCACCGCCATCGCCTTGAGCAGTCCATGCACCGCGAACACCGTCGCCACCTTGACGGCGGTCGGGTAGACGTCGTTGGTCGACTGCCCCAGGTTGACGTCCTCGTTGGGGTGCAGGAACGAGTACTGCCCCTTGTCGTGCCCCAGCAGCTCCAACGCCCGGTTGGCGATGACCTCGTTGGCGTTCATGTTGGTGGAGGTACCGGCCCCGCCCTGGATCACGTCGACCACGAACTGGTCGTGCAGCTTGCCCTCCCGGATCTCCCGGCAGGCCTCGACGATCGCGGCGGCCTTCCTCGGCTCCAGCAGCCCCAGCTCCTCGTTGGCGAGAGCGGCGGCCTCCTTGACGGCGGCAAGGGCGTCGATCAGGTGGGGGTACGCGGAGATCGGGGTGCCGGTGATGGGGAAGTTCTCCGTGGCCCGCAGGGTGTGAACACCCCAGTAGACATCGGCGGGAACATCCCGATCCCCCAGCAGATCGTGCTCACGGCGACTGACGGCGGCGGTCATGAGGGTACGGCCCTTCTTCCAATTGGGGCTCAGGTGATTGCTTTCAGGGGCGCGGGGCGGTGTCGATGTGCGGCTCCGCCGCGCGGGCGCGACCGGCCGCAACGGGCCCCCATTCGCAAAACGACGTGGTCCGCCCGAGCTCTTAGGCGCACGCAGACACGGCAACGGGCTCCAGCGAACGAACAGGCCGCACCCGCCCGACCTCAAGGCCACCCCCGAGGAGCGCCTCGCCCTGGAACGCCGTGAGCAGATCCGGCGAGACCCCGGCACGGGCGAGCGCCGCCGCGGCGACCGGCACCCGCGCCCGATTCGCCCCGTCGGAGATCTTCACGGCAATGGCCCGACCGTCCGGAAGGGCCGCGACCTGAACCCCCTCGAAGCCGTCCTTGGCCAGCAGCCCCGGCACGGCCCGCATCAACGCGGCCACATCACGCCCCGCGCCGGACGCCATCTCGGCGTGGTCCCGCATCGCGTCGGCGACCCGCGCTTCGGGCGTCCCGGGAACCGCCGAGGTGATCCGGGCGGCGGCCCGGGCCAGCCCGTGCAGCGAGACGGAGAACAGCGGTGCACCGCACCCGTCGACGGTCACCTGGGCGATCCGCTGCCCCGTGAGGTCCTCGATGATCTCGGCGATCGCCTGTTGCAGCGGATGCGACGGGTTCAGGTACCCCTCGAGGGGCCAGTCGTTCAGCACGCACGTGTACAGCATCGCCGCGTGCTTGCCGGAGCAGTTCTGGGCGAGCCGCGAGGGCGCACGCCCCTCCCGGATCCACGCGTCCCGAACGGCCGGGTCGAACGGCATGTCGGGAACGTTGCGCAGAGCGTCCTCGGAGATGCCGGCCAGCTCCAGGATCCGCCGGGTTCCTTCGAGATGCCGCTCTTCGCCGGAGTGACTCGCCGCCGCGAGGGAGAGCAGCTCGCCGTCCAGCGGCAGCCCGGCCCGGACCATGGCGACGGCCTGGACCGGCTTGATCGCGGAGCGCGGATAGAACGCGGCCTCGATGTCGCCGAGCTGGAATGCGACCTGTCCGTCGGGGCCGAGGACGACGACGGAACCGTAGTGGATGCCCTCCACGACCCCGCCGCGTATCAGGTGGGCGACGGGTGCGTGGAGGGGCTCGCGGATCAGGGGTGCGGCCGCGACGGAACTGCTGTACATCACTTCCTGCTTCGGGAGGAGCGCCACGCGGGTCACACGTCGGCGCTGGTGGATGAGGTCTCGCCCGGCATGCGAGCGATACGGCCCCGAATGGCGAACCATCCGGCGACCAGGGCACCGACGATCAGCGGGAGGCACAGCACGGTGGTGCGGCCGGCGCCGCCGTCGGCGTACATGAGGACCAGGACGGAGGCGAGGAAGGCCAGCGTCACCAGTTCGGTCCAGGGGGAGCCCGGCAGTCGGTAACCGGGGCGGGTCAGGTCGCCCTTCTCGGTCTTCTGCCAGAAGAGCAGGTGACAGACCATGATCATGCCCCAGGTGGCGAGGATGCCGATGGCGGCGAAGTTCAGCACGATCTCGAACGCGTCGGCGGGGACGACGTAGTTGAGGCCGACACCGAGGACGCACATACCGCTGGTGAGCAGGATGCCGCCGTAGGGGACCTGGCTGCGGCTCATCACGCCGGTGAACTTCGGCGCGGAGCCGGACATGGCCATGGAGCGCAGGATGCGGCCGGTGGAGTACAGGCCGGAGTTGAGCGAGGACATGGCCGCGGTGAGGACGACGAGGTTCATGACGCCGCCGGCCGCCGGGATGCCGATGTGGGACAGGACGGTCACGAAGGGGCTCTCGCCGCCCGTGTACTTGTTCCAGGGCAGCAGCATCGACAGCAGGAGGACGGAGCCGACGTAGAAGACACCGACCCGCCACATGATCGAGTTGATCGCCTTGGGCATGATCTTCTCGGGGTTCTCGGTCTCGCCCGCGGCGACGCCGACCAGTTCGACGGAGGCGTAGGCGAAGACGACACCCTGGATGATCAGCAGCATGGGCAGCAGGCCGTTGGGGAAGACGCCGCCGTTGCCGGTGATCAGGGACGGGCCGGGGTGGTGGCCGTCGATGGGGTGCTGGGTGGCCAGCAGGAAGACGCCGATCAGCATGAACGCCACGAGCGCGCCCACCTTGATGATGGCGAACCAGAACTCCAGCTCGCCGAACATCCGCACCGAGATGAGGTTGACGGTCAGGACGACCGCTAGCGCGACGAGGGCGATCACCCACTGCGGGATGTCGGAGAACATGCCCCAGTAGTGGGTGTAGAGCGCGACGGCGGTGATGTCGGCGATGCCGGTGGTGGCCCAGTTGAGGAAGTACATCCAGCCGGCGACGTAGGCACCCTTCTCGCCGAGGAACTCCCGGGCGTACGACACGAAGGCGCCGGAGGAAGGCCGGTACAGGACGAGTTCGCCGAGGGCGCGGACGACGAGGAAGGCGAAGACACCGCAGACCGCGTAGGCGATGAACAGCGAGGGGCCGGCGTCGGCGAGGCGGCCGCCGGCGCCGAGGAAGAGGCCGGTGCCGATCGCGCCGCCGATGGCGATCATGTTGACGTGCCGTGACTTGAGGGACTTGCTGTAGCCCTCGTCTCCGGCGTCGACATGGCCGGAACGTTTCTGCACGCCGTCGTGCAGGGACTGCTCGCTCACGCCTCTGATCCGCCTTCCGTGGAACTGCCCGTGCGCGGGGAACGCACGATGTCGGTGAGGGTGGTCTCGACGCGGTCGAGATGGTGGGACATGGCCTCCACCGCGTCGTGCTCGGAACCGTCGATCAGCGCCTCGACGATCGCGCGGTGCTCCCGGTTGGACTGCTCCCGGCGGCCGCCCAGCTCGTTGAGGAAGGCCGACTGACGCGCCAGTGCGTCCCGGATCTCCTCGATGACCCGGCGGAAGACCGGGTTCTGGGCGGCCTCGGCCACGGCGAGGTGGAAGAGGGTGTCCATCGCGACCCACGCCGTGGTGTCGGTCTCCCGTTCCATCCGGTCCAGGAGGTGGGCCAGGTGGTCGAGGTTCTCCGGGGTACGGCGCCGTGCCGCGTAACCGGCGACCGGGATCTCGACGTGGCGGCGGACCTCCAGCAGGTCGCTGGCCGCGTAGTCACCGAAGGTGGGGTCCTCCACCGCGTTGGCCACGACGAAGGTGCCCTTGCCGGTCTTGGAGACGGTCAGCCCCATGGTCTGCAGAGCCCTGAGAGCCTCGCGCAGGACGGGGCGGCTGATCTCCAGGGTGCGGCAGAGCTCCGCCTCGGAGGGGAGCTTGTCGCCGATGGCGTACTCCCCGCGCTCGATGGCACCCCGCAGGTGCGCCAGCACCGCCTCCATGGCGCTGATACGTCGCGGAGGCTGACTGGCTGTCCGGCTGTCTGACAGGTTCACAGAAGTGATACTCCGGGGGGCGGGAGGGTGCTGTCAAGGGGGTGGGGGTGCGGGCGGGGACACGGAGGGCGGGGCGCGGGGGCGGGCAGGGGCGGGCACAGGAGCCAGGGGCACGGGGGCGAGGGCAGGGGGCGGGGACTGCGAGAGCCCACTCAGCGCCCCTGGGGCGGTCGGCAGGTTCGCACCCGCGTGACGGGTCAACGGGCCCACACCGTCGTGGACGTCAGCGCGCGCACCGCCGCCACCTACACCGCCCGCGCCTGCCGGCGCGCGCACCCTGCGGGCGAAACCGTGGCCGTCAGTGGCCCCACACCGCCGCCGCTGCCGGCACGCGCACCCCTGGTCGGTCAGCGAGCTCACCCCATGGACGTCAGCGGGCCCACATCCCAGTGGCGGTCGGTCGCCTGGCACCTCCGTCGCCGTCAGGGACCTCATACCCGCCCGGAACGTCGGCGGCCCCACGCCACCGTCGCCGCCGCCCGGCGGCCCGGCCCCCCGCGGCGGTCAGCCGCCCCAGGTCCCCGCCGCCGGCGGCCTCGCCCCCCCGTGGACGTCAGCCGCACCCCCCGTCGCCGTCAGCTGTCCAGCGTCCCCGTGGCCAGGAGGCCGAACAGCAGCAGGCCGACCACGATCCGGTAGACGACGAACGCGTTGAAGGAGTGCTTGGCCACGAACTTCAGCAGCCAGGCGATGGAGCCGTAGGCGACGACGAAGGAGACGCCCGTGCCGACGGCGAGCGGGGCCGCGCCCACGCCCGCGCCGAGGGCGTCCTTGAGCTCGTAGATGCCGGCGCCGGTGAGGGCGGGGATGCCGAGGAAGAAGGAGAGGCGGGTGGCGGCCACACGGTCGAGGTCCAGGATCAGGGCCGTGGACATGGTCGCGCCGGAGCGGGAGAAGCCGGGGAAGAGCAGCGCGAGGATCTGTGAGCTGCCGACCAGCATCGCGTCCTTGAACGAGGTGTCGTCCTCACCGCGCTTGTGCCGGCCCATCTGGTCCGCCGCCCACATCACACCGCTGCCGGCGATCAGGGAGCCCGCGACCACCCACAGGGAGGCGAGCGGTCCCTCGATGAGCGGCTTGGCGGCGAGGCCGACGATGACGATCGGGATGGTCGCGGCAATCACCCACCACGCGAACTTGTAGTCGTGGTGGTACCGCTCCTCCTTGTTGACGAGCCCCCTCCCCCACGCGGAGACGATCCGCACGATGTCCTTGAAGAAGTACACGAGCACGGCGGCGATCGCGCCGACCTGGATGACGGCCGAGAACCCGACGACGGCGTCGTCGTCGACGGGGATGTGCATCAGTCCCTCGACGATCTTCAGATGTCCGGTGGAGGAGACGGGCAGGAACTCGGTCACCCCCTCGACGGCTCCGAGGACGACGGCCTGACCGACGCTGATGACGCTCATGGGATCCAGTTCTTCTCAGGGGAGGGCAGGTGCGGAGGGCACAGTCTTACTACACGCGGACAAGGGTGCGCCCCACGGCTCAGGCCCCTGCGGCTACGCCCACACGGCCTGCGCCAGCGCCACGCCCACGAAGGCCGCCCCGAGACCGGCCACCACACTCGCGACCGTGTTGGCCATGGCGTACAAGCGTGCCCCGGTCTCGGTGAGCCGGAGGGTCTCGTAGGAGAAGGTCGAGTACGTCGTCAGGGCCCCGCACAGGCCGGTGCCCAGGAGGAGCTGGAGGTGGGATCCGGCCGCGCCCGCGGCCACGGCGCCGGTGAGCAGGCCGAGGATCAGACAGCCCGTGACATTGACGGCGAAGGTCCCCCAGGGGAAGACCGAGTCGTGCCGTGACTGGACCGCGCGGTCGGTGAGATAGCGCAGCGGGGCGCCGACCACGGCCCCCATGACGACCAGCAGCCAGTTCACAACGACTTCTTACCCTTCCTGTCCGCTATGTCCTGGTTCCCGTCGCGGCCGACGTACCGGATGACCTCGCAGTCGTCGAGGGTCACCAGTCCCTCGGTGACGAGTTCGTCGAGCTGCGGCAGGAACTCCCGTACGCGCGTCTCGGTGTCGACGATCACGACGGCCACGGGCAGGTCCTCGCTGAGGGACAGCAGCCGGGAGGTGTGGATCAGGGAGGAGGCGCCGAAGCCCTCGATGCCGCGGAAGACGCTGGCCCCGGCGAGCCCTGAGGCGTGGGCGCGGTGCACGATCTCGGAGTAGAGGGGCTTGTGGTGCCAGGTGTCGTTCTCACCGATGTAGACGGTCAGGCGCAGGGCGTTGCCGGTCAGCCTCGTCATGGCTGCCTCCACTTCAGGACGCGGCGGGCCGCCGTGGACGCGAGCCAGACCGCCGTGAGGGCCGCGAACAGGGTCGCGGCGAGATAGGCCAGGCCCGTGGCGGGCCGGCCGTGGTCGACGAGTTTCTGGATGTCGACGGCGTAGGTCGAGAAGGTGGTGAAGCCGCCGAGGACGCCGGTGCCGAAGAAGGGGCGGACCAGGCGGTGGGCGGCCCACACGTCGGTGATGACGACCATGAACACGCCGATGACGGCACAGCCGACGACGTTGGTCCAGAAGGTCGCCCAGGGGAAGCCGCCGGGCGGGGTGGGCCAGTGGAGGGAGAGGGCGTACCGGGCCGTGGCGCCCAGGGCCCCGCCGAGCGCGACCACCGCGACCACCGGTGCCTGGCCCTGCCAGACGGACTGGCGTGGGGGTCCGGCGGGGGCGCGCACGCTCTGCGGGGCTGTCATGGTCGTGTCTCTCCTACTCGCCGGGGCCCGGCCTGCGGGCGCGCTCGATCGCAAGTAGGGACCGTTGGCGGCGCCTTCGCCGCGGTTCGGGTACGGCGGGCCCCACCGCCGTGCCGCGAGGGTGATCGCGACCGGGGACCAGGGTAACTCGGGGGCGTCGCCGGGGTCACTTCGCGGCGGGCGGCTCGCACAGCGCGATGCCGCGCTCCCAGAGGCTGCCCAGGACCAGGTGGCCGGAGGCCTCGCAGACGCTGGTGACCATGCGGAAGCGGGAGCGGCTGCGGGCGAGGTGGTGGAGGATCTCGCCCATGTCGTCCACCGCGAGGACACCGATGCCGCCCGTGGGGCGGTAGGGGGCGTGTACGGCGACACGGGCGGCGGCCCGGCGGACGGGCGGGGCGGCGCGGTGCAGCAGGTCGAGCGGGGGTACGCGGGGCCCGGCGAGGGAGACCCAGATCGGGCCGTCGGGTCCGCCGCGCCAGATGTTGTCGGGCATGCCGGGGAGGTTCTCGGCGAGGGGTTCGGCGCGTCCGGCCCGCGGTCCGTCGAGCCAGTAGCGGGTGAGCCGGCGGGCCCCGGTCTCGGCGACCACCAGGAAGGACTCGTCTCCGCTCGCGGCCAGGCCGTTGGCGAACTGCAGCCCTTCCAGGAGGACTTCAGGGGCGTCGTCGCCGGGCACCAGGCGCAACAGGCGGCCGGTGCCGGTGTGTTCGACGATGTCGCCGATCCACTGCTCAAGGGGGTAACGGCGGCTGGAGACGGTGAAGTACACGCTGCCGTCGGACAGCGCGACCACGTTGCTGGTGAACCGCAGCCTCTCCCCCTCGACCTCGTCGGCGACCACGCGCACGGTGCCGGAGGCGAGGTCGATTCCCAGCAGTCCGCGTTCGGCGTCGCACACCAACAGGGCGCCGTCCGGGAGGAGTTCGAGGCCCAGCGGCCTGCCGCCGGTCTCGGCGAGCACCTCGACGCGGGCGGCGAGCGGCTGTGTCAGTCCGTCGATGCGCAGGATGCGGCCGTCCTCCACTCCGGTGAGAACCCGGCCGCGGTCGTCGGCGACGACGTCCTCGGGGCCGCGGCCGCCGATCGCGACGTAGTGGCGGGGAGTCAGCGTGGTGGGACGGTCCATCGGATGCCCTTCCGGTACGGGTCGCTACCAGCCCTTCTCGAACATGCGCGCCACCTCGGCGATGCGCATCTCGTCGCGACGGTAGTACGTGCGCCACCGGATTCTCTTGGTGCGCAGCAGACCGATGTTCACGAGGAGGCCGAGGTGGGTCTCCGCGACCGAGCGGGGCACCCCGAGCTTGCCCGCGACCGCGTCGGCGGTGACGCCGTCCTTGACCGGGTCGCCGTGCCGCTGCGACGGGAAGTGCGCGGCCGGGTCCTTCAGCCACTCCAGGATGTCCAGGCGCCTCTGGTTGGCCGGAGTCCTCAGCATCTCGTCCCCTCCGCCCCTCCTTCTGCGTGTGTCCACTGTCCCGCAGTCGGAGCCGCCCTGTCCCGGAGTCGCCGAGCTTGTCCGAGATGGAACTCCTTTGGAACGGAGGGCTGTTGGCACGCATGGCGATCGGGGAGGGAAAACGCCGGCGCCTCCGGAGGGGGGCACAGCTGGCCCGAAGGGGTTTGGGCCTGGTGCGGGGTTTGAGGCCTGGACCCGGGGCCGGTTCCGGGCGGCGGGACCGATCCGAGCCGCGAGGCCGGTCCTGGACCCGGGTCGGTCCTGACCCGGGCCCGATCCGAGCCGCGAAGCCGGTCCTGAACCCGGGTCGGTCCTGACCCGGGGCCGGTCCTGACCCGGGACCGATCCGGGCGGCGGGACCGATCCGGGCCGGAACCGATCCGGGCCGCGAGGCCGATTCGGGCCGCGGGACCGATCCTGCCCGGAACCGATCCGGGCCGCGAGGCCGATCCGGGCCGTGGGACCGATTCTGGACCCGGGGTCGATCCGGGCCGCGAGGCCGGTCCTGGACCCGGGCCGAAACGGACCGCGACGCCGATCCGGGCCCGGGATCCGGGGCCGTCCGCGGGCTTGCGGTCCCTCGGGGTGAGGTCCCCTCCGCCCGCGGCTCGTGGTCTCGCGGGCGGAGGGGAGTCGGTTCAGCCGTCGAGGCGGACGACCCGGACGGCGCCCGCCGGGACGGCGAGGCGACCCGAGGCACGTTCGCCGGTCAGCAGTTCGGTGCCCGCCGCGTCCAGGGGCACCTTCGCCTCCGACGCGGTGTGGTTGACCACGAAGACGTAGGAACCGGACTCTCCGTCGCGCCGGACCACCTCGACGTCGTGGGGCAGGTCGGCGCGCGAAGGGAGCCGGGCGTCCTCGGCGGCCCAGCCGAGCAGCGCGTCGAGGCCCTGGGCGGCCAGGCGTGTGGAGACGTACCAGGCGGTGCCCTCGCCGAGCCGGTGCCGGGTGACGGCCGGGTGGCCTGCGGCCAGGCCGTCGGCGTACGTCCACACGGTCTCGGCGCCGCGCGGCACCACGAACTCGGTCCACACGTCGCCGGTGAGCTCGGAGCCGTCGGGGCCGGTGACGCGGACCAGCTGGTCCGGCAGCAGCGGTGAGAACTCCTCGACGGTCAGACCGAGGACGTCCCGGAGGGCGCCCGGGTGCGGGCCCGGGTGGACGGCGTCGTGTTCGTCGACGATGCCGGAGAAGTACGACACGACGAGGGTGCCGCCGTTCTCGACGTACTCCTTGAGGTTGTTCCCCGCGGCCTCCGTCATCAGGTAAAGGGCGGGGACGACGACAAGGGGATAAGCCGACAAGTCGGCTTCCGGGTGGGCGAAGTCGACCGTGAGGTGGCGGTCGTAGAGGGCCTCGTAGAAGGCGTCGGCGCGCTCACGCGCGTCGTGGTCCACGCTGGGGCGCCAGTCGAGGTTCTGTGCCCACCAGGAGTGCCAGTCCCACAGGACGGCCACATCGGCCCGCGTGCGGGTGCCGCGGATCGCGCTCAACGAGTCCAGGCAGGCGCCCAGTTCGACGACCTCGCGCCACACGCGCGTGTCGGTGCCGCCGTGCGGGACCATCGACGAGTGGAACTTCTCGGCGCCGCGCCGGGACTGGCGCCACTGGAAGAACATGGCGCCCTCGGAGCCGCGGGCCACGTGCGCGAGGGAGTTGCGGGCCATCTGGCCGGGGGCCTTGGCGGGGTTGCGGGGCTGCCAGTTGATACCGGAGGTGGAGTGTTCGAGCAGGATCCAGGGGGACCCGCCCGCGACCGAGCGGGTGAGGTCGGCGGCCATCGCGAGGTTCACGTGAGTGCGGCGGCCGTCGGTGATGAGGTAGTGGTCGTTGGTGACGATGTCCACCTCACGGCCCCAGGCCCAGTAGTCGACGGAGTCGCACTGGCTGAGCGCGGTCATGAAGTTGGTGGTGACCGGGACGCCCGGAGAGAGCCGGTGCAGGATGTCCCGCTCCATGACGAAGTTCTCGCGCAGGGTCGCGTCGGCGAACCGCTTGTAGTCCAGCGCCTGGCCGGGGTTGCCGACGGTGGCGGCGGTGCGCGGCGGGTCGATCTGCTCCAGGCTCGTGTAGTGCTGGCCCCAGAAGGCGGTGCCCCAGGCCTCGTTGACGCCCTCGACACCGCCGTACGTCGTCTGCAGCCAGCCGCGGAAGTGGGCGGCGCAGGAGTCGCAGTAGCAGGCGGAGACGGGGACGCCGTACTCGTTGTGCACGTGCCACATCGCAAGGGCCGGGTGGTCGGCGTAGCGCTCGGCGAGCCGGGTGGTGATGTGCGCGGCGGCAGCCCGGTAGTCGCCGTTGCTGTGGCAGATGGCACCGCGGGAACCGAACGCGAGCCGGGTGCCGTCGGCCGTCGTGGGCAGTGCGTCGGGGTGGGCGCGGTAGAACCAGGCGGGCGGGACGACGGTGGGCGTGCCGAGGTCGACGCGGACGCCGTTCTCGTGCAGCAGGCCGAGGATCCGGTCCAGCCAGCCGAAGTCGTACACGCCCGGTTCCGGCTCCAGGAGCGCCCAGGAGAAGATCCCCACGCTGACCATGGTGACCCCGGCCTCGCGCATCAGCCGGACGTCCTCGTCCCAGACGCTCTCGGGCCACTGCTCCGGGTTGTAGTCCCCGCCGAAGGCGAGCCTGGTGAGGCCCCTGGGGGTGGTCTCCGGCATGGGTCTCTCCCGTTTCGATTCGTTGGGAACGTGCACACACGGCTCCTGAGGTGTGCGGCCCAAGATAACCGTACAGAGGTGACCCTTGCCAAGTGCCTTACGGGAGACTTTTCTGTGCACGATCCCAGCCCGTTCGCATCCCGTCGATGCCGTCCCTCCGCACGGGCGCCCCTCCCCGCCCTCCAGGGCCTTAGAGTCTTGACCATGAACAATGCGGGGGGCCGGCGCAGACCGCCGACGATCCACGACGTGGCCCGCGAGGCCGGGGTCTCGCGGGGCACCGTCTCGCGTGTGCTCAACGGCGGACACTACGTCAGCCCTCCCGCCCTGGAGGCCGTCAACGCCGCCATCCGCAAGACGGGGTACGTCGTCAACCGGCACGCCCGCTCACTGATCACCGGCCGCTCCGACTCGGTCGGCTTCCTGCTCACGGAGCCCCAGGAGCGGTTCTTCGAGGACCCCAACTTCAACGTGCTGCTGCGCGGCTGCACCCAGGCGCTGGCCGCGCACGACATCCCGCTGCTGCTGATGCTGGCGGGGACCGAGGACGAACGGCGCCGGATCAAGCGGTTCATCACGGCGGGCCACCTCGACGGCGTCCTCCTGGTGACCAGCCACTCCGCCGACCCGGTGGCCGAGGAACTGCACAAGGCGGGCGTGCCGGTCGTGCAGTGCGGCAAGCCCATGAGGTCCGGCTCGAAGGTGAGTTACGTGGCCGCGGACGACCGCGACGGCGCCCGTGACATGGTGCGCCACCTGCTGTCGCTGGGCCGCCGCCGGATCGGCATCGTCACCGGCCCGCTGGACTCGCCCGGCGGTGTCGACCGGCTCGCCGGCTACAAGGAGGTGCTGACGGAGGCGGGGGTCGAGATCGACGAGCGGCTCGTCGTCTCCGGCGACTACAGCCGGGCCGGCGGGGAGGCGGGCGCCGAACGGCTGCTGGCCCAGGCCCCGGACCTGGACGCCGTGTTCGTCGCCTCCGACCTCATGGCCCTCGGCGCGCTCGCGGCACTGCGCGGGGCGGGCCGCCGGATCCCGGAGGACGTGGCCGTGGGCGGTTTCGACGACTCCATCGCGGCGACGGAGGCGTCCCCCGCCCTCACCACGATCCGCCAGCCCTACGACCGCATCAGCGCCGAGATGGTGCGGGTGCTGCTGGCCCAGCTGGGTGGCGAGGATCCGGCGGCGGTCATCCTGCCCACGGAGCTGGTGCGGCGCGAGTCGACCTGAGCGGGCCTCGGACGGGTCGGTGACAGGCGTAGTCGATGTCCAGCGTGTCCCGGTCCTGACGGGTGGGTTCGGGAACACCGCTGTCGGCGCGGTGGCGCTGTGCCTCGGTTCGGGCCGATGGGGTGACCGATCAGGATCGGAGAAGCGCGCTCCCCTCCCCCGGCCTAGCGTGAAACCACCGACACGGACCGTCGGGACACACGCGAAGGAGCGCACCATGACTGCCGGCCTCAAGACGATCATCTACCCCGTCAAGGACCTGGCCGCGGCGAAGGCCCTGTTCAGCGCACTGCTGGGCGTGGAGCCGTATGCGGACGAGCCGTACTACGTCGGCTTCAAGGACGCGGGGCAGGACGTCGGCCTCGACCCGAACGGGCACGCCAGGGGGATGACCGGTCCGGTGCCCTACTGGCACGTCGACGACATCCGCGCCACGCTCGAGGCGCTGGTCGCGGCCGGGGCGGAGACGTTGCAGGACGTCCAGGACGTCGGCGGCGGCAAGCTGATCGCCTTCGTCAAGGACGCGGACGGCAACCTGGTGGGGATCACGCAGGATCCGCAGGCCTGAGACTTACTTGCATACGCACTAGTTGTACAGGCAACAATGGCCGGATCGGTGTTACCGTGCATGTATGGCGGTGAACACGGTCGGGACCGGCCTCGAGGAGCGGTGGCGGGACATCCTGTCGGTGCACGCGCGCACCATGTGCGAGATCGACCGCGTGCTGCATCCGCACGGGCTGGGCGCGAGTGATTTCGAGGTGCTCGACATCCTCGCCACCGAGTCGCCCCGGGAGGGCGACCAGTGCCGGGTGCAGAACCTCGCCGGCCGGGTGCACCTGAGCCAGAGCGCGCTGTCCCGCCTGATCGGCCGCCTGGAGAAGGACGGTCTGGTGGAGCGGTCCATGTGCGTGGAGGACCGCCGGGGTGTCTGGGTGTCCCTCACCCGCAAGGGCCGCGCCCTGCACTCCGAGGTACTGCCGCTCCAGCGCGAGGTGCTGGCGAAGATGCTGGACGACTAGGGGCACCGCTTGCACAGGCGGGTCGGTGACCCGTGGCGCGCCTCATCCGGAGCCTCGTGTGGGCCCTGCTGGACTCTGCGCATGACAGAAGTGAGCATCCCCGACCTCTGCCAGGTCGCCGACGTCGGCGAGACGACTCCCGAGCTCCGCGCCGGCTGATCGACTGCCTGACGCGCTCGGTCACCAAGGCCCGTCGCCAGGGCGTAGGGGGCGAAGTCGTGCGCGTCCCGTGGGTGGCCGAACTCGGGCCTGCCGCACACGTCGCAGCGGCGGATCAGCGGGTTCTGGGGATTCGTCCATCTGGGCCGGTTCGCGCGGCGATACCGGGAGCGCTTCGGGGTGTCCCCCTCGCAGACACTGCGCGCCGTGTGAGCCCGCACGCCCGCCGATCCGCCGCGCTTTGCGGACATGCGCCACGCGTTCCGGAGCGATGGCCTTCCGGATCGGTCCTATGGTCGGGTCACGGCGATCGCAGAGCGCGTCGGGAATGAGCAGGGTCGGCGCCGCTCATCCCTGTTGTCGCCTGCGAGAACCAGGGTGCGGCAGCGGGAGCAGGTCGCGCCCCTCTGCGGGCCCGGCCGCTCCCCCTCCGTCGCATGTGGTGGCCGGGCCCCACTGTGCGGGGTCGGCCTGCGGTCGGCCCTACGGCCGCGCCAGCAGCGTGCGCACGCCCTCGGACGTGAGCGTCAGCGGGTGCGTGGAGCTGGCGTCGATCGAGAGCGAGAGTTCGCCGTCGGGCCACTGCGCGGCGAGCGCGCCGAGCGGCACCAGACGGTAGCGGGAGACGAACGGAAGCAGTTCGGCCATCTCCGTCTCCGAGGTGAACACGGGCACCACGGGAGCGCCGTCCTGCTGCTCCAGCACCGGCAGTGCCACGGTCGTGTCCTCGTCCGCGGCGTCGTCGGGCACCGGAATGAGCACCTCACTGGTCGCGAGCGTGTCCAGCGCCGTCGCGTCCTCGGTGTTCTGCGTCAGCGCGTCCAGCGCCCGCTGAGCCGGTGTGGCGTTGTGGTCGTTGGCGGGTGTGTCCATGGCAGATCCCCTGGTAGCGGCGGTCGTGCGGCCCGCCCGCGGACATGATCGCCCGAGGGCGCGGTGCTGGTCGCGTACCCGAGCGTGCCGAGAGCATGCGTGGGGGACGTCAGGGAATCAGCGCGATGTGCTCGGAGGGCAGACCGAGGGTGTCGCACCCGACCCGCCGCACGAGAGGCTCGTACATGCCGGGTCCCACATGGGTCCAGTACGTGGCCGCGTCCCGGAAGTAGCGCTGCATCCGTTCGCCGTCGCGCGCGTGCCGGGAGCCGACCGTGCGGAACAGGATGCCCTGGAGGACGTCCCAGGCCATCCGCCCGGCGTTGAGGAACGTCAGGGCGAGCCGGTTGTCCTCGGCGGTCGTGAAGGGTGCCTCGCCGCTCACGTTGCGGCGGCAGGCCTCCATCCAGTCCTCGGCACTCTGCCTGAGGGCCGCCTCGGCCAGGTGGATCACGCCGAGGGCCTCGCCGAGGTGGCGCTGGTAGTCGTGCAGGTCGGCGCGGGTGCGGTCGGGTTCCATGAGCAGGGGGCGGGCGGCGACGATCCGGGCGTACTCGTCGGCGGCGGCGTACGCGGTGCCGATCATGACGGCGGCCAGCTCGCCGTGGAAGAAGCTGGGCGCGCGGCCCGCGTACATCGGGTTGCCGTGCAGTTCGGAGCCGACGCTGCCGCCCTGTACGGGCAGGTCCAGCAGGCTCGTCTCGCACGTGAAGTACGCGGGGATGCGGGCCTGCTCCATGCGAACGCTGTTGGATCCGGTGCCGCGCAGGCCGAGGGTGCCGCGCCAGTCGTCGAGGACCGTCCACACCGCGCGCGGGGCGACGAACAGCACGGGCGGGCCGGGCGGGTCGCCCGCGCGCAGGGTCTGGCCGAGGTAGTGGGTGGAGTAGGGGGCGCCCGAGGAGTAGGGCCAGGTGCCGTCGAGGACGACGTGGTCGGGGCCGTCGGGCTGGGCCGTGCCGACCGGCGCGACGGTGGAGGCGGCCCGGAAGTCGCCGTCGGTGCCGAAGAGTTCGTCCTGGGCCTTCTCGTCGAAGACCGTGCAGGCCTGGAGCACATGGGCGGCGGTCAGGCACAGGGCCCAGCCGGTGGAGGGGCAGCCGCGGGCGATCTCGACGACCACGCGGTAGAAGACGGGCAGTCCGAACTCGTGGCCGCCGTAGCGGCGCGGCTGGAGGATCCGGTAGAAACCGGCCCTCAGGAAGTCGTCGTGGGTGTCCTCGGGGTAGTGCGTGAGCCTTTCGGTCTCCGCCTGGCGGGTGAGCAGGGCGGGCCTGAGGGCCACGGCCCGCTCGATGATCTCCCGCTCGGTGAGGCCGGGTTCGGGTACGGCTGTCACGTTGCCTCCTGGCGGGTGGGGCCGTCCGTGATGCGCTACGAGCGATTCAACACGGCCGGGCGCCGCCCGGTACCGACCGGATATCGCCAAGTGCCGTCAGGTTCCCATCAGTTGGTCCACGGTGACGACCCGGATCAGCGGACCGTACAGCTCCATCGCGTCCAGCGCCCTGGCGTGCGAGGCGTCGTCGGCCCCGGCGCAGGCGTCGGACACCACCAGGGTCTCGACACCCGCGTCGGCGGCGGCGAGGGCTGTGGACAGAACACAGCAGTCGGTGCTGACACCGGCCAGGACCAGGCGGCCCTCGGGGCCGACGCTGGCGGCGAGTTCGGGGGTCCACTTGCCGAAGGTGGGTGCGTCCATGATGTTTGGTGCCCGGTCGGCGAAGTCGTCGGTGAGGCGCCACAGCGGGGCGTCCGGCGGCTGGAGGGCGAAGGGCCACTGCCTGTAGTAGGCCCGCCAGGCGCCGGTGGGCGTGGCGGGGGCGACGAAGCGGGTGAAGGTGACCCGGTCGGCGAATGCCGGCAGGAGGCGTCGTACGCCTGCCGCGGCCTCGGCGTAACGCGGTGCGGCCCAGGGGCTGTCGGGCTCGGCGAAGACGCGCTGCATGTCGATGACGGTGAGCAACCCTGTCGTCATACGACGCCCTCCTGTGCGCGGACCCATCGGCGGCCGAGGGCCAGGGTGCCGAGGAAGCCGAGGGCGAGCGCGGCGAGCACGCCGAGGTTGGCGTACGCCCAGGCGCCGGACTTGCCGCCGAGGCCGAACGGATCGAGGAGATAGCCCTGCCAGTCCAGCCAGCTCGCGGCCGAGTTGGTGACCAGGCCCCAGCCGAGGGCGGTGGCGAGGACCGTCAGGATCAGCGGGGTGGGCGGTGCGTCGCCGTAGCGGCCGCTCGGGCGGTAGAGGTCGGCCTCGTCGTAGTCGCGGCGGCGCAGCAGGAGGTCGGCGAGCATGATGCCGCACCAGGCGGCGATGGGGACGCCGAGGGTGGTGAGGAACCCCATGAACTGGCCGAGGAAGTCGTCGGCGAAGAACACGATGTAGACGGAGCCCGCGATCATCAGGACGCCGTCGACGAGCGCCGCCAGCGGGCGCGGGATGGTGAGACCCGCCGAGAGCAGGGCGAGGCCCGAGGAGTAGATGTCGAGGACCGCGCCGCCGACCAGGCCGAGGACGGCGACGACGGCGAACGGCACGAGGAACCAGGTGGGCAGAAGGGTGGTGAGCGCGCCGATCGGGTCGGCGGCGACGGCCGTGTTCAGGGTGGTGGACGATCCGGCCAGCAGCAGTCCGAAGACCAGCAGGAGCAGCGGGGCCACGGAGGCGCCGAAGGTGGTCCAGCCGACCACGCCCCGGCTCGACGACGTCCGGGGCAGATAGCGGGAGTAGTCGGCGGCGGCGTTGACCCAGCCGAGGCCGAAGCCGGTCATCATGAAGACCAGCGCGCCGATGAACTCCTGGGCGGAGCCCGCCGGGAGGGCACTGACGGCGCTCCAGTGGATGTGGTCGGCGACCAGCGCGACGTAGACCACGGTCAGTACGCCCGTCACCACGGTGATCACGGTCTGGAGCCGCATGATGAGGTCGAAGCCCATCACGCCGCCGACGACGGTGAGCCCCGCGACCACGACCAGGGCGATCACCTGGGTCCCCGTGCCGCCGCCCCAGCCGAGCCGTCCGAAGACGGTCGCCGTGGCCAGGGTGGCGAGGGCGCACAGCACGGTCTCCCAGCCGACGGTCAGCACCCAGGAGACCAGCGACGGGAGGCGGTTGCCGCGCACCCCGTAGGCGGCCCGGCTGAGCACCATCGTCGGCGCGGAGCCCCGCTTTCCGGCGACCGCGACGAACCCGCACAGCAGGAACGAGAAGACGATCCCGAGCACGCCGGCCACCAGCGCCTGCCAGAAGGAGATTCCGAAGCCCAGCGCGAAGGAGCCGTAACTCAGGCCGAGGATGGACACGTTGGCGCCGAACCACGGCCAGAACAGGGTCCGGGGGGTGCCCCTGCGTTCGGCGTCGCCGATCACGTCCAGCCCGTGCGTCTCCACCTGGAGCTGCCGGGCGGTGGGTCTGTTGTCGGGGGATCCCGAGGTGTCTGTCATCGTCGACCTGCCTGTTCAGACGTGTTGGGGCGACGGTAGGCAGGGCGCGCGGGTGCGTCAATCGCGCGACGCCCGCAGGAGCGTGCATTAGGACTTGACGGGCTCTCGCGCATGGCGCGGGGGCGATGTCCGCGTAGGTCTCACCCCGGGTGCGGGCCGAGGACTTTGGTGGTCCGCACCCTCGCCCCGCACCTCGCGGGCGCCACCCGCCCGCCCTTCCCGCGCGTCGTTCCCTGCGGCGTCGTCGCGGCCTGCGTGCGGGCGACGGCGGAGGCGGGGCTGGGGTAGGCCGCGGCGACCTCTCTCCACCACTTCTTCGCACCGAACCCGCCGTACGCCTGCCGGCACTCGGAGCGGTTCGGGATGATCTGCGGATGCGCCCGTTGAAGCATGGTTACACCAACCGCACCCTGAGCGACGGTGCCGTCGTGACGAAGACGTACGAGGGGCCCGATGCCGGACTCCGGCTCCAACGCGAACGCGTGCTGCTCACCCGGCTCCGGGGCCGGTTGCCCGTGCCACCGCTGCTGGCGGCGGACGGTGCGAGCCTCACCCTCGGCTTTGTGCGGGGCACGCCCGGCCAGGAACTCCTCGACTCGGGCCGAGCCGTACCGGTCCTGGTGAGCTGCGGAGAGTTGCTGCGCCGCCTGCACGACACCGAGCCGAACCTGCCCGCGGCTTGGGCGCACGAGGGCGGAAAGGTGCTCGTGCACGGCGACTTCGGGCCCCACAACGTGCTGCTGGATTGCGCCGCCCGCACCGTCACAGCGGTCGTCGACTGGGAGTTCGCCCACCTCGGGGACCCGGTGGAGGACCTGGCCTGGTGCGAGTGGATCGTACGGATGCACCACCCCGCCCAGCGCGGGGCGCTTCCGCACTTCTTCCGGGCCTACGGCGGCGAGGTGCCCGCTTGGCCGGCCCGGAAGGCCGCCATGCTCGCCCGTTGCGAGGCGCTGAGGGAGTTCTGCCACCGCTGGGAGCCGAACGGCTCCGGTGTGCGGCAGTGGCGGGAACGACAGATCGCCACCGCCGCCTGGGAGGAGTAGGCCGGGAACCCGTTCACCGGCGTCTCACCGGGTGCCTCCCGACGGGCCCACCAGGGCGGCCGGCCGTACGGGTTCAGCGGTGCTTGATGCCGGCCCGGGCGCCGGGGGCGAGGGTGGGTTCGGTGACGGGGACGTCGCCGAGGGCCTGGTCGACGGCCGTGAGGAGGTCGTCGGGCAGTTCCACGCCGGAGGCGGCGGCATTGGCGTGGACCTGGTCGGGGCGGGAGGCGCCGGTGATCGCGGAGGCGACCTCGCCGCGGCGCAGGACCCAGGCGAGCGCCAGAGTGGGCATGCTCATCCCGGCCTCCTCGGCGATCGGGACCAGGCGCTGGACCGCTTCGAGGATGGCCTCGCTGTAGACGAGGTCCTGGGAGACCGCCATGTCGGCGGAGGCGAACCGGCTGCCTTCCGGCACGGGCTGCCCCGGCTTGTACTTGCCGGTGAGCACGCCCTGGGCCAGCGGCGACCACACGATCTGGGAGATGCCGTTGGCGGCGCACAGGCCGAACACCTCGGCCTCGGGGGCCTGCCACAGCATGGAGTACTGCGGCTGGGAGGAGACGAACAGTTCGGGTCCTGCGAGGTCGATCGCCGCCTGGATCTGTTCGGGGGTCCACTCGCTGAACCCGATGTAGCGGGCCTTGCCCTGCTCGACGACCTTCTGGAACGCCTCGACGGTGTCCTCGATCGGCACGGTGGAGTCGAAGCGGTGCGCCTGGTACAGGTCGACGTGGTCGGTCCGGAGGCGGGTGAGGGAGGCGTCGATCTGCTGGGCGATGTGCGCGGGGGACAGACCCTGGTCCGCCGGGTCGTCCGACATCGGGAAGTAGACCTTGGTGGCCAGGATGTAGGAGTCGCGGGGGTGCGCGGACAGGATCTCGCCCCAGGCCGTCTCGGCGGCGCCCTGGCCGTAGGCGTTGGCGGTGTCGAAGAAGTTGATGCCCGCGTCGAACGCCGCCTCGGTGCAGGCGCGGGTCGCGTCCGCCTCGACGCCGCCGGAGTAGGTGAGCCAGGATCCGAGCGAGATCTCCGAGACGTTCAGGTCCGAGCTGCCGAGTGTGCGGTACCGCATGGTTGTCGCTCCTTGTTTCGGGCCGGCCGCCGGCTCCGGGGCAGGTTGACGAAGTCTGTCCACGCTGCTGTCCACCGGATGGATGACCATGCCACGCTCTCATCGATACGGCCGGCTTGTTTCAGTCGGCGTCGAGCTGGTGGTCGGCCCAGACGTAGCTCTCGGGCAGCAGGTCGGTGATGCGCACGGTCCGGGTGCGGGCGTCCGAGCCGACGATGACCTTGAGGTCGGGGAAGTAGTCGAGCAGGACCTGGCGGCAGCGGCCGCACGGAGGAACGACCCCGCGGTCGCGGTCTCCCACGGCGGCGATCGTGTCCAGCTCGTAGGCGCCCTGGGCGGCCGCCGCACCGATGAGGACGAGTTCGGCGCAGGGGCCTCCGGTGAAGTGGTAGGCGTTCACGGCGGTGATGATCCGGCCGTCCCGGGCACGGGCCGCGGCCGCCATGGTGTGGTTGTCGCCTCGGCAACGCGTGCGGGCGACATGCGCCGCCGCCTGGACGAGTTCGTGGTCGACGGGGTGAGTCTGCGTGGTCAACTTCTCTGCCTTCGTCGTCGGTCAGGCGACGGTGACCCGCCTGACGGGAGCATGCGAGCGACTGTCGGGGCGGGTCGCCTCCGGGGCAGCGGCCCGGGATTCTCACCCCTCGCGCAGCGCCTTGTGGATCTCACCCAGTGCACTGGTCAGCCGCGGGTAGTCGTCACCGGCCAGCGGCACGACGAAGTACCGCTCGACGACCTGCGAATGGACGGCCACGGCCTGGAGGAAAACGGTGCGGCCGTGATCGGTCGGCTCCACCAGGACGCTCCTGCGATCCTCGGGCGACGGCGCGCGGACCACGAGACCGGCCTCTTCCATGCGGTCGATCAGCCGGGTGACACCGCTGCTGGTCAGCGTGAGGTCGTCGGCGAGCTCGCGCTGTGAGACCTCTTCCCCGGGCTGTCGGCAGAGCCGGATGAGGACCTCGAACATCGTGTGCCCGATCCCGCACTCGCGCCGCAAGGCAGTGTCGATCCGCTGTTCCAGTCGGGTGGCGGCCTTGATCAGCAGCCCGAAGTCGTGCACACGGGGGCTGTTCGCCGCACGGGCGGCCTCCTCGCCCCGCCCGGTCGTGACATCCATGGTCTGAGCGCCCTCTCCTGCCGTAGGTCCTCCGCACCTGCCGCGACAGTTTACTGCTGCGTCACCTACCGATTTCTCAATTACTGAGCAGTCAATTGCTGAGTAGTCAACGAAGTCCTATGCTCGGCTCCCGACGGAGAGTCGCAGAAGGGAAGTCCCATGGACCTGCAGCACTGGCTGGGCCGAGCCACCGAGGCGATACAGGAGTGGGCCGACGGCTTCGGCCCCTTTCAGCCGCACGCCTCACTCCATGTCGACGACGACCGCTTCGCGGCCGCCTTCCACGAGTTCACGGGACGGCTGGGCGAGAACTACCCCTTCTTCCACCCGCACTACGCGGGGCAGATGCTCAAGCCGCCGCACCCGGCGGCCGTGGTCGGCTACCTCACCGCCATGCTGATCAACCCGAACAACCACGCCCTGGACGGCGGTCCCGCCACCGCGCGGATGGAGCGCGAGGTCGTCGCGCAGCTCGCCACGATGTTCGGATACGAGACACACCTCGGCCATCTCACGACCAGCGGCACGATCGCCAACCTGGAAGCCCTGTTCGTCGCCCGGGAACTGCACCCCGGCCAGGGAGTCGCCTACAGCGCCGACGCCCACTACACCCACGGCCGGATGTGCCACGTCCTCGGCATGAAGGGCCACCCGGTGCCCACCGACGACCGCGGCCGGATGGACCTCGACGCCCTGGAGGACATCCTGCGCGGCGGCGAGGTGGGCACGGTGGTGCTCACCACCGGCACCACCGGCCTGGGCGCCGTCGACCCCGTCCACCAGGCCCTGGCCCTGCGGGAGCGCTACGGCGTCCGGCTCCATGTCGACGCCGCCTACGGCGGGTTCTTCACCTTGCTCGCCGGCGCCCACGGCCCCGAGGGGATTCCCGCGGAACCCTGGCGGGCCATCGCCCGGTGCGACTCCGTGGTCATCGACCCGCACAAGCACGGTCTCCAGCCCTACGGCTGCGGTGCCGTCCTCTTCCGCGACCCGGAGGTGGGCCGCTTCTATCTCCATGACTCGCCCTACACCTACTTCACCTCCAGCGAGCTCCACCTCGGCGAGATCAGCCTGGAGTGCTCCCGGGCCGGTGCCTCGGCCGCCGCCCTGTGGCTCACCTTCCGCCTCCTGCCGCCGACCCCCGCCGGCCTCGGCCGCGTACTGGCCGCAGGCCGCCGCGCCGCCCTGCGCTGGTCCGACCTGATCACCGCCTCCGATCTGCTGGAGCTGTACCAGGAGCCCGAGTTGGACATCGTCAGCTACTTCCCGCAGGTCGAACCGGCCAGGCTGAGCGGGGTCGACGCGGCCTCGGCCCAGGTTTTGGCGGACGGCATGGACAGTGCCGATCCGGTGTTCCTGAGCACCCTCAGGGCCGACCGCGAGGCGTTCACCGCACGCCATCCGAAGATCGCCGCGGATGCCGAGGGCGCGCGCGTCCTGCGCAGCGTCCTGATGAAACCGGAGTCCGAGCACCACGTGGAGCACGTCCACTCCCGGGTCGAACAGCTCGTACGGACCGTCTCCCAGGGCTCGTCGCCCGCTCGTCCACTGCGAGCGCAGTAGAGCCAAGTGTCTACGCACGGCCAACGACGGGAGAGCGCGGGACTGCGAGCGTGAGGGTGGGCCGGGAAGGGCCGGCCCGCTCCCGTGGTGCACCCCTCGAAAGGTTCGTCGATGTCCCTCTCGCCCGCTGGTGCCACCGGCACCGGCTCGCCGTCGTCCTGGCCTGGGTGGGCCTGTTGCTCGCCCTCGGGGCCGGAGTCGGAGCGGCCGGCAGCGCCTTCGGCAACAGCCCGACCTCGCAGAACACCGACTCGGCCAAGGCTTCGGCCCTGCTGCGGCAGGCTTCCGACAGCGCTGCGGGCAAGAGCGGCAGAGTCGTCTGGCAGGCGGACGGCGCCAAGGTCACCGGGCCGGTCACCGAGCGGACGATGAACGCTGTTCCGGGGCAGATCTCCGAAGCCCCCGGTGTCGCCTCCGTGACCAGCCCGTACACCGCGGCCGGATCGGCTCAGGTGAGCGAGGACGGCAGGAAGGCCTACGCCACGGTCGCCTTCGAGCAGGACGTGAGCGACGCCCAGATCGAGCACGTCGAGCAACTCGCGACCGCTCCGGAGTCGGGTGCTCTGCACATCGCGCTGAACGGGCAGGCGTTCACCGTCAACCCCGAGCCGAACGCGGTCGCCGACGCCATGGGCATCGCCCTCGCCTTCGTCGTGCTGCTGTTCGTCTTCCGCGCGGTCTGGGTGGCTGTGCTGCCGATCGTCACGGCCATAGTCGGCGTCGGCACCTCCGCGGTCGCGGCGATGCTGCTCAGCCACGTCATCAGGTGGCAACGGGCCTCTCCAACGACGAGATCGCCGAACGCCTCTTCGTCACCCCCGTCACCGTCAAGACCCACGCCAACCGCGCCATGGCCAAACTCGGCGCCCGCGACAGGGCCCAACTCGTCGTCATCGCCTACGAGACCGGACTGGCCCGCGCCGGAGAGCGCCAAAACTGAACCCACCCGCGCATGCCGCACGTGATCATCACGCCCTACTCTTCCTCTGTTCGAACACTCACGGACACGGGTCAAGGCGGGGGAAGAGACACATGACATATCGGCGCGCGGTGATACCGGCCCTGGTCGGCGGCCTGCTGATCACCCTGTTGCTGTGGTGGGCGGGAGCGAGCGCACAGGCGCTGCAACTGCGCGGCAGCACGAGCGTGTTCGACGTGGACTCCGTGAACGAACTCCGGCGCTGGCTCATGCCCTGGTCCTACGACTCCTCGGTGGCCCTGCCGTCCGGCGGGTCCGCCGACACGGGCGGCACGGACCTGGGTGGAAGCACCCGGTACGCCGATCTGTACGCCACCGCGATGCAGATCAGATTCGTGGCCCTCTTCGCGTTCTTCCTGGCCGGCGCACTGCTGCTGCTCCGCAGGATCCCGCCGACGCGAGGCCGTACGCCGGCCACACTGCTCGCACTGTGGGCCTGGGCCCCCGTGGCCGCGACCTTGGCCGTGACGGTCTCCGCGCCCTGGCTGATCGCGTCCCGGGGGCACGGCAGCTACCGGGTGCTGCCGCAGCTCGCGGGGGTGATCGCGTCGAGCGGGCCGGTCGCCGTGTTCGCGGGCCTTGTGACGGCCCTGCTCACGGTGCTCGTGGCACGGGCCACCGCCAAGGGCGCGGACCCACTGCCCCGGCGCGAGGTGCCACCGCGCGTCGCCCGCCTGTCCGCGAGCGTCGGAACGGCGGTGGTCGCGCTGTCGGTGGTGGTTCTGTCGTACCAGTCGGTGGCGGCCTGGATCCAGACGTCCTTCAGCGGCGCGGGCCTGCTGTCCGAGCCCGGTGACCTGCTGCGCCAATGGCTCCTGCTCGGCGCCTGGACCGGCCCGGCGACCACGGCTCTCGGCCAGTGGCTGCTGTACCGGGCCGCCGACGTGCTCCTGCTGGCCGTGGTGTGGTGGTCGCTGCGGCTGCTGCCCGGCCTGCTCACCCGGACCACCGCGCCGGCGATGGCGGCGGGCGCGGTCTGCGCGACCGTGCTGGGACTGCTCACGAGCCAGGTCCTGCACATGGCGATCGACGACACCGCCGCCGTATGGGGCCCCGTGCACATGTTCTCGCCCCTCGGCACAGGCGTCCCGGCCGCCCTCACCTTCGGGGTCACGGCGGGACTCGCGGCCCTCGCGACACTGCGACTGGCCGGGGACCGGGACCCCCGGACGACGACCGCCGTCCCCGCCTGAACCCGGAACCCCCGGCCGACGACCGCTGTCCCCGCCTGAGCCCACTGCCGGCACGCCGGGATGCGCACCCACACACCCACGAGAGCACTTGCGACGACAACTCCGCCGACACGGCGCGACCCACGCCCCACACGACACCGCCGCCGACCAGGCACCGCTCCCCCACCCATCGCCGTTGTCCCCGCCTGAACCCACTGGCAGCATGCCGAGATGCGCATCAACACCGCCTACGAGGGCGCCCTCGGCGACTACTTCGCCGACAACGCGACCGACGGCCCCTACAACGCCCACACCGACCGGCCCGCCATGTTCGCCCTGGCCGGTGACGTCACCGGGCTTCGCGCCCTCGACGTCGGCTGCGGCGCCGGGCACTACATCACCGAACTGCGGGCACGGGGTGCGAACGAGGTGGTCGGCGTCGAGGGCAGCGTGACACTGTTGCGCCATGCCCGTGATCGCGTCGGCGACGACGACGCCGTCACCCTGCACCACCACGACCTGGAGGAACCCCTCGGCTTCCTGTCCGACGACTCCTTCGACCTGGTGGTCATGGCGCTGGTCCACCATCACCTGGAGGCCCGCCGGCAACTGCTGGCCGAAGTGCACCGCGCCCTGCGCCCCGGCGGAACCCTGCTGGTCTCCACGGTCCACCCGACCGCCGACTGGGTCTGGCACGGCGGCTCCTACTTCGACGAGGACCGTGTCGAGACGCGGTTCGGGGACAGCGGCACCACCAACTCCCACCGCCGCATGACGATGCAGACCTTCCTGGGCGAACTCCTCGACGCCGGGTTCGCCCTGGAGCGGTTCGTGGAGCCACGGGCCACGGAGGCCGCCCGCCGCGTCGACGAGGGCCGCTACCTCAAGACGCAGCAGACGCCGTTCTTCGTCGCCGTCCGCATGCGGAAGGGCTAGGCATTCCGGGGAGGCCCGCCCGGTCCCGCTCGCCGTCGCGGGCCCCCGATGGGCCTTCCGCAGGTCTTGACCCGAGTTCCCCGGCCACGTACAACGTTCTCCAGTAGAAAACGTTTACCCGACGGAGAGGCCGCGCCCACCATGAGAAGCACAGAGGACCGGGAAGAGCCCGCGCGGGACAGAGCCGGCACCCGAGGGGCGCTGTCGCGTCGGTGGGTGCTCAAGGGCTCGGCCGTCACCGTCGCTCTGGCCGCGGCGGAGACCGTGGCGCAGCCGGCCCACGCCGCTGACGAAACGGCCGCGGCAAGCCGCCCGCTCTGCGCGACCGCACGCATGGGCGGCAACTCCATCACGATGTCGGTGGTGAACGGAGCGCTCCGGTGGTCCGTCGACCACCGCGGCAGGACGGTCGTCGACACCTCTGTCCTGGGCCTCGAACTGGGCGACGGGACCGTCCTCGGCAACGACGTGACGGTGACCCGGAACCAGCACGGGACCGCCCGCACCACCTGGAACCCGGTGTACGGCCGCAACGCCACCGTGACCGACCACTACCAGGAACAGCGCTGGACCCTGCGGGACAGCGCCTCGGGCGTCCGCTTCGGCGTCCAGATCCGCGCCTACCGGACCGGTGTCGCGCTGCGCTACCTCCTGCTCGACGAGGGCACCGCAACCGTCTCCGACGAACTGACCACGTTCGCCTTCCCCGACGACACCACCGTCTACAGCGCCCGCGACGAGGACGCCTACGTCCCGGTGCCGCCGGGCTCCATCCCGGTCACGGGCACCTCAAGCACGGACAACGGCCCCCTCACCGACCTGCCGCTCACCGCCACCCTCACGGACGGGCTCATCGCCTGCGTCTGCGAGTCGGCCCGGCTCGACTTCCCGCGCCTGATGCTCCGTTCGACCGACGGGCAGCCGGGCACCCTGTCCGCGTTCCTGATGGAGCACACCGCCCGCGGCACCGGCCCGGTCGAGCCGACCAGCACGGTCACGACCCCCTTCGCCACGCCGTGGCGCGCGCTGGTGATCGGTTCCACCCATGCCGAACTGGTCGACAACGCCGAGCTGATACTCAACCTGGCCCCGCCCAACGCTCTCGCCGACACCTCATGGATCAAGCCGGGCAAGGTCTTCCGCTGCGAACTCAGCACCGCCGCCGGCCTCGCGGGCGTCGACTTCGCCGTGGCCCGGGGCCTGCAGTACATCGAGTACGACGCCGGCTGGTACGGTCCCGAGTTCACCACCACCGACGCGACCAGGCCCATCGCCGCCATCGACCTCCCGTCCGTCATCTCGTACGCCACGGGCAAGGGCATCGGTGTCTTCCTCTACGTCAACCGGCTCGCGCTGACCGACGCGGACTCCCTCTTCGGCCTCTACAAGAGCTGGGGCGTGCAGGGCATCAAGCTCGGCTTCATCAACGACGGCACGCAGACGATGACGGACCAGATCACCGACTGGGCCAAGACGGCCGCCAGATACCGGCTGCTGATCGACATGCACGACGACGTACGGCCGTTCGGCTACGAGCGCACCTACCCCAACTGGATCAGCCTAGAGGGCGTCAGGGGCAACGAGCAGTTCCCGACCGCCACCCACAACGTGACGCTCCCCTTCGCCCGCAACATCGGCGGCCCGATGGACTACACCATCTGCTACGGCCAGTCACGGGACAAGACGACCAACGCCCACCAGATGGCGATGGCCGCGGTGTACTACCAGCCACTCAACTTCCTCTTCTGGTACGACAAGCCGTCCAAGTACACCAACCCGGCGAACTGGCCGGGACTGCCCTGGTTCAACTCCGTCCCCACGAGCTGGGACGAGAGCCGGACCCTGGCCGGGTCGATCGGCGAGTTCGTGGCGGTCGCGCGCCGGAGCGGCGACACCTGGTACCTCGGCGCCATGACCGACGAGACGTCCCGGACGCTGTCGGTCCCGCTGTCGTTCCTGGGCGGCGGCACGTACACGGCGACCGTGTACGCCGACGGCACCCCCGGTGCCGCTCCCTATCAGACCCCGGTCGTGGTCAGTTCCCAGTCCGTCACCTCGGAGAGCACCCTGAGCATTGCCATGGCCCCGGCGGGCGGCCAGGCGGTCGTCCTGAAGCCGAGCTGACCGAGGGACAGAGCACGGAGGCGGCGGCCCCGTTCGCCGCCTCCGTGTCCTTCTCCATCAGGGAATTCGTCGTGAAGTTCGTCGTAAACGTTTTCTGATCTCCCTGGGGTGCTCTGCCTGACCGGACTCACAGGCGCGAGCCCGTGCAGTAACGTCGGAACCGTGACGGACGAGGAAGAAGGCCCATCCGGCGCCCAGGGAGCGAAGCGGGCGAAGCGGAAGAGGAGGCCGGCCGACAGGCCCAGCACCATTCGCGACGTCGCCGCGACGGCAGGGGTGTCCGTAGCAACCGTTTCCCGGACGCTGGCGGGCAACTACCCGGTGTCCGCGGAGACCAGGGAGCGGGTCATGGCCGCCGTCGACTCCCTCCACTACGTCGTGAACGTGCACGCCAAGGCACTCTCCGGCCGGGTCGCCGGACCCGTCGCCCTCGTCCTGCGGGACATCACCGGCCCCTCCCTCGCCCACGTGGCGGCGGGCGTGGAGGAGGAGGCCGGCAGCCGGGGCCGCCTCAGCCTGGTCTGCTCGACCAAGGACGACATCAAGCGGGAGGACGACCTGGTCCAGCTGATGCGGGAACAGCACGCGGCGGCGGTCCTTCTCGTCGGCGGCACCGTGACCGACGACGCCTATCACCGCCGTATGGCCGGCTACGCCAAGGCGCTGGACTCCGCGGGCTCCCGGCTGGTGCTGTGCGGCAGACCGCCCCTGCCCGCGGGCGTGCCGGCCACCGTCGTGGACTACGACAACCGCGGCGGCGCCTTCCAGGCCACCGCCCACCTGCTCGCCGCCGGTCATCGGCGGGTCCTGTTCCTCAGTGGTGCGCCGGGCTTCAGCAGCGCGGAGGAGCGGCGCCTCGGCTACCGGGACGCGCTGCGCGCCCACGGCACGCCGTACGCAGAGGAGTTGGACACGAACGGGGACTACACCCGGGCGTCGGGTTATCTGCGTACCCGGGAGGCGCTGCGCACGGGGGTCGGGTTCACCGCGGTGTTCGCGGGGTCCGACGTGGTGGCTCTGGGGGCGCTGGCCGCCCTGCGCGAGGCCGGCCTGAGCGTCCCGGACGAGGTCTCCGTGGTCGGCTTCGACGACGTCCCGTTCGCCGCCGATCTGACCCCGGCCCTGACCACGGTCCGGGTTCCGTACGAGGAACTGGGCCGCACCGCCGTACGCCTCGCTCTGGAACGCGAGGTGGGGTTCGCGTCCGACAACCACGTGGTGCTGAGCACGCAGCTCGTGATCCGGGACTCGGTGCGTCCGGCCGCCGGTTGAGGGAGCCGGTGTCGAGAAACTCCCCGCCCGCCGCAAGTCATCGCCGCGAACCGAAACCCGCCTCAGCGCTCCCCCGCCCCGCCCACCCGCCGCATCACCTCGCGGCAGAACGCCCCGACGCCGTCCGGATCGTCGATGAACTGGTTCGGTTTGACGCAGAACGTGGTGAAGCCCTGTTCCAGCTGTTCCGGTATCGAGGCGAGGGCCGCGCCGAGGTCGGCCGGGGAGCGGTCGTCGGGGAAGACGGCGGCGGTGCCGCCGATCATCTCCAGGTCTCCGGCGTCCCGGCCGGCCGCGGCCATCGCCTCCTTCAGCGCGCGCAGGTCCTCCGGGGTCGGACGGCCGAGCGGGTGGAAGCCGTGGCCGTGCTCGACGAGTCGGCGCAGGACGGGTCCGTGCAGCCGTTGCCCGCCGAACCACAGCCTCGGGCCTTCCGGGCGGTAGGCCTTGGGCTCGAAGTACACGTCCCGGAACGGGTAGTGCTCGCTGTCGTGGGAGATCGGTGACGGTCCCCATGCCTTGGCCCAGACCCGCAGGTGCTCGTCGAGGAGCCGCCCGCGTCGGCGGAACGGCACGCCGAGCGCGTCGTACTCGTCCCTGCTCCAGCTGACCGTGGGCTGGACGACCAGGCGTCCCTCGCTGATCAGGTCGAGCGTGCCGAGTTCGCGGGCGAGCAGCAGGGGGTGCCGCAGGGGTGCGAGGACGGCCGCGGCGGCGAGACGCAGGTGTGAGGTGACCGAGGCGATGGCCGCGAGCAGGAGGAGAGAGTGGGGCCAGGGGGTGAAGGGGTCCTGGTTGCCGGGGAGCGCGTAGTCGCGGGGGTTGCCCATGATGCCGGCGGCGGCCGCGTCGGGGCCGAGGACGACGTGTTCGCTGACCATGACCGCGTCGAAGCCGGCGTCCTCCGCCTCACGGGCCCAGCGCACGGCCGTCGGCAGATCGGCCCGGCCGCCGGTCAGGGTCCAGTTCTCGCTGAGGACGAGCAACATGCGGGGAGGGGATGCCAACTGTGGCTCCTGTTCTACGAGTTCGGGTTCAGCGTTCGTGGACGACGGCGCCGTCGAAGACGGTGAGGTCGACCTGTACGTCGGTGATCTCGTGCGGGTCGAGGTCCAGGAGCCGGCGGTCCAGGACGCACAGGTCGGCCGCCTTGCCGGGCTCGACGGTGCCCTTCCAGTCGTCGGCGAAGTCCTGCCAGGCGGGAGTGGCGGTGTAGGCGCGCAGCGCCTCGGCGAGCGTCACGCGCTGCTCGGGACCGCTCGTGCGGCCGCTGGCCTTGGACTCGCGCAGCATCATCGCGGCGACGCCCTGGCGCCAGTCGGGCTCGGTGATCGGTGCGTCGGAGCTCGCGCACACGCGGACGCCGGCCTCGACCGCGGTCCGTACCGGCCACTGGTAGGCGGAGCGTTCCGGGCCCACGACCTCGTCCATCAGGTCGGAGATGGTCCACTTGATGGCCGGGTTCATGTTGACGCCGTAGCCGTGCGCGGCCAGTTCCGCCAGGCTGCCGGCGCCGATGAAGTCACCGTGGATGACGTAGTGCCGGGCGTCCGGGCGGGGCGCGGCGGTGTTCGCGGCGACGAAGGCCTCCACCACCGTGTCGATGGCCCGGTCGCCGGTGACGTGCACACCGAGCTGGAATCCGGCCCGGTGCGCGACGGCGATCATCTCGCGCAGTTCCTCCACCTGGAGCGCGGGGGTGTCGCCGTGCACGCACAGGGCGCCGTGGCCGCCCTCCGGGTAGGGCTCGTTCATCCAGGCCGTACGGTTCGGCGGCACGCCGTCGGCGAAGATCTTGACTCCGATGGCGTTGAGTCGGCGCGGGTCCGCCGAGGCCGGGCGACGCAGTTCCTCGAGGCCCTTGCGCAGGTCGTCGGCGGAGCCGCCCATGGGGGCGGGCAGCAGCAACACGCTGACCCGCGCGTGGAGTTCGCCCGCCGCGACGAGGTCGGTGTACGCGGTCCAGTTGTCGGTGCTCAGGCCGCCGAAGAGGGTTCCGGTACCGCCGGGGCCGAGGCCGGGCTCGGTGTAGCTGGTGATGCCGCGTGCGTGCAGTTCGCGGACCACGCCCTGGATGGCGTGGCGGCGTTGGGCGATCGTCGGGGCGGGGAGGCCGGCCTGGAGGAGCCCCTGGGCCGCCTCGCGCAGGATGCCGGTGGGCTGCGTGTCGGCGTCGCGGTCGATGACGCCACCGGGCGGGGGTGTGCTGCCCGCGTCGATGCCGCATCGGCGCAGGGCCTCGCTGTTGGCCCACACCATGTGCGAGGAGAAGTCCGTGAGGCACACCGGGTGGTGCGGGGCGACCGCGTCCAGGTCGCGGCGGTGCGGGAAGCGGCGCGGGTCGGCCAGGCATTCGGCGAGGTAGCCGGGATCCCAGCCCAGACCGATGATCCACTCCCCCGCGTGTGCCGCCCCCGCTGCGTCTTGCACGGCGGCCGCGATGTCGGCGATCGAGCCCACGGCGGGGTGGCCGACGTCGATGGCGAAGGGCGGCTTGGTCATGCCGTAGGCGGCACCGTGCAGATGCGAGTCGTTGAGTCCGGGCAGGACGGTCCGGCCGCCGAGTTCGACGACCCGGGTGCCGGGGCCGGCCAGGGCACGCATCTCGGCGTCGCTGCCCGTGGCGACGATGTCCCCGCCCCGTACGGCGACGCCCTCGACGACCGTGAAGGCCCGGTCGACGGTGAGGACCTGACCGCCGGTCAGGATGAGCGTGGGCGCGGATCCGCGCATGGATGCCTCTTTCGGAATCGGAATCGGGATCGAGATCGGGATGGGAGTCTGGGTCGGTCTCGGAGGCAGAAGGGGATGGGGGCGGTCAACGGGCGCTGCGGGGCGCGAAGTACGCCAGTGCCGCGCCCGCCACGAGGGCGCTGCCCTGGGCCATCTGCTGCCAGAAGGCGGGCACGTCCAGCAGTGTCAGGCCGTTCTGGAGGCAGCCCAGGAACAGCACGCCGAGCAGCACGCCGAGAATCGAGCCGGAACCTCCGGTGAGCGCGACCCCGCCCACCAGTACGGCGGTGAGCACGGCCAGTTCGAACCCGCTGCCCGAGGTCCCGGCGACCACGCTGTCCAGCACCGACGCCTTGATCGCCCCGGCCAGGGCCGCCGCGACGCCCGTGATCACGAACAGGGCGAAGGGAGTACGGCGGACGTCGACGCCGGAGAGGTGGGCGGCCTCCCGGTTGACGCCGATGGCGAAGACGTGCCGCCCCGCGGGAGTGAGCGCGAGGAACAGCGCGCCGGCCACCAGCACCAGCGCGGCGACGACGACCGGTGCGGCGACGCCCGCGATCCGCGCCCCGCCCAGCCAGGCGAATCCGGTCCCGAAGCCGCTCAGCGGCAGCGGGAAGAGCTGCTGGGCCAGCCCCCGTACGGCGGTCAGCATGCCCAGCGTGACGATGAACGCCGACAGACCGAAGTAGCAGCACAGGAGACCGTTCACCGCGCCCACCACGGCTCCCGCGGCCAGCGCGCCCACGACGGCGACGACGGGCGAGTGTCCGTGCCCGGCGAGCCATCCCCCGACCAGCCCGCCGAGGGCGAGGGTGGAGCCGACCGACAGGTCGAGGTACCCGCTGATGACCAGCAGCGCGGACGGCACCGCCACGATGGCCAGGGTGGCGGCGTCGGTGGCGATGCCACGCAGGTTCGCCGGGTCGAAAAAGCTGCCCGTGGACAGCTGGAAGACCAGCACCATCGCGGTGAGCACGACGATCAGCGGCTGGCGCCGCAGGGTGGTCAGCCCGCCCGAGGCCAGCAGGCGGGGGCGGTGGAGGACGGAGTCGGCGGTGGTCATGCTGTTCCTTCGGCGGGGGCGGCGGGGGCGGTACGGGCGTCGGGAGCGGAGACTGCGTCGGTACGGGTACGGGTGTCCGGAGCGGTGGCGTCGCTGGTACGGCCGGTCGGGGCCGGAGCACCCTCGTCGGTGCCGGGAGCCGCGGCGGGAGTGCCGGCGGGGCCGGAAACCGGATGGGGGCCGGAGGCGGTCGGTGGGATGTCCGCGTCGGTGTCGCCGCTGCGGTCCGTCCGGCCCGTCTCCGGGTCGTGGATCGCCGACAGCAGGGCCCCTTCGGTGAGTTCGGCGCCGGACAGCTCCCCGACGATCCGGCCCTCGGCGACGATCAGGCAGCGGTCCGCGAGGGCGACGACCTCCTCGGGGTCGCTCGACGCGAACAGCACGGCCGTGCCCCGGTCGGCCGCCAGCGCGGACACCACCTCGTAGATCTCCCGACGGGCGCCCACGTCGACACCCTGGGTGGGTTCGTCCAGCAGCAGGACGTCCACCTGCCGGGCTTCGTTGATCCATCGGCCGAGGACGAGCTTCTGCTGGTTGCCGCCCGAGAACGCGGCGGCGGGCAGCCGGGGCCGGGCCGGTCGCAGCCCCACCGCCGCGGCGAGCGCCCCGAACACCCGGCGCTCGGTGCCCAGGGCGCGTATCCCGGCCCGGGCGAGGGGCCGTACGGAGGGCAGCAGCGCGTTGTCCTGCGCGCCGAGCACCGGGAACAGCCCCTGGCGGCGCCGGTCGGCCGGCACGAGCGCGATCCCGGCGGCGAGTGCGTCGGCGGGCCGGGCCGGGGTCACGGTGCGATCGCCGACGCGGACCGTCCCGCCGACGGCACGGCGTCCGCCGTAGAGCGTCTCCAGGACGCGGGTACGACCGGAGCCGATGAGTCCGAACAGACCGACACGTTCGCCTTCGCGGACGGTGAGGCTCACCGGCCCGAAGCCGGGGCCGCGCAGGCCGTCGACGGTGAGCCGGGGCGGGCCGGGGGGAAGTACGGACGCGTGTGGCCGCTGCGGAGGCTCATGGGCGGGCCGGCCGGCGATCGCCTCGACCAGTCGCCGCCGTGTGTGTCCCTCCCCCACCGAGTGATGGGTCACCCGTCCGTCCCGCAGCACGGTCACCGCGTCCGCGAGCCGCTCGACCTCCGACAGCAGGTGGGTGACGTAGACGATGGCGAGCCCCTGTGTGCGCAGGTCCTCGACACGTTCGGCCAGCGCGTCGCTCTCCGCGCTGGACAGGGCCGCCGTCGGCTCGTCCAGGACGAGGACGGCGGCACTGCGGCTGAGCGCCTTGGCGATCTCCACCAACTGCCGCTGCCCCATGGGCAGTTCGCCCACTCGGTCACGCGGGGAGCAGGACGCCTCGACCCGCTCCAGCAGACCTGCGGCCACCTCCTCCTGCGCGCGCCGGTCGATACGGCCGTACCGCGTCCACTCCTGGCCGAGGAAGATGTTCTCCGTCACGGTGAGCGCGTCGACCACGCTCAGCGTCTGGAAGATGACGGCCACGCCGGCGTCGATCGACTCGCGCGGGCTCAGCCGGGTGTACGACGTCCCGCCGACCTCGATCGTGCCCGCGTCCGGAGGGAAGGCGCCGCCGAGGCATTTGATGAGAGTGGACTTGCCGGCGCCGTTGTGGCCGAGCAAGGCGTGGACCTGGCCCATCGGCACGGTCAGGTCCACGCCGTCCAGGGCCCGCACCCCGCCGAAGGACTTGCTCAGTCCGCGGATGCGCAGGTTCACCGGTGTCATGGCGGCCTCTCAGGAGTTCTGGGCGAGCAAGGCGTCGATCGCCGCGGTGTCGTCCGGGCCGACCAGGGAGATCGGCACCTGCGCGCTGGGGTTGGCCTTGCCCGCGGCGACCGCTCGCGGCACGTCGACCACGGCGTTCGCGATGTCGTGCGGCGCCAGGGCGGCCGAGGCCCGGTAGAAGGTGCCCTGCTTGATGGCCAGCAGGGAGGGCACGGCGCCGTCCTGGCCGCCGACGAAGGTCTTCGCGTCGTCCTTCTTCCGGCCCGCCTGTTGGAGCGCCTTGTATCCGCCGTAGGCCGCGGCGTCCGTGACGCCGAGGACGATGTTGAGGTCCGGGTGTCTGGCGAGGATCGCGTGGGCCTTGGCCAGTCCGGTGTCGGGGTCGATGGCCTGCTCCCGGGCGACCACGTCCACTCCGGGCGCGAGCTCGGTGAACGCGTCGATCATGCCCTTGGTGCGCTCGCGGCCCAGTTCGATGGTGCTGTCGGTGAGGAAGGCGACCTTGCCCTTCCCTCCGAGCCGCTCCTCGGCCCACTTGGCCGCCGCCTCACCGAGCAGGGTGCCGCTCCTGCGGAAGCTGAAATGGATGTCGGCGCTCTGATGCTCCAGCGTGCCGCCGTACGTCACCCAGATCAGACCGGCGTCGAGGGCCGCCTTCGCGGTCGCCTCGGTGGCTTCGAAGACCATGGGGAACGACACGATCGCGGGCACCTCGCGGGCCACCCAGGTGGTGAGGTTGGTGGCCTGGGTGTCGGCGTTCGCCCCGTCGTTGGTGGTCAGCAGGGAGACGCCGTGCTTCTTCGCGGCGGCGGTGGAGAGCTTGACGAGCGTGCTGTACAGCGGAAGCTGGGTGAACGGGTAGTCCAGGCCGATCCTCCTCAGGCGGGCGCCTGTCGAGGCCGGGCCCGAAGGGTCCGTCGAGGTCGACGCGGCCGGGGCCGAACAGCCGGCCGCGGTGAGCGCGGTGGCCGCGACGGCGGCACCCGAGTAGGCGAGGAACTGTCTGCGCGAGGCCGTGGGGATCGTGGCGGACCGGCGTGTCGTCATGGCGGGGCTCTCCGAGGGGCGGGCCCGCTCACTGCGGGCGTCCGGCTGTGCCGAACAGGAAAGCCCCGGGCGCCCCGCTCCACCATCCGTACAAATACCGACCCGGCCAGTCGTACGGCAGCGGGCCGCCGCGCAGCGGTGTGCGTCCCGCCCGACGCGGTGCACCACGTCGGGCCCGGCGCGGTGCACGTCTTGCCCGGAGCCGCCCGCATCCCTATCGTGGGACACTAAATCGTTGGACCCCAAACGACTTTCCCGCCCTGAGCCGCTCCCCCGGAGGCGCGCATGCTCAGCCACCACCAGATCGCGGCGGCCACCCGTATCGGCATGCTCACCCGCGAACGCGACACCGCTTCCGCCTGTGACCAGGCGCTGCGCGAACTCGCCCGCGCTCTGCCGCTGGACGCCGCGACCCTGCTCGCGATCGACCCGCGCAGCGGAGCGCACGTCCAGGTCGCGGGCATCGGCTACACCGCCGAGATCTCCGACGCCCTGGCCGCCGAGTTCGTCACGACGCCGTGGTACCGCAATGTCGTGGGGCGGGAACTGCCGCCGTCCATCTCCGAGGACGCCGAGGATCCGGAGGAGTTCGGTCCCCGGTTCCGCCAGGGCTGGTTCTACGCCGAGCGGGTCCGCCCGGCGGGTTTCCGCGACGGGATCACGGGAGCGCTGCGGCACCACGACCGGCTCGTCGGCCTGGTCCACCTGAGCACCGAGAGCGCCGGCGCCTACGACATCGAGGCGCGCCATCTGCTCGCCTGCGTCATCCCGGCCCTGGCGGCGCTGGCCGATCCCGTGGCCCGCGCCGGTGACGCGCACGGCCTGCCGGAACGGGGGGCGGCCGGCCTCGTGACCGCCGACGCGACGCTCGACCTGCCCGGTCGCGAGCGCGCCCGGGTACTGGGGGACGCGGATTTCCAGGACCTGCTCCTCGCCTTCGCCGGCACGGGCGGCCACCGCCTGCGGCTGCTGTGGCCGGTCGAAGGCGTCTGGTACCGGGTCACCCTCCACCGCCGCCGACCGGACGCGGCCCTCCCGGCGGACGCGGTGCTGGTGCACGAGACGCCCACCGAACTGCCGTACGGGCTCAGTCCCCGTGAACTGGAGGTGCTCACCCGGGCCGCGACCGGCCAGACCAATCAGGCCATCGCGCAGGCCCTGTTCCTCTCGCCCCGGACGGTGCACAGCCACATAGAGCATCTGCTCCGCAAGACGGGCGCCGCCTCCCGCGCCGAGGCCACGGCTCTCGCGGTCCGCGACGGCCTGCTGCGCCCGGCTCCGGACCACCTCGCGTTCTTCGTCGAACGGTGAGGCGGCGCGGCCGCGCCGTTCATGGTCTGCCCCCGCGACATGGGGCCCCGCCGTCCGTGAGCCGCTTGCGCGGAGGTGTGGTCAGTGCTCGCCCCTGGCCTCGCCGACGGTGATGTCCGGGCCGACGGCGGGCTTGGCGGCGCGGACGATGGCGGAGTGCATGCCGTCGGCGACCTGGTGGGTGGGCACGATCTCGATGCCGGTGAAGCCGGCGGCCTCCAGGCCCGCGCGGTACTCGGCGAAGGACAGGGCGCCGGCGATGCAGCCGACGTGGTCCCCGCGTCGCGCCCGCTGCTCGGCGGTGAGGGCGTCGTCGGCGACGACGTCGGAGACGCCGATGCGGCCGCCGGGCCTGAGGACACGGAAGGTCTCCGCGAAGACGGCGGGCTTGTCGACCGACAGGTTGATCACACAGTTGGAGATGACGACGTCGACCGTGTTCGCGGGCAGGGGGATCGCCTCGATGGTGCCCTTGAGGAACTCCACGTTGGTGGCGCCCGCCTTCGCCGCGTTGGCCAGCGCGAGGGCGAGCATCTCCTCCGTCATGTCCAGCCCGTACGCCGTGCCCGTGGGTCCTACCCGGCGGGCGGAGAGCAGGACGTCGATGCCCCCGCCGGAGCCGAGGTCGAGGACCCGCTCGCCCGCACGCAGTTCGGCCACGGCGGTCGGGTTGCCGCAGCCGAGGGAGGCGGCGACGGCCTCGGCGGGCAGCGTGTCGCGCTCGTCCGCGCCGTACAGGGTCGAGCCGAAGTTCTCGTCGACCTCGACCGGCTCGGGCCCGCAGCAGGCACCGGCGCCCTCGGCGACCTGGACGGCTGCCGCCGCGTACCGTCGGCGGACCGCCTCCCGCAGATCGATGGAGTGCTCGCTCATGGCCCCTCCTCCTGCCCGTACGAAACGGTGATCCGAGATCGCGGTGTGGCTGAGCCCTTCTGAAGGACTCGCGCCGGATGCGTGCACCCCGGCTCAGCCGCCCGGCCGGGCCCCCTGGACGTGGAAGTTGAAGTCGCCGTGGCCGAGCGTGCCGTACAGGCGGAGCCAGATCGGCAGGAGCATCTCCACGCCGCGGGCGGAGGTGATGTCGCCCAGGTCGATGACGTTCGATTCGGGCCAGCCGAAGGAGCCCAGCAGCGCGGTGACGGCCTTCTTCGCGCCGGTGTCGTCGCCGCTGACGAACACCGTGTGCTCCCCCGCCACCCGGGCCGGCTCCACCATGACGAAGCAGTTCATGGTGTTGAGGGTCTTGACGACCTTGGCCTCGGGAAAGGCACGCTGAATGCGTTCGCCGAGGCTGTCGGTGTTGACCGGGTCCAGCGTCAGCGGCATCCCGGCGGAGTGGTCCAGCGGGTTGGCGACATCGATGAGGATCTTGCCGCTCAGGTTGGGTGCGCCCGCCGCCCGGAGGGCATGGAGGCTCTGCTCGCCGGCGGTGGTGTTGACGACTGTCTCACCGAAGGCCGCGGCCGCCTCGAAGGTCTCCAGGCGCACCTGGCCGTGGTCGGCGTGCCAGCGGGCGAACGGCGGATTGCCCATGCCGTCGGGATCGGTACGTGCGAGGGTGGCTCCCGGATCGCGGGTACCGATGACGACGTCGTGGCCGAGGGAGGCGAGCTTGTCGGCTATCGTCCGGCCGACGATGCCGGTTCCGAGGACTGCGTAACGCATGCGAGTGGTCCTTCCGGGACTCGGGCGATCGGCCGGAGGGCCGCGCCCACGACGAATCCGAGGCAAGCCGTTCACTGTCGCGTGACGACCGTAGCTGTCGAGCGGTCGGGCCGTTCCCCTCTATCGTGGAAAATCACATCATGATGGCTCGTGTCGAGGCAGGCTGCACATGAGGACACCGCAGATCGACTACGCGGCGGTATTCCGGGCCCTGCCCGGCATGGTGGCGCTGCTGACGCCCGAACTGGTGTACGTCGACGTCAACGACGACTTCGCACGCCTGGCCGGTCGCGCCCGTGAGCAACTGCTGGGCCGCTACATCTTCGACGTCTTCCCCGAGAACCCCCACGACGCGGCCGCGGCCGGGATGCGGGAGACACGGGAGTCGATGCTGCGCGCGGTGGCCACGGGCGAGCGCGACACCATGGCGGTCGTGCGCTACGACATCGAGGACCCCCAGCGGCCCGGCCACTGGCAGGAGCACTTCTGGAGCCCCGTCAACGCCCCCGTCCTCGGCGCCGACGGCAAGGTGACACTGGTCGTCCACCGGGTGGAGGAGGTCACCGAACTCATCCGCGCCCGCGGCGGACCGGGCGGCGACAGCCGGGCACGCGTCCTGGAGGCCGAGCTGTACACCCGGGCCCGGGAACTCCAGGAGGTGAACGACCGCCTGCGCCAGGCCCACGCCCGCGAACGCGAGGTCGCCCTGGCCCTTCAGGAGGCCCTGCTGCCCGCCCCCAGACCCCTGGACCACCATCAGGCGGCCGTCCGCTACCGGCCCGCCGTCGGCGCCCTCAATGTGTGCGGTGACTGGTACGACCTCGTCGACCTGCCGGGCGACCGCCTCGCCGTCGCCGTCGGTGACGTCGTGGGTCACGGTCTGGCGGCCGCCTGCGTGATGGGCCAGCTGCGCAGCGCGCTGAGCGCCGCCACCCGCGTCGCCGACGGTCCTGCCCGGGCTCTGGAGGCCCTCGGGCTGTACGCCCGCTCCGTGGACGGCGCCGAGTCGACCACGGCGGCGACGGCCTTCATCGACTGGGACGACCACACGCTCACCTACAGCAGCGCGGGCCACCTCCCACCCGCCCTGCTGCACCCCGACGGCACGGTGTCCTTCCTGGACCGGGCCACCGACCCGCCGCTGGGAGCCAGCCCCGAACACGCCACCCGTCCCGAGGCCACCTCGCCCTTCGACGAGGGCGCCACGCTGGTCCTCTACACCGACGGGCTGATCGAGCGCCGCACCGAGGACATCGACACCGGCCTGGCCCGCCTCACCGACGCGCTCACCCGCCACCGCCACGCCGGGCCCGACGAGCTGGCCGACGCACTCCTGACGGAGCTCCTCCCACCCACCGGCAACGCCGACGACACCGCTCTCGTCGTCATCCGCCTCTGAGAAAAGCCGTCGCGGCACGTCGGCGTCGGAAAGGCCCCTCAGTCGTCCGCGGGCATCACGCGGGTCACCTCGCCCTTGGTGTTCGCCTCCAGATAGCCGGACTGGTTGTACTCGTTGCTCAGGTAGACGGCCATGCCGAGGGGTGTGTCGAAGGTGTCGTTGGGCTCTCTCACCACCACGTAACGGGTTTGCGGATGGTCGACGTTGAGCTTTTTCCGGGCCTCTTCGAGGAGCGTGGGCACCTTGTCCCAGTCGAAGCCGTCAAGGCGGAAGGGCTGGTCACCGCCGGACAGCGTGCCCTTGATGATGCCCTTCTCCACGCCCCGCCCCGCGCGGTAGGTGTAGGTGTCGTACTTGCTGTCACTGCCGTCGACCATCATCTCGGCCGACACGAAGTCGTCGTAGACGGTGAAGTCGCCGAACCTGTCCCGGCCGCTCTCCTGCTTCAACGCCTTGATGGCGGTGCGGATGCCGCCGGGGGTGAGCAGGGTCGTGGTCGTGGTGTCCTTCGACTGCTGAGCCGCCGGGGCTGCTGTCGGGGAGCCGGTCGGCGCCGGTGCCGCGATGGCGGAGGACGAGGCGCCGGTGTCCGCCGTGCCGCCCGAACCGCCCGAGTCGCCTCCGAAGGGCAGCAGCCACCACATCAGGACCAGCGCGCCCGCGAGCGAGGTCCCCGAGACGCCGAGCAGAACGCCCGGTCCGCGCCGGTTCCTACGGCCCGCCCGGACAGGCGAGGTCACCGGCTGACCGGGGCCGGGGGGCGGCCCGAACCCCGCGGGGGCGCCGGCGAGGGGAGCGGTGGGCGGGGCGAAGGGCCCAGGATGCGAAGGGGCCGTAGCGGCGGGCGGGTTCAGCGGGGAGGAGGTGGGCTGGTGCCACGCGGTCACCGGACCGGTCCACCCCGACTCGATCCCGGCCAGCCGTCGGTCCAGCACGGCGGACGACGGCCGCGCCGCCGGATCCCGTACGAGCACACTCATGAGTACGTCGCTCAGGGCACCGGCCCGCACCGGCGGCGGCACGTCCTCGTTGAGGACGGCGGCGAGGGTGGCGAGGGTGCTGCCGCGGCGCAGCGGATGGTGGCCCTCCAGGGCGGTGTACAGCATCATCGCGAGCGACCACAGGTCGGAGGCGGAGCCGCCCTCGTGGCCCGAGATCCGTTCCGGTGCCATGAAGTCGGGTGTGCCGATGATGGAGCCGGTCGCGGTGAGGCTGGTCGTCTCGCGGATCGCGGCGATGCCGAAGTCGGTGAGGACGGGGCGCCCGTCGGACCTCAGCAGGACGTTGGCGGGTTTGACGTCCCGGTGCTGGATGCCGGCGTCGTGCGCGGCGGCCAGCGCGGCCAGCACGCCCCGGCCGATCCGCGCCGCCTCGGCCGGCGGCATCGGCCCATGGGAGAGCCGGTCGGCGAGCGAGCCGCCGCCGACAAACTCCATGACGATCCACGGGTAGGTGCCCTCGCCGCCGTCGACTATGTGGTGGATCGTGACGACGTTCGGATGATCGATCCGGGCCAGGGCCCGTGCCTCGCGCAGCACCCGCTCGCGCAGCATCCGCGCACCGTCGGGGTCGTACTCGGCGAGGTCCCGGTCGGGCGGGCGGACCTCCTTGACCGCGACCATCCTGTGCAGCACCAGGTCCCTGGCGCGCCAGACCGTGCCCATCCCCCCGCCGCCGAGGCGGGCCTCCAACTCGAAGCGCCCGTCGACGACTCGTCTGCCGGGGCCCTCGTCTGCCTCACTCATGGGCGGGAGCTTACGGCGACGCTGTTGGGGTCTCCCAGCGCAGGGGGCGAGTTCAGCGGCGGGTCGCCGTGGTCGCCGTCAACTCACTGAAACGGAACGGCCTACGGGCGTCAGTGGGCCTGGTCGCCCTCGGCCGTCCGATGCGCTGCCGTGGTCTCCGCGGGCGCGGGCCGGGCGGGCTCGGCCGGGACGGGCTCGGCCGGGACGGGCTCGGCCGGGACGGGCTCGGCCGGGGTGGCGGTGCTCTGCGCGGTGCCGTCCTCTTTCATGGCCTTGGCCTCGCTCTTGAGGATGCGCATCGACTTGCCGAGCCCGCGGGCGGCTTCGGGCAGCTTCTTCGAACCGAACAGCAGGATGATCATGATCGCCACGATCAGCAGGTGCCAGGGCTCCAGTCCGTTGCGCAGCATGCCGCACGTCCCTTCTCGACGCTCATTGTTGCCAGCTTGCGCAACTGTACAACCAGCGGTCCGGCTACCGCCTCACTCGTCGGAGTCCTTCTTGTTGCTCGCCGCCGCGTACGCCTGCGCCGGTGTCATCGGAACCCCGTTGAGTGAGACCGTCTTGTAGGGGCTGACCTCGGCGCATTTCTTGGCCTCGTCGGCGGTCTGCGCGTGGGCGTTGGAGACCGCGGCCCTGGTGTCGGCGGGCGCCGGCGAGGACGAGCCACCGGGAAACGTGGTGCCGCTCGACCAGTCGCTGCCGATCACCAGGGTCAGACCGGTGCCGGTGCCCTCATCGAGGTGCGAGGTGGGCAGTCCGAGCGCCTTGGCGGCCGTCTGGGCCTCGGCCTTCTGGCCGGTCCCGTAGGTGAGGGTGGTGGTCGTCGCGGGGCTCGGCGCGTTGGCGGTGGTCGTGGCGGCACTGAAGCCCTGGCCGGTGAGCGCGTTCGCGACCTCGGAGGCGCGGCCGGTGATCTCGGTGCCGTTCTCGACGGTCACGGCGATCTCCGAAGCGGGTACCGCCGAGGCCGTGGCCGTCGCGGAGGCAGCCGCCGAGGACTTCTTGCCGGAGCCGGTGGTCAGCGACTCGTCGTCGGCGATGCTGGAGAAGAGGGCCTTGGCACCCGCACCCACCACCACCCGGTTGGTGTCGTTCGGATCGGCGGCGGTCTGCATCGTGGTGAAGGTCATCCGCTTGGTGGGGACCTTGTTCACGTCGGCCGCGAGCCCGATCAGCTTCTTGACGCTGCCGAGGCCGTCGTCCACGGTGAGCGCCTTGGTGGCGGCGTCGGCGAGGTCGTAGACCGCGGTCGGGTCGGTGAGCGTGCCCGCGCTCTTGAACTTCCGGATCATCGCGCTGAGGAAGATGTGCTGGGAGACCGTACGGCCGAGGTCGCTGCCGTCCCCGAAGCCGTGCCGGGAGCGGACGAACTCCAGGGCCGCCTCGCCCTTGAGGGTGTGGTCCCCCCTGGACAGTTTCAGGTGCGAGTAGGTGTCGTACACGTTGTTGTTCACGCACACGGAGACACCGCCGACCGCGTCGGACATCTTGACCACGCCGGAGAAGTCGAGCTTCACGAAGTGGTCGATGGGGATGCCGGTGAGCTGGTGGATGGTGGCCACCTGGCATGCGGGGCCGTACCGCAGCGCGCTGTTGATCTGGCCGTAGTAGCCGGACGTGGACTGCCCGCTCCCGCTGTCCTTGCAGGCGGGGACGTCGACCATGGTGTCGCGGGGGATGCTCATGACGGTGGCGTTGGAGCGGTCCGCGGATATGTGCACCACCATCTGTACGTCCGCGTTGCCGTTTCCGCTCTGCACACCGGTCTGCGAGCAGCCGCCGCCCAGCTTGCAGTCCGCCTTGCTGGTCCGGCCGTCCGAGCCCATAACCAGGATGTTGATCGGGGTACGGCCGAAGGCGTCGGCCTTCTCCGAACCGCCCTTGCCGTTGAGCGGGACGCTGTTGATGTTGCCGTTGAGGTGCTGGTAGAACCACCAGCCGACCCCGGCCGTGCCCAGGACGAGGAGCGCCAGACACATCCCGACGATCTTCAGTACCCGCCTGCCGCGCCGCACCGGACGGGCCCGGCGACGTGACCGCCCGCCTCCTTGCGAGCGGGCCGCCGCCCGGGCCGCGGCCCGGCCGCCGGGCCGAGGTACTCCGCCCGCCTCGCCCTCCCGCTGGCCCGGCACCCGGCCGGTCCGGCTGCGCGTGGCCTGACCGCCCGGGCCCTCCCACCGGTCGCTCATCTACCACTCCCACGAAACGGTCGGGCCCCTCAGGCCGGGCCATGGAGAGGGCGGCCGGGCGTGCGCGGCGGTGTACAGGCAGGCGAGCAGGAACTTCGCCTAGGTTGCGTAGTTGCGCAATCTAACAAACCCCTGGCCCGACCAGCACGGACCCCGTCGCATTTCACATATGAGAGATCTCATGGAGGAACGCGGCAACCTCCCGGACACCTCTGCCTTCGCCCACAGCCCCTCTCGCCTTCGGCCGGCCGGTGGGCACGCAGCTTGTCGAGGCAGGACCGGGCCCGGCTGCCCGGGGGTACGCCGCACGCGAAGGCGCGCATGCCGCGCGCGCCCGGGTGCGGCTGCCGGCCAGCAACTCGTCCGTCACGCAGCTGCTTCGGTTCCGCCGCCTGCGCATCCGCTCGCAGATCCGCGACGACATCCACCACGCGTTCACCACCCTCGGCCGCGTCGTCGCCTGCCGGGCGATCTGCGCAACGCACTCCGGGGAGAGTATGGGCAGGCGATGACGGCGATGACCCGGGGGACCTGCTCGATGCGTCAGGACGCATGCGGAGCAGTACCGGGCCCGTACCACCTCACATGCGGGATCTCAGCACGTCGACCTCGCAACCCGGCTCGAACGGGTCGAAACCATGCTCGGCCAGCCAGCGAACCGCCAGCAGGCTTCGCAACGACCACCACGCGTGGATCACGTCGAGATCGATGTCGGTGCCGTAGCCGGCGATGACGTCGTCAAGGTGCTCCTCGTGTCCGAGCGTGAAGGTGGCCAGGTCGTACAGGGCATCACCCCGGCCCGCCTCGGACCAGTCGATGATGCCCGTGACCTCGTCACCGTCGACGAAGACGTGCGCGATCTGCAGGTCGCCGTGGGTGAACGCCGGAGTCCACGGCCGAAGCGCGGCCTCGGCGACCTGCCGGTTGCGGGTGACCAGGTCCGCGGGCAGGACACCGTTCGTCACGAGCCTCTCGCACTCGTCGTCGAGCTCCGCCACCAGCGCGATGATGCTCCGGCCTGCCCGGCCGAGGCGGGGCGGCAGCGGCGCGTCGTGCAACTCCCGGATGGCGGCGCCGGCCGCGGCCCATGCCGTCGGCGACCCGGTCGACGGCCCGCCGAGGCGTCCGAGCGTCGTCCCTGGGAGTGCGGCGAGCGCGAGCACGGGCGGCTTGCGCCACAGGACCTCCGGGGTCGGGACCGGGGCGAGGGACATCGCCTCGACCTCGACATCGAGGCGCGCCTGATCGACGTCCACCTTCACGAACACATCGCCGACGCGCAGGGTCGCGCGCTCGGAATGGGCGACGACGACCTTGACCTCATCCATGAGCGACCAGTATCCCGGGGCCGATCGCCGACGTCGCCGGATTTCTCACGTGCGATGACGCGGCTGACCGCGCCCCGCCCACCTCCTGGCTCGGGCCACGACACCGACCTCACCAGGCCGAAGCGCACCAGCTCTTGCCAGGAGTTCTACGAGCTGGAGTCCTACGAGCCGGAGTTTCACGAGCCGCGTGAGGCGGTGCCGTGCGCGGCCGCCGGGCCGGTACGGGCGGTCAGTTGGCCGACCATGACGCGGACGACGGTCACGATGTCCGGGTCGTCGACGTAGTAGATCTGCCGACGGCCCTCGCGGCGGGAGCGTACGAGCCCGGCGAGTTTCAGCTTCGCCAGGTGCTGGCTGACCGCGGGCAGCGCCCCGCCGACCCGGTCGGCGAGGTGGGTGACGTCGCTCTCGCCCTGGGACAGCGCCCACATGATGTGCAGCCGGGCGGAAGAGGCGAGCAGTCCGAAGGCGGCGGCCGCCTCGGTCAGCACCTCGACGGACGGATCCTCGAAGCCACCGGCGAGTGTCGCCACGGTCCCCTCCCGTCCCGCCCCGGTCACCGTCTACGCACGCGTGCTGTCTCAGTGTAAGAGGGCGCGTGCGGGTCCACGAGAGCGCCTCCACTTCTTTGGTTGCGCAATGTAATAAGTGTGTGAAAGAACATCAACGACTTGTCACCGGCGGCCGACTGATCCCATGTCTCCCTGGCACCAGTCTCTAGGCTTGCGCAATCAGGCAACCAAAGTGTCCGGGCCCGGCGGTCTCCGTCCGACCCGTCCCGACTGGAGGACCACCACGTGGGCATCATCGGCTGGATCATTCTGGGTCTGCTCGCCGGCGCCATCGCCAAGATCCTGCTGCCCGGCCGCGACCCGGGTGGCCTGATCGGCACCACCCTCATCGGGGTCGCGGGAGCGTTCGTCGGCGGCTGGCTCTCCGCGCACTTCTTCGACCGCCCGGTGGAGAGCCACTTCTTCGACCTGTACACGTGGGGCGCGGCGATCGGCGGCTCCCTGGTACTGCTGATCGGTTACCGCCTGCTGTTCGGCAACTCGCGCGACTGACCCGCGAGTTCATACGGAGCCGGGGGATGCCGTCGTCGGCCGGGGCCCCGGCCTGCCGGTCCGTCGATTGCGGCAGTCGGCGGCGAGGTACGGCAGCACGGCCCGCCTCGGAAGGACGTGCGACCGGCTCTCGCTCACGAGCCCGCTCCGCGTCGCTCTTCCCGGATGACCGGCGCAGGGCCCGACTCCCCAGCGCCAGGGGCCCAAGTGCGCGGTGAGGACCGCGAGGAGGGCGAGCGTCCACCCGCCGCGGTCACCGACGCGCCCAACTCCCTGGCCGGGGCGGCGAGGTGCGGCCCGTACCCGATGACCTGGAGAACGGCCGCCGCGGCAGCCGACACGAGCGGCGCGAGTAGGGCGACGGCGGGCCACACGGTGCAGTCGGCGACGGGAGATGTCTCGCGCGCCGCGCCTGTCTCGGACACCCCGCTCCCGGACACCGCGCATGCCTGGCCCGGCACCCGTCATCGGCGGCGCCAGTTGTCTCCTCCGCGCCGACCGCCCATGACCTCCAGAGGTGCCGCAGCCCTTCCGGTGCGGTCCCCGCGGAGGCCGAGCGCATGGCGGGCCGGCCGAAGGCGAGACGCAACGCCCTCTCGAAATCCGCCCGGTCCTTGGGGCCCGGGCCGAATGCACCGCTCTCACAACCTTCTTGGACGGCGGTCAGACGTCGACACCGAATCGGCTGCGATGCCCGCGGAGTCCCGAGGCGCAACCTGGGCCGATCCGACGAAGTACTCATGCTTCGTCCGTCCACACACGGTCGGTTGAGGCCCGAGAACCCGACCCCTGCTGCATGAAAGACCAAAGCCGTGGCCAAGGCCGTGGAGTGTGCGCCCGTTCGGCGGGCACTCGTGCGTCACCAACTACAGATGGGGTGACACCGCATGGAGATCTCAGGCGTGATCAGCGCGATTGTCATCGGCATCGTGATCGGCGTCCTCGGCCGGCTCGTGATCCCGGGGCGTCAGCACATCGGCATGCTGTGGACAATCCTGATCGGCATCATCGCCGCCTTCATCGGCACCGGCATCGCGGCAGGCCTCGGCGTCGCCGACACCAAGGGCGTCGACTGGGTCGAGTGGCTGATCCAGATCGCCGTGGCCGCGCTCGGGGTGGCCGCGCTCAGCAAGGTGAAGGTGCGCCACTGACGCCGTCGCGTCCGGAGGACGTGCGCTGCAACTCGACGTCGCCTGAGGGGTCGAGCCGACCGGCTCGACCCCTCAGGCGACGCACACCGCCCGGGCATGGTCGCCCAGGCGGCCCGAGCGCCGAGCGCCGATCGCCGATCGCCGGGAGGAACGGGCCCGCGTTGCGCGACGAGCGACGAGCTGTCCGGCGGGGCTGCCCAGAGGCAGACATGGTGGACACACGCATAGGCACCCCCGGAACTATGTTGCACCACCACATGTGCCCTTGATGTGCGCGTTCCTACGGTGTGCGGACACGTACCCGTCCCCACCGCACACGAGGAAGTGGCGCACATGGCCTCCGCAGCATCCGCTCCCCCGACACCGAGCAACCTCAAGCGCATCGTCGCCGCCAGCCTCATCGGCACCACCATCGAGTGGTACGACTTCTTCCTCTACGGCTCCGCGGCCGCCCTGGTCTTCAACAAGCTGTTCTTTCCCGACTCCGATCCGCTCGTCGGGACGTTGCTGTCCTTCCTGACGTACGCCGTCGGATTCGCCGCCCGCCCGGTCGGCGCCCTGGTGTTCGGGCACTACGGTGACCGGCTCGGACGTAAGAAGCTGCTGGTCCTGAGCCTGCTGCTGATGGGCGGGGCGACCTTCGCGATCGGACTGCTGCCGACGCACGGGACCGTCGGCACGGCCGCTCCCGTGCTGCTGACCGTGCTGCGCCTGGTCCAGGGCTTCGCGCTGGGCGGCGAGTGGGGCGGAGCCGTACTGCTCGTGTCCGAGCACGGGGACGCCAAGCGGCGCGGCTTCTGGGCCTCGTGGCCGCAGACCGGTGCGCCGGCCGGGCAACTCCTGGCCACGGGTGTGCTGTCGCTGCTGACCGCCCTCCTGTCGGACGCCGCGTTCGGCAGCTGGGGCTGGCGGATTCCCTTCCTGCTCTCCGGCGTCCTGGTGGCCGTCGGTCTGTGGATCCGGCTGTCCGTCGACGAATCCCCCGTGTTCAAGCAGGCGTTGGCGCAGGCGGAGGCACGCAAGGCGGCCCGGGACGAAGTGGCCGAGAAACTGCCGCTGGTCTCCGTGCTGCGCCACCACTGGCGCGACGTGTTGATCGCGATGGGCGCCCGCATGGCGGAGAACATCAGCTACTACGTCATCACCGCATTCATCCTTGTCTACGCCACCACGTCGGCCGGCGTCTCCAAGCAGACCGCGCTCAACTCGGTGCTGATCGCCTCGGCCGTGCACTTCGCGGTGATCCCCGCCTGGGGCGCCCTGTCGGACCGCATCGGCCGGCGCCCCGTCTACCTGCTCGGCGCGGTCGGCGTCGGGCTGTGGATGTTCCCGTTCTTCGCGCTCGTCGACACCGGCGGCTTCGGCAATCTCATCCTCGCGGTGACCGTCGGACTCATCATGCACGGCGCCATGTACGCACCCCAAGCAGCCTTCTTCTCCGAGATGTTCGCGACCCGGATGCGGTACTCCGGTGCCTCCATCGGGGCCCAGTTCGCCTCCGTCGCGGCAGGCGCCCCGGCCCCTCTCATCGCCACCGCCCTCCTCTCCGACTACGGCAGCTCCACGCCGATCGCCCTCTACGTCATCGCCGCGGCCGTGCTGACGGTCATTGCCGTCGGTGTCGCCAAGGAGACCCGCCACCGGGACCTGACCGACGTCGAGCCGGACGCCGAGCCGGAGCCGGCGGCCACGTCCCCGGCGGCCGACGCCCGGACGGCCTGAGCCCCGGCCCGCGACCGACCGGCCCCCGTACGCCCGCGCGTGCGGGGGTCAGGGCCGTGTCGGCGCCGACAACCGGTGCAGCCGCAGTGCGAGTTGGATCTCCAACGCGCGGGCGGGGCTCTGCCAGTCCTCGCCGACCAGGCGGCCCACGCGTTCCAGCCGCTGAGCGACGGTGTTCACATGGACGTGCAGCTCGTCCTTGGTGCGGGCCGGGCTCATCCCGCACGCGAAGTAGGCGTCGAGGGTGCGCAACAGATCGGTGCCCCGCCGCTCGTCGTAAGAGACCACCTGGCCGATGGTCCGGTCGACGAAGCCCGCGATGTCCCGGTCACCGGCCAGGAGCAGCCCGAGGAACCCGAAGTCCTCGGCGGCGGCACCATCTCCCGAGCGGCCCAGGAGGCGCAGCGCGTCGAGGCAGCGCCGGCCTTCCTCGTACGCGGCGGCCACGGCGTCCAGCTGGACGGCGAGGTCGCGCACCGGGGCCGAGGCGCCGACGGTCACCGCCTCATGGACTGCTGTGCCGAGGTGCCCGGCGGTGCGGCGGGCCAGTCCGGTGGCCGTGTCCCCGGCGGTGAGGGGCAGCAGCAGGACGGTGCCGCCGTCCCGGGCGGCGGCCAGGCCGTGCCGGGTGGCGGCGAGGTGGGAGGCCGCGGACCACAGGCGTCTGCGGGCGGCCGCCTCCTGGTCGGCGTCGGCCGCGGGACCGTCGAGACGGGCGGCCAGCACGACATGGGTGGCGTCGAGGTCCGCGTCCAGCCGGGCGGCCCGCTCGCGCAGCAGACGGGGGTCGCGGTCCCGGGCGTCGAGCAGGTCGTCCAACAGCTCGCCGCGCACCCGCTGTTCGGCCTCCGCGGCAGAACGCCTGGCCAGCAGGAGCAGCGAGGTGACCATCGCGGCGCGCTCCAGGGTGCGCTGGTCCACGGGATCGAGCCCCGGGTGACCGCGCAGCACCAGGGCCCCCAGGAGTTCGCCGCCGGCGGCGACGGCGGCGATCCAGTCGTCCCCCTGCCGTACGGCGTGGCCTTCGGCCCGCGAGGCCTCCAGCGCCTCGGTGGGTGCGAGCTCCGCGAACTCGACCGTGCCGTCGAGGATTTCGGAGACGGCCGCCGCCACGTCGTGCACCCCGCCACCGCGCAGCACCAGTTCGGCGAGCCGGTCGTGGACGTCGGAGGCGCGCTCGATGACACCGCTGCGGTCCCGGATGATCTCGTTGGCCCGCTCCAGTTCGGTGAGGGCCGAGCGGGTCTCGCTGAGCAGGTTCGCGGTGTCGATGGCGGCCGCGGCCAGCGCGGCGAAGGATCCGAGGAGCGCGATCTGCTCGCGCTCGAAGACCCGGGCCCGCCGGTCCGCCGCGAACAGCACACCGATGACGTGGTGCCCCAGGGTCAGCGGCACGCCGAGGATGGCGACCAGGCCCTCGTCCCGTACGCCCGAGTCGATGGTGAGGGTGTGCTGGAACCGGTCGTCCTTGAAGTAGTCGTCGGTGACGTACGGGCGGGCGGTCTGGGCGACCAGTCCGCCGAGTCCCTCGCCCATCCCGAGCCGCAGCTGCTGGAAGCGGGCGGCGACCGAGCCCTCGGTGACCCGCATGTAGGTGTCGCCCCGCGCCGGGTCGTTCAGGCTGAGGTAGGCCACGTCCGTGCCGAGGAGCGAGCGGGCGCGCTGCACGATGGCCCGCAGCACCGCGTCCAGGTCCCGGAGCCCGGCCAGGTCGTGGGCGGTCTCGAACAGGGCGGACAGCTCGGCCTCCCGCCGACGCCTGCCCTCCAGCTCGGAGCGCACCCGCAGGGCGACCGCCTTGGCCTCCTCGAGCGCGGCGATCCGCTCGGTCGGCCTTCCCTCGGCGCGGGCGATCAGCACCGGCTGTTCGTAGGCGTCGGCGGAGGCGCCCCTGGCCAGCAGTTCGAGGAAGGGTGCCTCGGCACTGCCGACCGGGCGCTCGGCGGACTGCACGTGATCGCTGGACATGCCCTCAGGATTGCTCATCGCACGCTCGCCCCGTCAGGCCTGTGGAAAACTCCGGTCCGGGCGTCCGCCCGATCTGCAGGCCCCCGGCGTGGCACGGTGCTCGCCGTTCAGTGCGCGGTCCAGCCGCCGTCGAGGACGAGCGACGTGCCGGTGACGAAGGAGGCGTGCGGGCCGCACAGGTACGCCACGGCCTCGGCGACCTCCTCCGGCTCGATGAGCCGCTTGAGCGCGCTGTCCTGGAGCAGCACCTCGGACACCACGCGCTCCTCGGGGATGCCGTGCGCCCGGGCCTGATCGGTGATCTGCCGCTCGACCAGTGGGGTGCGCACATAGGCAGGGTTCACGCAGTTCGAGGTCACGCCATGGGGGGCACCCTCGAGGGCGGCCGTCTTGGACAGGCCCTCCAGACCGTGTTTGGCGGCCACATAGGCGGCCTTGTAGGCCGAGGCGCGCAGTCCGTGCACGGAGGACACGTTGACGATCCGCCCCCACCCCTGGCCGTACATGTGCGGCAGGGCGCCGCGGATCAGCCGGAACGGTGCCTCCAGCATCACGGTGAGCACCGTGTGGAACACCTCAGGCGGGAACTCCTCGATGGGGCGCACCAGTTGGAGACCGGCGTTGTTGACGAGGACGTCGGTTCCCGCGGCGGCGTGCTCGGCGGCGTCCAGGTCGGTGAGGTCGAGGACGCGCGGCTCCACCGTGCCCGTCAGGCCCACGGAGCGCTCGGCGAGCGCCTCCAGACCGGCGGCGTCCCGGTCGACCGCTCTCACCTTGGCGCCGGCGGCTGCCAGCCGCAGCGCACAGGCGCGGCCGATGCCGCCGGCGGCGCCGGTGACGAGGGCGGTGCGACCGCCGAGGTCGAGCGTGGGGGCGTGGGGGCCCGGGAGGGCGCTGCTGCCGGTCATGCTCCGACCCTAGGCAGCGTCCGAGCCTCACCACATGTGGTCAGACCCCATACTTCAGTTGGAACTCGTAGAGTCGAACCATGTGGGTGCGTCGGTCAGCGCCTGCTTGATCCGCTGGAGCCCGAACTCGTTCAGTTCCGGGAGGGCGTCCACCGCGAACCACCCCACGTCCAGCGACTCGTCGTCGTTGACCCGCGCCTCGCCGCCCACGGCCCGGCAGCGGAACGAGATGTCCATGTACTGGCAGGTGTCGCCGTTGTCGTACGTCACGGGCTTGAGCGCCTGGACGACGATCACCCGCTCCACGACGCAGTGGACACCCGTCTCCTCCTCTACCTCCCGCACGGCACAGTCAGCGGGCTGCTCCCCCGGCTCCGGGATACCGCCGATCAGCGCCCACTTGCGGGTGTCCGAGCGGCGGTTGAGCAGCACTCTGCCCTGGTCGTCGAGGACGACGGCGCTGACGCCGGGCAGCCAGAGGAGGTCGTGCCCGATGGACTTCCGAAGGGTGCGAATGAAATCAGGGGTAGCCATGAACCGACCCTAACCGCCCTCGGTGACACCCTGGTGATCTTCCGGACGGGCGCAGGACCGGCGTACGGTCACACGTCCTGGGCGCGACGCCCGCGCAGCCCCGAGCCGATCGCCCAGCCGAGCCCGCCCGCGGCGACCAGCACCAGGGCCATCTCGGGCAGGATGCCGAGCCGGGTGGCCGGGGTCTCCGACGACCTGAGCGGCACCTTCTGCACCAGCGAGGCGGCCACGAACATGCCGGTCTTCTGGGTGATCCTCCCGTCCGGCATGATGATCGCGCTGACGCCGCTGGTCACCGGCACGGTGACGGTGCGGCTGTGCTCCACGGCGCGCACCCGGGACATCGCGAGCTGCTGGTAGGTCATCTCGCTGCGGTCGAAGGTCGCGTTGTTGCTCGGCACGGAGATCAGCTGCGCGCCGTCGGTCACCTCGGAGCGCACGGCCCAGTCGAACGCCGCCTCGTAGCAGGTGACCAGGCCGACCTTGGCGTCGGCCATCTGGAAGACGCCCGGCTTGGTGCCGCGACTGAAGTCCTGGCGGACCATGGAGGTCCAGTTCTTGTTGATCGCGCCGACGAGGGAGCGCAGCGGGAGGTACTCGCCGAAGGGCTGGATCTGCCGCTTGTCGTAGGTGTCGGTGGGGCCCTTGACCGGGTCCCACAGGATCTGCTCGTTGTACAGCTTGCCGCCCCGCTCGACGACGCCGCCGACGGAGATCGGCGCGTCGATGGCCTTGGCCGCCTGCTCGATGACCGCGGCCGCGTCGGCGTCCGCGAAGGGGTCGACGTCGGAGGAGTTCTCCGGCCACAGCACGATGTCGGGCTTCTCGATCCTGCCGGCCTTCACCTCGGCGGCCAGCCGCTCGGTCTCGCGCGCGTGGTAGTCGAGTACGGCCCGCCGTTGGGCGTTGAACTCCAGCCCCGCGCGCGGCACGTTGCCCTGGATGGCCGCGACGGTCACGGTGCCGTCCTCGGCCTTGTCGCTCACCAGCGTCCGGGCCGCGAGCGCCCCGACCACCGGTACGGCCACGCTCAGCAGGGCGACGGCCGCGGCGGGACGCCGCACGGCACCCGAGCCCCGCCGCTCGACGAGCAGGCGCACGATCTCGTAGAGGCCGAAGCCGCACAGGAGGACGGCGAAGCCCAGGACGGGCGTGCCGCCCACCGCGGCGAGCGGCAGGAAGACGCCGTCGGCCTGGCCGAACGCGATCTTGCCCCAGGGGAAGCCCTGGAACGGCGCACGCGCGCGTGCCGCCTCTCCGGCGATCCACACGGCGGCCGCCCACATCGGCGAGCCGGGCAGCTTCGAGACCGCGGCGATGCCGACGCCCACCAGTGCGATGAAGATCGCCTCGATCGCCACCAGCGCGAGCCAGGGCCCGGGGCCGACCTCGACGCCGGTCCACACCAGCAGCGGCAGCAGGAAGCCCAGGCCGAAGAGATAGCCGAGACCGAACGCCGCCTTCCAGCCGCGGCCGCGCAGCACCCAGCCGAAGACGGCGAAGGCGGGCAGGGCCAGCCACCACAGGGTGCGTGGCGGGAAACTGACGTAGAGCAGCACTCCGGAGAGCGCCGCGGCGGCGGCCGGGACGAGACGGCGGAGCCGGACGGCCCAGCGGGGGGCGGGCGCGGACTGCGGTTCCAGCCGGTCCGACTCGTCCACGGAAGTTGCGGTGACGGTCACTCCGGGAGTGTACGGCGGTTGACCTCGGCGTCCACAGCGCGGTCCCTGGTGACCGGGGCGTCGCCTACGCGCGTGTGCCGCGCAGATCCCGCACAACTCGTCCACAAATCGCCCATCAGCGGTTACGGTGTGCCGGAGTCCCTGCCGTACGGGCCGGTAGCGTCCGGGCGCCCGGGGACCACAGGTCGGGGGACCGGGGTTTCGGGGGGCGGGGTGGGTTCCACGGGGATGATGTCTGTGGCCGGTTCCGAGGAGGACGGCGACAGACGAAACGTTTCTGATGTGGTGGGCGTACTGGTGCTCGGCGCCTGTGCCGCCTGGTCGCTGGTCACGGCGGCCGCGCACGACGGGCGCCCCGAGGGGGTGCTGCTCGCCCTGCTGGCCGTCGCCGCCGGTTATGCCGCGGGCCGGATCTCGGGGGCACTGCTGCCGGTGGCCGCGCCTTGTGCCGCCGCTCTGACAGGAGTGGGCCTGGCAGTGGGGCTCCCCCGTCTCGCGCCCGGACCGGAGATCGTCGGCCCACTGGGTCACGCGGGTGCCACGGCCGCCCTGCTGACGCTCGCCACCGGTGCCGCGTGCTGCGCCGCCTGGACCACCGCCTCTCCTGCCCTGCGGTTCCTGCTGCGGCTGCTGGCGGTCGGCATCGCGGTGGCCTCGGCCGCCCTGGGTTCGGTGTCCGGGCTGGTCACCTGTACCGCGGTGCTGCTGTGCTCGCTCGCCGCGGGCGGGATGCGCCACCGCGGCCCGGGCATCGCCGGTCTCGCCCTCGCCGCGACCGCGGTGACCGGCCTGACCTGGGCGGTGGCCGGGAACGCGGTACCGGACGGGCTCGCCGCGTCACTGCGCGGCCGGCTCACCCCGCACCGGATCGACCTGTGGCACGACGCCCTCCACCTGGCCCGCGAGGACACCGCCCTCGGTGTGGGTCCGGGCCGCTTCGGCGAGCTCAGTACGACGGCCGCCCAGTCCCTGCTGCCCGACGGCAAACCGCACTCCGCACCACTTCAGATGGCCGCCGAGCAGGGGGTGATCGGGGTGCTGCTGCTGGCGGCGGCCTTCTGCTGGCTGCTGTACGCGCTGTGGCGCTCTCCTCGCCCCACTCCGGTCGTCCTCACCGCGGGCGCGGCCCTGACCGCGTTGGCGGCGATCGCCGCGGTGGGCAACGCGCTGAGCTTCACGATGGTGTCGGTGGGCGTCGGGCTCCTGGCAGGCCTGACCACGGCCCACCCGCTCGCCGACGAACCGGCGCCCAAGTGACCGATCGGCCCGCTCTCAGCGTCGCGGACCCGTTGCCGTGGGCCGCAGCCGGTCGCGGATGATGCGTACGGCGGCCTCGGCGTCGTCCACGGTGACCGTGAACGTGTGGCCGTCCCACAGTTGGAGGACCAGACCCTCGCCTCGGCGCACGACGACGGCGGTGCCCTTCTCGGGGCGCCAGCGGTAGCCCCAGCCGCCCCAGTGCCGCGGCGTGACGTGCGGGACGAACTCGGCCCCCGCGACATGGGCCAGCGGGATCCGGCGGCGCGGCACGCCGATGTGGCCGCAGCGCACCTCCAGGGAGTCCATGTCGACCCTGAGGGCGACGTGGACGAAGGCGAGCGTGAGGAAGAGGACCAGCAGTCCGGCCGCGATGCAGCCGACCACGGACATGACGAGTGGGGCCGCACCGGAGGTCCAGGCCGAGTCGACGGCGAGCTCGATGCCGAGCGCCACGATCGCGGCGCCACCGAGCGCCAGCAGCCACTGGATCCGGTTGGAGGCGCGGCCGGTCCAGACGTCGGCGTGGTGCGAGGTCTGCTCGCCGTGGGGATGGTCCCTCATGCCTACGAGATTACCCAGGTTTCGCCACGCGGGTACCTCGTCGCGCAGAGTGACTGCTCCGGGCGGGGGTTTCCGGCCGCCCGCGACGGTCAGCGGGCGGGTGTGGCCGTCCGCATGAGCCGGCCCTCGGCATAGGCCAGTGCGGGCGCGGGCAGGGCGGCGCCCTCGCGTCCGCTCAGCAGCACCGTGAGGGTGCCGGTGGCGGCGGCCTCGGGCGCGGGCTGCGCGCCGATCCGGCGCAGCGCCTGGGCGGCGACCGCTCCGGCGGATCCGTGCAGGACGAGCGGCGGGCGGCCGGGGCGCTGCACGGCGGCACGGATGCGCTCGGCGACCAGTTCGTAGTGGGTGCAGCCCAGGACGACGGTCGTCACGTCCTCGGGGGTCAGGGCGGCGGCCGCGGCGACGGCGGCGTCGATGGCGGCCTCGTCGGCGTGCTCCACCGCCTCGGCGAGGCCGTGGCAGGGCACCTCGGTGGCCGGCACACCGTCGGCGAACTCCTCGATGAGGCCGCGCTGGTAAGGGCTGCCGGTGGTGGCGGGGGTCGCCCAGATGGCGAAGGGGCCGCCGCCGGACGCCGCGGGCTTGATCGCGGGGACGGTGCCGATGACCGGCAGATCCGGTTCGAGGCGGGCGCGCAGGGCGGTCAGGGCGTGCACGGTGGCGGTGTTGCAGCCGATGATCAGGGCCTCGGGGCCATGGGCGGCGGCGGCCTCGGCGAGGGTGAGAGCGCGCCCGACGATGTCGTCCGGCGTCCTGGGTCCCCAGGGCATGCCGTCGGGGTCGAGGGAGAGCACGAGATCGGCGTCGGGGCGCAGTCGCCGTACCGCGGCGGTGGCCGCCAGCAGACCGATTCCGGAGTCCAAGAGCGCGATCTTCACCCGGCCACGATAGACGATGAGCCCTTGGGGGCCGGTTGCGTGGGGCAGACTGCGCGCGTGAGCGCCATCGCGTGGACCGCCGCCGTATCCCTCGCAGCCTGGCTGTGGCTGCTGCTCTGCCAGGGTTTCTTCTGGCGCACGGATGTGAGACTCCCGCCGGAGCGGGATCCGCGAGTCTGGCCCTTCGTTGCTGTGGTGGTGCCGGCTCGCGACGAGGCCGAGGTGCTGCCCGCGAGCCTTCCCTCTCTCCTGGCCCAGGACTATCCGGGGCGGGCGGAGGTCTTTTTCGTCGACGACGGCAGCACGGACGGCACCGGGGACCTGGCACGCGAACTGGCGCGCCGGCACGGCGGACTGCCGCTGACCGTGTCGTCACCGGGTGAGCCGCCGACGGGATGGACCGGCAAGCTGTGGGCCGTACGCCATGGCATCGGCCTGGCACGCGCGCGTGGCCCCGAGTACCTGCTGCTGACGGACGCCGACATCGCCCACGAGCCGGACAGCCTGCGGACGCTGGTCGCCGCCGCGCACGCCGGGGACTTCGACGTCGTCTCCCAGATGGCCCGGCTGCGGGTGGAGAGTCTGTGGGAGCGGCTCGTGGTGCCGGCGTTCGTCTACTTCTTCGCGCAGCTGTATCCGTTCCGGCGGATCGGCAAGCGCGGTGCGCGGACGGCGGCCGCGGCGGGCGGCTGTGTCCTGCTGCGGGCCGAGACCGCCGAGCGGGCGCGGATCCCGGACGCCATCCGGCACGCCGTCATCGACGACGTGGCCCTCGCGCGGGCCGTAAAGGGCGGAGGCGGGCACATCTGGCTGGGCCTGGCCGAGCGGGCGGACAGCGTGCGTCCCTATCCCCGGCTGCACGACCTGTGGCGGATGGTGTCGCGCAGCGCGTACGCCCAGCTCCGCCACAACCCACTGGTGCTGTTCGGAACGGTCGCCGGGCTGGCGCTGGTCTACCTGGTGCCGCCGGTCGCCGTCGTCACGGGCCTGGCGACGGGGAGTACGACGACTCTCGTTCCCGGTGCTCTCACGTGGCTGGTCATGACGGGCACGTACGTCCCCATGCTCCGCTACTACCGGCAGCCGCTGTGGCTCGCTCCCCTGCTGCCGTTCACCGCGCTCCTCTATCTCCTGATGACGGTCGACTCGGCGGTGCAGCACTACCGGGGGCGCGGCGCGGCCTGGAAGGGCCGCACCTACGCGCGCCCGGACGCCGTCGTCACCGAGGAGAGGTGAGCCCTCACTTGCGGCCCGGTGTCCAGTTCATGCCCCAGCCGTAGACCTGGTCCACCGTCCGCTGCGGGCTCACCCCGCGTTCGGGCACCAGATAGCGGGCCTCGCGCTGCACGACCAGGTCGTCTCCGGTGTTGGTGATCAGGGCCAGCGCGCACACCGTCGAGGGCACCGTGCACTCGTCGAGGGAGAAGTCGATCGTGGCGCCGTGCTGGGGCTGGAGGGTGACCGTGGCGTGCAGGTCGGCGAAGGAACGCGCGCCCTCGTAGATGGTCACGAAGACCAGGATGCGCCGGAAGTCGCGCTTGTGGTCGATGTTCACGGTGAGGTTCTCGCCGCTCGTGACGGCACCGGTGCGGTCGTCGCCGTCGAGGTGGATGTACGGCGGCTGGTGCAGGGCTCCATAGGCGTTGCCCAGGGCCTGTACGACCCCCTTGCGGCCGTCGGCGAGCTCGTACAGGGCGCACAGGTCGAGGTCGAGGTCGGCGTGCATGGCCACCGCGCGGCCGCGCTTGCTGCCCCAGCCCGAGAACTGTTTACGCACTTGCCAGTTGAGGTTCACGCGCATCGCGCCCGAGGTGCCGCCCTGTTTGGCGAGGGAGACGGAGGGAGCGGACTTGGTCAGCGTGACCTTGGAAAGTGGGACGGGCTGGGAAGAGGGGGTGGGTGGTGGTGCCACCGGTGCCACCTGTTGGGGTTCGTCCACGGTGATGCCGAAGTCCGTTGCCAGACCTTCCAGTCCGCTGTCGTAGCCCTGGCCGACGGCGCGGAATTTCCAAGCGCCCTGCCGGCGATAGAACTCCCCGAGTACGAAAGCGGTTTCTACGGTGGCACCCGTGCTGTCGAACCGCGCCGCCACGGTTCCCTGCGCCGCATCCCGCACTTCGATGTAAAGATCCGGGATTCGGGCGAAGGTCCCGCCGTCCGCGGAAGCGGCGAGTACGACGGTCTCCACCGACGGCTCCACGCGCGCGAGATCGACGAGCAGCGTGTCGGTCACCCGGCCGCCGTCGGTCCGTTTGCCCTCGTGGCGGACCGCTCCGGAGGGGTGCTGCGGCTGGTTGTAGAAGACGAAGTCGGCGTCGGAACGGACCTTTCCGCCGACGAGCAGCAGGGCCGAGGCATCCGCGACCGGGACTCCCGGGCCGGAGCGCCAGCTCAGTTCCACGCGCAGTGCCGTAGTGGGCACCGGAACGTTCGAGCCTTTCGGCATTGACATGTCCGCCCCCATCAGGTGTCGGCAGGCCAGGACGCGCCCCGGCGGTCCTTGGAGTTCTACCCGCTCAACCTATTCCCCCGGGACAGCGAACTCCCATCCGTGCGCAGGAAGATCACCGGCCAACCGCCGGTAACCCCTTCGGAACTCGGCCTTTACACGGATGGGACCTGGATTGGCGTCCCTTTTTGCCGAGTTCGCTCGCATTGGGGATCCCACGTCACTGCCGACACGGAAAACAACCCTCTTATCGGTCTCCCCAACCAGCACATCGTGGGCTTAACTTATGTGCCATGACCTCCCCCCGCTCCACTTATGGCGGCGGCTACTACTCCGCCTCCTTCCCGGACACTCCGATCTACGACTCACTCGTGGCCGAGCGGGGAACCCCGCAGATCGCCCCGATCCGGGTCCCGGCCGCGTACGACGTCCCGGCCAGTCACCTGCCGGCGCTGCCGTCCGCACTGCCCGCTCTTCCCGCGGGCCCCTCCCAGTCCTCCTACGGCTACCCGCAGATGCAGCAGCCCTCGCCGCTGCAGCAGGCGCCCGGGGCGTACATCCCGCAACAGGCCGCAGCGCCCCGCGGTTATCCCGGTCCGCAGCAGCAGCCGCGTCCGGCCGGCCCCGGCATGGGCACGGGCTACGAGGCGATGCGCCCCGCGGCTCCCCGGCCCGCTCCTGCGGCTCCCTACCAGGACCCGTACAACAACCAGCAGTACCGCGGTTACTGATTCCCCTCCCGGGCTGTCGGTGCCACCTGGCACGATGGCCTCATGGGGAATGCGCAGTTGCTGTCGATTCACATCCATCCGGTCAAGGCGTTCCGGAGTCTGGCACTCCGGGAGGCCGAGGTGGAGCCCTGGGGGCTGGCCGGAGACCGGCGCTGGGCGCTGGTCGACGACGGGGGAAAGGTCGTCACCCAACGACAGCAGCCGCGCCTCGCGCTGGCCGCCGCCGAGCTGATGCCCGGCGGCGGCGTCGTTCTGTCGGGGCCCGGCATGGATCCGCTGACGGTGCCGGTCCCGGAGCCGGGCGAGACCGTCACGCTGGACCTCTTCGGGGACAAGGTCGAGGGGGTGCCCGCCGCCGACGCGGCCGCGCACGCGTGGTGCAGCGAGTACCTCGGCGCTCGAACTCGCCTGGTGCACATGGACGACCCCGCCACCCGCCGCCCGGTCGAACCCGAGTACGCGCTGCCGGGCGAGACCGTCACCTTCGCCGACGGATACCCGCTGCTGCTCACCGCCGCGGCCTCCCTCGACGCCCTCAACTCCCTGGTCTCCGAAGGCCCGCACGCGGCCGAGGGCCCTTTGCCCATGAACCGTTTCCGGCCGAACGTGGTCGTGGGCGGCAGCGACGCCTGGGCCGAGGACGACTGGTCGCTCGTCGCCATCGGGGAGGTCACCTTCCGGGTGGCCAAGATGTGCGGGCGGTGCGTGGTGACCACGACCGACCAGGACCGGGCCGTCCGCGGCAAGGAGCCCCTGCACAGCCTGGGCCGACACCGCCGCTTCGGCGGCAAGCTCGTCTTCGGACAGAATCTGGTGCCCCGCTCCCGTGGCACGATCCGGGTCTGTGACCCGGTCACGATTCTCGAATAGGCAGCGAGCAGAGGGCCGACGCGGTCGCGACGGACAGAGTTCCGCCAAAGATCCACCCGAACCCTTCCGACGGGAACCCCGCCCCGGTGCTTGCGCGTTGGGGCTTTCATGAGGAGTTCATGAGAGGACCCGGCCGCAGGTGATTTCGCTCTCTCTTCGGCCGGTCCCGCGCGTGAACGACTCCGTCCGGGGTTATCACGGAGCGGGAAGGGGGTGCGGACGGTGCGAGCGATCAGCGGACTCTGGCGTTGGCGGCGCAACCCGCTGTGCCGTGGGACCGACCTGGCCGAGGCCTGGGTCGGCCTCCTGGCCCTGCTGTTGATCCTGGTCGTCGGACCGGTGATCGGCTCGGTCACCGGGCATGCGGCCCAGGACACGTTGCAGGGGGCGGTCCGTGAGCAGCACGAATCCCGTCGGCTGGTGACGGCGACCGTGATCCGCACACTGGACCGCTCGCCGCTGGACGCCGACCCGGAGGCCGCCTCGGGGCGGGATCTGCGCACCCGGGTGACGGCCGGCTGGACCGCGCCCGACGGCACGACCCACCGGGGCACGGTGATGGCCGGCCTCCAGAACCCGCACCGCGGCGACCACTTCGGCATGTGGACCGACCTCCACGGCCGCACAGCGGCCCGGCCGCTGGACTCCGCCACCGCCACCACCCATGCCGTCCTGGCGGGCATGGGCGCGGCCCTGCTGACCGCGGGCCTGATCGAGGGCGGCAGACGGCTCGCCGTCTGGCGCATGGTCCGTCGCAGGTACGCCCGTTGGGACCGGGCCTGGGACCGCGCGGGCCCGGACTGGGGCCGGACCGGCGCCGGCAGCTGACGGCCTCACGGCTCTGGTCAACCCACCACCCGCGCGCACGCTACGGTGGACCGGCCGAGGTTCCTCGGCAGCACGAACCCGCGTACGACGAGGTGGGGGCACAGCAAAACCATGGCACAGGGCACGGTCCAGGTGACGCACACCGGTACATCGCGGTGGCGGCGCCGCACGGGTGAGTACGCGTCGCTCGCCGCCGCCCTGGAGGCCGCGGCGGACGGCGACGTCCTCACGGTCGCGCCCGGCACCTACCGGGAGAACCTCGTCGTGCAGCGGGCGGTGACCCTGCGCGGCCCCGAGGGATCGCCCGGTTCCGTGCGGATCGCGCCCTTGGACGGGGTGCCGTTGACCGTGCGGGCCTCGGCCGTGGTGCAGGACCTGCACGTGGAGGGCCAGGACGCGGCCGCGCCCGCCCTGCTCGTCGAGGAGGGCACACCTGAGCTCGCCGATATCCGGGTCGTCACCCGGTCCGCCGCCGGCATAGAGGTGCGCGGCGGCGCACGCCCGACCGTGCGGCGCTGCACCGTCGACAACCCGGCCGGTATCGGCATCGCCGTACTGGACGGCGCGGGCGGGGTGTTCGAGGAGTGCGAGATCGTGGCGGCCGGCCAGTCGGGCATCGCGGTGCGCGGCGGTGCGCACCCTCGTCTGGAGCGCTGCCGGATCCACCACACCTCGGGCGCGGGCCTGGCGGCGACCGGCGAGAACTCCGCGCTGGAGGCGGTGGGTTGCGAGGTCTACGAGGTCCGCGGCAGCGGAGTCCAGGTCACCGGCCGGGCCACCGCGCACCTCACCGACTGCGATGTGCACCGCACCACCGGCGACGGCGTCACCCTCGACACCGACGCGGTGCTGACCCTGGCCGACTGCCGCATCCACGACATCCCGGAGAACGCGGTCGACCTGCGCTCCCGCTCGGTGCTCACCCTGACCCGCACCACGGTCCGTCAGTTCGGGCGCAACGGCCTGTCGGTGTGGGATCCGGGCACGCGCGTGGACGCCAACCAGTGCGAGATCTTCGACAGCACGGGCGACTACCCGGCCGTCTGGGTCAGCGACGGCGCCACCGCCGTACTGGACTCCTGCCGGGTGCACGACGTGCCGGACGCCCTGTTCGTCCTGGACCGCGGCTCCCGCGCGGACGTCGTCGACAGCGACATCTCCCAGGTCCGCAACACCGCCGTGTCGGTGAGCGACGGCGCCACCGCGCAGCTCGACGACTGCCGGATCCGGGACGCGGCGACCGGCGCCTGGTTCCGTGACCACGGCAGCGGCGGCACCCTCAACAACTGCACCGTGGACGGCACCCAGACCGGCGTGATCGTCACCAAGGGCGCCGACCCGACGATCGAGCGCTGCACGGTCGACTCCCCCGCGGAGGCGGGCTTCTATGTGTCTGCGGGCGGCCGCGGCAGCTTCCTGAACTGCCGGGTGACGGGCAGCGGCGGGTACGGCTTCCACGTCATAGACGGAAGCCGTTCGACGCTCAGGAAGTGCCGGACCGAGCGCTGCGCGCGCGGGGGTTACGAGTTCGCGGACGCCCCGGACGCGGCCGCCGGAGCGGGCCCCGTCGTCGAGGACTGCACGAGCGACGAGAGCGGTGGTCTGACCCCGCCCGCGGCCCGGGAGCCGGCCGTGCAGACGGAGTCCGGCTCCCCCGGTCCGCTGGGGACGATTCCCGGGCAGCGCGTCACCGAGCAGGAGCCGTCGGTCGCCCCCGCCGAGCCGGACAAGCCGTTGCGCACCTCGAAGGACGTCCTCGGTGAACTGGACGCCCTGGTGGGCCTGGACAGCGTCAAGCGTGAGGTGCGGGCGCTCACCGACATGATCGAGGTGGGCCGGCGACGCCGGGAGGCGGGCCTCAAGGCGGCCTCCGTCAAGCGCCACCTGGTCTTCACCGGCTCCCCCGGCACCGGCAAGACGACGGTCGCCCGGCTCTACGGCGAGATCCTCGCCTCTCTCGGTGTCCTGGAGAAGGGGCACCTCGTCGAGGTGTCCCGGGTCGACCTGGTCGGCGAGCACATCGGTTCCACCGCGATCCGCACCCAGGAGGCCTTCGACAAGGCGCGCGGCGGAGTGCTGTTCATCGACGAGGCGTACGCACTGTCGCCGGAGGACTCGGGCCGGGACTTCGGCAAGGAGGCCATCGACACGCTGGTGAAGCTGATGGAGGACCACCGGGACGCGGTCGTGGTGATCGTCGCGGGCTACACCGCCGAGATGGAGCGGTTCCTGTCGGTCAACCCGGGTGTGGCGTCCCGCTTCTCACGGACCATCACCTTCAGCGACTACGACCCCCAGGAACTCCTCAGCATCGTGGAGCAGCAGGCCGAGGAGCACGAGTACCGGCTGGCGCCGGGCGCCGCGCAGGCTCTGCTGAAGTACTTCACGGTGCTGCCCAAGGGCCCCGCCTTCGGCAACGGCCGTACCGCGCGCCAGACCTTCGAGGCGATGGTGGAGCGGCACGCGAGCCGGGTCGCCCAGGTGGACGACCCGACCACGGACGATCTGACCCTGCTCTACGCCGAGGACCTGCCCGAGTCGTCCTGAGAGCGCGGGCCAGGCACGTCCGGCTGGAGCCGGCCCAGCAGTCTCGCCCGCTCCTCGGCGAACACCGGGTCGGCCTGGTAGTCGGAGTGGCCGAGGATCTGCGTGGGCAGTGGATGCAGATCGGTGCGGCCGTAGGTGAGCGGGTCCTTCAGGGGCTCCCGGTCCACCTCGGGGCCGCAGTCGCCGGGCAGCAGGACCGGGCCGCCGATGGGGTCGGTCAGCCGGTAGAGGTTGCGCCAGCAGTCCACGTCGTGGTGCAGGGCGGTGAGCGCGCCCGGGCCGAAGTGGGCCGGGAACCAGCGGCCGTAGAGGCGCTCCAGCGGGGAGCCGTAGGTCAGCAGGGCGACCCGCCCCCGGACCGACGGTTCCAGCTGCCAGGCCGCGGCGGCCGCGAGCACGCTGCCCTGGGAGTGGCCGGAGATGACCAGTCGGCCGCGGGTGGCCCGGATCCAGGTCGCGATCCGCCAGGTCAGGTCCGGTACCGCGCGCTCGGCGTAGCAGGGCGGCGCGAAGGGGTGGGCGGCGCGCGGCCAGAAGGTGCCCACGTCCCAGAGGATGCCGATGGTCCGGCGCGCCGAGGGGTCCTTGTAGGCGCGGCGGCCCCACGTGACGAACAGGATGAAACCGAGGCCGATCAGCCAGGAGCCCAGCGCCTGCGCGGTCTCGGCGGCGCTCTGGACGAAGGCGTACGTCCCCTCGGTGGCCTTTGCCGGTGTCTCGCGGGATGTCAGGGCGCCGACGAGGGCTCCGGCGCCGAGCAGCAGGGTGCTGGCCGACGTCACTCCGAGCAGGCGGGGTCCCCGGTCCGTCAGTGCCGCCATCGCGCGGGTGCGGGCGATGCGGCGGGTGCGTGCCGCGTCCTTGGGCTCCGCGGGGTATTCGCTCTCGACCGCGCCCAGTTGGGCCCGGCCCGAGCGCCAGGTGCGCCGGCCGAGCCAGGCGCAGTGCCCCAGCAGCACGAGAAGGACCAGCGGGATCACGGACGCCTGCCAGGTCAGCAGGACGGGCGGGCCGAGGATCGTGGCGCCGGTGCCGTCCAGCCAGTCCGCCACGCGCTGCGAGACGCCGCCGGACATCACGCCGCCCAGGGCGCAGGCCAGCGTCGCCACGGCGGGTCCGGCCAGGCCACGCATCGCCGCGCGCGGGTCGGGATGGGTGCGGTACAGCAGGTGGGCGACGACGGCCAGGGCGACGACCAGCAGGCCCTGCACGAAGGCGATGCCGCCGAAGGTGGCGTCCCCCGACAGCCGGCCGTACGACTGCCACCCCGGCCGCTCCCACCCGGCGTACACCGCGGCGAGGGCGAGCAGGGCGAGCGCGGCGAGCGGCAGGCGCCGTACGAGATGCTCGTCGAGCTGCCGGTCGAGGTACTTCTCGCTGCGGCCGCGGCGGCACACCACCCAGACGACGGCTACGCCGGCGGCGACAAGACCGGCCTGCAGGAGCCGGCCGAGGGTGTCGAGGAGTGCCGGGCCGCCCGGTTCCCGGTCGAAGCGGGCCGCCGTCGAGCCGACCGCCGCGGCGATCGTGAGCAGGCCCGCGGCGGTGTGCGCGGCCCGCAGGCGGGCGACCAGGCGGCGGCCGTACCAGAACCCGGGCCGGCCGAGCGCGGTGCGGCCGTTGTCCTCCTCCGGCTCGCCTTCGCGGGACATGGGCTGCTGGGACTCGTAGGCGCTCCAGGTGCGGTGGGACAGGTACCAGAGCAGGCCGGTGAGCGCGGCCGGGACCAGGGCGGCGAGGGCGAGGCGGCGTCCGGGCCTGCTCCACCAGCCGGCGTCCGACACGTCGGGCGACAGGAAGCCCAGCCAGGAGTGCGACTCGGCGCACGCGCGGGTGCCCGCGCACTGCCAGGCCGCGAGGTCCAGGGCGACCTCACAGGCGGCCGCGACCAGCAGAACGGTCAGCGTCAGACCGGCGAGTCGTACCAGGAGGCCGTAGAGGCGCACGGTCCGTCTGCGGCCGCGGGCCGTGGGGCGCATCCAGTGGGCGAGGTTGACCACCATGAACGGCAGTAACAGCAGCCACAGGGCGCGGGTGCCGTTGCCGGAGGTGAGGTTGCACCAGACGTACGCCTCGGGCACCGGGCCGGTACGGCCGTCGCGCGGTCTCTTCTCGGCGTCGACGTCCTCGGCGCGCCGGAAGACGGCCGCGATGTCGTCACCGGTGATCCGCACCGTGCGCGGATCGTCGAGCATCTTCTCCGGCGTGGTGCCGCCCACTCCGTGGACCAGGAGTTCCAGGGCGGTGCCGGGTTCTTCGGGCCGGGCGGCGGAGCCGTCCGTCCCCATGATCGGGACACGTTCCACTGTTTCGCACTTCCCCCGTGACGCGCCGTCGGCATCTGTCCGTGCGGGCACAAGGATCTCCGCTCGGCGCGTCGCGCACACCACTTGTCACCGAATCTCCCCGATCCGGGTGACCACCCCGGGCACGACAGTCACCCCTGTGGCATGCGCGCGACGGGGCGGTCGGTGGCGCTCCCGGTGGGGGGCCGTGCGAGTATGGGACGTCCCGCGCACCAGGGACGGGCAAAATGTGCTTGTGGGAGAGGGTGCGCAGGGCGGGTCGGACGGCCCCAGGCGAAAGGACCGGAGCGTACGTGAGTGAGAATCAGAACCTCCTCGCGGAGCAGCGGCGTGCCCTGATCCTGGACGAGGTCCGGCGCCGAGGCGGGGTGCGCGTCAACGAGCTGACCCGCAAGCTCGGCGTGTCGGACATGACCGTGCGGCGCGATCTGGACGCGCTGGCCCGTCAGGGTGTGCTGGAGAAGGTGCACGGCGGCGCGGTCCCGGTGGTCGAGGCGAGCACCCACGAGCCGGGTTTCGAGGCGAAGTCGGGTCTGGAGCTCACCGCCAAGGAGGACATCGCGCGGTCGGCGGCGGCGCTGGTCGCCCCGGGCACCGCGATCGCGCTGTCGGGCGGTACGACGACGTACGCGCTGGCACACCATCTGCTCGACGTGCCGGATCTGACCGTCGTCACCAACTCGGTGCGGGTGGCCGACGTGTTCCACGCGGCGCAGCGCTCCACGGGCCCCCGTCAGGGTGCGGCGACCGTCGTGCTGACCGGCGGTGTGCGCACCCCGTCCGACTCGCTGGTGGGGCCGGTGGCCGACCAGGCGATCGGAGCGCTCCACTTCGACGTGCTCTTCCTCGGGGTGCACGGCATATCGGTCGAGGCCGGCCTGTCGACGCCGAACCTCGCGGAGGCCGAGACCAACCGGCGTCTCGTGCAGTCGGCCCGGCGGGTCGTGGTGGTCGCCGACCACACCAAGTGGGGCACGGTGGGCCTGAGTTCGTTCGCCTCGCTGGAGCAGGTCGACACGCTGGTGACGGACGCGGGGTTGCCGGCGTCGGCGCGCGCGGAGGTCTCGGAGCATCTGCGGCGGCTGGTCGTGGCGGGCGAGTCCGTTGACGGTACAGACATCTGACTGAGCGCCAGCTAGGGTGACCCTTCCCGTTCACACCTGGGGGGTTGCCCATGGCTCACCAACTGCGCGAGGTGGGGCTCGACTTCATCGCGACCGCGCCCGTACGGCTGGTGTTCGTGCAGCAGATGTCGGCTTCGCCTGAGGCGGTCCACCGGGCGCTCGCCGAGGACGTACCGGGCTGGGAGGAATGGTTCTCCGCGGTGACGCTGGCCCGCTCGACCGGTGACGGCTCGACCCGGGAGATCCACCTCAAGGGCGGCGGGCGCTTCCAGGAGACGATCCTCGCGGCCAAGAGTCCCGAGATGTACGCCTACCGCGTCGACGTGGCCAACGCTCCCGGCGCCCGTGCCATCGCCGAGGAGTGGCGGCTCACTCCCGCCGGGGCGGGCACCCATGTGCGCTGGACGTTCGCCGTGGACGGCACGGCGGCGTTCCGCGTGGTCGCGAGGCTCGGACGCGCGGGACTGGGGCGCGCCTTCCGGGACGCGGTCCGGACGCTGGACCGGCGGCTCGCGGCGCAGGGGTCCTAGCCGGGGCCTAGCCGGGGCCTAGCCGGGGCCGTCGAGCGGATCGGCGGCGCGCGGGGCCTGGCGGGGAACGGATCGGCGGCACTCGGGGCCTGGCGGGGGCCGTCGAGCGGAGCGTCGGCAAGGGCCCCTTTCGTCCCCCGACCTGCCCGCCGTGACCCGGCACAGGAAACCTGACCGAGCCGTCAGACGGACCGTCGGCAAGCGGCCCTTCGTCCCGCGGCCTGCCCCGCGGACCGGCTCCCGGCCTGGGTGCTGCGCCGGTGGATCCCGTCCGAGCGGGAGCGGGAGGTCGTGATCGGGGCCGGGCGCACGCGCCGCGGTGGGTGTCTGTTCCATGCCGGTGGCGGACGGCAAGGTCGTCGGAACTGCCGGCACCTCGGTCTGTCGTCCGGTGCAACGGCCGGAGGAGTTGCGGCCGGTCCGCCCGAAGCGGACCCTCTTCGGCTAGGGGCTGCCGGGAGCGACCTGGCCGGGCCAGATGCCCGTCTCCAGCAGTGCGGCGATCGCCGTCGTGTACGGCTCGATGTCCAGGCCCTGCTCGGCCAGCCACGCGTCCGAGTAGTACTTGTCCAGGTACCGGTCGCCAGGGTCACAGAGCAGGGTGACGACACTCCCCCGGCGCCCCTCGGCCACCATCTCGGCGATGATCTTCAGCGCGCTCCACAGTCCGGTCCCGGTCGAGCCGCCCGCCCGGCGGCCGATGGCCCGTTCCAGAGCGCGCACGGCGGCGACACTGGCCGCGTCCGGGACCTTCATCATGCGGTCGATCGCCCCGGGGACGAAGCTCGGCTCCATGCGCGGCCGCCCGATGCCCTCGATGCGCGAGCCGCAGTCGCACGTGACGTCCGGATCGCCGGTACTCCAGCCCTCGAAGAAACAGGAGTTCTCCGGATCGGCCACACAGATGCGGGTGTCGTGCTGCATGTAGTGCACGTACCGGGCGATGGTCGCCGAGGTGCCGCCGGTGCCGGCCGTGGCGACGATCCACGCGGGCTCCGGGAAACGCTCCAACTCCAGTTGCCGGAAGATGGATTCGGCGATGTTGTTGTTGCCGCGCCAGTCCGTGGCCCGTTCCGCGTAGGTGAACTGGTCCATGTAGTGGCCGCCCGTCTCCACCGCGAGGCGGGCGGACTCCTCGTACATGGTGCGCGGGTCGTCCACGAAGTGGCACCGGCCGCCGTGGAACTCGATGAGGCGAATCTTCTCGGCGCTCGTCGTGCGCGGCATGACCGCGATGAAGGGCACGCCGATCAGCTTCGCGAAGTACGCCTCGGACACGGCGGTGGAGCCGCTGGACGCCTCGATCACCGGGCGGCCCGGTCGGATCCAGCCATTGCACAGGCCGTAGAGGAACAACGAGCGGGCGAGCCGGTGCTTGAGGCTGCCGGTGGGATGGGTCGACTCGTCCTTGAGGTACAGGTCGATGCCCCACTTCTCCGGGAGCGGGAAGCGCAGGAGGTGCGTGTCGGCCGAGCGGTTGGCATCGGCCTGGACCTTGCGGACGGCCTCTTTCAGCCAGCCGCGATAGGCGGTGTCGCTGCGGTCGACATCGAGGGTGTCGCCGGTCCGGGTCTGCTGAGGGGTGCTCACGGCGGGGCTCCTAACACTTCGCGCCGACGGCGCGTCGCGCGGCCGATATCTCGATCATAGACACCTTCCGCACGCTTCTCACCTGCATAAACACACCTTTGAGAGCCTCAAAGACACCCTGGGGTCAGGGCGGCGCGCGGCGGCGGGGCGCATTCGGGCGAGTGCTCCGGGCGCCCCCGGTGAACTGTCATGCGTACTGGTGCTGGACGCCCGTGGCGGGCAGACTGCACCGGGCGGGACGGACGTCTCGGACGGGGGCGCGCACACTGGATCACGACAGAAGCCGGCTCTCGGCCCACGCGGGAGCGGGGGCCGGCACACCGACGCGCACAAGGGGGCGGGACGGCATGGCGGAGCCGGAGTTCACGGCTACGGGCGTGCGGATCGGGAAGAGGTTGCGCTCGCTCACCCGGGCCGGTCAGGTCCGCATCAACGACGGCAGACTGGAACTGCTCACCAGTTACGGCAGCGAGATCGACAGCGCGCCGGTACAGGCGGTGCGCGCCTCCAAGCCCTGGTTCGCCGCGGACGACCGAGCCCTCGCCGACCTCAACGGCAACCGGTATCTGCTGACCCTGGGCGAGCACGACCCCGCTCCGGGCGAGCCGGGGCCGCCGGCGGCACGCCGGTTCATCGAGGCCGTACGCAGGGCTGCGGGGCGTAGCGACTAGTTCACCGCGAGTTGCGGTACCGCACCTCCTGCGTCACGCTGGTCTCACATCACTCTGGGTTTACCGGCGATCACGCTGCACACCAGCCCGCCGGGCACGACAGCAGGCGGCCGTTTCACGCAGGCACCCGCTGGATCGATCCGAACTCCGTGTTCTTCCGGACCTCACGTCGGGGAGTCGCAGCCGTGATCAGTCACCCAAGCAGGCATTGCACGGTGGAGCTGCAAGCTCTGCCGTCGCGGATCGGCCAGGTCCGCAGAATCCTTTCCGCACAATTGCGCTACTGGCATCTGGATCCCCTCATAGACCGGGCCGTGCTCGGTGTGACGGAGCTGTTGACCAACGTCCACCGCCATGCCCAGCCCGACAAGACGTGCACCGTGAAGATCGAGCTGCTGCTCGACCGCCTCATGGTCTCGGTGCACGACCACGACCCGCGTCTGCCGGTCGTGGCCGACATCAAGGACACCGAGCCGCTCGCCACGTGCGGGCGGGGGCTCGCGATGGTCGCCGCGGTCAGCGAGAGCTGGGGCGTACGGCCGGAGGGCGAGTCGGGGAAGGTCGTGTGGTTCACCCTGCCGACCCCATCCGCCGCGCGGCCGCAGCGGCGAACCGTCCTCGACAAGACCGCGTTCAGGTTCACCGAGGTGCGGGCCGAAGGGCGCAGGCCCGAACACGCTCCCGCCCGGTCGGCCGTTGCCGGCTGACCGGGCGGTGACGGCTCCTCTTCCCGCTCCCTCGTCTGCGGAACGCTTTCGGCCGGTGTCGGGACGACGATCGTGCTCGGTCCCTCGGGCCTTCGCGCGTTCGTCGTCCCGACACCGGCGCGCCCCGCCGGCTCTCCCGCAGCCGACGCGCCCGCTCAGTGACCGTCGGTGGGCTCGTACCGGTCTCACCCGGCGATCTCTCACTCGGTGGCGATCGCCCGCAGTACATCGAGACGTGCGGCGCGCAGGGCCGGGCGCAGGCCCGCGAGGGCTCCCGCGGCGAGGCCCACCAGGGCGACCACCGCGAGTCGCAGGGGTGGCATCGCGAAGGCGAAGGAGCTGTCGCTCGTGCCGTCCGAGGCCTTGACCAGGACCCAGCCCAGGAAGGCACCGAGGGCGAGCCCACCGACCGTGCCGAAGGCGGCGACCAGGACCGACTCCCAGCGGACCATGGCGCGGAGCTGGGAACGGGTCTGGCCCACGGCCCTCAGCAGGCCCAGTTCGCGGGTGCGCTCGTGGATCGCCAGGGTCAGCGTGTTGGCGATGCCCAGCAGCGCGATGAGGACCGCGAGGGCGAGCAGCGCGTAGACCAGCGTGAGCATCATGTCGATGCCGCCGGCCGAGGACTGCGCGTACTCCTCGCGGGTCTGCACCTCGGGGTGGCCGTACCGTGCCGCCACCTTCTCCACCGCCGACTTGCCCGCGCCGGTGCTCACGCCGTCCTTGAAGGAGACCGCGACCAGCGTGTCGGAGTCCTGCGTGCGATGCGGGGCCCAGGCCGCGCGGGTGATGACGTAGTCGCCCGCCAGCTCGGACCGTCCGTAGACCGCGCGGACCGTGAAGGTGTGCTTCTCGCCGTCGGTGAAGGTGAGCCGGGTCCTGTCTCCGGTCGCCAGGCCCTGCTTCTTCGCCTCCGTTCCGGTGATGGCGATGCCGTCGGTGCCGAGGTCGCGCAGGGAGCCACGCACGGTGCCGAGGTCGAAGGTGCGCTGCAGGGCGAGCGGGTCGGTGACGGTCAACGCCCGTCCCCGGCCGTCGACTTCGGCGACGCCGCGGCCGAGGCCCACGGCCGTGTCCACCTCGGGCAGTTGCTGGACGGCTCCGGCGAGCCGGGGGCTGAGGCCGCTGCCGCCCGCCCCGAACGAGGGGGTGCTGACGGCGACATCGCCCGCGAAGGACCGGGACACGGTCTGGTCCATGGTGGCCTTCAGGGACGCCCCGAACACCGTGAACAGCGAGACCACGGCCACCCCGATCATCAGTGCGCTCGCGGTGGCGGCCGTCCGCCGGGGGCTGCGCAGGGCGTTGCGCCGGGCGAGCGAGCCGGTGACACCGCGGAGCCGGCCGAGGGGGCCGCCGAGCACGCGTACGGCCGTCGTGGAGGCGACCGGGCCGAGGACCACGAACGCGGCGAGGGCCATCACGGCACCAATTCCCGCGAGCCAGATGGACGGTGACACCAGCACGCCGGTGAGGGTGACGGCCACGGCGAGCGCGGCCAGACCGGCCCCGGTGGCGGCACGGACGCCGGAGGCGCCCGAGTGGTCGACGGCCGTCTCGCGCAGTGCGGCCAGAGGTGCGGTGCGTCCGGCGCGGACGGCGGGCAGCAGCGCGGAGCCCAGACAGACCACGACGCCGACCGCGAGCGGGAGCAGCATCGACAGCCCGCTGATGACCAAGTCCCCCTCGGGGAAGGGGAATCCGATCGCCGGGAACAGTACCTGCAGGCCGGCGGCGATCCCGATGCCGCCCGCGAGGCCCGCGGCGGAGGCGGTCACGGCCACGACGCTCGCCTCGGTCAGGGTCGACGCGGTGACCTGGCGGCGGGAGGCGCCGAGCGCCCGCAACAGGGCGTTCTCACGGGTGCATTGGGCGACGACGATCGCGAAGGTGTTGTGGATGGAGAAGGTGGCGACCAGGAGGGCCACGCCCGAGAACACCAGCAGGAAGGTCGTGAAGACGGCCAGAAACCGGCTGGAGATCATGTCGGTGTTCTCCTCGGTCGACTCCTGGCCGGTGATCGCCTCAACGCCCTTGGGGAGTACGCGAGTCAGCCGCTCGACGAGTTCCCGCTGGCTGACACCGGGGCCCGCCCGCACCAGGATGGTCGACGCCTCGCCGGGCCCGGCCGTGAGGTACTTCTCGGCGTCGGCCCGGGTCATGCCGGTGAAGGTCACCTGGGCCATGCCGTCCTCGCCGCCGAAGGTCGCGAGGCCGACGATGGTCACCTCGACGGGGTCGGGCGTACGCAGGACCGTCGTGTCGCCGATCTTCAGGCCACCCTTCTCGGCGGTGCCGCGGTTGACGACGACCTCGCCGGACTTCGCCGGCGCGCGCCCCTCGGCGAGTTGATACGGGTTGAGCTTCGGGTCGTCGATCCAGTTGCCGGCGAGGGTGGGAGGGCCCTGGCCGCCGATGGGCCTGCCGTTGGCGCCGACGAGCTGCCCGGCGCCCCGGATGTCGGGGGCGGCGGCCGCGACGCCGGGGACCTGCTCGACGGTCCTGACCAGGTCGGTGGCGACCGGCTCGCGGACCCCCTCGCTCTCCCCCGGCGTGGTGATGGCCTCGGCGCTGCGGACCACGGCGTCGGTGCCGCTGGTCGCGTTGCCGAACATGGTGTCGAAACTGGCGCGGAGCGTGTCGCCCATGACGAGTGTCCCGGCGAGGAAGGCGACACCGAGGAACACGGCGAGGAAGGTTCCGGCGAAGCGCCGCTTGTGTGCGCGCAAGGAGGACACGCTCAGGCGGAGGGAGGCGTTCACGAGGGCCCCTCCGTCCGGGTGGGCGCCTCTGTCCGCGGCGGCGCCTCGAAGGCCTTCATACGGTCGAGGACCCTCTCGGCGGTCGGCGCTTCCATACGGTCCACCAGGCGTCCGTCGGCGAGGAAGACGACCTCGTCGGCGTGGGCGGCGGCGACCGGGTCGTGGGTGACCATGACGACCGTGCGGGCCGTCCGGCGCACGGTCCTGCCGAGGAGGCCGAGGACCTCTCCGCCGGAGCGGGAGTCCAGGTTCCCGGTGGGCTCGTCGGCGAAGACGACGTCGGGCCGGCCGGCGAACGCCCGGGCCACGGCGACGCGTTGCTGCTGTCCGCCGGAGAGCTCGGCGGGCCGGTGACGGAGCCGGTCGCGCAGGCCGACGACGTCGATCAGCGCGTCGATCCACTCGGGGTCGCCCTTGCCGCCCGCGAGGTCCAGCGGCAACCGGATGTTCTCCTCGACGGTCAGCGTCGGCACCAGGTTGAACGCCTGGAACACGAATCCGACGCGGTCCCGGCGCAGAAGGGTCAGGCGGCGGTCGTCCAGGGAGCCGAGGTCGGTGTCGCCGATGTAGGCGGCGCCCTCGGTGAGCGTGTCGAGGCCGGCCGCGCAGTGCATGAGGGTGGACTTGCCGGAACCCGAGGGCCCCATGATCGCGGTAAAGCGGCCGGCCGGGAAGTCGACGCTCACCCCGTCCAGGGCCCGCACGCCGGTGTCGCCGCTGCCGTACACCTTCACGGCGTCGACCACCCGGGCGGCGGGCAGCGTCTGCGCCGGAACAGGCGGGGCGGTCGTGACGGTCATGCCGCACCGCCCTTGCCGGCCGTACGGCCGAACTGTTCGTCCAGGACGGACAGCCGCCGCCAGTACTCGTCCTCGTCGATCTCTCCGGAGGCGAAGCGGCGGCCGAGCATGGCGATCGGCGAGTCGCCGGAGGGGCCGGCGTCTGCCATGGTGTGCCACGGTCCGCGGCGGCCGCGCAGGACGGTGCGGCGCAGGACGGTGACGACGCCGAGCACGACGGCCGCCCAGATCAGCGGGAAGAACAGGATCCACGGGCCCGGGCCGCCGTCCCAGTTCGCGAGAGTCTGCATGTCGGTTCATCTCCCTGGAGTTTCTGAAGGTGTCGTTCGGTGCTGCTTCGAGACTGGCTCCGGGGAGGGGGTCGAGTCGTCGTACGGCCAGCGGCAGTGCGTGTACCTCGCCGGGAGTACGCGGCTCTGTTCCGGCTGCTCCTCATGACCCTCGACTTCTGTAACTACTAGTATGTACAGTGGGGTCATGAGCACCTCGGACCGACTGATCGAGTCCACCCGTGAGCTGCTGTGGGAACGCGGCTATGTGGGGACCAGCCCCAAGGCCATCCTGGAGCGCGCGGGCGCCGGACAGGGCAGCATGTACCACCACTTCAAGGGCAAGCCCGACCTTGCCCTGGCCGCGATCCGAAGGACCGCCGAGGAGTTGCGCGCCACCGCGGAGAGAGCACTCGGCGGCCCCGGCACACCGTACGAGCGCATCGAGGCGTATCTGCGGCGTGAGCGCGATGTGCTGCGCGGGTGTCCGATCGGCCGGCTCACGATGGACCCGGACGTCGTCGCCAGCGACGAACTGCGCGCGCCGGTCGACGAGACGATCGACTGGATCCGTGAGCGCGTCGCTGGGATCGTCGAAGAGGGCAAGGAACAGGGCCAGTTCGCGGCCTCGCTGGACGGCGAGGAGATCGCGGCGACCGTGCTCGCGACGGTCCAGGGCGGCTATGTCCTCGCCCGTGCCTCCGGCTCGCCCGCCGCGTTCGACACGGGCGTGCGGGGCCTGCTGTCACTGCTCACGCCCCAGACCGAGTAAGGGAGTTCCTCCACGTGCAGATCACCCGACAGCGCCCCGAGACCCGCCAGGGAACGGTGGAGCAGTTCACCGGGACGGTGTGGCTCGACGAGGTTGCCGCGCCACCCGCCCCGTCCCGGCTGCGGATGTTCAACGTCCACTTCGCCCCCGGCGCGCACACCGCATGGCACCGCCATCCGCACGGTCAGGTGCTGTACGTCACCGAGGGCGAGGGGCTGGTGCAGCGCAGGGGCGGTGCCGTCGAGCCGATCCGCGCGGGTGACACGGTGTGGATCGAGCCGGGCGAGTGGCACTGGCACGGGGCCGGGCCGCGCACCTTCATGACCCATCTCGCGGTCGTCGAGGCCGCCGAGGACGGTACGACGGCCGACTGGGGCGCGCAGGTCGCCCCCGAGGACCACCCCGCCTGAGGAGGCACCGGATGCACGCCATGCAGTACGAACTCACGCTGCCCGCCGACTACGACACGGACGTCATCCGCGCGCGAGTGGCCAGGATCGGGCATCTGCTCGACGACTGGAAGGGGCTCGGCTTCAAGGCGTACCTGATGCGCGAGCGCGGGGTGAACGGTTCGCCGGTCAACCAGTACGCGCCTTTCTACCTCTGGAACACCATGGAGGGCATGAACACCTTCCTGTGGGGAGGCGCCTTCCAGGGGCTGAGCAACGACTTCGGGCGGCCGTCGGTGCGGCAGTGGACGGGTCTGTCGTACGAGGAGGGCGGCGCCGCCGGCTCTCCCGGCCGCTGGGCAGTGCGGCGGCGTCAACCGGTCGCCGAGGGCCTGGAGTTGGCAGAGGTGATGGTGGACGCCGTGGCGGAGACGGAGCGGCTGGCCCGGGAGGATGGCGCGGTGTGCGCGGCGGCTGCCGTGGACACCGCGCGCTGGGAGCTCGTCCACTTCTCGCTCTGGACGCACGAGTCGCCCAAGGCCGGCGGCGAGGTGTTCGAGGTGCTGCATGTGTCGGCGCCGGGCCGGGGGCGGCTGCCGCGGAGACGACAGTGGTGAGGGCGGCCGCGGTCCGTACGGTGGCCGGTGACGTCCCCGCCGAGGGACTCGGGGTGTGCGACGCGCACGACCATCTGTTCTTCGGCAGTCCCCGACTGCCCGGGCAGGAACTGCGGAGCCTCTCGGCGGCCCGGGCCGAGCTGGTGGCGTTCGCCGCGCAGGGCGGTGCCGCTGTGGTGCAGTGGACGCCGTACGGGCTGGGGCGGCGGGCCGCCGATCTGCCACCGCTGTCGCGGGAGACCGGAGTGCGGATCGTCGCCGCGACCGGGCTGCACCAGGCCGTCCACTACGACGACGCCACGCTCGCCGGGCTGCGCGGCAGGCTGGCCGACGTGTTCGTCGCCGAACTGACCGAGGGCATCGGGGCCTCGGGGGTCCGCGCGGGGCTGATCAAGGTGGCGGGCGGTTTCCACGCCCTGGACGCGCACGCCCGCTGGACCATGTCCGCGGCGGCCGAGGCCCATCGTGCGACGGGGGCGTCGATCGCCGTCCACCTGGAGCTGGGGACCGGTGCGCTGGACGTACTGGACCTGCTCTGCGGGGAGTTGGGGGTGCCGCCGCAACGCGTGATCCTCGGCCACCTCAACCGCTCCCCCGACGTCACCGTGCATCGCCAGGCCGCGGCATCGGGCTGCTATCTCGCCTTCGACGGGCCGTCGCGCGCCCACCACGCCACGGACTGGCGCATGCCGGACGCCGTACGGGCCCTCGCCGAGGCGGGGCATGGAGACCGTCTGCTCCTCGGCGGCGACACCACGACCGCGGCCGCGCGATCGGTCGACGGGGGCCCCGGGATGCCGTATCTGCTGCGCCGGGTGCGGCCGCGGCTCGCGGCCGAGCTCGGCGAGGAACTGGTGCGACGCATCCTCACCGACAACCCCGGTCGAGCCCTGGCCGTGCAGTGGAGCGGCCCCTGACGCCGCTCACCGGCACAGGGCGTCGATGTCCTCGGAGAACGTCGGGAACTCGGACCGGGCGGCTTCGACGATGTCGCGGGTGGCGCGCCGCGGGGTTCTCGCGTGGCGCTCGGCGAGTTCGGTCAGCGCCGGGTTCGGGCGGGCGTCGTACCGCTCGTGCTCCACGACCTCCATCGGCCCCAGGCCGTCGGCCAGGACCCACAGGAAGTCGGACAGGTGCGCCGCCACCACACCGCGCTCGCCCTCCGAGCCCAGGAACACCACGGGCTGCTCGACGAGGGGCCGCCCCGGGCGCACGCGCCACAGGGCGGCGAGGCCACCGGTGCCGTCCTGCCCGAAGACCAGGTAGGCGTCGCCGTCCAGTTCGTGGTTGCCGGTCCAGTGGCGCAGCCAGTCGGTGGTCTCCTCTGCGGAGTCGAAGGTGTCGTACGGCTCGAAGTCGACGCCTTCGCCGTCGTCGTAGTCGAACGCCACGAGGGCCACGGCGGCCAGGGCGGGCGGGAAGGCGCGGTCGCCCTCGGTCGTGTCGATCATGCCCGCAGGCTGGTCCCCGCCACTGACAACGGCCCCACGCCACCGAGATGTCCACCGGGGGCCGCAGTGTGGAGTCCTGTGGTGCCGCCGGATACTCCTACCCGGCACCCTGACCCGCCTGACACCACTGATGGGAAACGTATGCGAGTCGTCGTCATCGGCGGAAGCGGCCACATCGGCACCTTCCTCGTCCCCCGCCTGGTGCGGGCCGGCCACGAAGTGATCAACGTCAGCCGTGGCACGCGCACGGCCTACACCGAGGCTCCCGAATGGCAGCAGGTTGGCCAGGTCGTCGCCGACCGGGAACAGGAGGACAGGGAGGGGACCTTCGGTGACCGGGTGGCCGGGCTGGGCCCGGATGTCGTCGTCGACCTGGTCTGTTTCACCCTGGACTCGGCCACCGCGCTGGTCGAGCGGCTGCGCGGCGAGGTCGGGCACCTGTTGCACTGCGGCAGCGTGTGGCGCCACGGTCCCGCCGACAAGCTGCCGATCTCCGAGACCACGGGCACCCCGCCCGTCGGGGAGTACGGCATCCAGAAGGACCGGATCGCCCGGATGCTGAAGGAGGAGACCGCTTCCGGGGGCCTGGTGACCACGTCCTTGCACCCCGGGCACATCGTCGGCCCCGGCTGGCACCCGATCGGCCCGCTGGGGAGCCTCGACCCGGCTGTCTGGTACACCCTCTCGGCGGGACAGCCGCTGCGGATCCCCGGCAGCGGTGTCGAGCTGATGCACCATGTGCACGCGGACGACGTGGCGCAGGCCTTCGAGCGGGCGATCGGGCACCGGGACGCGGCGGCGGGAGAGGACTTCAACATCGTGGCGCCCACCGCGCTGAACGTCCGCGGGTACGCCCGCATCGCGGCCGGCTGGTTCGGTCGGACCGCGACGCTGGAGCCGGTGACCTGGGAGCAGTTCCGCCGGACCACGGCCCCGGAGCACGCGGAGGCGAGCTGGGAGCACCTGCACCGCAGCCAGTGCCTCTCCATCGAGAAGGCCAGGTCCCTCCTCGGCTACGCGCCGCGTTACGAACCGGAGGCCGCCGTACTGGAGTCGGTGCGCCGGCTGATCGACCACGAGGAGCTGAAGGTGGCGGGTCCGCTCAGCGCCTGACCGGACGCGCGCCGCTAGGCCCGGTCGGCGTCCAGGCGTCCCACCCGGGCCACGTTCTCCCGGTCCTCGGCGTCCTGGCTCGCCTCGGCGGTGAACCAGGCGTCGAGGATCTCCTTGAGGAGCGGCTCGGAGGTGAGGCGGAGGCTGAGCGCGAGGACGTTGGCGTCGTTCCAGCGGCGGGCGCCGTCCGCGGTGTAGGCGTCCGTGCACAGGGCGGCCCGTACGCCGGGGATCTTGTTCGCCGCGATGGAGGCGCCGGTGCCGGTCCAGCAGCACACGATGCCCTGGTCGGCCGTTCCGGCGGCCACCTCACGGGCCGCGGTCTCGGAGCAGACGGCCCACTGCGGGTCGGCGCCGGGGCTCAGGGCGCCGTACGCGACGACTTCGTGGCCTCGCGCGCGCAGCTCGTCGAGGAGGGCGCGTGCGACTGGTTCGTCCATGTCCGAGGAGACGGAGATCCGCATGTCACGAGCCTACTCGGCGGTTCACCCAGCGGACGACGGGTTCCAGGTACCCCACGTGCGGACCGGCGAGGTCCGGCAGTTCGGCAGGTGAGCCGACGAGGGCGATCCGCTCGAACTCGGGGGCGCGTCCCCGTGCCGTCTCGGCGGCCACGAGTGCCTCGAAACGCTCGCGCAGCACGGGCGCGGGCAACGGCGGCGCCAGGTAGTGGACACCGACCTGTCCGTCCTCGCCGTGGGTGACCAGGCAGCGGGTGAGGTCGGCGGCCGGAATGTCGAGGCCCGTCTCCTCGGCCAGCTCCACAGCCGCGTGGCGGCGCAGTGCGTGCTCGTCGAGCGGCTCCTCACCGGTGGGTGGTTCCACCGATCCGCCGGGGAACTGCCAGCGGCCCGGCGCGGCGGTGGACGAGGACATACGGCCCACGAGCAGGCGTCCGTCCCCCGTCGGCTGCGTCACGCTCACGAACAGGGACCGCAGGGTGGTGGCGCCCGGGACGCGGCGCAGGGCGAAGTAGCGGTAGGTGACGCGGGACCAGGAGACGAGCAGGGTGCCTGGGGCCTCCCGGGACAGTCCGGCGCAGACCGCCACCGGACCGTCGAAGAGGGCCGGATTGGCCAGGACCGCCTCGTCCCACTCACGGTCCATGGCCGTCCGCGTGTCGGCCGGGACCACCGGGGGCGCCACCTCGACCAGGCGCAGCCCCTCGGCCTCCAGCAGTTCAGGCACGGGTCAGCGCACCCAGCGGATCGTCCAGCACCGGCTGCCACGCCAACTCGGCTGCTCCGACAAGGCTGTTGTGGTCCAGGGTGCAGGCCAGGATGGGGACGCCGCCGCTCTGCCCCCACAGGCTGCGGTCGGCGACGACCGCGCGCAGGCGCCCCGGGTCGGCGTCCAGCAGGGTGCGGTGGAGGCCGCCGAGGATGATCCGGTCCGGGTTGAGGATGTTGACCAGACCGGCCAGGCCCAGGCCCAGGCGGTCGATCAGCGACTCGGCCGCCCTGCGGACGGCGGGGTCGTCGTAGTGGTCGCGGACGAGGTCGTCGGCCTGCCGGAGCAGGGACTGTTCGGGGCCGGGGTCGAGTCCGGCGGCCGTGAGCAGGGCCAGCGGGTCGGCCTCGACGTCCAGACAGCCCCGGCTGCCGCAGTAGCAGGGGCGGCCCTCGGGGTTCACGGTGAGATGGCCGACTTCCAGGGCCAGGCCCGAACTCCCGGTGTGCAGCCGCCCGTCGAGCACCAGCGCCCCGCCCACGCCCCGGTGTCCGGTCGCCACGCACAGCAGGTCCCGGGCGCCGCGGCCCGCGCCGTGCCGGTGCTCGGCGAGCGCGGCGAGGTTGACGTCGTTGCCCGCGAAGGCGGGGCCGGTGATGCCGGCGGCGCGCACGCACTCGTCGAAGATGCGGCGGACGGGCGCGCCCGCGGGCCACGCGAGGTGCAGGGGGTTGAGGGCGAGCCCGTCGGGTTCGGCGACCGCGGACGGCACGGCGAGTCCGGCGCCCACGCAGCGCCTGCCGGTCGCGCGCAGCAGGTCGGCGCCCGCCTCCACGACGGAGCCGAGGACCTTCGCGGGGTCGGCGTCGACCGTCTCGCAGCCGGGAGCGGTGGCGACGATACGGCCGCCCAGACCGACCAGCGCGGCCCGGAAACCGTCGGCGTGCACCTGCGCGGCCAGCACGACAGGACCGTCCTCGGCGACCGCGAGCCGGTGCGAGGGCCTGCCCTGCGAACCGGTGGCCGCGGTGGGCCGGGCGTCCACGCGGATCAGCCCGAGCGCCTCCAGCTCGGCGGCGACCGCGCCGGCCGTCGCCCGCGTCACCCCCAGTTCGGCGGTGAGTACGGCCCGGGTGGGCGCTCGCCCGGTGTGCACGAGCTCCAACGCGGGCCCGAGCGCACCGCGCCCCCGGTCCTGCCGCGCCCTCGAGGTGGTCCCTTCCCCCGCCGGCCGGGGGTCCGCCTTGCCGCTCATGAGGGCGAGTCTCCCATGATCCCTACGCCACCTCGGCCTGGAGCCCGCTGACCCGCAGCGTGATGTTCAGCCGCCCCGTCAGCCCCAACTCGGGCGGGGCGGTGCCCGGATGCACGCGGGGCACCCCGTGGTACGCGAGTCTCGACGGGCCGCCGAACACGAACAGGTCGCCGCTGCGCAGCTCGACGTCCGTGTACGGCCTGGTCCGGGTCTCCGGGTTGCCGAAGCGGAAGACGCAGGTGTCGCCGAGGCTCAGGGAGACCACGGGGGCGTCCGCCTCCTCGTCGCCGTCGCGGTGCATGCCCATGCGGGCGTCGCCGTCATAGAAGTTGATCAGTGCGATGTCGTATCCGGAGACCTCGGTCCGCAGTGCGTCCCGCACCGCTTGCCGGCCCAGCTCGCCCAGCCAGTGCGGGAAGGGCTTCACCGGTGCCCCGTCGCCGTCGACGACCGTGCGGGCGTAGGCGTACGGGTACCAGTGCCAGCCCAGGCAGACCTGCCGTGCGGTCATCGTGCCGCCGCCCGGGGTGCGGACCGTGCGCAGTCCGGCGGGAGGGCGCGCCCACTGTCGGCAGGCCTCCAGCAGTTCGCGCTGCCGCCCCGGATCCAGCCAGTCCGGGACGTGCACCGCGCCCGGCGCGACCTCCGTACGGGCTCTGGGAAACAGCTCGGCTTCCATGGGTTCCATCCTGCCCGAGCGGGCCTGAGCTGCGGCTCCGATAGCCTGGACGCACGATGGACGACCGAATGACGACCCCCTGGGGCGAGCTCGCCCTCACCCGCTTCCCCGCGGACCCGCGTGACCGGCTGCGCGCCTGGGACGCCTCCGACGAGTATCTGCTGAGGCATCTCGCGGACGAGGAGGTGGTGCTGTCCGGCACCGTCGTCGTGGTCGGGGACCGCTGGGGCGCCCTGGTCACCGCGCTGGCGGCGCACCGGCCGGTGCAGATCACCGACTCCTTCCTCAGCCAGGAGGCGACCCGGGCCAACATCGAACGCGCCGGCGTCGCATCCGGCACCGTCCGGCTCCTCACCACGCAGGACCCGCCGCCCGGACGCGTCGACGTCCTGCTGGTGCGCGTGCCCAAGAGCCTGGCCCTGCTGGAGGACCAGCTGCTGCGGCTGGCGCCCTCGGTGCACGAGGGCACGGTCGTGGTCGGCACCGGCATGGTGAAGGAGATCCACACCTCCACGCTCCAGCTGTTCGAGCGGATCCTCGGGCCGACCCGCACCTCGCTGGCCGAGAAGAAGGCCCGGCTCGTCTTCTGCGAGCCCGAGCCGTCCCTCGTACGGCCCGACAGTCCCTGGCCGTACGGCTACGCGCTCCCGGACGGCATCGGTGCCGCCTCCGGGCGGACCGTCGTCAACCACGCGGGCGTCTTCTGCGCGGACCGGCTCGACATCGGCACCCGGTTCTTCCTCCAGCACCTCCCGGACAGCCGCGGCTCCCAGCGGATCGTGGACCTGGGCTGCGGCAACGGCGTCGTCGGGACGGCGGTGGCCCTGGCCAACCCCGAGGCCGAGGTGCTGTTCGTCGACGAGTCCTTCCAGGCCGTGGCCTCGGCGGAGGGGACGTACAAGGCGAACGGGGTGCCGGGGCACGCGGAGTTCCGGGTGGGGGACGGTCTGTCGGGGGTACCGGCGGACAGCGTCGACTTCGTCCTCACCAACCCGCCCTTCCACTCCCACCAGGCGACGACCGACGCGACGGCCTGGCGGATGTTCACCGACGCGCGCAGGACGCTGCGGGCCGGTGGCGAGCTGTGGGTGGTCGGGAACCGGCATCTCGGATACCACGTGAAGCTGCGGAAGCTGTTCGGGAACAGCCAACTGGTGGCCGGCAACCCCAAGTTCGTGGTGCTGAAAGCGGTAAAAAGGACGAGTGACTGATTCCTCGGCGCGCGACTTCTACGACTTACTGGCTCCGGACTACCACCGGATCTTCGCGGACTGGGACGCGAGCATGGCGTATCAGGCGTCGGTACTGGGCCCCCTCCTGGGGCCTGGCCCCCACCGGGTCCTGGACTGCGCGTGCGGGATCGGCACCCAGGCGATCGGTCTGGCGCTGGCCGGGCACCGGGTCGTCGGCAGCGATCTCAGTCCCGTCGCCGCCGCACGCGCCACCGCGGAGGCATCGGCCCGAGGCGCGCAACTGCCCACGGCTGCCGCGGACATGCGGCGGTTGCCGTTCGCGTCGTCCGTCTTCGACGTCGTCGTCTGCGCCGACAACTCGCTGGCGCACCTGCTGACGGCCCCGGACGTGAAGGCCGCGCTCGCGGGCATGCGGAGGGTGCTGCGGAGCGACGGCCTGCTGCTGCTCACCCTGCGGGACTACGACGAGATGCGCCGGACCAGGCCCGGCGCCCCGCCTCCGCAGGTCTCCGAGACCTCCGAAGGCCGGGTGATCACCTTCCAGCTGTGGCACTGGCACGAGGACGGCGAGCACTACGACCAGGAGCACTTCCAGCTTCAGCCCGGCGACGGGGACGACTGGGCCGTCCGCGTCCGCCGTACGACCTCGTGGGCGCTGACTCGCGCGCAGCTGACGGAGTTCGTGACCGCGGCCGGTTTCGTCGACGTGCGTCGGCACGAACCGGCCTCCAGCGGGTTCTACCAGCCCGCCCTCACCGCCCGAGCAGCTGGATGATCCGCCGGGCCGCCTCGACCATGGCGTCCCGCCCGACACTCAGGTACGTGCGCGAGTCCACCGCCTCGGGGTGAGCCGCGAGGAACTCCCGGATCGCGCCGGTCATGGCGATGTTCAGCGCGGTGCCGACGTTGACCTTGGCGATGCCGCCCGCGACGGCCGCGGTGAGTTCCTCGTCGCGCACTCCGGAGGAGCCGTGCAGGACGAGCGGGACGTCCAGGGTGGTGGCGAGGCGTTTGAGGAGGTCGTGGTCGAGGGTGGCGGTGCGCTCGGTCATCGCGTGGGCGCTGCCGATGGCCACGGCGAGGGCGTCCACACCGGAGTCGGTGACGAAGGCGCGGGCCTCGTCCGGGTCGGTGCGCGCGCCGGGGGCGTGGGCGTCCAGCGCGGGCCGGCCCGGCTTCCCCCCCACCTCCCCCAACTCGGCCTCGATCCACAGCCCTTGGGAGTGCGCCCAGTCGGCTGCGGCCCGGGTGGCGGCGAGGTTCTCGGCATAGGGCAGGTGGGCCGCGTCGTACATGACGGAGCCGAAGCCGGCGTCGGCCGCCTGGCGGAGCAGGTCGTCGCTCTGGACGTGGTCGAGATGCAACGCGACGGGTACGGCGGCGCGTTCGGCCGCGGTGACGGCGGCGCGGGCGAGCGGGAGGAGACGGCCGTAGCGGAACTTGACGGCGTTCTCGCTGACTTGGAGGACGACGGGCGCGTCGAGGGACTCGGCGCCGGCGATGACGGCCTCGACGTGTTCCAGGGTGATGATGTTGAAGGCGGCGACGGCGGAGCGGGTGGTCGCGGCGCGGGTGACGAGCTCGCCGGTGGTGGCCAGGGGCATGCCGTCTCCTAGGGGCGGGCGAGGATCACCGAGCGGGTGAGGTTTCGGGGCCGGTCCGGGTCGAGGCCGCGGGCTGTGGCGACGGCGACCGCGAGGCGCTGCACCCGGACCAGTTCGGCGAGGGGGTCCAGGGTGCCGGGCACCCACAGTCCGCCGGTCTCCCGCACCTGCTCGGCCAGCCCCTCGGGTGCCGCGCCGAGCATCCAGGTGGCGGTGCCGTGGGTGGTGATGCTGATGGGGCCGTGCCGGTACTCCATCGCCGGGTAGGCCTCGGTCCAGGCGAGGCAGGCCTCGCGCATCTTCAGTCCGGCCTCGTTGGCCAGTCCCACCGTCCAGCCCCGGCCGAGGAAGGTGAACTGCGCACACTCGACGAGGCCTTCGGGCAGGGGCGTCGAGAGCGCGGTGCGGGCGTCGGCCACGACGGAGTCGCTGTGCAGGCCCAGGTGGGCGCGGAGCAGGGTGAGGGCGGTGGTCGCGAACCTCGTCTGGACGACGGACTGTTCGTCGGCGAAGTCGAGGACGACCACCTCGTCGGCGACCGTCATGACCGGGGTGGCCGGATCCGCGGTGAGGGCGGTGGTGCGGGTGCGTCCCTTCAACCGCCCCAGCAGGTCGAGGACTTCGGTCGTCGTACCGGAGCGGGTGAGGGCGACGACCCGGTCGTACGAGCGGCCGTGCGGGAACTCCGACGCGGCGAAGGCGTCCGTCTCGCCCTGGCCCGCGGCCTCGCGCAGCGCCGCGACCGCCTGTGCCATGAAGTACGACGTGCCGCATCCGACGATCGCGACCCGCTCCCCGGCTGCCGGAAGCACGCCGGAGTGGCGTGCCGCCTCCGTCGCGGCCCGGGTCCAGCACTCCGGCTGACTGGTCAGCTCGTCCTCGACATGGGTCATGCCGCACCCTCCGTAGTTTGCTTGTTCTTGCAAGATACAGCGACGTTTCGAGCATAATCAAGCATGTGCATGCAAGGAGCGAAGGCGACCGGCGGTGCGGGGAGGCAGGGCTGCGGCTCCTCGCGGTGAGAGGGCCGTTCCCCTGACACCTGTGGCCGAACCTGCCTAGGCTGATCAGCAGGAGGCTGCGATGAGCGGATCACCCAGCAATCACCCGGGCTACCTGCCGATCGCCGAGCACGGTCTGATCGGTGACCTGCGCAGTGTGGCGCTGGTCGGGACCGACGGCACGATCGACTGGTACTGCTGCCCGTCCTTCGACGCGCCGAGCGTCTTCGCGTCGATCCTGGACGCGGAGCGCGGGGGCGCCTTCGAGCTGGCGGCGGCCGTGCCCGCGCGGACCAAGCAGTTCTACTTCCCCGACACCAACGTCCTGATCACCCGGTTCTACACCGAGGACGGCGTGGGCGAGGTCCAGGACTTCATGCCGGTCGACGGCGACATGGTGGAGACCGACCGGCACCGGCTGATCCGGCGGGTGGTGTGCGTCCGCGGCTCGATCCCGTTCCGCACCCGCGTGGCCCCGCGCTTCGACTACGGCGCCCAGCCGCACACCCTCCGCATGGTCGGGGACGTCGCGGTCTTCGAGTCCGCCAAGCTGTCACTGGGGCTGACCGCCACCGTGCCGCTGGAGACCGAAGGGGCGGACGTACGCGCCGACTTCAAGCTCTCCGAGGGCGAGTCGGCGGTCTTCGCGCTGGACCAGGTCGGCGGCGAGATCACTCCGCGCCGGTGCGCGCGCACCGAGGCCGAGGAGCAGTTCAACAGCACGGTCGCCTACTGGCGGCACTGGCTGTCCGCCTCCAAGTACCGGGGCCGCTGGCGGGAGATGGTGCACCGCTCCGCCCTCACCCTCAAGCTGCTCACCTACGCGCCCACCGGCGCCATCGTGGCCGCGCCGACCACGAGCCTGCCCGAGCAGCTCGGCGGGGAGCGCAACTGGGACTACCGCTACGTGTGGGTGCGCGACGCCGCCTTCTGTGTGTACGCCCTGCTGCGGCTCGGCTTCACCAGCGAGGCCGAGCAGTTCATGGACTTCCTCATCCGGCACGTCAGCCCGGACGGCCACGGCCACTCGGGGCCGCTCCAGATCATGTACGGCATCGACGGCCGCACCGATCTGACGGAACGTGAACTCCCCCATCTGGAAGGGCATCAGGGCTCGGCGCCGGTCCGGGTCGGCAACGCGGCCGCCGACCAGCTGCAACTCGACATCTACGGCGCCCTGATCGACTCGATCTACCTCTACGACAAGTGGGCCAAGCCCATCTCCAGCGGCCAGTGGGACGACGTGTGCACGCTGGTGGAGTGGGTGTGCGAGCACTGGGACCAGCCCGACGAGGGCATCTGGGAGACCCGCGGCGGCCGCAAGAACTTCCTGTACTCACGGCTGATGTGCTGGGTGGCGATCGAGCGGGCGATCCGCATGGCCAACCGGCGCGGCCTGCCCGCCGACCTGAACCGCTGGCGGGAGTGCCGCGACGCGATCTACCAGCGGATCATGCGGCGCGGCTGGTCCGAGACCCGGCAGGCGTTCGTCCAGCACGAGGGCGGCGACGTGCTCGACGCCGCCGTCCTGATGATGCCGCTGACCAAGTTCATCGCGCCGACCGACCCCAAGTGGCTGTCCACGCTGGACGCGCTCACCGAGGAGCTGGTGTCGGACTCCCTCGTCTACCGCTACGACCCGACGGCGAGCCCCGACGGGCTGCGCGGCGACGAGGGCACCTTCTCCATCTGCTCCTTCTGGTACGTCGAGGCGATGGTGCACGCCGGGCGGATCGACGAGGCCCGCCTGGCCTTCGAGAAGATGCTCACCTACGCCAACCATCTGGGCCTGTACGCCGAGGAGATCAGCAACACCGGTGAGCAACAGGGGAACTTCCCGCAGGCGTTCACCCACCTCGCCCTGATCAGCGCGGCGTTCAACCTGGACCGGGCGCTCGGCTGAGGAGCCGCCGCTCGTCGTGGCCCGGAATAGGTGCCGTGCGGTCCCACGTTGCCGTCGGCATGACGACGAACGCGCCGCGCCCCGAGGTCCTGCGATACACCGCCTTCTCCAGCAGCCCCGAGGGCGGCAACCCCGCCGGCGTCGTACTGGACGCCTCGGCCCTGGACGACGCCGACATGCTGGCCATCGCCGCCGAGCTCGGGTACTCGGAGTCCGCCTTCCTGACCGCGCCCCCCGAGGGGCTGGAGGGGCCGGAGGGACGAAAGTTCAGCATCCGCTACTTCAGTCCCAAGGCCGAGGTGCCCTTCTGCGGGCACGCCACCGTCGCGACCGCCCTCGCGCTGGCCGAGCGGATCGGGCCGGGAGAGCTGGTGTTCGCCACGCCTGCCGGAACCGTGCCGGTGTCGGTGGCCGAGGAGGGCGGGACGGTCCTTGCCACGCTCACCAGCGTCACCCCGCACGTGGAGGAGATCTCCGACGCCGACCTCGCGGAGGCGCTGGCCGCACTCGACTGGCCGGCCGGCGATCTCGACCCGGCGTTCCCGCCCCGCATCGCGTTCGCCGGTGCCCGCCACCTGGTCCTGGCGGCGGCGACTCGCGCGCGCCTCGCGGAGCTGGCGTACGACTTCGCGCGCCTCGAAGCCCTGATGCACCGGCTGGACCTGACCACGGTCCAGTTGGTGTGGCGGGAGTCGGCCGCCGTCTTCCATGTCCGCGACCCGTTCCCCGTCGGCGGTGTCGTCGAGGACCCGGCGACCGGTGCCGCGGCCGCGGCGTTCGGTGCGTACGCGCGTGATCTCGGCCTGGTTCCGGAGGACGCCGTCCTCACCCTGCACCAGGGAGATGACCTGGGCCGCCCCGGTGAGCTCACGGTGACCCTGCGCGCGGGCGAGCCCCGGGTCCGGGTCGGGGGCGCGGGGGCTCGCATCGGCTGAGGGTCAGTGGCCGTGCTCGCCGGACGACTCGTGCGGAGCCTCGTCCGCAGGCGCGCCGACCGCTCCTCCCGCCCTGACCGTGAACGCGGCGGTGCGCACCTTGCCCTCGTGCTTGAAGTCGAGGAAGAGCCGGTAGGTGCCGCCGCTGGGTGCCGTGGCCGTGAAGGAGATGTCCGGGCCGGCGGCGGTGGTGCCGTCGCCGGGCTCGCCGTTCGGGTGGACGTGGAGGTAGGCGAGGTCGCCGGAGCGCAGGGCGACCAGGTGGCCGTAGGCGCCGAGGTAGGGCTGGAGGTCGGTGACCGGCCTGCCGCCCCGGGCCACCGTCAGCTTGAGTTCGCGGGCGGCGCCGGGACGCAGCGCGCCGCCGAGCTTCACCTCGTAGCCGTCGGTGGCGGCGGTGGTGTTCGGTACCGGAAGGTCCTGCGGTGCGTAGGTGCCCGACACGGCCAGGTCCGCGCCGAGGGTGAGGTTCTCGGCGCCCTTCTTGTCGGGGGTGAAGTCGGCGAAGACCCGGTAGCCGCCCGCCCGAGGCAGGGACACGGGGATGCTCCAGGTTCCGTCGGCGGCCCGGGTGGGGTGCAGATGACGGTAGGTGTTGAGGTCGCGGGAGGCCACGATCAAGTGGAGTTCCTTGTCGTGCTCCCGACGGAAGGCGGTGACCGCGCGGCCGTCGTCGCCCCTGATGGCGAAGCGCAGGTCGGCGGTGCGGCCTGCCGCGACGCGCGGGGTTCGCAGGTCGAGGGTGTAGCCGTTCTCGGAGACCTGGAGCCCGCCGGCCGGGTGCGACTCGTGTTCCGAGTGCCCAGCGTCCTGCGAGCGCCCTGAGTCGCCGCCGTCCTTGTGTGCGTCATGGCGGGCGGGCGGCTCGTCCTCGACGACCGGGCCGATGCCCTGGCCCACGCCGTAGGCGGTGCCGAACGTCGCGGCCAGCGCGGCGGCGAATGCGGTGATCTTCAGTCCAGCGTGCATGACCGGCTCCTTCAGCCCGACGAGGGTTCCCGATGCACTTCACCATACCCCTGGGGGGTATCAAGTCAACCCGTTGCAGCGCTTGCTCTGCATACCCGACGGGGGTATACAGGAGACGCGTCACAGAATACCCCTACCCGGTATCCACGAGGAGCATCGATGACCACCACCGCAGCAGCCGAGACCGAGCTCGCCATCGGCGGCATGACCTGTGCCTCGTGTGCGGCGCGCATCGAGAAGAAGCTCAACCGGATGGACGGGGTCACCGCCACCGTCAACTACGCCACCGAGAAGGCCAGGGTCACCCACCCCGCCGGCGTCTCGGTCCAGGAGCTCATAGCGACCGTCGAGAAGACCGGGTACACGGCCCGGGAACCGGCACCTCCCGAGCCCGCCGCCCCCGACGAAGCGGAGTCCGACGAACTGCGGTCCCTGCGTGAGCGGTTGGTGACCGCCGTGGTGCTGGCGGTGCCCGTCATCGCCATGGCGATGGTCCCGGCGCTGCAGTTCCAGTACTGGCAGTGGCTGTCGCTGACACTGGCGGCGCCCGTGGTGACGTACGCCGGATGGCCCTTCCACAAGGCGGCCTTCACCAACGCCCGGCACGGCGCGGCCACCATGGACACGCTGATCTCGGTCGGTACGACGGCCGCCTTCGGCTGGTCCTTGTGGGCGCTGTTCCTGGGGACCGCGGGCACGCCGGGCATGAAACACCCCTTCGAGCTGACGATCGCTCGCGGTGACGGCACCGGGAACCTGTATCTGGAGGCCGCGGCAGGGGTCACCGCGTTCATCCTGGCCGGGCGGTACTTCGAGGCCCGCTCCAAGCGCAAGGCGGGTGCGGCCCTGAAGGCGCTGCTGGAGCTGGGCGCGAAGGACGTGACCGTGCTGCACCCGGACGGGCGCGAACAGACCGTTTCCGTCACGGAGTTGAAGGTCGGCGCCCACTTCGTCGTCCGTCCCGGCGAGAAGATCGCCACCGACGGGACCGTCGTAGAAGGCGCCTCAGCCGTGGATGCCTCGATGCTCACCGGTGAGTCCGTGCCGGTGGAGGTCACCCCCGGTGATGCCGTCACCGGCGCCACCCTGAACGCGGGCGGACGGCTCGTCGTCGAGGCGACCCGGGTCGGCGCGGACACCCAACTGGCCAGGATGGCCAAGCTCGTGGAGGACGCGCAGAACGGCAAGGCGGCCGCGCAGCGGCTGGCGGACCGGACCTCCGGCGTGTTCGTCCCGGTCGTGATCGCCCTGGCCCTGGGCACCCTGGGCTTCTGGCTCGGCAACGGCGCCGGTACGGCCGCCGCGTTCACCGCCGCGGTCGCCGTACTGATCATCGCCTGCCCGTGCGCCCTGGGGCTCGCCACGCCGACCGCGCTGCTGGTCGGCACCGGGCGCGGTGCTCAACTCGGCATCCTCATCAAGGGACCTGAGGTCCTGGAGTCCACCCGCAGGGTCGACACCGTCGTGCTGGACAAGACCGGCACCGTCACCACCGGCCGGATGACCCTGCTGGCCGTGCACGCGGCCCACGGCACCGACGAGGCCGAAGTCCTGCGGCTGGCGGGCGCCTTGGAGCACGCGTCGGAGCATCCGGTCGCGCGGGCGGTGGCCGACGGGGCGCTGGAGAAGCTGGGGTCACTGCCCACGCCCGAGGACTTCGCGAACGTTCCGGGGCTCGGTGTGCAGGGCATCGTCGACGGCCATGCCGTCCTCGTCGGCCGCGAGCGCCTGCTCGCCGACTGGGCGATCAAGCTGCCCGAGGAGCTCCGGCTCATGAAGGCCGCCGCCGAGTCGGCCGGCCGTACCGTCATCGCGGTCGCCTGGGACGGCGAGGGTCGGGCCCTGCTCGAAGTCGCCGACGCCGTCAAGGACAGCAGCCGTGAGGCCGTCGCCCGCCTGCGCGCGCTCGGTCTCACCCCGATCCTGCTGACCGGTGACAACCGGGCCGTGGCCGGGTCCGTGGCCCGCGAGGTCGGCATCGACCCCGAGCAGGTGATCGCTGAAGTACTGCCGCAGGACAAGGTGGACGTCGTCAAGCGGCTTCAGGCGGAGGGCCGTTCGGTCGCGATGGTCGGCGACGGCGTCAACGACGCGGCCGCGCTGGCCCAGGCCGACCTGGGCCTGGCGATGGGCACCGGCACGGACGCCGCGATCGAGGCGGGCGATCTGACCCTCGTCCGGGGCGACCTGCGCTCCGCGGCGGACGCCATCCGGCTCGCCCGCCGAACGCTCGGGACGATCCGGTCCAACCTCTTCTGGGCCTTCGCCTACAACGTGGCCGCGCTGCCGCTCGCGGCGGCCGGACTCCTCAACCCGATGCTGGCCGGTGCGGCGATGGCGTTCTCGTCGGTGTTCGTGGTCGGCAACTCGCTGCGGCTGCGTTCGTTCCGGACCGCGCGCCCAGGAACTCGGCAGGTGCGCTCTCGCGGGCGACTGCGGCTGCTTCGTGGCTGATCGCGCAGTTCCCCGCGCCCCTTACCCGGACCGTCCGCTCACGAAGCGCGGTGGACCGGTCGAAGGCGTGGGCGCTCCACGCCACCCAATCGGCGGGTGCGCTGGCCACGACGGTGACTCGCCGGACCGCCGGAGGCGTGCTGGTCGATCTGGCCGGGCATGCCGAGGTCACCTCATCCCTTCCTCGGGCTTTCTATGCCCCCCTCGAACTCCCCCTGAGCCGACCGGGTCACTCGCCGCGGTACGGCAGCGTCGTGCCCGGCAGGTTGTACTCGTCGCGTCTGCCGCACATCCCGAAGCCGCCGAGCCGGGTCGGGGCGGCCTCGTACGCGGTCGCCTCACCGAGATACGACGGCTCGCCGGACGCCAGCGCGTCGAGCTGGGCGCCGGTGCGCTCGGCGGTGGCCAGGGCGCCGGCCTGCCACAGCTCGCGCCAGTGGGGCACCCTGTCCCGCACCAGCCGGGCGGCGGCCCGCTGGAACTCCACGTACGGGGCGTTGTCGCCGTCGGCGAGGGCGCCGCGCAGCACGAGGTACCCCTCGACGGCGAGGTCCCTGCGGCGCCGGGCGGCGGCCGCCGTCTCCGGCCCGGTCCCGGGCGGGAGACGGGCCGCGGCGGCGTACCGCGCGGGGTCGGCGAGCACCTCCGGCGGGAAGGTGAAGACGGCGTCGCCGGCCTCGGGCAGGCCGCTGTTCTGCATCAGCACCGTGACGCGGAGATCACCGCCCTGGACCATGCGGTGCACGGTGCCCGCCGTGAACCAGGCGATCGAGCCGGGCTCCAGGGGGATCTCCCGGTAGCCGTCGGGGCTCAGCGTCTGCACGGCTCCCAGGCCGCCGGTGACGACGTACGCCTCCGTGCACACCAGGTGCAGATGCGGGCTGCCGCCGCACACGCCGTCGGCGGCCTCCCAGTCGTAGGCACTCAGGTGGGACAGGCCCACGGCGCCGGGCAGCGGGTGCGGGAGGCCGGGCTTCACCAGGACAGGCCTCCCAGACACGAGGAGACGCGTTCCTCGTCCCAGGCGCCGTCGGCCACGACCAGCCGGTAGCGGTACTCGAAGGACTCCCCCGGAGGCAGCTCGAACTCCTCGAAGAACGCCCAGGAGAACGCGACCGTCGGAAAGGGCTCGGAGCGCACGAACCAGTGCGACTCGTGGATCGCGGTCCCGGCGTCGAGGTTCTCGGGGGCATGCGCGAAGACGAGCGTGGAGTGGGCGTCCACGTCGTCGTGCTCGGTGGTGAAGGCGAGCCAGGGACTCTGGCTGCCCATCAGCTTGTCCGCGTCGCCGTCGGTGTCCGGGCCGAAGACCGCGCCGCCGGTGAAGTCGCGGGGGCCGCGCCACTGGAGTCCGGTGTAGCCGGCCATCTCACGGCCCGCGGTGGTGGGGGAACCGAAGCCGAGGGGCTCGGCACGGAGATTCGTGAGCCGGATCGACCAGTCGAGCGCCCAGGAGCCGGCGGTCTCGTCGACCGAGTGGACGGCCAGGCCACGCTCCTCACGCGCCCACTCCTCGCCGCCGTTCTCCACCCAGGTCAGCGCCTCGGTGACGTCCAGCCGGGCCTCGGAGGCCGTGAAGGCGGTGAAGCCGTCGTGCCGCATGGAGCCGACGCGCTCCGGCAGGGGCAGATAACCCTGGCCGTGGACATAGCAGTTGCCGCCCCAGAAGTTCTGCCCCGACAGATGGCTCGCCGTCATCTGCAGGCCCTTGTGCCAGCGGTGGTCGTTGGGACGGTAGCCGGTCACCGTGCGGCCGCCGAGGGTGCGCACCGGGTGGGCGTAGGGCTTCTGGGCCTCGAACGCCTCGGGGTCGGGTCGGTAGACGTAGCGGAGGATCTCCGTGCCGTTCGCCGCCTCGACGGCGATGTGCTCGCCGTGGACGTGGCTGACGCGGATGCTCATGCGCGCTCCTTGGGGGCCCAGTGGGGGTGATCGCCGTGCATGGCCGGGTAGAACGGGTCGCCCGGCGCGATCTCGCCCGCGTGCACGGGCTGCCCCGTGAACGCGGACTTGTAGAGCGCCGCGGCGAACTCGAGGGTGGCACGCGCGTCGGCGCCGCTGCCGGGAGGCCTGACACCGTTGTCGTACGCGTCGAGGAGCGCGCCGAGCTGGGCCGCGTGCGAACTGGGCACGTCGGCGGCGGGCCTGCGCCAGGCGTCGACGCGGTCGGCGGCCACGTGGGGGGCGGGGACGTAGGTCCAGTCCTCGTTGCGGTGGCCGTAGAGGTGGGTGAGTTCGACCGTCGCGTCGGCGCAGTCGATGCGGATGCGGCTCACCTCGTCGGGTGACAGCACGCTGTTGACGACGGTGGCGAGGGCGCCGTTCTCGAACCGGACGAGGGCCGTGGAGACGTCCTCGCTCTCGGTGTCGTGGACCAGCCGGGCCGCCATGGCGCGGATCTCCGTCCAGGGGCCGAGCAGGTGCAGGAGAAGGTCGTACTGGTGGATGCCGTGCCCCATGGTCGGGCCGCCGCCCTCACTGGCCCAGGTGCCGCGCCAAGGTACGGCGTAGTAGGCGGCGTCCCGGTGCCAGGTGGTCTGGCAGTGCGCGACCCGGGGGGCGCCCAGCTCGCCGCTCGTGATGAGCTCGCGCGCGTGGACGGCGCCGGAGCCGTAGCGGTGCTGGAAGACGACGGAGGCGTAGGCCCCGGACGCCTCCTCGGCCGCGGCGATCTCGTCGTACTCGGCGAGGGACAGCGTCAGCGGCTTCTCGCACAGCACCCAGGCGCCCGCCTTGAGGGCGGCCACCGTCTGCTCGCGGTGCAGCGACGGTGGAGTGCCGATGAGGACCAGGTCGGGGCGTACGGCGTCCAGCATCCCGGCCATGGAGGTGTACCCGGCGACCTCGCCGCCCGCGAGCTCGCGAAAGGCGTCGAGTCTGCCCTGGTCCACGTCGACGGCGGCGACCAGTTCCGTGCGCTCGGCGTGGGCCCTGAGCGCGGACAGATGGCTGCCGCTGACGATGGCGCCGGTGCCGACCACGGCTACGCGGCGGCGGGCTGGACGGGGCATACGGTCCTCCTCGAAACGTCCGGCAAGGGGACGCTGTCATGCGGGGAAAGCGCTTGCTCTCCCGAGGACGACCCTAGATCCCCGGCGATTGTCCTAACAAGACCCCGGGCGGTGATATCGGTGACCACGCCCGCCTTCCGGCGCTCCGCGTGTGCGAGAAATCCCCGGTCACAGTGTTGCGAACAGGTCGTCGAGCGGGGCGGGCACCCGGTCGGGGTCGAGGGCTTCGACGAGGACACGGCCGTAGTGGATCTTGCGTCCCTTCTTCGTGCCGAGGAAGCGCCGCAACTGCTGCTGGGCGGGGCGGCCCTGCTGGGCGGGCTGGGCCAGGAAGGTCTGGAGGGGCCGCAGGTCGCCCTCCTCGCACACGAGTTCCTTCACCCGGGCCACGCCCAGCGCGCGGATGAGTTCGTCCTCCAGGTCCGCCGCGCAGACGAAGTACCCGTCCGGTGCCGCGCCGGCCCGCTCCCAGCCCCGGGCGTAGAACGGCCGTTCCCTCTCGTCGCACAGTCCCGTCAGCCGCAGGCCCAGGCCCGACGGGCCGAGCAGCCCGGCGAAGCGGCCGACGCTCATCGCCCCGCCCATCGCCAGGACGCAGAGCCCCTCGGCGGCGAGGTTCCGGCCCCGGCTCGCGGCCAGCGCGTCGACCGCCGCCACGTCGCTCGGTCCTTCGAGCAGGACGACGGTCCGGACGGACAGCCGCGCGGCCAGTTCGTGTGCCGGGCCGCCGGAACCGCCGGCCGCCCACGCCGTGACCGCGTCCCGGAACTCCCCCATGTCAGCCATGGCACGAGTCTGTGCCCTCACCGGCCCCGGCGACAGGCAATTTCCGCCGGGGTCACCGGCTCGGCTCCCCGTGCGTCACCCGGATCTTGGACTGGCCGTGCGGAACATGCGCTCCTCAGCCGGCCGCCGTGACCGCGTCCCGGAACACGGTGCCCTTTCCCACCACACACCCCGGACTCATCGGACCGTCTCCTGGTGCGTCACCCGGATCTTGGACTGGCCGTGCGGGAGTTCCTCCCAGTCGTCCATGAAGCGGGCTCGCAGCCCGTGCTTCTCGGCCAGGGCGACGAGTGTCTCGACGCGGTAGTAGAAGTCCTCGCGGAGCACATGGTGTTCCTCGCCCTCGGTGCGGTCGAAGGTGAAGTCGAACCAGCCTTCCGGGGCGAGCACCCGGCCGACGTGGGCCAGGCACTCCTCGATCACCGGCAGCGGCGAGTGCGAGAAGACGCTGTGCGCGTGGACGACATCGAAGTGGGCGTCCGGCAGGAAGCGCAGCGTCAGGTCCCGGACCGGGGTCAGGTTCGGCAGCCGCTTCTGCAAAGACATGTCGACGACAGTGTCCTGCGCGGCGAAGAGGATGTCGGGCGAGATGTCGATCCCGTGGTAATGGCCCGGCTCCAGATGGCGGATGAAGCGCCAGCCGCCGCGCAGGTTGCCGCAGCCGATCTCCAGCATGCGGTGCTCGGGGCGCAGTCCGTGGCCGAGCAGGTAGTCGAACTGCATCGCCCCGAGCGCCAGCCAGCGCTCCCGGCTGCGGCTGCCCACGGCCGCGTCCGGATCGGTACGGGTGTCCGAGCGCATCACGGCGCGGTAGTAGGAGACGTGGTCCGGGTGCCGGCGGCGCAGCCACAGGTCGCGGGCGGCGCGGGCCACATGGCGGGGCACGCGGTCGGGGTGGCGCAGGGCGTAGCCGACACGATGGCCGAGGGCGGCACGGTTGGCGGTGAGGTTCCTGGCGGGCATCGGGAGGCCTTTCGGAGGTCTTCGCTGTGCTGCCAAGCCTCGGTGCGGCGGCCGGGGGTCCGGCTCGGTCAACAGGCTCGCGCCCCGGGGAGGTTCGGGCGACCGCCATGTCAGCCGATCGGTTGATGCGGTTCCACGTCCGGCACGTTAGACACGGAGCATGGACCCCACCGATCCGGACGAGCGCTGGCTGGGCGCGATCGTGCACGGCGCGTTCTTCCTGCTGCTGTGCTCGTCGTTCGCCCGCTTCCTGAGCCGCGACCAGGGCGGGGCGCGCACCGGCTGGGTGGTGGCGCTGTTCGCGTTCTTCTGTCTGCTGTACGTCCTCGGGCATCTGCTGGCCCCGCCGCCCCGGCCGGGACTGCCGCCCACCCGGCGTCATCTGTTGTGGCTGGGCTCGGTCACCGCCGTCTGGGTCGTCCTGCTCGTGCTCGCGCCGAGCGCCACCTGGTGCGTGATGCCCCTGCTGTTCGCGGGACTGCACGCGCTGCCGCCGAGGATCGCGGTACCGGCGGCGGCCGTGCTCACCGCGCTGGTCGTGCTCTCTGAGATACGGGTGGCCGACGGGCCGCTGAACCCCAACATGGTCGTGGCCCCGCCGGCCGTCGCCGCGGTCGCCACCGCCGTACTCGTCCATCTGCAACGGCAGGGCGCCCGGCAGCGCGTGCTGATCGAGGACCTGGTGCGCACCCGGCACGAACTCGCCGCCACCGAGCGGCGGGCCGGGGTCCTGGCGGAGCGGCAGCGGCTGTCCGCGGAGATCCACGACAGCGTCGCGCAGGAGCTGTCCAGTCAGCGGATGCTGCTCCAGGCCGCCGAACGGGTGTGGGACGCCGATCGGGACGCGGCCCGGGAGCACGTCCGGGCGGCGGCGGAGATCACCTCGCGCAGCCTCACCGAGGCCCGCCGTTTCGTGCACGACCTGGCCCCGGCCGACCTCGCGGAGCGTTCCCTCGCCGAGGCCCTGGGCGAACTCGCCCGGCGGGAGAGCGGACCGGGGCTGACCGTGGAGTTCCGGCTGGACGGGGAACAGGGGCCGTTGCCGGAGCGGGTGGCGGCGGCGCTGCTCCGGATCGCCCAGGGCACGCTGGCCAACGTACGGGAGCACGCGGCGGCGACCCGGGCCGCGCTCACGCTGACGTGGCTGGACGACCAGGTCTCGCTGGACGTCGCCGACAACGGACGGGGGTTCGAGCAGTCCGGGACCCGGGTGCCCGAGTCGTCCACGCGGGGGCACGGGCTGCCCGCCATGCGGATCCGGGCCCGCCAGGCCGGCGGCTCGCTCACCGTGGAGTCCACGCCGGGAGAGGGCACCGTGGTGTCGGCCGCCGTCCCGCTCGTCGTCAAGGAGCCCATCCTGTGAGTACGTCACCGCCCTCCTCCCTCGTCCGGCTCCTGATCTGCGACGACCATGCCGTCGTACGCGCCGGGCTGCGGGCCCTGCTCTCCAGCGCGGACGGCATCGACGTGGTCGCGGAGGCCGCGACCGGTGAGGAAGCGCTCGCCATGGCGGCCCACCTGCACCCCGACGTCGTACTGATGGATCTCCAACTCGACGGTGGCATCGACGGGGTGACGGCCACCCGGCAGTTGACGGCCGGAGGCGAGCGGGGCCCGCGGGTGCTGGTGCTCACCATGTTCGACACCGACGCCGACATCACCCGTGCCATCGAGGCGGGTGCCACCGGCTATCTCCTCAAGGCGGAACAGCCCGAGGAGCTGTTCTCGGCCATCCGTGACGCGGCGTCGGGCCGCAGCACGCTGTCCGCCCCGGTGGCCGACCGGCTGCTGACCCGGCTGCGCAGCCCACGCCCCGCCCTGTCCGTCCGCGAGCACGAGATCCTCGCGCAACTCGCCCGTGGCCTCGGCAACCGGGAGATCGCCCGGGCCCTGTTCATCAGCGAGGCGACGGTCAAGACCCACCTGGGGCGGATCTACGGCAAGTTGGGCGTCGAGACCCGGGCGGGCGCGGTGGCCGTCGCCAAGGAACGACGGCTGCTGCCGTGACCGGCGGCGGGAACCAGGCGCGTCCGATCCGCACTCTTCCGTTACGGCAGGCACCCTTGACAGCATGCGTACTGTTTGGCGACGTTTGATCCTTGCCGACACTTTCGATCGGCGGGACGCGGACGCCGCGTCGTGGGGGGAATTGGGGGGAACGATCGCCCATGCGATCCATGAGCAGTGACACGGACATAACGATCCACCGACCCGACGAGCTCGGCATCTCGCTCCGCACGGCCTGGCACCGGGCGATGGACGAGACGCCCGACTACGCCAACCCGTTCCTGGCACCGGAGTTCGCGGCAGGGATCGGCAGGCACCGCGGCGCCGCCCGGGTGGCGGTCCTGCACCAGCGCGGCGAGGCCGTGGGCTTCCTCCCGTACGAACGCGGCTCCTTCGGCGTCGGCCGGGCCATCGGCCTCGGACTGTCCGACTGCCAGGGTCTCGTGCACCGCCCCGGGGTCACCTGGGACACCGGGGCGCTGCTGAAGGCGTGCCGGCTCTCGGTGTTCGAGTTCGACCACCTCGTCGAGGAGCAGAGCCCCTTCGCCCCCTACGTCACCGGGACGTTCGCCTCCCCGGTGATCGATCTGAAGGTCGGCAGCGACAGTTACCCGGAGTGGCTGCGCGGCGCGTACCCGGGGCTCGCCAAGACCACCCTCAAGAAGGAGCGCCGGCTCACGCGCGACCTGGGTGAGATGCGGTTCGTGTTCGACGAGCGCGACCCGAGGGCGCTGCGCACGCTGATGCAGTGGAAGTCCGCCCAGTACCGCCGGACGGGCCGGATGGACCGGTTCGCGCGGCCGTGGATCGTGAACCTGGTGAAGGACCTCTTCCATGTCCGCGAGGAGCACTTCACCGGGCTCCTCTCGGTGGTGTACGCCGGTGACCGACCGGTGGCCGCGCACTTCGGGCCGACCTCGCGCACGGTGTTCGCCCCCTGGTTCACCGCGTACGACCCCGAGCTGCGGTACTACTCCCCCGGTCTGATCATGCATCTGCGGATGGCCGAGGCGGCGGGCCGGCGCGGGGCGCGGCTCATGGACATGGGGCGCGGCGACAAGGAGTGGAAGGACTGGCTCAAGACCCGTGAGCTGCGGGTGGCGGAAGGATTCGCCACCCGTCCCCATCCGGTCGCGACGGCCCACCGTCTGTGGCGCCGCCCGGTGCGGGGACTGCGCAACACGGTCAACGCCCATCCGGCCCTGCGCGAGCCCGCCGACCGCCTCCTGAAGACGGTCGGCACCCTGCGCACGTCCCGGCACCGCTCGGACTCCGACCGCGCGGTGCCGCCGGCGAGCTGACGCGAGCCCGTTCCCTCGGTTCCCGTGGGGGACGCCGACGCGTGTCCTCATCCACGGCCCTTACCCTGGCCCGTCGACACAAGGGGTGCCGATGCCGTACGGCTCGCGGCTGGCCGCGACGATGACCCGACGTCTGGGACGCGAATGCGTCTACACACCCTCGGCCCGGCTGGCCCTGTACCTGGCGCTCCGGCGCTGGTGCCGGCCGGGCGCACGGGTGCTGATGTCACCGGTGAACGACGACGTGATCCTGTTCGTGGTCCTCGCGGCCGGGCTGCGCCCCGTGATGGCCCCGGTGTCCGTGTGGGACGGCAACATCGACCCGGCCGCGGTACCGGAGTCCACCTGGCGCGACGTGGACGCGGTGCTGACGACCAACCTGTACGGAGTGCCCGACCGGGTTCTCGAACTGCGGCGCCGCTGCGAGCAGTTGGGGATTGCGTTGTTCGAGGACGCGGCGCACGCGATCGGCAGCCATGTGGACGGGCAGCCGGTCGGGACCTTCGGGAAGGCGGCGGCGTTCAGCCTGTCCAAGCACGTGGCGGGGATGGCGGGCGGCTTTCTCGCCGTCGAGGACGCGCGCACGCGCCGGCAGCTGGAGCTGCTGCGCGACGATCTCCTGACCCCCGGCCGGCTGCGTGCGGACCTGACCACGACCCTGCGTCCGCTGGCCCGGTCCGCCGTCCGGTCGCTCCATCTGGTGCGCCCGGTGTGGCGGACCATGGAGCGCCTCGGGTTGATGGAGCGCGACGCGTTCCGGATGGCCCTGCAGGCGCCGCGGCTCGCCGCCGCCGCCCGGGAGGCCCCGAGCCTGGCCGCCTACGAGCGGTGGGTCCGTGTCGATCTGCACGGCTACCGTTCCCGGCACGGCGCGCTGGTCCGCGGCCAGCTCGGTGTGCGGATGGCCCGGCTCGACGAGGACCTGGCCCGGCGCAGGGCCGGGGTCGCCCTGCTGGCGGGCACGCCGTGGGCCTCGCCCGCGTTGCGCGACCGGACGGCGCACGACGGCCCCCTCCCGCTGTTCCGGGTGCCGCTCCTGGCCCACGACCGCGACGCCCTCGTGCGGCGGCTGGTGCGGCACGACGTGGTCTGCGGGTACCTCTACGATCCGCCGCTGGACGACTACGCGGGCGCGGAGTTCGTCGAGCCCTCGCCCGATCCGGCGCCCGCCCGCTGGTTCGCCGCGCACTCGCTCCCCGCCGATCCGCTGCTGGCCCGCCGGATCGTGGCCGCGTTCACGAAGGAGCGGGTGGTCGACGCGCACCCCGCGCTGCTGCGGCCGGTCCCGGACGCCACACCGCCCCGGCTGCTGGGCCAGTGAGCTGTGGCACCCAGGCGATCGATCAGAACATCAGGGGGGTTAGCATATGAGCGCCGCCTAGCTCGAAAGAGAATTCTGTGACTGTCAAGGACGACTCGTTCACCGACTGGAAGAACCGCGAGGAGATCGCGGAATCGATGATCCCGATGATCGGGAGGCTGCACCGGGAGCGTGACGTAACGGTTCTGCTCCACAGCCGTTCCCTGGTGAACAAGTCGGTGGTCAGCATCCTCAAGACCCATCGGTTCGCCCGGCAGATCGCCGGCGAGGAGCTCTCCGTCACCGACACCCTGCCCTTCGTCCAGGCCCTCACCACGCTGGACCTCGGCCCCTCGCAGATCGACATCGGCCGGCTGGCCGAGATCTACCAGGCCGACGACCGCGGTCTGTCGGTGGCCGAGTTCACCGCCGAGGCCGTGGCCGGCGCGACGGGCGGCAACAAGATCGACCGCCGTGAACCGCGCGACGTCGTCCTCTACGGCTTCGGCCGCATCGGCCGCCTGGTGGCCCGGCTGCTGATCGAGAAGGCGGGTTCCGGCAACGGCCTCAGGCTGCGCGCGATCGTCGTCCGGGGCGGCGGCGGGCGGGCCTCGGAGGATCTCGTCAAGCGGGCCTCGCTGCTGCGCCGGGACTCCATCCACGGCCAGTTCCAGGGCACGATCACCGTCGACGAGGCCGAGAGCGCGATCGTCGCCAACGGCAACACCATCAAGGTGATCTACGCGAACGACCCCTCCGAGGTCGACTACACGGCGTACGGCATCAAGAACGCCATCCTGATCGACAACACCGGCAAGTGGCGCGACCGCGAGGGCCTCTCCCAGCACCTGCGCCCCGGCATCGACAAGGTCGTGCTGACCGCGCCGGGCAAGGGCGACGTCCCCAACATCGTGCACGGCGTCAACCACGACACGATCAAGCCGGACGAGCAGATCCTGTCCTGCGCCTCCTGCACCACCAACGCGATCGTGCCGCCGCTGAAGGCGATGGCCGACGAGTACGGAGTGCTGCGCGGTCACGTGGAGACGGTCCACTCGTTCACCAACGACCAGAACCTGCTGGACAACTACCACAAGGCCGACCGCCGGGGTCGCTCCGCGCCGCTGAACATGGTGATCACGGAGACCGGCGCCGCCTCCGCCGTCGCCAAGGCGCTGCCCGACCTCAAGGCGCCGATCACCGGCAGTTCGATCCGGGTGCCGGTGCCGGACGTCTCCATCGCGATCCTGAGCCTGCGCCTGGGCCGCGAGACCACCCGCAAGGAGGTCCTCGACCACCTCCGTGACGTCTCGCTGACCTCCCCCCTCAAGCGCCAGATCGACTTCACCACGGCCCCCGACGCGGTCTCCAGCGACTTCATCGGCTCGCGCCACTCCTCGATCGTCGACGCCGGCGCCACCAAGGTCGACGGGGACAACGCGATCCTCTACCTCTGGTACGACAACGAGTTCGGCTACTCCTGCCAGGTGGTCCGGGTCGTACAGCACGTGACCGGCGTGGAGTACCCGACCTATCCGGCGCCCGCGGTCTGATACCGCTGGTCGCGGTCAGGGCCGCCGTTCCCGGTACAGGTCGCGCAGCAGGGCGATCTCGGCGCCGTGGTGCAGGACTTCCTGGTTGACCCACCAGACGACGTCGAGGAACGGTTCCTCCGCGTCGCTGCCGTGTGGATAGGTGCAGCGGCCGACGGTGTCGAGGTCGGTGTCGTCGGTGGCGCGCAGCGCGGTGCGCCAGGCGTCGGCGGCCGTGTGGAAGGCGGCGATCGCGTCGGCGGCGGTGCCGCTCACGCGGTAGTCGTCGCGGGTGAGGCTGTGGGTGCCCGCCGTGTGGTCGGCACGCAGGAGGAGCATCTCGCTGAGATGGCTCAGGCGCCACGCGAGGGTCGTGAACGGCGGCGGCACGGGATGCGGGTGGGGCGCTGCGTCCCGGCCCCAGTCGCCGGTCCCGGCCAGGAAGGTTGCCCGCGCCCCGGGTCCGTCCGTACGCCGCCGGACCGACCAGCACTCGGGCAGCGGCTCCCAGAGGTACTCGTCGTCGGTCATCGCCGCGACCGGGGTGGGTGAGCCGTCGCCGCTGTCCATGACCGGCCCGGCGAGCCGACCGGCCAGGCGCTCGCAGGACCAGTCGAACTGGTCCAGCAGCGGGGTGAGGCGAGGTCCTGTGGTCATCGGTGCTCCCCTGGGTAATCCGGTCCGCCAGGCTGGCACACCGCGGGGCGCCCCGCCCCTGCTTTTCCCCGGGCTCGCCGCCGCCCTAGTGGCCGCGGAACGCTTCCTCCAGCCACCACGCCCCGCGGTCCCGCACCACCTTGGCGTCGATCAGCAGCGGGGCGGATCGCGGGCCGGCGACCCAGTCCTTGACCGCCTTCAGATCCGTCCGCGTGTGCACGGTCACCGCCTCGAAGCCGTAACCGCGGGCCACGGCCGCGATGTCGGTCGGCGGGAACTCGACCGTGCCGAGCGGGTGTCCGTCGGGGCCGAAGTGGTGCACCTCCGCCCCGTAGGCGTCGTCGTTGTACACGACGACGACCATGGGGAGCCCGAGCCGCCGTACGGTGTCGAGGTCGGCGGCGCCCATCAGCGCGCCGCCGTCGCCGAGCGCGGCCACCGGCAGCCGGTCGGGGCGGGCCAGGGCCGCGCCGATCGCGGTGGCGAGGCCGAGGCCGATGGACTGGTATGCCTGGGTGAAGCAGAAGCCGTCCTGGTCGGGCACCGACAGGAACATGCTCGGGTGACCCATGAAGTTGCCGGAATCGACACCGATCACCCGCTCCGCGGGGAGGATGTCGTCGAGCGCGATGCTGAGGGTGCGGGGGTCGATCCGGTCGCGGGTACTCGTGTCCTCGTACGGCACGTCGCGCCAGCGCACGCGCGTGGCGACGGCCTCGGCGATGTCGGGGGTCCGCAGGCCCCGCCGTTTCCCGCCGCAGGCCGCCAGGACGTGCCGCGCGGTGAGTTCGACGTCGCCGGTGACCCCGAGATGCAGCTCCCGGTGCGCGCCGAGTGCCGAGGGGTCGTCGTCGACCTGCACCACGGTCGCGTCGGCGCCGATCAGGGCGCCGTGCCGCATGGTCCACATGTTCAGCGCGCAGCCCCAGCCCACGATCACGTCGGCGCCGCCGATGAGTTCGGCCGCCAGAGGGGACGCGAAGCCGCCGGACACGTCGAGCGACCAGGGGTTGCCGTGGAACAGGCCGCGCGCCACGGCCGACGTCGCCGGCAGTGCGCCGCAGTGCTCGGCGAGAGCTTCGAGGGCGTCCCGGGCGGCGGGTGAGCGGGAGCCGCGGCCGGCCACGAAGACCGGCCGCCGCGCCTGCTCCAACACCCGTGTCAGGGCCGCCACTTCGGATGCGGCCGGCTCCACCGCCGGTCGCGGCGGCGGAGGTGCCGCCTGAGCGAGGGCATCGTCGGGGGCGTCCAACGCCTGTACTTCCAGAGGGAGGTTGAGGAGCACCGTGCGCCGCTCGTGCAGGGCCCGCCGCACCGCCGCGCACGCCTGTTCCACGGCGTCCTCGGCCGAGGCGATCCGCATCGGCAGCGCGCCCACAGCCGCCCCCAGCGCGTCCTGGTCGACGTAGAAGTTGGAGGTCGGCCGGGTGACCTCGGCCGCGAGCACCACGAGCGGCGTGCGGCTCTTGGCCGCCTCGGCGATCCCCGTCAGCGCGTTGGTCAGTCCGGGCCCCTGGTGGACGCTGACGGCGGCCACCGTGCCGCTCACGCGCGCGTACGCGTCGGCCATCGTCGCCGCACCACCCTCGTGGCGCGCGGCGACGAAGCGGGCGCCGGCCGCGACCATGGCGTTGGTCAGATGGAAGTTCCCGGATCCGACGACGCCGAAGACCTGCTCGACCCCGGCCGCGTACAGGGCCCGTCCGACGGCCTCCGCGACCTTCATGACCGCTCCACCAGTGCCAGCACGCGCGCGGGTGAGCCGGAGCCCGCGACGATGGGCAGCGGTCCCGCGACGACGACGCTGCCGGTGGCGGGCAGCGCGGCGAGGTTCTGGAGCTGGGTGAGGCCGTACTTGCCGCTGCCCATCAGGTAGGAGTGGCAGGGGAAGGCCGGTTCGAAGGAGTGCCCGCGCCCGGCGTCCGTGCCGACCGTCTCCACACCCAGGCCGATCACGGGTGACTCCTCGGCCACCCAGCGAGCGCACTCCGGGGACAGCCCTGGGGTGTGCGGGCCGCTCTCGTCGGCGTTCAGGAAGGCCTCCTGGGAGTGCGAGCGGGCGTCCCAGCCGGTGCGCAGGAACAGCCAACCCCCGTCCGGAAGCGGTCCGTTGTGCTCCTCCCACGCCTTGACGTGCGCCACCTCCACCAGGAAGTCGGGGTCCTTGGCCGCCTCGGCGGTGAAGTCCAGTACGGCGGCGGGGGCGATCAGCCGCTGCGGCGGGACGGACGCCACGTCGGCGAGGTCCTTCCCGGTGACCCAGTGGTTCGGGGCGTCGAAGTGCGTGCCGGTGTGCTCTCCGCTGCGGAAGTTGTTCCAGTACCAGGCCGGTCCACGGTCGTCGTACCGGCTGATCTCCTCCAGCTCGAAGATCGCCGTCTGGCCGAACTCCGGAGGCAGCTGGATCACCGGTGTCGACGACGACAGCGGCGAGGTGAGATCGACGACCTCGATCGAACCGGCGCGCAGTGCGGACACCAGCGCGGCGAGAAGGGACGGCTGCTCGGGCATGAGGGCCTCCTGAAACACCCCGGGACTGCCAGCATGTCACCGACCTCCCGTCGAAACCGGGTTCGCCCGTCAGGAGTCGGCCGGTGCGGCGAACAGGTCCTGGATGGTCTCGGTGGCCAGGTCGAGCAGCCAGGTGTGGGCGCGGTCGGTGTCGTGGCGTTGGTGCCACAGCAGGTACAGCGGGACGGCCGGCATCTGGAGCGGCAGCGGGAGTGTGATCAGGCCGAGTCGCTCGCGGGCCGTGCGGGTGACCGCGTCGGGCACGGTGACCACCAGGTCGGTGTCGTGGGCGAGTTGCAGCGCGATCGCGGCAGCGGGCGTGGCGGAGACGACACGGCGTCGGTGGCCGTGCCGGGTCAGGGCGTCGTCGACGGGGTCGCTCAGGCGTCCGCGCCGCGAGACGGTGACGTGTTCGGCGGCCGCGTAGCGCTCGACACTCGACGGACCTTCGGTGAGCGGGTGGCCGGGGCGGACGGTGACGACCAGCCGGTCCCTGCCGACCAGGCGGTGCCGGATGTCGGTGGGCGTCGGCGTACTGGAGCTTGATTCGAGGTCGACCTCGCCCCGGCGCAACTCGGGGCTGTCCCCGCCGGGTTCGGCGGGCAGCCGCACCTGGACTCCGGGGGCCTGTCGGTGCACGGCCGCGATCAGGGCCGTACCGCAGGCGGCGGTCAGGGCGTCGTGCCAGCGCACGGTGAACACCCGCTCCAAGGTGGCCAGGTCCAGTTCCTGCCGCGCGGAGAGCAGGTGGTGGGCCTGCTGCACGAGGGCGTGGACCTCGGTCCGCATGGCCAGCGCGCGGGGCGTGGGGACCATGGTGCGGCCGGTACGGACCAGGATCTGGTCACCGGTGGCCTTGCGGATGCGCCCCAGACTGCGGCTCATCGCCGGTGCGGTGACGTGCAGGCGGTCCGCGGCGCCGGTGACGCTGCCCTCTTCCAGCAGCGCGTCCAGGGCGGTGAGCAGGTTCAGATCCAGTTGCATGGGAGTAACTCTACAAGTGATCAGCATGCACTTGTTGTTAATGGTGAGGGGGCCTACCTTCGAAGTGCGGGGGCGGACAAGCCGCCCCGCGGTAGAGCGAATCCCCTGTCGCATCCTTTTGAGGAGCCCGCCATGAGCACAGCCATGCCTTTCGCCGCCCACACGACGCTGATGTCCGACGTAACCACCGCCGTCGAGGCCGCCGGGCGCACCCTGCTCGACCGGTACACCCCGCACGCCCGGGGCGTGAGCCTGAGCGGGATCGTCGAGGAGATCGACGCCAACGACGACGCGGTGCTGGCGGTGCTGCGGGAGCCGCTGCTGCGGGCCCGGCCGGGATCGCAGTGGGCCGAGGACGAGCTGGCCGGGGGCGCGCTCCCGGCCGGGGAGTGGTGGGTCGTCGACCCCGCCGAGGGCAACATCAACCACGTCCACGGCATGCCCGACTGGGCCGTCACCGCCACGCTGGTCCGCGACAACCTGCCGGTGCTCACCGTGGTCCACCTGCCGCTGACCGGTGACACCTACACCGCCGTCGCCGGTGGCGGTGCCCGCCTCAACGGCCTGCCCCTGAAGGTGTCCGCCAAGACCGACCTGGGCGCCGCGCTCGTCGGCACCGGCCAGGCCAAGCCCGGCGAGGACAAGGACACCTTCCGGCGGATCGGCGAGTCGGTCGCCGCCATGCTCACCGACGGACTCGTCGTGCGCGTGTCCGTGCCCGCCACGATGCAGCTCATCCACGTCGCCGCCGGACGCATGGACACGTTCTGGCAGTTCTCCGACGTCCGCTCCGGCCTGGTCGCCGGCGCCCTGCTGGTCTCCGAGGCCGGAGGCGTGGTCACCGACCTGGCGGGCGAGCCCTGGAACACGGGCAGCCGCGACTTCCTGGCCGCCGCTCCCGGCCTCCATGCCGCCGCGCTCGAAGTCCTCTCGCCGATCGTCTGACAGCGAAACGGACCGCCCTCGCTCTTCCCGCCCGACACCCGAAGGAGCATCACCTCATGACCAGCATCGGCATCCTGGGCGCCGGCCGCGTCGGCCGCAATCTCGCCCAGAAGCTCGCCGCGGGCGGACACCACGTCATCCTCGGCCGCCGACGCGAGGAGAACGAGGCCGTGCCGCCCGCCGAGGGCGCCCACCCCCGCGTCACCTACGCCGACCAGCGCACCACCGCCCGCACCGCGGACATCGTGATCAACGCGACACCCGGCGACAGCGCGTTGGAGCGCCTCACCGGCCTGCGCACCGAACTCGCCGGCAAGATCCTCGTCGACGTCTCCAACGCGACCCGCGACGCCGACGACGGCCTGCCCGGGGACCTCTGCTACCCCGGCAGCAGTCTCGCCGAGCACCTCCAGGCCGCCCTGCCCGACACCCGGGTGGTCAAGACCCTCAACACCATGCTGTTCATGGTCATGACCGCCCCGGAAACCCTGGCCACCCCGCCGACCGTCTATCTCTCGGGCAACGACGAGCAGGCGAAGAAGACGGTCACGGGACTGCTCGCCGACCTGGGCTGGCAGCCCGACCTGATCGAGGACCTCGGCGACATCACCACGGCCCGCGCCACCGAGGCCATGGTCCTGCTGGTGCCCCACATCCTGCGCAGACACGGCTTCCAGCCGTTCGCCGTCTCCCTCGCCCGCTGACGCCGCCGAGGAACACGACAGGCCCCGGATCATCGGATCCGGGGCCCGCGGCAGGTGTGGGTCAGTTCACGCCCACGTGGGCGTTGACGCCGAGCGCGACACCCTCGGCGCAGACGAGAGCGCCGGCGTCGGCGCAGACCTCGAGGTGCGCCACCTGGAGGTGGACACCCGCAGTGGTCGCGGCGGCGACACCACCGGAGACGTTGTCCAGGTCGGCGTCGTCGATCTCGGCGGCCTCGATGTGGGGGGTGACGTTCATGGCGCGCGGTTCCTTTCGCATGAGCAATCCTCAAGGAGGGGGGACACCGGATGGAAGCACGCCGGGCATGGACACGGCCAGTCAGCCGGACGTGCCCCACCCGACGGTCCCGTTCCCGGCTTCACCGACGTCGCGACATGGTCACCCGATCCACCGGTTCCTTCACAGGATGTGCTGCCGCGGTGCACGCCCCTTCATCGCTGTGCGGTTCCGAAGGCGGACACTCCACCACCAAAAAGCCCTGCGCGCGTGCGGCCATGACTACCCTTCGGTTTCCGCGTGGCCGACCGGTGAACGGTGTGCAGGTTCGCCGGTTTTTCGATGCGGCTCAGCCGAAGTCCACATCGCTGCACAGGAAGTACGTCTGGTCCATGTGGGACGCCTGCCAGATCGTGTAGAGAACGTGTCGGCCGCTGTAGCCGGAGGTGTTCACGTCGATCAGGTAGTTCTGGCTGGGCGCGTACCTTCCGGTCCGGGCGACCAGTTGGAGGTCGTCCCAGGTCAGCGGCTGGGTGGTGGGGTCGTAGCCCTGCCGCGTGACATAGACGAGGAAGTAGTCGGCGCCGTGGCTGGCCTGGTCGTGGAGGTGCACCGTGAAGTCGTCGGCGATGCTGCTCGTCTTCCAGGGGCCCACCGCGTCCAGGGAGTTGTACCGGCCGCCCTCGGTGCGGCCGCCGCTGCAGAGCTGCCCGTCGGGGACGACGGCCTCGAAGTCACCCGCGGAGCCGTTGCGGTACAGGCCGTTCCAGTTCCACATGGCGTTGGGGTTGTCCTGCCAGGCCTGCCAGCACATGGGGTCCTCCTGCGCCATGGCCGGGTTCTGGAAGTCGGAGCCCCAGCGCAGCCAGCAGCCGTAGTTGCGGGACGCCGGATCGACGACCGAGCCGTGGGCGACGGCCGTACCGCTCCAGGGGATCAGACAGAGGAGTACGGCGACGAGCGCGCTCAGGATCAGCTTGGGACCGCGCCCGCTACGTTTGACTTGATCATGACAAGCCATCATGCGTGCCTTCCGGGTGGGGGGACTCAACCGTTCGCGAGCGCGCCGTGGGAGCGCTCCCGCTGCCACCAACGTGCGCCTCACCCGTCCGGCCTGCAACATTCGATCGCGCCACTTTCAGGACTCCTCGGTTCCCGGGTGCGGAAAACGTTTTTTTCGCGCCCGGGGTAGACTTGCGGCGCCCATCTGGAGGAGCGTCCGAGGACCGCGTCCTTCCTGGTCGTATGGCTGCAACAGCGAGGGGGTGGACGCCATTTCGCTTCGCCCCGCCCGTATCCAGGACGTCGCGGCCGCCGCCGGGGTCTCGGTATCCACGGTGTCGAACGTCCTGAACCGGCCCGAGCGGGTCAACGCACGCACCGCCGAGCGGGTCCGTGACGCGGTCGCCGCCCTCGACTACGTCCCCCACCCGGGGGCCGCCGGTCTGCGCACCGGGCACTCGTCGTCGATCGGCCTGGTGCTGCCGGACGTCGCCAACTCCTTCTACTCACGCATCGCGCGCGGCGCCGCGGACGCGGCGTACGAACACGGCTACTCCCTCGTCCTGTGCGACAGCGGGGACGCGCCGGAGCGGGAGCAGGGCTACTTCACCATGCTCATCGAACAGCGGGCGGTCGGCGCGGTGGTGGTCCCGCTCAGCGCCGACCCCACCCGGCTGTCGCGGATGCGCGAGCGCGGTATCCCGCTCGTGCTGGCGGACCGTGCGATGCCCGCCCAGGAGGGCTGTTCGGTCTCCGTGGACGACATCGCGGGGGGCCGCATCGCCGTGCAGCACCTCCTCGACCGCGGGGCGCGCGACATCCTGGTGGTGAACGGTGAGCGCACGATCCGTCAGTGCGCCGACCGCTACCAGGGCGCCCGCCAGGCCGTACGCACCCGGCGCGAGGCCCGCCTCGGCCAGGTCGTCGCCGAGGAGATGACGGTGGCGTACGGCAGCGAGATAGCCCTCGGCCTCGACGAGCTGCCCGACGGCGTGTTCTGCACCAACGACTTCCTCGCGGCGGGGCTGTGCCGGGCGCTGGGCGAGCGCGGTGTGAAGGTCCCGGAGGACGTGCAGGTGGTCGGGTACGGCGACCTGGACATCGCGAGCTTCGTGGGCACGACACTGACGACGGTCCGTCAGCCGGTCGAGGAGCTCGGCCGGGCAGCCGTGGAGATGCTCCTGGACGAGGTGGAGGCCCGCGCGGAACACGCCCACGAGGCAAGGGTGTTCGCGCCGGGACTGGTCCTGCGGGACTCCACCGGGGCTTCCTCAGACGCGCCTTTCCAGCCTCACCGGCCCCAGTAGTCCCGAGGGAAGCTGGGAGGGGAAGGCCCAGGCGGTCGGCGTGGCCTCGGCGAGATACGGGGCCAGGGTGTTGTGGACGGTCACCTCGAGGCGGACGGTACGTCCGGCGGTGCCGCACAGTGCGAAGCGGTACGGCGCGCAGAACGCCTCACCGACGAGTTCACCGTCGACACGCACCTCGACGCTGCCGCGCACCCGCCCCAGATCCAGCACCGGGTCCGCCCCGGCCGGCACCTCCAGCGTCCGCGCGTAGGTCACGCCGCCGCTCCAGCCGCCCAGCCCCAGCTCACCCCACTCCCCCAGCGGCAGGGGCGCCGGAACCGTGCGCACCCGTACCGGTCCCCGCCAGGCGGAGCCACCGCGCAGAACGGCCGTGGGGGCGGTGACGACCTCGCACTCGGCCGCCTTGCCGAGTGGCTGGTCCAACCGCAACTCACTTCCTTCTAGCGGCAGTTCGGGTCCGCAGTCGATCCTCACCCGCCCGGGAAGCTCCAGGGGCAGGTCGAGTGACACGGTCCCCGCCGGCACGGTGAACCGGAAGCGCTGCCCGGCCTCCCGGAGATCGTCGGTGGACCGCAGCGGCAGTACGGCGGAGCCGAGTCGCGGGGCGCCGGCCAGCCACTCGGTCTCGGGCAGCGGGTGCGGCCGTACCGTGGCGCCACAGTGCTGCAACTCCCCCCAGCGGCCCTCGTGTTCGACGGTCGGCCCGTGCCACTCCCCTGTCCGGGCCTCCCAACCGGGGCCGCTGACCAGGGCGGTCGTGTCCGCCACGAGGTCGACGTAGATCCCGTCCCGCGCATCGACGCTGTCGGCCACGACGTCGAGGACGTGATCGCCACCGCCCAGGGTCAGTTCGTGGCGGAAGAACATCGGTACCGCGCCCCAGTCGGACTCGTAGTACTCCGCCTTCTCCTGCCGTGCCACGACCGTTCCGTCCAGCAGGACGGTCACGCCCACCGCGGCGCCCACGACGAGGACCGCGGCCGCGCCCTGGTCCGGGGCACTGATCCGGCCGCGGTAGGTCACACTGCCGTCCGGTCGTACGCCGTCGGGCAGACGCATGAACAGCGGGCGTGGCACGAACCCGTCCGGGTGGGAGAGGCAGAAATAGCTGCCCAGCGGGGTGTCGGCGGTGCCCGAGATGGTCTGCGGCCGGTCCTGCGCGTCGGACAGTTCGTACTCCAGCACGTTGCGGGACCGTTCGACCTCCACCCGGGCCGACGCCAGACAGCCGCCGCCCGTCTCCAGTCGACTGCCGTTCCACCACACGCGTTTGACCGCCGCCGCACCGACATGCAGGTCGGCAGGTCCTCGATGGTCGGTCTCCACGACGGCCCTGACCCGGGCGGCCGTCCCGCTCACGGGCACCGGGACTCGTACGAACTCCTCCGGCACCAGACCCTTGTTGCCGAGCAGACCGGCGGGGTCCGGGATGCCACGACTCGACGAGTACAGCGACACACCCCAGTCGGCGGAAGCCAACTCCCGCTTCCCCGCGAGGACTTGTTCGACGGCGGCACGGTCCAGAGGCGCCGGGGCCTGCGCGGAGGGCACGGGCGGCAGGACGCGGACGCGGTTGCCGTAGGTCGCCCGTGCCGGTTCCCAGGAGTCCTCGGACTCGGTCCACCGCATGGTCCAGATCTGCGGTTCGGTGAGGGAGGCTCCGGCGGGCAGGGCAAGGTCGCCCCAGGTGTTGTCCAGGGTGGGAACAAGGCGGCCCTCCCAGCCCGTCGACAGGTCGACGGACTCGGTCGGCTCCGTGAGGGACGGGGACACCGCGTGCGCCGGAGGGCCTTCGCGCCAGACGACGAGGGCGGCGGGAGCACCCTCCAGCGGCACCTCGATGGTCGAGACGCCGTCGGTGACGGTGACCTGAGCCGGGCGGCGGGTGCCCGTCGCCGGGTTCCAGACCTCGGCCTCGGCGACCGCGGCCCGCACGGTGACCGAGGAGGTCCGGGCGTACCGCGCGGGATCGATCTCGTGGTGGTCCCTCGGCGGATGCGTACGGGCGTCGGGGAACGCCCCCGTGACCAGCGCGACCGCCCCGTCGCCCTTCCTCCTGACGAGCAGCGGCACCTCCCCCGTCGCATATCCGGCGGCGTCGGCCACCGCCGCCCCACCGGCCTCGGCGTCGGCCACCCGCTCCAGGCGGGGATGGTCCAGCAGCGCGGCCACGACGGAGTCGTCACCGGCGAGCCCGGCCGCCTGTGTCGGCGGGCGGCCGACGACCACGACCCGGCCTCCGGCGTCGAGGAGTTCGGCCAGTCGGCGGGCCGTCTCGTGCTCCAGGACGCTCGCCGAGGGCAGCAGGACCGCGGTGTACGCAAGCTCCCTGATGCGCAGGGCCCCGTCTCCGGCCTTGGCGCCCTGCACGGAGGCGTCGTCGATGACGTCGAAGGAGACACGGTGGCGGTCGAGGGAGCCGACAGTGGGCCCGAGCCAGTTGTTGGTGCCGCACAGCTCCAGGTAGTGACGCTGGGTCTCGTCGACGTCGGCGTGGGCCCCGCCGAGGCGGCCGTCGCCGAAGTGCTGGACAGGGGCGTCCAGGGGGATGAGGGACTGCATGGTGGCGGTGGGGTACAGGACCGCGACGTCGGCGCTGTAGGTGCCCCAGGACAGGATCGAGCAGATCCGTGCGACGGCCCGGGAGAAGGCGGGGTACTGCCGCCAGTAGGGCTGGCGCCAGTCCGTGGACGGGGGCGCCCACTCGAACCAGCCGCCCGCGGTGCCGAAATAACTGGCGTGCGGGTTGTACAGGTTGGCGCCGCTGCGCAGGAACGGCAGCAGCCAGTCGTAGGTCTCCTCCAGCGTGCCGCCCCAGCCGGAGGAGTGGAACGACTCGATCCAGACGCGCTCGTGGCCGTAGAGGTGGGCCATCGAGGAATGGACCTTGGCGTCGCCGTGGTGGTCGCTGCCGGCGGCGCTGTACCAGCGGTGGGTGCGGAAGTAGTCCGTGTAGAGCTGCGTCGACTGGGCCGGGAAGCCGGAGCGGGCGGGGTGGCTCTGGTCGCAGCCCAGGAGCAGGCCGCGCTCCTCGTGCCAGGCGGCGAGGGGGCGGAACAGGGCCTCCTCGGTGAGTTCGGCACGGACGGCGTAGTAGTCGGCGCGGATCTTCCGGGCCCGGGTGCTGTCGTCGCCGGTGAAGAGGGCGGGGAGGTGGTCGAGGAGGTCGTAGCCGCGCCGGGTCCGGAACTCCTCGGGGAAGCGGCCGGTCCAGGAGTTGGTGGCGGGCAGTTCGTCCTGGAAGCTGCCGGCGATGACGTTGCCCAGGTACTCGGGTACGCGACGGTCGTACTCGCGGTGGATGGCGTCGAACAGGCGACCGACGGCGGCGGGGCTCAGATAGTCGAAGGCCGTGGGGACGGCGAGGACCAGACGCACCTCGGTGCCGTCGGGGGCCTCGATCCGCGCCGGGCCGGTGACCGGCAGGCGTGCGCCGTCTCCGTCGTACGCCCCCAGCAGTGTCTCCGTGCCCCGCAACGCGACCGTGCCGCCCGAGACCACCGCCCGGCGCGAGCGCAGGGCGCGGCCCGCCGCCTCGGGGTGCCGCCGGGTGATGCCCCCCTGGACGTTGGCGCCGGAGAAGCCGATCTGGTCGTAGAACCACAGGCGCATGCCCAGGTCCCCGGCGAGCTCGCAGGCGTCCGTGAAGCGGGCCCACCACTCCTCGCCGAACCACACCGGGTCGTCGGTCCGGGCACCGAAGGTCGGGCCGGCCGGTGCCAGGTTGATCACCACGAGGTTGTGGACGCCCCCCTCCGCGAACCGGCGCAGCTGCCAGGCCATCCGGTCACGGGTGACCTTCGCGCCGGACCACCACCACAGCGGGGTGGGGCCGAAGTCCCGGGGCGGGTTGTCGAACAGTCGTTGCAAGGCTGGAGAGATCACGGATGGGTCCTTCCGACTGCGGCCCGGACGCTCTCACGGATCAAAAACGTTTTACGTCCGCCTCACCGTAGGACACTCCCACGACACCCACCAGATCTGCGGTTCCGTCAGCTCGAATCCACGGATGGCCGCATGACGTCTTGTTGGAACGTTTTTACCCTCATATAGTCGCTGGACATCGGCCGAGAACAGCGACGTCCCCCTCCGCTCGGACCCCCTCTCCCCCCAGACGGAGCCGCATCATGGCCCGAACCTCGCCTGCCCCGAACCAGCCGGAACCGCCCATCGAGAAGCGCCTGTGGAAGGTCGCGACCCTCTCCGGCATGGCGTCCTACCTCGATGCCGCGCTCATCGTGAGCATCGGCGTCAACCTGGCCATCTATCGCGACGCCTACGACATGGGCGTCTGGATGGCCGGTGCGATCAGCGCCATCGTGACCATCTGCATCGCCGTCGGTTCCCTGGTCGGCGGACGGCTCGCCGACGTCTTCGGCCGACGCCGCCTCTACAACCTGGACATCCTCTGCTACGCCCTCGGGGCGATCGTCATCACTCTGGCGCCCGACGACATCACCCTTCTGGTGGGTGTCCTCCTCGCCGGTCTCGCGGCCGGTGCCGACCTGCCGACGTCCCTGGCCGTGGTCTCGGACGCGGCCCCCGACCACGCCCGAGGGCGGCTCATCGCGTTCACGCAGGTCATGTGGATGATGGGCATCATCGTGGTGGTCTTCGTCGGCTTCGCCCTGTCGGACACGGGCATGCTCGGGGCCCGCCTCATCACCGGCCATCTGGCGGTCGCCGCACTCGTCACCTGGCATCTGCGCTCCAAGCTGGAACTGGCCACCGGTCCGGACCCGGAGCAGGACCGGGTCGCGGACGAGAAGCCACTCGCGGAGCAGGGTGTCGCGCTCAGGAACGTCTGGAGCCGTGCCGCCCTCGTGCCCATGCTCGCGACCTTCGCCTTCTACGTCACCTGGGGCCTGGGAGCCAACACCGTGGGCCAGTTCACGACGTATCTGCTGGTCACCGTCAGTGGCGCCTCGCAGAGCGTGGCAACCGGCATCAACCTGGCCTGTCTCCCGATCGGCCTGCTGCTGACGCTCGCCTTCGTCCGGATCGCCGACGGTCCGCGCCGCGACCAGATGTTCTACGTCACCACGGTCCTGCAGATCGCCGCCTTCGCGATCGCCGCGCTCACCGTGGGCACCATCGTCGGCTTCCTCGTCTTCTACCTCCTCTACCAACTGACCTATCCCTTCGCGGGTGAGGCCAACTACAAGGTGTGGTCGCAGCTGACGCTGCCCGCGGACACCCGGGGCACCACGCAGGGCATCACCTACGCCGTCTCGCGAGGGGTCTTCGCCGGCGTCGCGTTCGTCACGCCCGCGCTGCTCGACCGCAGTCCCAGCCTGTTGCTCTGGGTGATCACGGGCTGCATGGCGCTGTCGGCGTTGGCGGGCCTGTACATCGTGCGCGTCCTCGTTCCCCGCGCGTCCCCGGCCGCCACCGCTCCGGCGGACCTCAAGGTCGCGCAGGCCTGAACCGAATCCTGAAGGAGCGCCGACCATGGCGACGACCGAAACCCCCACGACGTTTGCCGGTGAACGGGAGTCAGGCCTGGGCGAATTGCTCCCGCCCGTGGTCCGGCGCCGGCCGCGGATCGGACTGGTGTCCGGCGGCCTCGGCACGTACTGGCCTCAGTTCCCGGGCCTGCTGCCCCAGTTGAAGCGGTCGGCCGCGTATGTCGCCGAGCGGCTGGGGCAGTTGGACGCGGAGGTGACGGACGCCGGGTTCGTCTCCGACGCGCAGGAGGGCGCGGCCGCCGCCGAGCAACTCAGGCGGGCCGACTGCGATCTGATCGTGCTGTTCCTGACGACCTATCTGACCTCGTCGATGGTGCTGCCGATCGCGCAGCGCACGAACACCCCGGTCCTGGTCGTCGACCTCCAGCCGTCCGAGCGGATGGACCACGCCTCCTTCGACACGGGCGACTGGCTGGCGTACTGCTCGCAGTGCTCCGTGCCGGAGGTCGGCAACGTCTTCCGGCGGGCCGGTGTCCCCTTCCGGTCGGTGTCGGGCTGGTTGCGGCAGGAGTCGGCGTGGCGGCGTATCGAGCGGTGGGTGCGGGCCGCGCACGTCCGGGCCGCGCTCCGGCACGCCCGGCACGGGCTGATGGGGCACGTGTACCCCGGGATGCTCGACGTGCAGACCGATCCGACGCTGCTGTCGGCGACGTTCGGCTCGCACGTCGAGGTGCTGGAGTTCGACGATCTGCGGCACCGGGTGGAGAAGGTGACGGAGGCCGAGACCCGGGAGCGGGTGGAACTCGCCCGGCGGATCTTCACCGTCGACGACAGCGTGGTCGACGAGGACTTCGCGTGGGGAGCGACCGTGTCGGTGGCTCTCGACCGGCTGGTGGAGGACTTCGGCCTCGACACCCTCGCGTACTACCACCGGGGACTCGACGGCGAGCAGTACGAGCGGCTCGGCGCCGGCATGATCCTGGGCGCCTCGCTGCTCACCGCCCGAGGTGTGCCCACGGCCGGTGAGTTCGAACTGCGCACCAGTCTGGCCCAGTTGGCCTCGCAGAGCGTCGGGGCCGGGGGCTCCTTCACCGAGATCCAGGCGCTGAACTTCGAGGACGGGGTGGTGGAGATGGGCCACGACGGGCCCGCCCACCTCGCCCTCAGCGCCCGCGATCCGCTGCTGCGCGGCCTCGGCGTCTATCACGGCAAGCGCGGCTGGGGTGTCAGCGTGGAGTTCGACGTCCGGCACGGCCCCGTGACCCTGCTGGGCCTGGGCCAGGACGCCGACGGCAGCCTGTCGTTCATCACGTCGCAGGGAACCGTCGTGCCGGGGCCGTTGCTGAAGATCGGCAACACCACCAGCAGGGTCGACTTCGGCCGGGATCCCGGCGAGTGGGTCGACGCGTGGAGCGCGACGGGGGTCGGACACCACTGGTCGCTGGCGGTGGGTCATCACGGCGCCGACTTCGGGGCCGCGGCGAGTCTGCTCGGGATCAATCACCGGGAGGTGTGACCCGGGTTCTCACGGGAGGGACCGGCGCGCTCGGGCGGACGGGCCGAGGCAGGGCCCGGGGTCTGCAGCCCCCGGGCCGGCCACCCGGTCGTCGGGCTCAGCCGAACTGGCCGACCACGTAGTCGCCGGCCGGCTGCTGGGTCATGACGTTCAGCCGGTTGAAGGCGTTGATGACGGCGATCAGGGAGACCAGGGCGAGGAGCTGGTCCTCGTCGTAGTGCTTGGCAGCGTTCTCCCAGACGTCGTCCGGGACCCCGGCCCCGTCGGCGAGGCGGGTGCCCCGTTCCGTCAGTTCCAGCGCGGCGCGCTCGGCCTCGGTGAAGACCTTGGCCTCTCGCCACGCCGCGACCATGTGGAGGCGCTGCGCGGTCTCGCCCGCGGCGGCGGCCTCCTTGGTGTGCATGTCGAGGCAGAACCCGCAGCCGTTGATCTGGCTCGCGCGGATCTTCACCAGTTCCTGGGTCGTCATCGGCAGTCCCGAGTCCGTGACCACCTTGCCCGCGGAGGCGAAGTGCTTCAGCAGCTTGCCGGCCAGCGGGCTGGCGAAGACGTCGAGTCGGGCTTCCATGGTGTGCTCCTTCGGCCGTTGTTGATGGCTACACACCTATGACTGAATGGCCCGGCGGATTGTGACAGCCGCAGATGTGACCTGCGTCTCCCCGGGGTCTGTCGTACGGGATGAGTTTGCGGCCGGCCGTGTGTGCCCTTCGCCCACGGCAACAGCCGGCCGCCCGGCGTTCTGATCCAGCACCGAGTCGCATCCGGGCTTCAGCCGCCGTACGCCTGCTTCCAGCGGGTCCGGTGCCTGGCGTCCCCCTGGCCCCGGCCGTTCACCCCGGCCACCGACATGAGGGAAGCCCCGTTGTTCCACAGGCCGAGGAGGTCGCGGTGCACGGCGAGGATGCCGTGCTGCACCGCGAAGCTCTCGGAGGGGCCGGTGAAACGTGATGTCGTCACGAACACGGCCACGTCGGCGCCGAAGTGCACCCGGGCGCCCAGCAGATCACGCAGCTCGCGGTTCGGAATCGCCCTGCTCGGTGCGTACCGTTTGCACTGGACGACCATCGTCCGGCCGTCCGGCAGCCGCCCGAGGACGTCGGCGCCGTTGTCGCCCGCACCGCCCACCCGGCGGACCTCCGTGCACCCGTCCCGCCGGCACAGCCCCGCGACCAGTTCCTCGAACTCGGTGCCCGTCATGACGTCCACCTCGGCCAGGGTCCGCCGGCCCGCCTGCACCGCGTCCTCCTCACGCCGGCGACGGTCCCGGCCGCGCAGCAGCCGGTCCGTCCGCCACAGCCGCAGGCCGACCGCCCCGGCGGCACCGACCAGCAGGAAACCCAACAGATACGGCCACACGCTCGTCCAGAACATCACCAGGAGGACCAGCGCCACCGCGCCGCCGCCCGCGCCCCACTGGATCCTGAGCACCCGCCGTCTGCGAGCGGCCGTACTCCGTCGACGCCTGGCCACGACGGCCTCCCCCCTGCGCTCCTACCTGAAAGTCTGAGCAGCCCACGGGGGCGTGAGAAGGGCGCGAGTCGGCCATGTCCGAACGGCCGACACACAAGCCGGCCGGCCGCGGCGCCTGAAGGCACGGCGACCGGCCGGGGAACAGGTCAGCCCTTGACGGGCTTGCCGCGTCCCCAGGCCCAGGCGAGGCGGTCGGCGCCGGACTGGTTGGTGGTCTGCAGCCACGGACGGTTGGCGGGGCCGACGAGCTTCTGCACCGAGTAGATGTCGTCGGTACGCAGGCCCGGCCAGTACACCGAGCCCATCTTCAGCTCGCGGAAGGTGTCGGTGACGGCCTGGATGAAGTTGACGAAGTTGTCGTCCGGGGTCTTCACGTTGTAGTTCAGGCCGGTCGTCATCGGCGCGCCGAACTCGTCCGCCACGGTGCGGTTCGCGCAGTCACCGATGCGTACCTTCAGGTCGGCGACCCACTCGTCGTAGGTGGCGTACGACTTCCAGAAGCCGTAGTGGTGCAGCGACAGGTAGGTGCCCTTCAGACGCGGGTCGGCGCACACCGTCGTGACGTGGTCGTTGTAGCCGGCGCCGCTGACGAAGACGCGGTTGCGGGGCACCGACTTGTAGGTGTCCAGCCACTTCGCGGCGATGTCGGCCCACTGGGCGTCGGTGTAGCCGTGCGGCTCGTTCATCGGCTCGAAGTAGACCCGTGAGTTGCCCTTGTAGGCCTTGACGACGGTGTTCCACATCGGCCAGTAGGTGGCCTCGTCGTCGATGAAGCCGTCCTTGCGGTCGCCCGTGCCCTCCCAGTAGGACACGATGACCTTGAAGCCGTGGGCCGTCGCGGCGTCTATGACGCCCCGGTACGACTTCCAGTAGGAGCCGTTGACGGTGTACGGGTTGATCGGCAGCCGGACGGTGTTGGCGCCGAGGTTCGCGCGGAACGCCGAGATGATGCGGCTCGCCTTGGTGTAGGTCTGGGCGTAGGTGTCGGAGGTCGACAGGCCCGACAGCTGGAGCTCGTCGTCGGCGAAGTTGTCGCGCGGGTCGGCCCAGTTGACGCCCTTGAACTGGGTCGTGTCGGTGGTCGGCGCGGCGGCGGAGGCGGGGCTGCCGGTGAGGGTGGCGCCGCTGACCGCGGCGATCGCGACGGCGACGAGCGAGGCACGTAGCCTCGAGGCGCGACGGGTGCTGACGGGGGTCTTGCGCATCGACCAAACCCTTTCGGAACGACAGCATGTTTACGTAAACATGGTGGCGCCGGAATCGTGGCATCCGTCTCGGCGACCGTCAAGGTTTCCCACACGTAACATCCGGTGCGACAGGCAACACGTTCGTGTGCGGACGGAGGAGGCAGCAGTGGTGGAGCGAGGAGGTTCCGGTGTCCCCGGAGGCCGGCGCAAGCAGCGCGTGTCCATGGCCGACGTGGCCAAGCTCGCGGGCGTCTCCTCGCAGACCGTCTCGCGGGTCTCCAACGGTCACCCCGGGGTGATCACGTCCACCCGCGAGCAGGTTTTGGCGGCGATGCGGGAACTGGGTTACCGACCCAACAGTGCCGCGCGGGCGCTGCGGTACGGCCAGTTCAACACCATCGGCGTGATCCTGTTCAGCCTGTCCTCCACGGGCAACAGCCGGACGGTGGAGGCGATCGCCACGCACGCGGCGGCCGAGGGGTACGCGATCACCCTGATCCCCATCGACGTCCCGACGCAGGACAACGTCCTCGGCGCCTTCACGCGCATGGGTGAGCTGGCCGTCGACGCCGTCATCGTCATCATGGAGATCCATCTCCTCGACACCGGAACAGTGCAGCTGCCGCCCGGGGTGCATGTCGTCGTGGTGGACTCCGACGCCGGCGACCGCTACAGCGTGGTCGACACCGATCAGACGGACGGCGCCCGCCAGGCCGTACAGCATCTGCTGGACCTGGGCCATCGGACCGTATGGCATGTGACCGGTCCGCAGGCCTCCTTCGCGGGGCAGCGGCGGGCCCAGGCCTGGCGTGCGGTGCTGCGGGAGGCCGGGCGGCCGGTGCCGCCCGCGCTGTACGGGGACTGGTCGGCCGAGTCCGGTTACGCGGCCGGGCTCGTGCTCGCCGAACCACCGGACTGCACGGCCGTGTTCGCCGCCAACGACCAGATGGCGTTGGGACTGCTGCGCGCGTTCCACGAGCGGGGGCTGTCCGTGCCGTACGACGTCAGCGTGGTCGGTTTCGACGACATTCCCGACGCGGCGTTCTTCGTGCCGCCGCTCACCACCGTCCACCAGGACTTCGCGGAGGTGGGGCACCGCTGCGTCCAGAAGGTGCTGCAACAGATCCGCGCGGGTGAGGGCGGACAGCCCGGCACCGATCTCGTCCCGACGCGGCTGGTGGTGAGGGGGAGCACGGCCCCACCGCATGAGCCCACTGTCGAGGAACGAGGAGGACGGCTGTGATCGTCTGGGTCAACGGGGCCTTCGGCAGCGGGAAGACCACGCTCGTGGAGGAACTGCGCCCGCGGTGGCCCGAGGCACTGGTCCTCGACCCGGAGATGGTCGGCTATCTGCTGCGGGAGATCGTGGACGTGCCGACCGGTGACTTCCAGGACCTTCCGCTGTGGCGGCGGCAGGTCGCGGATCTGGCCGTCGGCCTGGTCGCGGAGTACGGGCGCCCGCTTCTGGTTCCCATGACTCTGGTGAACCCGGGTTACCTGGACGAGATCTTCGGCGCCCTCAAGGACGCGGACGTCGTCGTCCACCACTTCTTCCTCAAGGTCGCGCCCGAGGTTTTGGTGCGCCGGATCGACGCACGGAGCTTCTTCCCCGACGACCCTGCCCGGGAGGAGCGGGTGCGGGCGTGGTGCAAGGCCCGTATCGAGGCGTGCACGGCCGCGGTCGACACCCTGCCCGGTGACACCGTGTTCCTCGACGGCGAGTCGACTCCGCGGGAACTGGCCGACCAGGTACTCGCCCACGTCGGTTGACCTTGCCCCAGGGGGAGCCCGCAGCCTCGCTCCATGAGGCGAGGAAAACGGGTACTGGTCGACGTCGGGCCGCTGCGAGTGCAGGAGTTCCGGCGTTTGTGGGCGGCCGGCATCGTCACCGCCCTCGGGGCTCAACTGACCGCGGTCGTCGTGCCGTTGCAGATCTACGAGTTCTCCGGTTCGTCGGCCTGCGTGGGTCTGGCCGGTCTCGTGGGCCTCGCCCCGATGGCCGCGGCGGCGCTGTGGGGAGGGGCGCTCGCCGACGTACGGGACCGGCGCCGGGTGCTGCTGACGACCACGACCGGCATCGGGGTGACGTCGTTGCTGCTGTGGGCGCAGGCATGGACGCATCTGCGGTCGGTCGGTGTGCTGCTCGTGCTGGTCGGTGCGCAGCAGGCCCTGTTCGGCGCCAACTCCACGGTGAGCAGGGCCGTGACACCGCGTCTGGTGCGGCCCGGCCTGCTTCCCGCCGCCAACGCGCTGCAGTCGGTGGTCCTCCTGTCGGCGGGGATCGCCGGGCCGCTGCTGGCCGGTGGTCTGCTCCCGGTCGTCGGAAGCGGGACGCTGTATCTGGCGGACGCCGTCGCCGTCTGCGCGACGGTGTGGGCGGTGTGGCGGCTGCCGACTCTGCCTGCGGTCGGCGGTGGCCGGCGTCCCCAGGACCCGGTCATACGGCAGATCACGGATGGCGTACGGTTTGTGACGCGGCATCAGATATTACTGACGGTCTATCTCTCCGACTTCGCCGCCCTGTCCCTCGGTCTGCCCACGGCACTCTTCCCGCAACTGGCGGCGCGGACCTTCCACCCGTCGGACATCGGGGTGCTGTACGCCGCCGTCTCGGCCGGTGGGGTGCTGGCGGGGTTGTTCTCCGGGGCCTTCACGCGCGTCCGTCGGCACGGTGTCGCGGTGGCGGTGTCGGTCGGGGTGTGGGGGCTGGCGGTGGCGGGGTTCGGGTCGGCACGCTCGCTGGCCGCCGCGGTGGCGTGGCTGCTGCCGGCCGGCGGCGCACTCCTGGCGCTGGGCGTCTTCCGGAAGACGGTCCTGCAGACGGCTGTTCCCGACGGGATGCGCGGCCGGCTCCAGGGGATCGACACGGTGGTGGCCGTCGGAGGGCCACGGCTGGGCGACCTCCTGCACGGCACGGTCGGCGCCGCCCTCGGTGTCACGTGGACCGTGACGGGCGGCGGCGTCCTGACCGTCGTGGCGGCGATCGCCCTCCTCCTGTTCTTCCCCGGGTTCCGGCGTCATCGGGCACCGGCCGAGGGCGAACAGGAGGCGCTCGGCTCGAGGTCGTCCGCCTGTCCCCGGCCTCGACAGCGGTCGGGGTAGCCGGGTCAGACGTCGGCCCGGACGAAGACCGGCTTGGTGTGCTTCTCGGGGAGCGCGGTCGGGAGCTCCTCCCAGTCGATGACGTGGGAGACCACCTTCTCCGGTGTGACCTTGCCGGAGGCGGCGAGATCCAGGGCGTCGGGGAGGTGGGCGCGGACGTTGTCGCGGGCGACGCGCAGGGTGACGCCGGTGAGGTACATGTCGAGCAGGGGCAGTTCGCCGGGCCGGAAGTGGTTGCCGGCGCTCTCGCAGATCCCTTCCGGTGCAAGGCACTTGACGGCGAGCGCGAGTTGGTCGACCCGCCCGGTGGCCTCGACGGCGATGTCGTGACGCTGCGGGGCCAGCTCCAGGGTCTCGGCCGTCTCCGCACCGAACTCCCGGGCCAGTTCGCGGTGTTCGGCGTCGGGATCGACGTAGAGCACTTCGGAGGCGCCGAGCGCGCGGGCGATGTCGCACACGTAGAGGCCGATGCTGCCGCGGGCGACGACCAGGACGCGGGCGCCGGGGCGCTGCTTGAGGTGGGGGGCGATCAGGCGCCAGGCGAGGGACCAGTTGTCGCTGGCCGAGGCCATGGCGACCGGGTCGAGGCCGGTCGGCAGCGGGACCAGCATGGCGTCGGCGTACGGCACCCGGACCAGGTCGGAGAAGTGGCCGCCCCACTCGCCACCGATCGGGGCGCCGTACATCGCCATGTGCGGCACCGACTCGCAGTGCGCGGTCAATCCCGCCCGACAGCGCCCGCACGCACCGCAGTTGATGGACCACGGCACCACGACCAGGCCCCCGGGGGTCACGGCAGTGACGGCGTCGCCGGTCTCCACGACCCGGGCGACGCACTCGTGACCGAGGGCGAAGGGCGGCTCGATGAAGCCGTGCCCGGCGAGGATGGAGGAGTCGACGTCACAGGGCGTGGCGGCGACGGGTGCGACGATCGCCGCCCGGTCCGAGCCGAGCTTCGGGTCGGGCACCTCGCGCCACTCGACCGTGCGCCTGGCGACGTAGGTCAGCTCACGCATCGTTCCTCCCCTGCTGGGCGAGGGCCACGAGGTCGGCGTGGCGGATCACCGAGCCGCCCGCGCCCCAGGCCCCGTCGGGCTGCTCGTGGATCAGGACCCACACCCGCGGGGCCTCGTCAGCAGCGAGTCCGGCGGCGGCCAGGACGGTCTTCGTCGCCTCCTCGACCAGGCCGGCCTTGCGGCGCTCGGAGAGGGCGCCCTGCGGCACGGTGACCTCGACCAGGAAGCGCGGCGCGTTGTCCTCGGCGGTCCTCTGGGCGCCCTCGGGCAGTTCGACGAGGTAGCTCCACGCCTGAGCGCGGAAGAAGGCGGTGTCGGGGGCGCCCTCCCAGCGGAGCAGCACCGCGGCGAGGTCCTTCTGGACGCTGCCGCGCCCCTGTTCGGTCAGGGCACCGGCCGGGACGGTGAGACGGATCATCGGCATGGCATACCTCGCTCGGTTCCGTTCGGGAGACGCGACTATGACAGTCGTTATAAACGGCGATCACGGTAGACTATGACGGCCGTTATAGCCAAGACCATGACGGCCGTTACAGCCAGTGAGGTCGGAAGGGACCGCGTACGTGACCAAGCCCAGCCCGTCGGCGCGCGAGCGGATCGTCGCCGGAGCCGCCGACATGATCAGCCGGCGCGGCCTGAACGCGACGAGCATCCGCGAGATGGCCAAGCACGCCCGGGCGCCGCTCGGCTCGACGTACCACTACTTCCCCGAGGGCAAGCAGCAGCTGGCGACGGAGGCGGTCCGCTACACCGGCGAGTTGGTGGCGCGCGGTCTGCGCAAGGAGCTCCGGGCCGGGCCGGTCGCGGGTCTGCGGGCCTTTCTCGCTCTGTGGCGCAAGATCGTCGTGGACAGCGACTTCCGGGCCGGCTGCCCCGTCCTCGCCGTGTCCATCGAGGAACCCGCCGCCGAGGAGACACCGGCCGCCCTGACGGCGGCCGCCGACGTCTTCACGGAATGGGAGGGCCTGCTGGCCGCCTCCCTGCGCGAGCACGGGACCGAACCCGAGCGGGCGGCCCAGCTCGCGACGCTCATCGTCGCGGCCGTGGAAGGGACCGTGGCGATGTGCCGCGCCAAGCGCAGCACCGAGCCCCTCGATCGCACCGAGGTGCAGCTGCGGGCGCTGATCCTCGCCACGATCGGGGACTGACGCGATCGGGACTCACGCGATCGGGGACTGACGCCGCTTCAGCCGGCCAGCGCGGCACGGACGGCTTCGGCCCGGTCCTCCGTGAACACTCCGCTCCGCAGCAGCGAGAGGATGGACTGCACCCCGCCGGACGATCCCCAACTGCCCTCGTCGATCACCCGGAAGTTGACCCACCAGGCCGGCGCCGGCTTCTCCAGCCCGCAGGCGGCCGCCAGTGCGGCCAGGATGCGCTCGATGACCTCGGCACGCACGTCCGGCTGCCAGGCGGCGTCCATGACCGCGACGTCGACCGCCATCACGTCCAGCTCCGGCCCGGCATCCACCAGCAGCCGCCCACCGATGGCCATCATGTCCGGCTCACGCTCGACGAAGTGCACCTGGAAGCCGGCCCGGGCGGCCGGAGCGAACTGCCCCACCTCGGGCACGAGCACCGCGTCCGTCAGCGTCTCGGCCAACGCACGGCGCTGCTCCAGGGACAGGCGGCCCTTCGGTGCGTTGACGGTGATGATCGTCACGACACCCTCCTATGACAGTCGTTATAAGCAGGGGACGAACACTATCCCCTCTTATAACGACTGTCATACCGGTGAGAGTCAGACGTTGCGCCGGTACTGGCCGCCGACCTCGAAGAAGGCCTCGGTGATCTGCTGGAGGGAGCAGACGCGCGTGGCGTCCATGAGGACGGCGAACACGTTCTCGCCGCGCACCGCCGCGTCCTTGAGGGCGTCCAGGGCCACCCGGGCCTCCTCGTGGTGGCGGGCGTGGAAGTCCCGTACGCGTTCCAGCTGGGACTGCTTCTCTTCCTCGGTCGCGCGGGCGAGTTCGACGACACCCGGCTCGGCGGTGTCGGCATGGGGGTTGCGGAAGGTGTTGACGCCGATCAGCGGCAGGGAGCCGTCGTGCTTGCGCTGCTCGTAGAGCATCGACTCGTCCTGGATACGGCCGCGCTGGTAGCCGGTCTCCATCGCGCCGAGCACACCGCCGCGTTCGCTGATCCGCTCGAACTCCTGGAGGACCGCTTCCTCGACCAGGTCGGTGAGCTCGTCGATGATGAACGACCCCTGGAGCGGGTTCTCGTTCATCGCGAGGCCCCATTCCCGGTTGATGATCAGCTGGATGGCCAGGGCCCGGCGTACGGATTCCTCGGTGGGGGTGGTGACGGCCTCGTCGTAGGCGTTGGTGTGCAGGCTGTTGCAGTTGTCGTAGATGGCGATGAGCGCCTGGAGCGTGGTGCGGATGTCGTTGAAGTCCATCTCCTGGGCGTGCAGGGAGCGGCCGGAGGTCTGGACGTGGTACTTCAGCTTCTGGCTGCGCTCCCCGGCCCCGTACTTCTCCTTCATCGCGACGGCCCAGATGCGGCGGGCGACCCGGCCGAGCACCGAGTACTCGGGGTCCATGCCGTTGGAGAAGAAGAACGACAGGTTGGGGGCGAAGTCGTCGACGCGCATGCCGCGGGCGAGGTAGGCCTCGACGTAGGTGAAGCCGTTGGCCAGGGTGAAGGCGAGCTGACTGATGGGGTTCGCGCCGGCTTCGGCGATGTGGTAGCCGGAGATGGACACCGAGTAGAAGTTGCGGACCTGGTGCTCGATGAACCACTCCTGGATGTCGGCCATCATCCGCAGGCTGAACTCGGTGGAGAACAGGCAGGTGTTCTGGCCCTGGTCCTCCTTGAGGATGTCGGCCTGCACTGTGCCGCGCACGTTCGCGAGCGCGTGGGCGCGCAGCTCGGCCGCCTCCTCGGGCGAGGGGTGGCGACCCTCCTGTTCGCGGAACCGCTGCGTCTGCTGGTCGATCGCGGTGTTGAGGAAGAACGCCAGGACGGCCGGCGCCGGTCCGTTGATCGTCATGGAGACGGAGGTGGTGGGCGCCACGAGGTCGAAGCCGTCGTAGAGCGCCTTCATGTCCTCCAGGGTGGCCACCGAGACTCCGGAGGTGCCGACCTTGCCGTAGATGTCGGGGCGCTCGTCGGGGTCGCGGCCGTAGAGGGTGACGGAGTCGAACGCGGTGGACAGGCGGGTCGCCGGCTGGCCCTCGGACAGGAGCTTGAAGCGGCGGTTGGTGCGGAAGGGGTCGCCCTCGCCGGCGAACATCCGGGCCGGGTCCTCGCCGTCGCGCTTGAAGGGGAACACCCCGGCGGTGAAGGGGAAGTGGCCGGGCAGGTTCTCCGAACGCCAGAACCGGACCAGTTCGCCGTGGTCGGTGAAGCGGGGCAGGGCGACGCGGGGGATCTTGTTGCCCGACAGGGACTCGCGGGTCAGCTTGGTGCGGATCTCCCGGTCGCGGACCTTCACGACCTGCTCGTCGCCGGAGTAGGAGGCGATGACGGAGGGCCACGTCTCGATCTGCCGCACGATGTCGTGCGGGAGGCGCGTGCGGGCCTCGTCGAGCAGCGCGTGGACGTTCGCGGCGTCGGAGCCGGCCTCGGCGAGCTCGGCCCCGACCAGCTCCAGCCGCTGCACCCGCCGGGCGGCCTCGGCCAGCCGCTCGGTGTCGGCGTGGTAGCCGCGGACCGTCTCGGTGATCTCGGCGAGGTAGCGCACCCGGTCCGGCGGGACCACCTGCCGGATGCCGGAGGAGTGACGTACCTCGACCCGCGCCAGGGCGCCCTCGGGCAGCGGCAGCCCCTTGTCGGCGAGGAGGGAGGTGAGGTGCTGGTGGAGCGCGGTGACCCCGTCGTCGTTGAAGGTGGCCGCCGAGGTGCCGTACACCGGCATGTCCTCGGGCCGCTTGCCGAACGCCTCGCGGTTGCGGACCAGTTGGCGGCCCACGTCCCGCAGGGCGTCTTTGGCGCCGCGCCGCTCGAACTTGTTGATCGCCACCACGTCGGCGAAGTCGAGCATGTCGATCTTCTCCAGCTGCGAGGCCGCGCCGAACTCGGGTGTCATCACATACAGCGAGGCGTCGACGAACGGCACGATCGCCGCGTCGCCCTGGCCGATGCCCGGCGTCTCCACGATCACCAGGTCGAATCCGGCGGCCTTCACGACGTCGATCACGTCGGAGAGGTGCTCGGGCAGTTCGCGGCTGCCGCGGGTGGCGAGGCTGCGGAAGAACACCCGCTCGCCGTCCAGGGAGTTCATCCGGATCCGGTCGCCGAGCAGCGCCCCGCCACCGCGTCGACGGGTCGGGTCGACCGCGATCACCGCGATCCGCAGGGCGTCCCGCTGGTCGACACGGAACCGGCGCACCAGTTCGTCGGTCAGCGACGACTTGCCGGAGCCGCCGGTGCCGGTGATGCCGAGCACCGGCACGTGCCGCGTCGCCGCCGTGGCCCGCAGCTCCTGCCGGAACTCCTCGGGCAGTTTGCCGAGTTCGGCACCGGTGAGGGCGCGGGCGATCGCGAACCGGTCGCCGGCCAGGACCGCGGTGAGGTCGGCCGGCTTGCCGTCCCAGAGGTCGAAGTCGCAGTCCTTGACGACCGTGTTCACCATTCCCGCGAGACCCAGTCGCTGGCCGTCCTCGGGCGAGAAGATCGTCACCCCGCTCTCCCGGAGCCGGGCGATCTCCTCCGGCACGATCACTCCGCCGCCGCCGCCCACCACCCGGATGTGCTCCGCGCCCTGCTTCCGGAGCGAGGCCACCAGGTACTCGAAGTACTCGACGTGCCCGCCCTGATAGGACGAGACCGCCACGCCGTGCGCGTCCTCCTCGAGAGCCGCGTCCACGACCTCCCGCACCGACCGGTTGTGGCCGAGGTGGATGACCTCGGCGCCCTGCGACTGGAAGATCCGCCGCATGATGTTGATCGAGGCGTCATGCCCGTCGAACAGCGCCGAGGCGGTGACCAGGCGGACGGGGTGGACGGGGCGATGCAGATCGCTCATGGCGGAGCCTTCCCAGGACACGTCGAAGAACGCGAGCTGAGAAAATAGTAGGACGTCCTAGTAAAATTGTGAGGGTCGGGGTGAGGAGAAGCACAGGAGGACGCCGGGGTGACCGACACCCTCCGAGCGACTCAGACAGCCCGCTCCCCTTCGGCGGCGGCGGGCGCTTCAGCAACCGCCTGCTGCTCGCCACCCTCCTCGCACTGCTTCCGCACGGCGAGCTCCCTCGCCACCCTGTCCGAGTGCAGCCTCATCTCGGCCTCGGCCCGCAGATCGAACACCATTGCCTCCCGAATCATTTGACCATTGCTTTACTTGAAGATTACCCGATGCACATGATCCCTGTCACGGGCACATCCTGTTCGCACACAGGAAGTTGGCACGTCGTTCACCGTGCCGGCGCCATGCCGGGTGCGGCCTGGGGTGGTGAATGCCCGCCGTGGCGCACGGACCGAGGATCGCCTTCGTAGGCGGCGGCATGGGCGGTCTGGCCACCGTCGGGGCCGGCGGCGCGCGGGACCGACGGCCACCGTCCATGAGCAGGGCTGCTGCATCTCCGCGTGAGGGAACGGCTTCCGGTCGACTCACCCGACACCCCCGGCACGTCAGCCACAGCCGCCGGGACGTCAACCCGTCGCCCGAGCCGTAGATCCAGCCGTTGCCCACAGCGAGTCCGCGCTACGACGCCGAGGAGACACTCGCGGTGCCCGGAAACCGGTGGGTCCACAGCTCCCACAAAGGCCCCGCCCCGCGTCCCGGCGGCCGGGCGAACCGCCGACCGGCCAAACTGACTCCCGGTCAAGCGATCTTGATCGGTGATCTCTAGGATGAGAGCTCAAGACAACCATTCCGGCCGGTCCGACGGGGGGACCCAGAGGGACCGCCGGGGGTCGCCGATGCCAGGGACCGCTCCCCGGGCTGCGGTGATCTTCCTTCCCAGGAGGACCTTCCGCATGTTCCGAAGTATTGGCAACGCTGTCGTCCGACATCCCGTCTGGACGATCGTTGCGTGGTTGATCGCTGCCGTGGCGATCGTGGCCACCGCTCCGAGCCTGCCCTCGAACAGTGACGAGAGCAGTTTCCTCCCCAAGAGTTACGAGTCCATCAAAGCGGCGGAACTCCAGGAGAGGGCGTTCCCCAGCGCCTTCACCCCGTCCGCGATCGCGCTCTACCAGCGCACCGACGGCGGCAAGCTCACCGCCGCCGACCAGAAGGACGTCGCCCGGATCACCTCCGAGCTGGGCAAGAAGAAGATCGACCAGGTGCAGAAGGTCATCCCCGGCCAGCCGTCCTCGGACGGCAGGTACACCATGACCCTGGTCCAGATGGACAGCAAGAACGCCGGTCAGCCCAAACAGGCGGACGCGGCCAAGGTGCTGCGCGACGACGTCAAGAAACTCGCCAAGGGCACGAACCTCGACGTCAAGCTCGGCGGCTCGGCCGCTCAGGCCCTCGACCAGCAGGACTCGTCCAAACGTGGCGAGGCGCTGATCGGCATCGGCACCTTCCTCATCATCCTGGTGACCCTGCTGATCATCTTCCGAGCGCCGATCCTGGCCTTCCTGCCCCTGATCACCATCGGGTTGGTGTCCGCGATCGCCAACGGACTGATCGCGTACGCCACCAAGCTCTTCGGTCTCCAGGCCAACAGCTCGATCTCGTCGATCCTGATCGTCGTGCTGTTCGGCGTGGGCACGGACTACTTCCTGTTCCTGATGTTCCGCTACCGCGAACGTCTGCGCCTCGGTGACGAACCGAAACAGGCAATGATCAACGCGGTCGACCGGGTCGGCGAGGCCATCGCCTCCGCCGCCGGAGCGGTCATCATCGCGTTCCTGGCGCTGGTCCTGTCGACGCTGGGCTTCCTCAAGCAGATGGGTCCGGCGCTCGCGATCGCGGTCACCGTCACCCTGATCGCGGGCCTGACACTGATCCCGGCCGTCGTCTCCCTCATCGGCCCGAAGGTGTTCTGGCCGTCCAAGTCCTGGCAACGCGAGCCGGAGAACGCCCGGTTCGCCGCCCTGGGGCGTGGCGTGGAGAAGCGTCCGGCACTCACGGCCGCGCTCTCGGGACTCGTCCTGGTGGCGCTGTCGCTCGGGACGTTCGGCTACAACGCCACGTTCGACCTGGCGTCCGGCTCCATGCCCAAGACCAAGGAGTCGATGGTCGTCCAGGACGAGATGCAGAAGGCGTATTCGGCGGGGGCCGCCGCGCCGACCGACGTCTACCTGTCCAGCACCGACGGCAAGCCGATCGACACCACGGTCTTCGACGCGTACGTGAAGAAGCTCGGAGCCGTGGACGGTGTGGCGAACGCCCGTCTGTCGCAGTTGAACAAGGACGGCACGACCATCGACTTCACCGTCACCCTCAAGTACGAGGCGTCGACGGACAAGGCCATCGATACGGTGGGCCGGGTACGCGAAGTGGCGCACGCCGACGCGCCGCCCGGCACCGAGGCTCTGGTTGGCGGCATGTCCTCGATCTTCAAGGACATCGACACGGCGGTCAACCACGACTACCGGACGGTCTTCCCCGTCGCCGCCGCGCTGATCATGCTCATCCTGGGGCTGCTGCTGCGCAGTGTGGTCGCCCCCTGGTACCTGATGGCGTCGGTGGGCCTGGGCTTCGGTGCGACGCTCGGCGCCACGGTCTGGATCTTCCAGGAGGGCCAGGGACACTCGGGCCTGATGTTCATGCTCCCGGTGATCATGTACCTCTTCGTGGTCGCCATCGGCACCGACTACAACATCCTCATGATCGCCCGGCTGAGGGAGGAGGCCCGCGAGGGCCGAGAACCACGCGAGGCAGCCGGTATGGCGCTGCGGCACGCCGGTCCCACGGTGGCCGCGGCCGGCTTCATCCTGGCGGCGACCTTCGCCACGATGATGCTGGCCGGCAACGCCCTGCTCACGGAGATGGGCTTCGCGGTCTCCTTCGGTATCGCCGTCGCCGCCTTCGTCATGGCGATGTTCTTCACGCCCAGCCTCACCGCCCTGATCGGCCACGCCGCCTGGTGGCCGGGACACGCGGACCGGGCGAAGGAGACGCCGGCCGCCCCCGCACCGGTCTCCGGCGGTGACCGGGACACCGCGATGCAGGATCCGGCCGGTCGCCGCAACTGACACCGACGGGACAGGACGGCGTCCGCCGGGCCGCATGGCTCGGCGGACGCCGTCTTTTCGTCCCCGGCACACCACCGCCGCACCGGACACGACCGGTCTCTGCCACCCTGGACCACGTGCCGAACCCCACTCCCGTCACCCCGGACGCCCCCGCCCCCGTACGGGCCCCGCTCCTCACCCAGCAGTGGCTCGACCTCACCTTCGTCCACTGGGCCGTCGAGCCGGCGGCCGTGGCGGGGCTGCTGCCACGCGGCACGGTCCCGGACACTCACGACGGCCTCACCTACGTCGGACTGGTCGCGTTCCGGATGCACCGGGTGGGCTGGCTGGGGCTGCCGGGGGTGCCGTATCTCGGGAGCTTCCCGGAAACCAACGTCCGTCTGTACTCGGTGGACGCGCACGGACGGCGTGGCGTGGTGTTCCGCTCGATGGACGCCTCCCGGCTGGTCCCGGTGGTGATGGGACGCGTCGGCTTCCGGCTGCCGTATCTCTGGTCGCGGATGAGTGTCCGCACGGCCGGCGACACCGTCACCTACACCAGCTCCCGCCGCTGGCCCGGCCCGCGCGGCGCCCGCAGCCTGATCACGGTACGGACCGGCGAACGCATCGGGGAGCCGACCGGCCTGGAGCACTTCCTGACCGCCCGTTGGGGCATGCACAACGCCTTCTTCGGCGGCCCCGGGTCGCTGGCCTACCTGCCCAACCACCATCCGCGCTGGCCCCTGCACCGCGCCGAGCTGCTGACCTGCGAACAGGACCTCCTCACCGCGGCCGGCCTGCCCGCCCCGACCGAAGCCCCGGTCAGCGTCCTGTACTCCCCCGGCGTCCCGGTCCGCCTCGGCCGCCCGGCCCGCCCCGCGGGCATCCCCACCCCCTGACGACGATCACGGACAGCTCCTGGCGACCGCGCGGTGATCTTGGGCAGACACGCTTTCGAACCGGCCGGGCGGCGGAAGGGCGGCCGCTGCGAGTCGTCCCCCTCGCCCGGCGGGCCGTGGCACATGCGCGGTACCGGATGCCGTACGGCCGGCAGGACCGCGTTCCTCGGACATTCCCTTGTACGGCAGATCATGGCCGAGCGTGGCATGCCGCTGCCGAGGGCGTACCGGCCCCGTTGGCGGAGCCTGCGCGCAGGAACTGGTGGTACGGGAGAGCTCGGGGCGGCCGTCCGGTTGAACGTCCCTCACGTGCGGCGCAGTTGGAGGGACGCTCCCTGCGGGCGGCGCGACGACGGGCACGTCTACGGACGGTGGGCGTCCGCCGGGAGAGCCGGCCTCGGGGCCGGACGCCCGCGCACCCATCCGTACAGGACCACCGAGCAGACCGCCGCCAGCGCGCACCAGGTCGACACGAACTCCAGCCGCCACAGCAGCCAGCACACCAGGGCGCCCGCCCCGGCCAGCACGCCGAACCCGGTGAGCCGACGATCGCCGGAGAGCAGCAGCGCGCCGACCGTGGCGATCAGGTAGCCGGCGACGAGCAGTTCCGCCCTGGGCAGTCCGATGACGTACGCCATGGTGTGGCCGCGGATCTCGGCCCGGACGGGGCGGGTGGCGAGACCGTGGCCGAGGAAGGCGGCGGTCAGCGCGCCCACCGCCACGAGCGCCACCACCCGGCGTCCGGCTCGGTGTGAGGCGGCGCACCACACGCCCACCGGCACCCACACGGCGAGCACCGGCAGGGCGATGACGGCCCAGGCGACGGCGGCTGCCCCGGTCCCGCCGCCCGTGTGCCAGATCCGGGCCTCGACCAGTTGGTGGGCGCCGAGCAGCAGGGGCAGCGCGGCGAGGGGCAGGTCCGTGGCACGGCGGGTCCGGATCACACAGGCCGCCCCGACGGACGTGATGGCCGCGCCCGCCACGAGATCCGCTGTCGCACTCCAGCACATGACACCACCATGTCAGGCCGGGCCGTCGGCCAGGTACTCCGCCACGACGCGGACGGGGCCGGGCCGGTGCGGAACACTCACTCGCAGATGTGCTGCGGTGGCCGGAAGGTGCGGTCGGTGCCGGAGTCCCTGTTCACCTGGACGCGCACGGTCTCCAACTTCTGGAGCAGCGAGTCGAGTTGCCGCTGGGTCGGGTCACGGAAGAACTCCAGGACCGCTCGGTGGAAGGCGTCCCGGAGCTCGGGCGGCATCACGTCGGAGGCGTCGAAGCAGAGGACCCGGGCGCCGGAGGTGAGCAGGGAGTCGATCTTCCGCTCGACCGGCGTCGCGGAGGTCGGCCGCGACAACCCGGCCGTGTCCGGGAACAGCGGCCGTACCGCGGCATCCGCCTCCGCCCACCAGAGCTTTCGCCCGGCCGGGCTCGACAGCCGCTCCACCAGTTGCTGAGCGTCCGGGTCGTCGCTGAAGACGGCGGCCATGTCGCCCGCGACCTCGAAGACGTCCTGATATGCGGGCTGTCCGTCCAGGTATCGGGCCGACGGCTCCACCTTCACGTCGTCGCCCGTGTACACGTACCGGATGAAGGCACTCTGGTGCTCGTGCGTGCAGGAGAATCCGGGTGAGTCCAGCAGGCCACGGGGTTTCCCGTCGGCTCCCGGCACGCCCTCGAACGACGTGGTCAGGGACTGTTCCACCGACCCCCGGGAGCGCTTGCCGAGCAGCTTCGCCCAGGTGGTCCAGGCGCGCTCGACGGCCGGGTCCCGCCAGTCGAGGCGCCCCCTGGCCCACTCGTTGTAGAGAGTGGGGCCCGCCTGGTGGAGCACGAGATCCTCGATCCAGTCGGTGCCGGGCCAGCCGGAGGTCGCCTGGGAGGCGAGCCCCACGCACCAGGTGGGCTGGTCGCCGGGCGCGTCCCGTTTGCTCCACACCAGGCTTTTGAGGTCGGCCTTCAGCGGCACCCAGTACGGGCGCAGCTTGTTGTCCACGATCAGAGCCGGCACCCAGGGCGCGTAGGCACGCTGGGCGGTCTCCGCGGCGAGCGGCTTCAGCTTGTCCCGGCGGGCGTACTCGGTGAGTTCGCCGATGCTGTTGAGGACCGCCACGTCCGGCGGGTCGTCGGCCTCCAGTTGTGAGACGAGCGTCTCGCGCAGTGAACGGGTGCCCTCGTAGGTGTACGTCCGTCCGGTCCCGTCGTCCAGCGCGTCGAGGACGGCTTCGAAGGCCCTGCCCTCCTCGCCGGTCCAGGGGCCGAGCACGACCAGCGGGTCGCGGGTGTCCGACACGCAGCCGGGGACGAGGGCGAGCAGACAGGCCACGAGGAGGACACGGAGGGGGACGCGGAGGAGGACGCGCAGGACACGGCTCATGCGACGGCTCCCGGCCGGGTGACGACGAGGTATTCACGGCGGTAGGCGTGCAGCGTGCCGGCGATCACGGCCGCGCCGGCCAGGCCCGTGGGGAAGACGAACGGGGCGATGCCGTCGAGGAGGGCCAGCCGCCCGTCCGCCAGGCCCGCGTCCAGCCTGGCCCCGAGTGTCTCGATGGCCTGCGGTTCCGGTCCTGCGAAGGGCCTTTCCTCGGCGACCGTCTCCGTCCTGGGCGAGGTCCGCTTCGCCAGCGCGTCCGCGACGGGGACGGTCGCGTGCTGGGCGTCCAGGGCGAGCAGGGCGTCGACCGTCAGGAACGGTACGGCGAGCAACGGCAGGGCGGCGGCAGCGAGCGGGATGCTCAGCCGGATCCGGAAGCGGCGGCGCAGGAAGGACACCGTCCGCCACAGCCCGGTGGCGAGCAGGGCGAAGGCGAGCGCGGCGATCACCGCAGCGGCGATCGTGTCCGCGCCCCAGGCCGCCCGGTCGGCGAGCCGTGCGCGCAGCCGCCCCTCCAGGCCGGTCACCCGGTCGATGATCGAGGTCGCGGCGGAGCCGGTCGCGGCCGGGCAGTCCGGATAGGGGTTCTTGCTGGTCGCGGCTACGGACTGCGAGCAGAGCATGCTGCGCGCGTAGGTGAGTTCGGCGTCGCGCAGGACCGGGTCGGCGGTGTGGCCCTGGGCCCGGCCGATCCAGCCGGTGTAGTCGACGACCAGCGCGGACACGACCCGGAGCTTCTGTTCCTCGGCGACGGTGAGGGCTCCGCTGCGGGTCACCTGGTTCAGGCTCTGGGTGGCACGGGCGATCCGGGTCCGGTACCGCTCGCTGAGCCCGCTGAGCTCGGCCGCCCGTCCCTCGGCGAGGTTGCGCTCGGCCTCGCTCTGCGCGATGAGCAGCGAAACCCGGGCGTCCGCGAGGTCGACCAGCGCGGGCGCCGCGCGTTCCCGGATGTACGCGGAGTCGCCGCGCACACCCGCGTAGGCCCAGCCGAGCGCCCCGAAGGCCACCGCGGCGAGCAACGGCAGCGCGACGAGCCGGTCCCGCAGATAGCCGCGGTTTCGGTGTCCCCCGCCGGCGGGCCAGGCGTAGCGGTGGATACGGCGGCCGAGTTCGGCGGTTACGGCGGCGACTGCCCGCGTGAGGCGGAGGGTGTCCTGTGTGACGGCGCGTAAGCGACCGTCCGGAGCCAGTCGGCGACTCTCTTGCCGAGCCATGGGCTGTCCCTGTGGTGTCGGAAGGCGAGCGGGCGGACCTCGTACGCGCGGTCCAGGAGGATTTCGGCCACGGCCGCGTCCTCGGGGGCGGCGGAGCGGGCGGCCTGGTGGGCGAGGGTGACATAACGGCGGGACAGGTCCGCCCGCAGACCGTGTTCGTCGGATGGGAGGCCGAGCCGGGGGTCCGCGCCGGCGGACAGGGCCGCGAGGCCTGCCCCGTCGAGGGCGCCGCGGGCGAGGGCGCCCTGTACGGCCTCCCAGACCTCCACGGTCATCCGGACCCTGGCCTCCTCGTCGGTCAGGCCGTGCGCGTGGAAGAGCAGAGCGAGACGCTCCACCACCTCGCGCAACCGCTGCGGCACCTCGTCGTCGTGCCCGGCCCTGCGCACGTACTCGATGCCGATCCGCACGGCCGCGGTACGCGCGGCGGTCCGGTGCCGCGAGTGCTGTGGTACGGCGTCCAGTTCGCGTACGGCCTCCTCGCGCGCCCTTTCGCCGTCCAGCGCGAGCCGGGCCCGTGCGGCGCCGAAAGCCGCGCTGCCCAGGGACGGGTTGCGCAGCCGGACCGCCTCGTAGAAGGTCAGGGCCTCGTGCCGGCGTCCGAGGCGTTCCGCGCAGTGTCCGAGAGCCAGCTTGGGGGCGTACTCGCCCGGGATCGCCGCGTAGACCTGGTCGAAGTGCCGCCAGGCCACGTGGACTTGGTCGCGGGCGAGAGCGAGGAGCCCGTGGTGCCAGTCCAACCGCCAGTCGTACGGGGCGCGTCGGGGGCCGATCCGCGCCTCGGCCGCCCGCAGTTCCCGTGCGGCGGCTTCCGGTCCGTCGGCCGGGTTGCGCAACCGGAGCCGACAGCGCAGGAGATGGACCTCCGTGGAGTCGCGCCAGTCACCGATGTGCTGGAGCAGGGCCTCCGGGGCGGCGTCGGCGAGTCTGCTCAGCTCGGCGTAATGCTCGTCGTGGGGGTCGGGGAGCGGGACGGGCAAACGCTGGGCGACCTCGGCGGCCGAGGGCGGGGCGAACGGGGACGGCGCGTCCGGGGCGGTCCAGTGGGCGAGGGGCGGCGCGGAGCCGAGGGCGCCGTCGAGGGCGTAGGGCGACTGGAGGAAGAGCGGCGAGGGCTCGAAGGTCTCGGCACCGGTACGCAGCGATCGCAACTCACGGAACACACCGCGCAGTTGCTGCTCCATCTCCCGTGCGTCGGCGAACCGTCCCGCGGGCTCGCTCAGCGTGGCGCGGTGCAGGACACGGGCGAGCGAGAGGAGACCGAGCCCACGGGGAACGGGCGCGGTGGCGTCGCCGGGCACCCAGGGTTCCTTGGCGGGCGCTTCGCCGGCGACCGACAGAACTCGGGGCATCGGCTCCTCCGCGTCGGCACGTGCCTCCCCGGAGCCCGTGACATGGCCGACGTCCGGTGCGTCTTCGGCGTCTGACGTCTGGACGGCGTCTGGAGGGCTCGGATCGTGACGTGACCGCGGCGCAGTGAGGTCCGGTGTGCGGGCCACGCCCGACGGCTCACCGCCGCGCCGCGCCTCCCCGGCGGCCGGTCCCTGAGCGGCACCCGGCGCATCTCCGCCATCTGACCCCCGGGCGACACCCGGCGCCGCCCCACCACCCGACGTCTCGCCGACCCCCGGCACCTCCTCGATGCCCGAAACGGGCTGGCCGCCCAACACCCCGTCAGTCCCTGGCGAGTCAGCCACGCCCGAGGCCCCAGCGACACCCGACACCGCCTCGATGCCGGACACCCCCTCACCCCCCGACGCCCCCTCGGCCCCCGGTGGCTCAGCCACGCCCGGGGTCCCAGCGACACCCGGCGTCCCAGCGACACCCGGCACCCCCTCGCCACCCGGCCCCTCCCCGCCGGCCAGACCCTTCCGAACGGTCGGCGCCTCGCCCGTGGCCAATGCATCCTCGACGAAACGCGCCCGTTCGGCGGCGGACAGGGCACGCCCGCCGGTCAGTGCCACCTCAGCAGCAGCCGTTCCGGCATCCGCCCCCGTCGCCCTTCCTACGCCCTCCCCCGTCCCCCCTCCGGCACCCTCCCCCGCCACCGCTCCCAACGTCCCAAGATCCCCCAGCCGCCCCAAGTCCTCCGCCGACGTGCCGAGTCCGCTCAGGCGGCGCAGCGTTTCGCCCAGGCTGAAGAGGTCGTCCTGTTGCCTGGACTCGCCGTTCGGGCCCACGGTCGGGGCGCTGAAGCCGGTCGTGGTCATCCCCGGAGCCCCGGCCGGACGTACGCTGCCCACGTCGATGATCTTCGTCGTGGTGCCGTCGTGCATGACGTTGTCCGGCTTCAGGTCGCCGTAGACCTTGCCGGGCCGGTCGGCGTGCAGATAGGCGAGGGCGGACAGGATCCGCACACCGTAGGCGAGCACGAACTCGTGGAAGCGGTGGTCGCCGAACTCCCCCGGGTTCAGCTTCGCCCGCGCCCGCACCTCCTCCAGCGTGAGCCCGTCCACGTACTGGAGGACGAGGAAGTCGCCGACCTCGGGGTGATGGCCGTAGTTGAAGACGCGGATGATGTCGTCGTGGCCGAGGTCGACGAGGGCCCGCCGTTCCCGGGCCAGCGCGCCCGCCGCGGCCGCCGCCTGATCGGGGTGCAGCATCTTGATGGCGACCTCGCGGTTGTCGACCTTGGTGTCGAGCGCGAGATAGACCTCGCCCATGCCGCCGTAGCCGAGCGGCCGGATCAGCCGGTACTGGCCCGCGAGCAACTGTCCGGGACGCAGCGGCAGTTCCCCGGGGTCGCTGCCGGGTCCCCAGCCGCGCCCCAGCAGCGTGATGGTGGGCAGCACGGTCGGGTCGGGGTTCTCCGCGGGAAGGTCGACATGCGCGGCCCTCAGATACATCGGCGGTCCGGCGACGACAAGCGGACCGAACGACCCCTCGGATTCCGGTACTTCACCGAACGCACTCCCGCCCCGAGCCCCCTTCATGCCTCCTCAGGATAGGGGCAGGTGCCGGGATTGACCCCTTGCGTTCTCTCTGAGAACCCTGATGTCGCCGGGTTCGGCCGAAACGGCAAGGCCGGGATCGGCGTCCCCCGCAGGCCGGCGCCCCTCTAGAGTGAGGGGTTCCTGTCAGAAGAGTTGGGGCCGCAGCCGTCCTGGCCAGAAGCGGTGAAGGAGACACGGTGACCCTGCGCGAGAACGATCCGGAGTCGGTGGGCGGCTACCGGATCGAATCGCGGATCGGGACCGGCGGCATGGGCGTCGTCTATCTCGGCCGGTCGGCCTCGGGACGGGCCGTCGCCGTGAAGGTCGTTCACACGCGGTACGCCGACAACCCCGAGTTCCGGGCCAGGTTCCGGCAGGAGATCGCCGCCGCGCGCCGGGTCAGCGGCGCGTTCACGGCGCCGGTCGTGGACGCGGACCCGGAGGCGGCACGGCCGTGGATGGCCACCGCGTTCGTCCCGGGCCGTACCCTCGCGGAGCTGGTCGACGGGTCGGGTCCGCTGGACTGGCCGGCGCTGCGCCGCCTCGGCACCGAACTCGCCGAAGCACTGCGGGAGATCCATCGCGCGGAGGTCGTGCACCGGGACCTCAAGCCGAGCAATGTGCTGCTGCTGGAGAGCGAGGGCGACGACGGGGCCGTACGCGTCATCGACTTCGGTATCTCGCGCGCGGCCGACAGCGACGTCCGCACCCAGACCGGCATGGTGATGGGCTCGCCGCCGTTCATGGCGCCGGAGCAGTTCAGCCGCCCGCACGAGGTCGGTTCAGCGGTGGACGTCTTCTCGCTGGGCGCGGTGCTCGTGTACGCGGCCACCGGGCACAGCCCCTTCGAGGCGGAGAACGCCTATCTGGCCGCGTACAACACCGTGCACGGCGAGCCGCGGCTGGGGGAACTCCCGGCGCAGCTGCGCCCGTTGGTCGCGCGCTGTCTGGCGAAGGAACCCGCGGACCGGCCGACGTCGAGCGAGGTCCTGGAGAGGCTGACGGGACTCCCGGAGGAACTGCCCGAGGGGAGACCGGCCGAAGGCCCGTCCCCGGCCCGGCGGATCCTGTCGGCCGACATGGTGACCTCGCCGCTCGGCGACGCCGGGCCGGTCCGGCGCGGGCGCCGCGGCAGGAGACTGTGGGCCGCCGTCGCCGCCGTGGCACTCCTCGGCGGGGCAGGGGCCGCCGCGGTCGCCGTGGTGGACGACGAGCCGGCGAGCACGGTCGACGAGTACGACGCGCTCGCTCCGCGGACGACACCCGGCGCTACGGCGCCGGCGGGCTGGCGCCCCTGGCACAACGCGTTGGGGTCGGACGGCAAGGACCAGCCCATGGGCGTCGGCCCGTCGTGCGCTCCGGACGCGCTGGGCGTCTTCTGCGCGTCCGAGGAGGTCGCCCTGATGCGGCTGAACCCGGCGACGGGCAGCGTCGAGTGGACGAGGCCCATGAGCCGCAAGCAGGTCAGCGGCTTCTCGGTGCGCGAGCCCGTCATCCGTGACGGAGTGGTGTTCGTGTACAGCGCGGACCGCTCGCAGGGCGTCGACGCCTACGACGGAAAGACCGGCGAACGGCTGTGGCGACTCAAGGGGCCGCTCGGCGAGTTCGAGTACCTGGGCGGAGTGCTTCTCGTCCGCCTGGACCAGCTCGACTCCTCCGACACGGCACGCTACGCCGCCTACGAGCCGCGCACGGGCAGGGAGTTGTGGCGGCGCGCGGTGACCGCCACCTCGCCGAGCCCCTTCTACGACGGCCCGAAGGACACGCTCTACGCCGATCTGCGCGGCGGCGAGGGCGGCATCGCCCGCCTCGACGCGCGCACCGGCAGGACGCTGGGCAGCGTCGACGCGCCGAAGGGTGACCTGTGGCTGGCGACGGTCCATGACGGCACCGCGTACTACGCGCGCTGGGAGGACGACTCCGGTGTGTCCGCCGCCTTCTTCGTCCAGGATCTCGACAGCGGGAAGACCCGCCGGATCGACTTCCCCTGGAGCGTCGAGCCCGAGGCGCCGCCGCTGGTGCAGGGCGACACCATGTACATCTTCGACTACGGCAACGAGACCCTGCTCGCGCTCGACGTGAAGCAGGGCAAGCCGCTGTGGTCCAGCTCGCGCGACCTGCGCGTCTTCAGCGAACCGGCCTTCCACGCGGGCCGGTTGTACGTCACGATGCCGGACACCAGCATCCTGGCCCTGGACCCGAGGACCGGCAAGGAGATCGGCCGTACCGCCCGGTCCTTCGACACGGCGGGCCGCTCCTTCGAGGAACTGTCGCCGAGTTCGGTCCCGCCCTTGCTGGTGGGCAACGTGCTGTACGGGGTCACCGGCCCGGGGGTCTTCTCGGTGGCCGACGTCACCTGAGCGGGGCGCACCGGCATCGCCCGTGTGGGCCCGGCCTCAAGGCCGGGAAGACCGGGCCCACACCGGCGATCAGGCGGTGTGCAGGGTCAGGCCGTACCGGTTGAGGATCTCGTTGACGGGCTGGAACCAGGTCTCGCCGCCGCTGGAGCAGTTGCCCCAGCCGCCGGAGGTGACGCCCTGGGCCTGGTCGCCGCTGATGAACGAGCCGCCGGAGTCACCGGGTTCGGCGCAGACGCTGGTCTTGGTCATCTGGTGCACCGCGCCCTGGCTGTAGTTGACGGTCTCGTTCATGGCGAGGACCGTGCCGCAATGCCAGTGGGTGGTCGAGCCCGAGCGGCAGATCGAGGAGCCGACGGGCGCCACGTTCGAGCCGCGCACGAGCTGGTCGGAGACGGTGCCCCAGCCGAGCACGACCGGCACGGTCCACCAGCCGCTGCCGACGTTGACCCAGGCGTAGTCGTTGTCCGGGAACGACGAACCCTGGAAGTTGCCGACGTAGCTCCGGTCCCAGCCGTAGACGCTGCCGGTGTGCTGGTCGCAGTGGCCGGCGGTCACGAAGCCGCCGTAGACCGAGAAGCCGATGGAGCAGCGGACGTTGCCGGTGTAGTAGGGGTCGCCGCCGACGGTTCCGGCGGCGAAGGTGGTCGGTGCGGTGGCCACCTCGCGCACGGTGACGGGACCTGTCTCCCGGGCGCGGGCGAGGAACGCCCGGACATCGTTGTCACGCTGTCGGCCGCTGACGATGTTCACCACCACCGCGCCGGCCTTCGGGTCGGCGTGCCAGCTGCTGACGGCGTGCGGTGCGGGGAGTGCGTCGAGCCGGGCCTGGGTGGCGGAGAGTTCGCGGGCGCTGTGGGTGACGGTACGGACCGTGGCGCCGGTGGCGCGTATCTCGCGAAGGGTGGCGGCGGAGGTGTCGGGGGTGACGGCGACGGTCAGCGTGCCCTTGGCGGCGTCGAACCAGGAACCGCCGTACGAAGTGCCCGCTGTCCGGCGGACCTTGGGCTCCAGAGCCGTGGCCCGCTGCTCTGCGGCGAGCCGCGCCTCGGCTTCGGTCTTCGTGAGGTGGAAGTCCCGCTGCATCGCCGTGAGGAGTCCGGCGGAGGCGGGCTGCTTCTCGTCGGCGGTGGCCGGGACCGTGCTCGCGGTCGCGCCGGCGCCGAGCAGGAGCAGCACGGCCAGGCCCGCGCGCATGATTCTGCGTCTCATGGAGATTGCCCTTCGTCGTTCCAACGAGGTGGGGGTGGAACAGCAGAGTTCTCTGAGAGCGCTCTCAGTGGTGTGGCCCGGCAGAGACTAGCCCTTCCCGCTTGACAGGTCCATACCAATAGCGGAGTTGTCGAGATTCCGTCCGCCGCAAGGTGGATTTCCTCGGGGCTGTCCGGGGGAACTCCCCAGGAGCCCTTTCCTGTCTCACGAAGGAACAAGATGACGCGTAAGAAAGCCCTGGTGGTCCGAGGCGGTTGGGAAGGACACCAGCCGGTGAAGGCCACGGAGCTGTTCCTGCCCTTCCTGGAGAGCAACGGCTACGACGTCCGGATCGAGGAGTCGACCGATGTCTACGCCGACAGCGCCGCGATGGCCGCCACCGATCTCGTCGTGCAGTGCGTGACCATGTCGGAGATCACCGCCGAGCAGATGTCGGGACTGAGCGCTGCCGTCGAGGCCGGCACCGGTCTCACCGGCTGGCACGGCGGAATCGCCGACTCGTTCCGTGCCGCCTCCGACTATCTCCACCTGGTGGGCGGCCAGTTCGCGACCCATCCGGGCAAGGAGCCGTGCGAGCGGCGGGGCGGCGAGGAGGACAACTTCCTGTCCCACACCGTCCATCTCACCGATCTCGGCCGCGAACACCCCGTCACTGCGGGCATCGAGGACTTCGAGCTGCACACCGAGCAGTACTGGGTGCTCCACGACGACCTGATCGACGTCCTCGCCACCACCACCCATCCCGCCCGGCCGTGGCAGCCCTGGCACCGCCCGGTCACCTCACCGGCGGTCTGGACCCGTCAGTGGGGCGCCGGGCGTGTCGTGGTGACGACACCGGGGCACAGCCTCGACGTCCTGGAGAACCCGAACGTCCGTACCGTCATAGAGAGGGGCATGCTGTGGGCGACGCGCACCGCATCGGTGTCGTAGGGCTCGGCGTCATCTCCCGCGCCTACCTGGACACGCTCGCCGGCCACTCGGTCGTGCGGGTCACCGCGGTCGCCGACCTGGACGCCTCCCGGTCGGCCGCCGTCGCCGCCGAACTGCCCGGCGTACAGGCGCTGTCCGTCGGAGAGCTGCTGAGCAGCCCCGAGGTCGACACGGTGCTGAACCTCACCGTCCCCGCGGCGCACGCCGAGATCGCCCTGGGTGCCATCGCCCACGGCAAGCACGTCTACGGCGAGAAACCGCTGGCCGCCGAACTCACGGACGCCCGCACCGTCCTGGAGGCCGCGGCGAAGGCGGCGGTCGGCGTGGGATGTGCGCCGGACACGGTCCTGGGCACCGGCGTCCAGACGGCACGGGCCGCGGTGGAGGCCGGAGCCGTCGGCCGACCGCTGTTCGCGTCGGCCGTCATGGTCACCCCGGGCCACGAACGCTGGCATCCCCAACCGGACTTCTACTACACGGCCGGTGGCGGCCCCCTGCTGGACATGGGGCCGTACTACCTCTCCTCCCTGGTGCATCTGCTGGGTCCGGTGCGTGCCGTCATCGGGGCGTCCAGCCGGCTCCGCAGCGAGCGGGTCATCGGGTCAGGACCGCGCGCGGGCGAGCGGATCCCGGTCGAGGTGGACAGCCATGTCTCCGGGGTCCTCGAACACGAGGGCGGGGCCCTCACGACGCTCACGACGAGCTTCGACGGTGTCGCCACCACGGCCGCGCCGATCGAGGTCCACGGCGAGAGCGGCACCCTCACGGTCCCGGACCCGAACAACTTCGACGGCGAGGTACGGCTCCTCGCACTCGGCGAGGGCGAGAAGGGGTGGCGCACCCTCCCGCCGTCCGCGGGCTACGTCGGCGCCACCCGGGGTGTGGGACTGGTCGACTTCGCCGCCGCCGACGGACAACGGGCACCGCGCGCGAGCGGTGAACTCGCTTTGCACGTACTGGAGACGATGACCGCCCTGCTCCGTTCGTCGGCCGAGGGGCGGCGGATCGAGCTGTCGACGTCGGTGGAGCGGCCCGCACCGGTGCCGCTGACGCCTCCGGCGAAGTGGCGGTGATCAGTCCACGGGCCAGGTGTGCGCGGGCGCGTTGAGGTGCATGTAGTCCATGTACGTCATCGTCATCCGCCGCAGCGCCTCCTGGCGGTCACAGCCCGCCTTCTCCAGGTGGTGGACCGTCTCCGCCTGCCACAGGGCGCCGTTGCGGGCCGTGACGCACCGCTGCTCGATGACGCCGAGCAGCGGCTCACGCCATTCCGTGTCCATCCCGGCCAGCTCCAGGCCCCGGTGGGCGAGGGGCAGCAGCCGCCGCAACACCAGTTCCGTGACCGGCACTTCGCCCACCCCCGGCCAGTACAGGCGGGCGTCGATGCCGTCACGGGCGGCGGTGTGCAGGTTCTCCTCGGCGACCGAGAAGGACATCCGCGTCCACACCGGCCGGTCCTCGTCGACGAGGGCGCGCGTCAGGCCGTAGTAGAAGGCGCCGTTGGCGATGATGTCGGCCACCGTGGGCCCGGCGGGCAGCACCCGGTTCTCGATGCGCAGGTGCGGGCCGCTGTCGGTGACGGCGTAGATCGGGCGGTTCCAGCGGTAGATCGTGCCGTTGTGCAGGGTCAGTTCACCGAGCTCAGGAACCCCGCCGCCGTCCAGTGCCTCCTGCGGGTCCTCGTCGTCGCAGATCGGCAGGAGCGCGGGGAAATAGCGCACGTTCTCCTCGAACAGGTCGAAGACGCTGGTGATCCACCGCTCTCCGAACCACACCCGGGGCCGTACGCCCTGTGCCTTGATCTCCTGGGGACGGGTGTCGGTGGCCTGCTCGAAGAGGGGGATGCGGGTCTCGCGCCACAGCTCCCTGCCGAAGAGGTACGGCGAGTTGGCCGCGAGGGCGATCTGCACGCCCGCGACGGCCTGTGCCGCGTTCCAGTAGTCCGCGAACTCCCTGGGCGCGACCTGGAGATGGAACTGCGTGCTGGTGCAGGCGGCCTCGGGGGTGATGGCGTCGGCGTACAGGGCGAGCCGGTCCACGCCGTCCACCTTGATGTGCAGATCCTCGCCGCGCGCCGCGAAGATCTGCTCGTTGAGCAGCCGGTAGCGCGGATCGCCGGACAGCGCGGTCTCGCCGACGTCCGTCTCGCCCAGCGTCGGCAGGATGCCCACCATGATCAGATGCGCGCCAACCGCGGAGGCTCGTTCCTCGGCGTGGTTGAGGGCGTCGCGGATCTCCTGCTCCCAGGAGCCGGGGCCGCCGGAGAGGAGACGGCGGGGCGGGATGTTGATCTCCAGATTGAAGCGGCCCAGCTCGCTCGACCAGGCGGGGTCGGCGATCGCCTGGAGCACCTCGGTGTTCCGCATCACCGGGAGCCCGTCCGCGCCCACCAGGTTGAGCTCGATCTCCAGCCCGACCTGCGGCCGCTCGCTCTCGAAGCCGGACTCGCGCAGCATCTGCGCGAGAACGTCGAGGCAGGTGTGCATCTTGTCCCGGTACCGTCGGCGGTCCTCCCGCGTGAACACCAGGGCCGGCACGTCACGTCCCATCGGGCCCTCCCGAGTCCCCTCGGCGGATACCTCTCCCGTCCCAGAGTCCCACCTCTGAAGCGCCTCAAACAGTCGGCGCACGGCACCGGGGCAGTGTGCGACGCGCCGCTCACCGTACGTGCGCGCCGGCCCGCAGCCAGAGGGGGGCGGCGGTGAGGGGGATGCGGACCCGGCGCCAGGCGGGGCCGGTGATCGGCCCACCGGCGCCCGCGTACGGCAGCCACTCCCCCGGCGGGAACCACACCTGCCGCCGTCCTCCCGGTGCGTACAGCGGGGCGACGAGCAGATCCGGGCCCAGCAGGTACTGGAGGTCGGCCGCGTGGGCGTCGGGGCGGTCCGGGTGGTCCAGGGCCATGGGGCGGGCGAGCGGCTCGCCGGTGCGGACCGCGTCGGCGGCGGCCTGGTGGACGTACGGCAGCAGGCTCGTGCGCAGCCGGGCCGCGTGCAGGACCGCCGTGTACGCCTCCTCGCCGAAGTCCCAGGGCAGCCGGGACGTCATGCCGTGGAACCGGCTGAGGGGCGACAGCAGGCCGAACTGGGCCCAGCGGACGAAGAGTTCGGGCTCCGGTGTGCCGTGGAAGCCGCCGATGTCGTGGCTCCAGAACGGATGGCCGGAGAAGGAGAGCGAGAGTCCCGCGCGCAGGGTCGAGGCCAGGTCCTGCCAGCTCGCATTGGGGTCGCCGGTCCACTTGGCGCCGTGCCGCTGGCCGCCGGTCCAGGTGGAGCGGCCCCAGGTCAGGCCGTGGCCCGCGACCTCCCGGGTGACCTCGGCGACCAGGTCGTTGAAGAGGAGGGGGTAGAGGTTGTGCAGTCGGTCGCCGGTCATGCCGTCGTACGCCACCGCCTCCACGGGGACCGCCTCACCGAAGTCGGTCTTCAGGACCGAGATTCCGGTGGCCATTACCCGGCGGACCCGGCTGCGGACCCAGTCGACGGCAGCGGGATGGGTCAGGTCGAGTACGGCCGAGTCCGGGTGCGCGCCGCCCCAGACCTGGCCGGTCCACGTGCCGCCCGAAGTGGTGTGCAGGAACCAGCCGTTGCCGTCGAGCTCGGCGAAGTGCGGGCTGTCGACACTGATGTACGGGTTCATCCAGAGGGATACGTGGAAGCCCCGCGCGGCCAGGTCGGTCATCAGCCCGCGGGGGTCCGGGAACGCGTCGGTGTCCCATTCCATGTCCGACCAGCAGCCGGGGCGCTGCCAGTAGGTGTCGATGTGCAACACGTCGCAGGGGAAACCGAGTGCGCGGATGCGGCGGGCTCGCTCCCGTACCTCGTGCGCGCTGTCGCTGCTGAATCCGCCCGAGATCCAGGGGCCGAAGGCCCACTGCGGGGGCAGCAGGGCGGGGCCGGTCAGGTCGCGGTAGGCGCGCAGGCACTCGGTAGGAGTGCCGGTGATCAGGTAGTAGTCGAGTTCCTCGTCGGGGACGGTCAGCGACCAGGCGCCGGTGTTGCTGTGGGCGAGGTCGAAGGAGGCCGCACAGGTGGTGTCCACGAGGACGGCGTAGCCCCGGCTGGAGAGCAGGAACGGGACCGCCTTGTAGGAGCGGGTGCCGGTCGAGCCCTGGGCGTCCTCGACCCAGCAGTCGACCCGTTGGCCGCGCAGGTCGGGGCCGGTGAAGCGCTCGCCGAGGCCGTAGAAGTGCTCGTCGGGCTCGGTGAACCAGCTGTCGTGGTACGCCAGTTGGCCGTCGGTGAGTTCGGTGACCCCGAGGGGCAGAACGGTCCTGCGGTCGCTGGGGTCGCTCACGTCGGTCGCCTGCCGCAGGTGAGGGTGCGTCAACTCCAGGGTCAGGGGCGAGAGGTGGAGGTTCAGGCGGAGAGTCTCGAGACAGAGGGTGAGCGTGTCGGGTGATCGCTCCACCAGACAGCGGGTGCCCGTCGGCGCGGTGACGACGGACACCCGCGGTGCCGTCGGTACGCCGTCCAACCGCAAGGTGATCCGCAGGCAGTTGTCCGTCGCGGGACGCAGGCGGAGCGTGCCCGTGCGTCCGGCCGCCGTGCGTACGTCGAGGGTCACGCCGTCCTGGTCGGCGGAGGCGACGACAGCACCGGCCAGGGGATCCAGCAGGGCCGGGACCAGGGGCGGAGGCGGTGCGACCCAGGGTGTGCCGTCACGAGGATGCATGGCGTTCAGCCCCTCACACTGCCCGCGGTGAGCCCGCCGACGATGAAGCGCTGGAAGACGGCGAAGACGCAGACCACCGGGATGCTGATGAGGGTGGCGGTGGCCATCAGGGCGCCCCACGACGTCCCGTGCTGACCGATGAAGGCGTTCAGCAGGACGGTGACGGGCTGGACGTCGGGCCCCTCGGCGAGCGTGAGCCCGAACAGGAACTCCCCCCACCCGATCAGGAAGGACAGTCCCGCCGCCGCGACCACGCCGGGCACCATGAGCGGCAGGACGACCCGCAGCAGCACACCGGGCACTCCGCAGCCGTCGACCAGGGCCGCCTCCTCCAGTTCCGGCGACACGCTGCGCATCACGGGACGCAGCACGATCACCGTGAAGGGCAGCGTGAGCGTGCTGTCGGCGGCGATCAGGCCCAGGTAGGTGTCGGTGAGACCGGCCCGGCGTTCGAGGATGAACAGCGGGGCCGCCAGCACGATGGCGGGCGGCAGCTGGGCGACGAGGAGCGCGAGCACCATCACGCCCGAGCCGCGCATCCGGACCCGGGCGAGGGCGTAGGCGAGCGGGAGGCCGAGCAGGAGGGTGAGCGCGACGACCCCGCAGGAGATGACGAGGCTGTTGAGCAGGGCTCGGGTCAGCCCCTCGTAGCCCAGGGCGGTCGAGTAGTTCTCGCCGGTGAGGGGGGTGGGCGCCCACTGCGGGTCGGGGGTCTGGATGCGGTCCGGCCGGGTGAGGCTGGTCTTCACCATCCAGTACACCGGCAGCAGGAAGGCGGCGGTGATCAGCGCGGCGGCCCCGGTCCACAGCCAGGGGTGACGTGGCGGTCTCATACGGCACCCCCCGCCGGCGCCTCGTCCTCGCGCCGCAGCCGTCGTACGTACCAGGCACCCGCCAGCAGGGGTACGACGAGCAGCAGCAGGCCGGCCGCGGCTCCCTGGCCGAACCGGAAGAACGTGAAGAACACCTCGTAGACGTAGAGGGACAGCACGCGGGTGGCGTCGACCGGGCCGCCGCCGGTCATCACGAAGACGAGGTCGAAGACCTTGAAGGTGTAGAGGAGACCGAGGAGGAGGACGGTCACCGAGACCGGCCGCATCAGCGGGAGGGTGATGTGGCGGAAGCGCTGCCAGGCGTTCGCTCCGTCGAGGGCGGCGGCCTCGTGGAGCTCGGGGTCGATGGTGTGCAGTCCGACCAGGAGCAGCAGCATGTTGAAGGGCACGCCGACCCAGACGTTGGCGAAAACCACCCCCGCCAGGGAGGTGGAGGGGTCGGTGAGCCAGTCGTGGGACAGGCCGGCGGGCTTCAACAGGGCGTTATAGGCGCCGGACTCCGCGTCCAGCATCCAGCGGAAGAGGGTGCCGCTGACCACTGGCGGCAGCAGCCAGGCGACCAGCAGGAGGGAGCGCAGCAGGCCGTTGAGGGGGAAGGGGCGGGCGAAGAGCAGGGCCAGGGCGAAGCCGATCGTGAACTGGAGCAGCAGCGAGCCCAGGGTGAAGACGAGGGAGAGGCGTACGGAGTGCCAGAAGGCCGGATCGTCGACGACGGTCCGGTAGTTGTCCAGCCCGTTGAACCGCTCTGCCCCGCCCAGGAGTTGGCCCAGGTCGACGTCGTGGACGGAGGTCCACACGTTGTAGAGGAGCGGGTAGGCCAGAAAGAGGGCGAGGAAGGCCAGGCCCGGCAGGCAGAACAGGTAGCCGGTGCGGCGGCGGCGCGCGGAGGGCGAGAGGGGCTGTCTCATTGCTCGCCCAGAGCTTTGTCGATCTTTCCGGCCGCGGTCCTGGCCGCGGCCGACGGGGACGCCGATCCGGCGAGCACGGCCTGCTCCGCCTCCGCGACGGCCTGCGAGGCCTCGGCGTAGTGGGCGCCGTACTGACGTGGCCGGGCGAGGGGAAGCTGGCTGAGGAAGAGCCGCAGGGCCGGGTCGGAGGCCCAACTGCCGCGGTCGGCGAGGTCCTTGCGGGCGGGGAGTTCACCGAAGGCCACCAGGTACGGCACCAGGACGGAGGGGCGTTGGGTGTACTGCAGGACGTCCCACGCCTTGTCCAGGTGCTTGCTGTTCGCCATCACCACCCAGTTCTCGCCGCCGAGGCAGGTGGCGGCCGCCTTGTCGCGGGGCAGGGCGACGACGTTCCAGTCGAAGTCGGCCTTCTTCAGGGTGGGGATCTGCCACGGGCCGTTGATCTGCATCGCGGCACGCTGGTTGAGGAAGCGGGTGTTGACGTCCTGCTGGGTCCAGCCCACGCACTGTTCGGACAGGGAGCCCTTGGCGATCAGTTCGTCGAGGAAGGTGAGCGCGGTGGCGCCGTAGGTGCTGAAGGTGTCCAGGTCGCCGCCCGCCTGCCAGAGGAACGGCAGGAACTGGAAGACGCCCTCCTCGGTCTTGATCGCGCTCAGCGCCAGGCCGTAGCGGTCGCCGCTGGTCAGTTTCTGGGCTGCGGGGGCCAGTTCGTCCCAGGTGGTGGGGGGTTCGACGCCGGCGGACCTGAGCATGCGGGTGTTGCAGTACAGGGCGAGGCAGTTGCTGTTGTTGGGGATTCCCAGGGTCTTTCCGCCCACCTGGCAGCCGGACCACGGGCCCTTGTAGTACCGGTCGGCCTGGCCCCACTCCGCCACTCTGGAGGTGAGGTCGGCCAGCAGCCGGCTGCCGCCGAGGGTGTTCATGGAGACGTTGTCGACGATGGCGAGGTCGGGCAGGTCGCCGGAGATCGCGCCCAGGGTGATCTGCCGTTCCAGCTCGGCGAAGGGAAAGCTGCGCCGCTCGATCCGCACGTCCGGGACACCGGCCTCGATGTCCTTGATCAGACGGTTCATTCCGGGCTGGAAGTTGTCCAGAGTGAAGTAGTCCCACCAGCGCAGCGTCACCGGCCCCGACGAGTCCGAGCTGCAGGCGGCCAGACCGAGGGCGGCGGTGGCCGCCGCCGCGCCGGAGACACGCAGGAAACCGCGGCGGTCGACGGGGTACGACATGGTCTGCTCCCTGAGGTTCGATGATCGGGCACAGAAACCGACGTATCAGAAATCCAGGTCGATATCGGGGAAATCGGGGAGTTCGGTCTCGGGTTCCGAACCCGGCACCGACTGGCAGCGTCCCGTGCTCCCGCGCAGGGTGATCAGCGGTTTCAGCAGGACGTGCCGGGGAGGCGAGTCCGGTGAGCGCAGCCGCCGCGTCATCAGGTCGACTGCGACCCGGCTCATCTCCTTGGCGGGTATCTCCGCGGCGGTGAGGGGCGGGTTCACCTGTTCGGCCCAGGGGCTCGCCGCCACCCCGACGACGGAGAAGTCGCGCGGCACACTGCGGCCGTTGCGGGTGAGTCCGCGGTAGACACCCTCCAGGGCCGCCTCGTTCATGGTGACCAGCGACGTCGTCGCCGGGTCCTCGCTCAGGATGCGCTCCACGACCTGCTCCCCCGAGGCGAGGTCGTCGCCGCACAGGTAGGCATGCGGGGTGAGCAGCAGTTTCTTCATCGTCTCGGTGTAGCCCTCGTCCCCGAGCCGGGCGAAGCCGTAGCCGCTGTCGAAGAGCTGCTCGGACCGGTTGACGAAGGCGATCCTGCGGTGGCCGAGGTCGGCGAGGTGCTGGACACAGCCGCCGGCCAGTCCGGCGAAGTCCAGGTCGACCCACCCGGCCACGTCGGCCCGGTGGTTGCGGCCGATGGCCACGAAGGGGAAGCCCGCCTCGGCCAGGTACTCGACCCGGTCGTCCTCCCGGCGGATCTCCATGACGATGACGCCGTCCACCCGCCGGTCGTCGACCATCCGCGAAAAGGAGGGGTCGTCCCGGGCGCCGGCGGGCGCGAGCAGCAGGTCGTAGCCCTGCTCGGCGGCGGCCTCGGCCACCCCGCCGACGAAGGCGAGCTGCATGGTGGTGTACTCGCGCAGGCGGCCGGCGGGCGGGTAGAGGAGCCCGAGCGTGTGCGTGCCGCCGCCGGGCTCGTCGATGCCGGGTCGCTCTGCCATGGTCAGCCGGCCGGGAGGGATTGTTCGGCCCAGATGGTCTTGCCCATGGGGGTCTGGCGGGTGCCCCAGCCCTGGGTGAGCTGAGCGACCATGTGCAGTCCGCGACCGCCCTCGTCGTAGGTGCGGGCCCGGCGCAGATGCGGGGCGGTGTTGCTGGCGTCGGAGACCTCGCAGATCAGGGTCCGGTCGCGGATGAGCCTGAGGCCGATCGGTACGGCGCCGTAGCGGATGGCGTTGGTGACCAGTTCGCTCACCACCAGCTCGGTGACGAACGCCGCCTCCTGAAGCCCCCACGCGGTGAGCTGGCGGGTGGCCTGGGCGCGGGCGTCGGCGACGATCGACGGGTCGGAGGGCAGCGCCCAGGCGGCGACCTGGTCGGCGTGCAGGGCCCGGGTGCGGGCGAGGAGCAGGGCCACGTCGTCGGAGGGGCTCGCGGGCAGCAGGGCCCTCAGGACGGTGTCGCAGGTGGCTTCGAGCGAGGTGACGGGTCCGGCGAGGGCCTCGCAGAGCCGGTCGAGACCCAGACCGACGTCACGGTCCCGCGACTCGACCAGGCCGTCGGTGCAGAAGGCCAGCAGACTGCCCTCGGGCAGTTCCAGCTCGGTGCACTCGAAAGGCAGTCCGCCGACGCCGAGCAGTGGACCCGGGGTCAGCTCGACCACGTGGGCCGTGCCGTCGGGGAGCAGCACGACGGGCGGGACGTGACCGGCGCTGGCGAAGGTGCACACGCGGGACACCGGGTCGTAGACGGCGTACAGACAGGTCGCACCGATCTCGCCGCTGACGAGGTAGGGCTCGTCGGGGTCTATGTCCTCCTTGTCCGTGGCGAGGTGCATGACCAGGTCGTCGAGGTGGGTGAGGAGTTCGTCCGGGGGCAGGTCGACGTCGGCGAGGGTGCGCACGGCGGTGCGCAGCCGGCCCATGGTGGCGGACGCGTGGATGCCGTGGCCGACGACGTCCCCGACGACCAGGGCCACGCGGGTGCCGGACAGCGGCACGACGTCGAACCAGTCGCCGCCGACGCCCGCGGTGGTGCCCGCCGGCAGATAGCGGTACGCCACCTCGACGGCCGCCTGTCTGGGCAGGTCCCGGGGCAGGAGGCTGCGCTGGAGGGTGAGGGCGTTGGTGCGTTCGCGGGTGTAGCGGCGGGCGTTGTCGACGCCGACCGCGGCCCGGCCGGCGAGTTCCTCGGCGAGGATCAGGTCGTCCGGTTCGAAGGGCGGGGAGCCTTTGACACGGGTGAAGACCGCGACTCCGAGGGTGATGCCCCGGGCACGCAGCGGGGTGGCCATGACGGAGTGGATCCCGAACTCCGTCACGCGGGCGGTGCGGGTCTCGTGCCCGGCGATCCAGGCGGCGAAGTCGGGGTCGTCCAAGCCGCTGAGCACCGGTTTGCCGTCGGCCAGACAGCGGGCGGGCGGGGAGAACGGCGGGTAGGTGTCCATGCCGCCGAGGTCGATGGCGGCCTCGGGCACGTCCTCCCCTTCGGCCCTGGACTGATGGGCGACCCTGCGCAGCACCACGGCCGCGTCGACGGGGCCCGGCACCGGCTCCTCGCCGCGCAGCACGGAGTCGAGCAGGTCCACGCTGACGAAGTCGGCGAGGCGGGGCACGGCGAGGTCGGCGAGTTCCTGGGCGGTGCGGGTCACGTTCAGGGTGGTGCCGATGCAGGTACCGGCCTCCTGCAGCAGGGCGAGCCGCTGCCGGGCCGCGCGCTGATCACTGCTGTCGAACGCGGCGGTGCCCACCCCGACGACCTCACCGGTGCCGGGGTCGCGGACGGGCCAGAGCTCGATGACCCAGGCGCGGTGGTGGGTGGAGGTGAGGGGAGCGGCGACTGTGGCACCGGGGGCGCGGGACGGCTCGGGGGCCAGACACTCGTAGCGCAGGGGGACGCCCTCTTCGGCGACCCGGCGGACGCAACGGAGCAAACCTTCGTCGGCGACGGTGGGTCTCTGACGCTCGCCTTCCGTCTCGGGAGCGTGCTCCCCCGGGCCCTGCGCGACCGGGTTCCGCTGCCATGCGCCCGACGCCGTGGCGTGGGTCGAGAGCGCGATCGAGGACTGGTCGAAGGCCCACTGCACCATGGTCCGGTCGGGGCCCGGGGAGCAGGTCACGACGAAGGACCGGGCCCTGCCGTCGACGTCCAGCGACGGCTGGGCGTGCAGGGTCGTTTCGACGCGGTGGCCGTCCCGATGCCGTAGTGCCGCCGTGCCCCTCCATTCCTGGGAGCCGGTGAGGGAGAGCCCGGTCGCCTCGGGCACTCCCGCACCGAGGAGCAGATCGGTCGCGGGGCGCCCTACGACCTCCGGGGCCCGGTGGCCCAGCAGTCGTCGAGCGCCGTCGCTCCACCCTGTGACCACGCCGTCCAGGCCGAGGGTGACCGTCGCGACATCGGATGACCACCCGCTGTGACCGTTGCCTTGATCAAAAGTGGCCATTCTTGCTCTATTCGCGCGGTGAGGTGCCTCACAGACCAGGGTGCGCGCCGCACCGGAATCGGACAAGTCAGGTCCGGTGCCCCGCAGGCGTCCAGGCGTCAGACCCGCATCGCTTCGCCTCTCTCACAGCGTGGCCCCTGGATCGCAGCACCCCTCACGCCGCAGCTGCCGGCTCACCCCGAGCCATTCGGCGTCCGAGGACGCATCGGAGCGCCGCCCGGAGTCGAAGGCGTCCACGAGGTCCGTCTGCTCGAAGGGCACACCCCCGCGCAGCACCGCCACCGTTCGGATCAGGGTGTCGAAGTCGGTGAAGGGATCACCGTCCACGACCGTGAGATCGGCGAGCTTGCCCTCCTCCAGCGTTCCCAGGTCGGCGTCCGCGCCGAACACGCGGGCGGGCAGCAGGGTGGCGGTGCGCAGGGTCTCGGTCGGCGAGAGTCCGCCGCGGTGCAGCGCCCGCAGGGCGAGGTGCAGATGCAGACCGACCGGCACGAGCGGCTGGTCGGTACCGAGCGCGACCAGACCGCCGTCGGCCAGGATCCGCCGGTAGACGTCCAACTCCCTGTCAAGGGTGACCAGTTGGTCCGCAGTGGGCGGCTGGCCGGCCTGCTGACGGACCAGCGCGGTGTCCCACGGCGGCATCAGCGTGGTGACCCGGCGGTCCTCGGCGAGCACGGGGTCCGCTCCCAGCAGGGCGAGCGCCGTGAACGGGGTGGCGATCAGATGGAAGCCCGCTTCGGTGTAGATCTCCCGCACGTCCTGATAGGCGTGGCCCGTCGCGGTGGTCGCGTGCCCGAACTCCAGCCGCTGCGTGGCCTGCAGATGGGTCGTCAGATCCTGTCCGAGCTGCACGCCCGGCGTACAGAGATGACTGCCGCTGCGCACTCCGAGCCGTTCGTGGGCGAAGTCCGCGGCCTCCTTCATCATCCACCCCGGCGCGCGGACGTACGTCTTCACGAAGTCCCAGTCCAGCGCCGCCCCGCGCGCCAGCGAGCGCCGCAGACCCTCGGGAGTGCGGTGCGCGCGGCCCATGCTGTAGGCCACCCGGGCGCCGTCGAGCAGCTCGCCGGTGGCCAGCAGCCGCGGCCCGGCGAGCGCGCCCGCGGCGACCGCCTCGCGGATGCGGGCCTGCTCGTAGGCGAAGCCGCCCAGGGAGACGGCGGTCGTGATGCCGTAGGCGAGCTGGAGCGCGGTCTGCCGTCCGCCGTAGGTGCTCTGCCAGGGGTGGGTGTGCGCGTCCCACAGTCCCGGGATCACCGTGCGCCCGCTCGCGTCGACCCGGTGTGCGGCCGACCGTCCGGCGCGGTGCGGGGAGACCTCCGCGATACGGCCGTCACGGATCAGGAGGTCGATGTCCTCGCGGACGTCCGGCCCGGTGCCGTCCCAGAACCGGCCGGCGTGCACGAGGGTGTCGGCGGGACGGGGCCGCCGGTAGTCCAACGGCACTGTGACGGTACGGGCCTTGCCGCTGCGGACGTCCAGCAGGCGCAGGGTTCCGGCGGAGAGGTAGAGCAGGGTGCGGGCGTCGGCGGACCAGGAGGGGTGGTCGGCGGGCTCGGTGGTGAGACGGCGTGGCTTGCCGTCGGGGGTGCCGTCCGCGCGGACCGGGAGCAGCCACAGGGCGGACTCGGCGATGACGGCCATTCCGCGGCCGTCCGGCGACCAGACCGGGCCCGAGTCGTAGCGGTCGGACAGGGAGGTGTGCGGGGCGAGGGCGTGCAGGGCGGCGGTGCCGGTGGTGGTGTCGACGACCCGGATGAGGTTGTAGCCCTCGCGGAAGCGCTGGTTGAGCCGGTTACGGTCGCACAGGGCGACATATCGGCCGTCCGGAGACCAGCTGGGCCGGCCGGGCAGCCCGCCCGCGCCGAGCGGTGCGACGAGGGTGCGTTCGCTGCCGTCGGGCAGGTCGCGCACGACCAGGTTGCCGGACATGTCCAGGCAGGCCAGCCTGGTCCCGTCGGGCGAGAGCGCGGGGAAGACCCGGCCGCCGTGGGCGAGCACGGTCTCCTCGCCGGAGTCGAGGTCGCGGCGCCGCACGGCGAACAGTCCGTCGCGGTCGTCGCAGTACAGCAGGGCCGTGCCATCGGCTGTCCAGGTCGGCCCCGACACATAGCGGGTGGGCGGGACCTGGAGGATCTTCCGGGGCGCGCCCCCACCCGATGTCCCGGTCATCCACAGGGAGTTGAGCGCGGCGAAGGCCACGCTGCGGCCGTCGGGCGAGAGCGCGGGCAGGTGCAGGGAGCGCACGCGCCGGATGCCGACGCCCTCGAAGTCGTACGACTTGCCGCGGTAGCGGGGACGTTCCACGGGCATCGCGGCCGTGAGCGGGATCTCCTCCCCCGTCGACGACGACCTGGGGTCGACCAGGCGGAAGTGTCCGTCGGCCGCGAGCAGGAGCTGTTCGCCGTCGGTCCAGCGGGGCGGGGCGGGCAGGACGTCACCGTCGACGGTGACGGGCGCGCCGTCCACGACCAGGGTGCAGGAGGCGGTGGGTGCGGGCGTGGTGCGCAGATACGCGAGGCGGCCGCCGGGTGAGACGGCCGGGGTCATGAGCTGGGCGCCGGAGTCGTCGGTGTGCTCGACGCCGACCGGTCCGGAGCCGTCGGCGGCGACCGAGGCGACGGTGTCGGCGCGCAGGGCACCCGTGGCGGTGACGGCGGCGCGCACGAACAGCACGCGCTCGCCGTCCGCGGACCAGGTGGGGTCGAAGTCCTCCCAGGCACCGCCCTGCGCCGGGCCCTGCTGGGCGGCGCGTCCGGTGAGCCGGGTCAGCGCTCCGGAGCGCACGTCGACGACCCAGATGCGGTACGGGCTGCCGGTCACGGTGTCGCCGCCGCGCTCGGAGGCGAACGCGATCCGGGTGCCGTCCGGCGACCAGGCGGGACCGCGGTCGTCCCAGGGCCCGTCGGTGAGCCGGCGTACGTCGCTGCCGTCGGGACGCAGCGTCCAGAGGTGGAAGCCGCCGCCGCGGTACGCGCACACGACGAGGCGGCTGCCGTCGGGCGAGAACTGCGGACGGGTGGGTTCGAGGCCGGGCGCGGTGAGCGCGACCGCGGCGCCACCGGTGCGCGGGACCGACCAGAGCACGTTCTGCACTTCGGCGACGAGCCGGTCGCCGGTCGGGGAGAGCGTCGCGGAACCGCCGGTGGCGGCGGTCAGGGTGAGGGTGACCGTACGGGAGGGGGCGGCCGATGCGGGTGGGCCGGCGGCCGTGACGGCGGTGGCGGTGACGCCTGCGGCCTGGAGGAATCTGCGGCGCGAGAGCGGACCGGGCCAGGAAGTGTCGTGTGTGCCGTGGTCGTCCAAGGGAGCCTCCAGTGCGCGGGTGAGGTGCCGGACGACAAGGGCCCTTCCCCGTAGGGGGCGGTCCTGCGCCCGAACACCGTGTCCGGGAGCGGTTTTTCGCCCCCGGACATCAACCCCTCAGCTCACAGACCGTCACGCACCATCGCGGCGACGATCCGCACGTGACGGTCGGCCGCCGTGCTGGAGAACTCGTTCTCGTAGTTGAGACCGTAGGGCCAGAAGTGCCCGCCACCGGTGGACAACTTGGCCGAGGAACCGTCGTACTGCCGCACGAGGGCGGTCGCCTGAGCACCCGTCCAGGTGCCGCTGCCGCCCAGGGAGGACCAGCCCGAGCTCGTGCCCACGCCGATGGTGTGAGCGATCTCGTGCAGTGCGGTCCGCTCGGTCATGTAGCTGCGGTTGCTGCCGAAGCGGATGGTCCCGTTGATGTTGCCGTCCGCGGTGGGCACGCTCGGGTCGTAGCGGACGGTGAGGGACTTCCCCAGGTCACTGAGGTTGTTGTAGCGGGCCACCGCGGCGTTCATCGCCGAGGTGATCTGGGTGTACGCCGACTGCTGGTCCGCGGTGGGGTTGCTCGCCCGCTCCAGGGTCCAGGTGATGGTGGCCGCCGCGACCTGCTCGTGGGGTGCGGGCGCGGCGATCGGGGCGGCCTGGGCCATGCCGGAGCCGACCAGGAGCGCGGCGGCGAGCACGGCTGCGGCCGTGCCCTTTCGTAGGTTCATGGGGGGTCCTCTTGTGGGGGGTGGATCCCGGGGGTGGATCCCGGGGGTGGATCCCGTGGGGGGAAGTCGAGGCATGAACTGGAAAGCGCTTTCCGAAGTTTCCCGGATGCTAATGAGCTGTCTTGGTCATGTCAATGATTCCGGTGTCCATTCCGGTGTCCATTCCGGTGTCCATTCCGGTGTCCATTCCGGTGTCCGGCGACGGTCCTCGCCCCCTCCGCCTCAGCGCACGAGGCAGGGACGCTTGGCGTCGAAGGTCCAGCCTTCGATCAGGTACTGCATCCCCGCGGCATCGTCACGCCCCGCCGACGCCACCTCCTCGTGCAGTTCCTGTGCGGCCCGGAGCCGGTCGCGATCCAGCCGGACCCCGAGGCCGGCCGCGTCCGGGACGGCGACCTCGCCGCCGGTGATCCGCGGCGGTACGACGGTGAGCCGCTCGGTGCCCTCCTGCCAGATCCAGTGGGTGTCGAGGGCGTTGTACTCGCCCGGGGCGGCGGCACCGCAGTGCGTCATCATCGCGAGCGAGATGTCGAAGTGGTTGTTGGAGTGGCAGCCCCAGGTCAGGCCCATGGCATGGCACAGCTGGGCGACCCGGACCGACCCCTGCATGGTCCAGAAGTGCGGGTCGGCGAGCGGGATGGACACCGACTGCAGGGCGAGGGCGTGGGTCAGCTGCCGCCAGTCCGTGGCGATCATGTTGGTCGCGGTGGGCAGTCCGGTGGCCCGGCGGAACTCGGCGAGGATCTCCCGCCCGGAGTAACCGCCTTCCGCACCGCAGGGATCCTCGGCGTAGGCGAGCGTGCCGACGAGCGGACGGCACAGCTCGACCGCCTCGCGCAGGGACCAGGCACCGTTCGGGTCGAGGGTGATCCGGGCCTCGGGGAACCGCTCCTTGAGGGCGCATACGGCCCTCACCTCCTCGCTGCCCGGCAGGACACCGCCCTTGAGCTTGAAGTCGCGGAAGCCGTAGTGGTCGTAGGTGGCCTCGGCCTGGCGGACGATCGCCTCGGGGGTCAGCGCCTCCTCGCGCCGCACGCGGTACCACTCGACGTCCGCGCCGGGCTCACGGAGGTAGTCGAGGCCGGTGCGGTCCGGGTCGCCGACGTAGAAGAGGTAGCCGAGGACCCGTACGGCAGCGCGCTGTTGGCCGTCACCGAGCAGCGCGGCGACCGGAACGTCGAGATGCTGTCCGAGCAGGTCCAGAAGAGCCGACTCGACGGCGGTGACCGCGTGCACGGTCGTACGGAGATCGAAGGTCTGGGCGCCGCGGCCGCCCGAGTCGCGGTCGCCGAAGGTGTCCTGGATCGTGCGCAGGACGCGCTTGTAGTCGCCGACGCGGGCACCGACGACCAGCCTCTCGGCGTCGCGGAGGGTGCGGGTGATGGTGTCGCCGCCCGGCACCTCCCCGAGGCCGGTGCGTCCCTCGGAGTCCTCCAGGACCACGACGTTCCGGGTGAAGTACGGGGCGTGGGCGCCGGAGAGGTTGAGGAGCATGGAGTCCCGGCCGGCCACCGGATGGACGGAGAACTTCGTGACGACGGGTTGGCTCATTGCGGGGCGGTGTCCTTCCGATGAGGCGGGGGTCCGGGGGAGGTCAGACCTTGAGGGCGTCCAGCACCTGTTCCAGGACCAGTACACCGCCGAGGCCGAGGATCGCGAGCACCGTCGTGTACGTGGTGCGTGCCTTGATCGCGTCGATGACGGACAGGTTGAAGTACTCCTTGAACATCCAGAATCCCGGGTCGTTGACGTGCGAGAAGGCGATCGACCCGCAGGAGACGGCGAGCACCATGACCTCGGCATGCACCCCGCCGCCCGCGAGCAGCGGCAGTGCCACGCCTGAGGCGGTGACGACGGCGACGGTCGCGGAGCCGAGGGCGATGCGCAGAATGGCCGCGATCAGCCAGGCCAGGATGATCGGTGAGATGGACCAGCCGTCGGTCGCGTCCTTGATGTAGTCGGATATCCCGCCCTCGACGAGGACGTTCTTGAAGGCGCCGCCCGCTCCGATGACCAGCAGGATCATCGCCATGGCCTGGGCGGCCTCCCTGCACGAGGTACTGACATCCGCCAGGCTGCGCCCCATCCGCGGCCCGAACACCCACACGGCGACGAGCAGCGTCAGCAACAGGGCAATGGGCGCGGAGCCGATGAATGCGACGAAGTGCAGTCCGGCGCTGTCCCCCGAGGTGGCCAGATCGGTCACCGCGGCACCGGCGATCAGCACGACGGGCAGCAGGGCCACCGCCAGCGACCAGCCCATGCCCGGCATCTCCTCCTCCTCGAAAACCCGCTCGCTGACCAGGCCCTTGGGGATCTCGGGGTTCATCCGCCGGACGAACGGCAGGCGCGGCCACAGCAACGCGATGAACGCGCCGACCGGGACGGCGATGAACAGGCCGTAGAACAGGGTGAGTCCGACGGAGGCGTGGAAGGTGGCCGCGACGGCCGTGGGGCCCGGGTGGGGCGGCAGGAAGCTGTGCATGGTGGACAGGGCGATCGACATCGGCAGCCCCACCCAGAGCAGGTTGACCCGGGTGACCCTGACGAGGGTGAAGGCGACCGGCACGATGATGACGAAGGCGACCTCGTAGAACATGGTCACGCCGATGAGCATCGCGGACAGCACCATGGCGACCTGCACCCAGCGCGGGCCGCACACCTCGAGGAGCTTGCCGGCGATCCGCTGGGCGGCGCCGGAGTCCCCCATCACGCGGCCGACCATGGCGCCGAGCCCGATGGTGAGCATCGTGTCGCCGATCTGGTCCCCGATCCCCTCGGAGAGGACGTCCGGTATCTCCTCGAGGGCGATGCCCCGTACCAGAGCGACCCCCACCGCGACCAGGAGGAGGGCGGCGAAGCCATTCAGTCTCAGCTTCGTCATCAGCAAGAGCAGGACGAGGACGCTGATCCCGACCACGACGAGCGGCATGTGTCAGTTCTCCCTTGAACTGGCGGGGCGGTGAGGAGAGTTCACCGGAGCACCCCGTGGAGTCACTCCGCTGAACATGATCCTCATACAAAGACATCGTCTACATATGAGGACGGAGGCTAGATGCAGGGATCACCGACGGTCAATGGGTGCGCACGAATCGCCTTACGATCGGCCCATGTCGCAGCGCTCAGGCGTACCCGAGGTGAAGTCGGCCGTCCGTACCGTCGCGGTGCTCGAACTGCTCGCCGCGCGAGGCGAGCGGCCTGCGCGGTTGCGTGAACTCTCCGAGGCACTGAAGGTTCCCCGGAGCAGCATGTACGCCCTTCTGCAGACCCTCGTGGAGTGCGGCTGGGTCCGCACCGACGCGACCGGCTCCCTCTACAGCGTCGGGATCCGCGCCCTGCTCACCGGCACGAGCTATCTGGACAGCGACCTGCGGGTCCGCGCGGTGCGGCCGTATCTCGACGAGGCTTCCGACGCACTCGGCGAGACCATCCACCTTGCGCGGCTGGACGGTTCGGACGTCGTCTACCTGGCCACCCGCGAATCGCACGAGTACCTGCGCACGATCAGCCGCGTGGGCCGGCGGGTGCCCGCGCATGCCGGGGCGCTGGGGAAGGCACTGCTCGCGGAGCGCGCCGACGACGAACTCCCGCTCGGTGACGAGCCGTTGAGGGCGCTCACGGCCCACACCCATACGTCCCGGGCCACACTGCTCGCCGATCTCGCGGAGGTGCGGGCGCGCGGCCACTCGGTCGACCGGGAGGAGACGGTTGCCGGGATCGCCGGTTTCGGGTTCGCCTTGCGGTACGACACCCCTGCCGTCGACGCGATCAGCTGCTCGGTGCCGGTGTCCCGGCTCACGGGGGACCATGAGCGGCACATTGTGGCCGTGATGCGGGAGGTTCGCTCGAAGATCGAATCGGCAGTGCCGCTGCGCGGGTAGGGCCGGGGCTCATGCGACTGCGGGCCATGTGCAGCGAAGGGCTCACCCACCACATGGTCAGCCGTACCGAACTCAGCGCCCCCTACATGAGTTGGAGCACGGCCTCACCATCGCCGTCACCGGGCCGCGGCATCGGCTCCGTGGAGACCCAGGACGTCACCCCGCCCCACCACCCACCCCACCCCGCCCTGCTCGGACCCGACGCCCCGCCTGCGCCGGACCTCGCGCCTACGCCTACGCCTACGCCTACGCCTACGCCTACGAAGACCCTCGGCTCTTCTTGATGAGTTGAAGCCCGGAGACCATCCGATGGACGCCGTAGAGCATCGGACCCCAGACCACGACATACACACCCGCGCCCTGAACCTGCCCAAAGGTGACGACGGCGACGAGCAGCCCTCCGATGAACCAGACCACGCCGAGCTCGACGCAGCGCCTGCCCCTCACCTCTCCTGCGGCCCGTTGCTCCCGGGAGAGCCCACCGGGCGAAGCGGTCGAACCCCTGCGCGGCCGTACGCCGTTGTCGGTCAATCCGGTTCCCGAGTCGATGGAGGCGGCCTGGCCGGCACCCCATGCGGCCTCTATGGATGTTCGGGCCGGTCGGACGGTCCCCCGCGCCATCCGACCGGCCGTCAGTGGTGCCAGCGGGGACGTTAGCGACCCGCCGCGGTCGCGGTCTTGGAAGAATTTGCACTCCCGGAGAGAGCAACCGCCCCCTCCACCCTGCGCGAAGCCACCATCTGTCCGGGTGTGGTCCCCGCGATGGCCCGGAACTCGCGGTTGAGGTGCGCCTGGTCGTAGAAGCCGCAGGCGGTTGAGATCTCGGTCAGACTCGTGGTCCCGCGACCGAGCAACGCCACGGCATGGCGGAAGCGCAGCACCCGGGCGGACGCCTTGGGCGTGAGCCCGATCTGCTGGGTGAACCGGCGGATCAAGTACCCCTGACTCCAGCCCACTTCGGCGGCGATACGGGCGATCGGGATCACCCCCGCGCTCCCGGAGAGCAGTTGCCAGGCCTGTCCCACCTCCGGCGTGGGCCGCGGGCCGTAGTCGAGCCGGGCGAGCAGCGCCGCGTCCAGCAGGTCGAACCTGGCGGCCCAGTCCGGTGTGGCCGCCATCCGTTCCACCAACACACCGGCCTCGGCGCCCAGAACGTCCCGTATCTCGACGGCCAGGTTCGTCAACTCGCCCATCGGCATGCCGAACAGCCGGTACGCGCCCAGTGGCGTGAACTCCACCCGGATCGCCTCTTGGCCGCCGGGATGGGTACAGATCGCGGGCCGGTCCTCCAGCCCCACCACCAGCGACCCGATGCTCCCGCTGCCGCCACCCCGCACACCCAGCCGCCGCACCTGCGAGAAGGGCTCCGCAAGACTGATCAACAAGGTCGCACGCCCGGTCGGCACCAGCCGGGCCTCGTACGGTGTGGCCACCGCTTCCCAGTAACCGGCGTAGCTGCGTAAGTACGGCCGTAGCCCCGGGTGCCAGGGCCGTGTCACCCGCCACAGCCCGCCGAGCCGCGCGATCTCCACCGCCTCTGCCCCCGCCGTGTCACCCCGTGCGCCAAGAACCACTTGGAGCGCTCCTCCCACCCGCCGGGCCTGAGCAAGCCGCCTGCACAGCTCCGTGACATCCAGCATCCAACGTCACCGCGCCCGACTCACCAGTAACCGGGTGAAGTTGCGTGCAAATGGGTGCAGATCCGATGACGGTGACCAAGGAGCAGCCGCCCACCTCAGGGGTCACGTCACTGTGCGAGACGGTGACGAACGTGGCCCGAAGCGGTACGGCGGAGACGAACGCGACCCGCCCCCGGTGCACGCGTCGCGGACAGGCCCCCCTCACCCGCTCACCGCTCACCCGAACACCCTTGCCGACAATCGAGCACACGCCTACGCTGACTTTGTGCCGCCGATAAACAAAACCCGCCCACGCATCGCCGTCCCGGACAACTCGCTCACCCGACTCCGCATCGCCCTCACCGTCTTCTTCGCCCTCGACGGCTTCGTCTTCGCCGGGTGGGTCGTCCGCATCCCCGCGATCAAGGAGCAGACCGGGGCCTCCGCCAGCGCCCTCGGCCTCGCCCTCCTCGGTGTCTCGGCCGGCGCCGTGATCACCATGATGCTCACGGGAAGGCTGTGCCGCCGTTACGGCACCCACCGGCTCACCGTCGTCTGCGCCGTCCTGCTCTCGCTCAGCGTCGCCCTGCCGCCACTCACCCACTCCGCACCGGCACTCGGCGCCGTACTGCTGGTCTTCGGCGCCGCGTACGGCAGCATCAACGTCGCGTTCAACAGCGCCGCGGTCGATCTGGTGGGCGCGCTGCGGCGGCCCATCATGCCCAGCTTCCACGCGGCCTTCAGCCTGGGCGGAATGCTCGGGGCCGGGCTCGGCGGGCTGGTCGCCGGAGGTTTGTCACCCACCCAGCACCTGTTCGGCCTCACCCTGATCGGTCTGCTCGTCACGGCCGTCGCGGGCCGGACCCTGCTGCGCATCCAGCCCCCGGCACCCACCCAGGATCCGCCGCGGCACCAGTCCGCGCCCTGCCCCTCGGACACCCGCACCCGGACCCGCGGCCTTGTCATCACCTTCGGCCTGATCGCCCTGTGCACGGCCTACGGCGAGGGTGCCCTGGCCGACTGGAGCGCCCTGCATCTGGAGCACGACCTCGATGCCACGCCCGGCGTCGCGGCGGTCGGTTACTCGTGTTTCGCGCTCGCCATGACGGTCGGCCGGCTGACCGGCACCAGGATGCTCGAACGACTCGGCCAGACCCGCACCCTCGTGGGCGGCGGCACCACGGCCGCGCTCGGCATGCTGCTCGGCGCGCTCGCACCCTCCGTCTGGGCGGCACTGCTCGGCTTCATGATCACCGGACTCGGTCTCGCCAACCTGTTCCCCGTCGCCGTCGAGCGTGCGGGCAGGCTGGCCGGACCCGACGGGGTCGCCATCGCCTCCACCCTCGGCTACGGCGGCATGCTGCTCGGGCCGCCCGCCATCGGTTTCATGGCCGACTGGTTCTCCCTGCCCATCGCTCTCACCAGCGTCGCGGTACTCGCCGCCACCGCCGCGGTCATCGCAGCGCTGACCCGGCGCGCGGCGGCCGGCTGACCGCGCCGCGATCGGATCCGCGCCCTCGGCAGGCCATCGCCGTCCCCGGGGGAACAGGCCGGTGCCCCTCTGAACACCGCTTGGCGCGAAGTGCGGCCGCACTCTGCGAGGAGCGCCTGGAAACCTCGCCGAGGTCGACCGGGAAGACCTCCAGGGGCGCGGCCCACGCCCCGCCCTGTCGTCCCCGGTTCGCACGCACGACGGGCTCATCCGGATCACTCCGGATGAGCCAGCGCCTCCTTCTGCAACTGCACGGCCGCCAACAGGCTCAGCTTCGGCTCCGCCTTGCGCAGGGCCCGCACCGCCGCGACCGAGGTGAGGTCCCCCGTGAACCCGACGGCGGCCAGCCGGGAGCGGACCCAGCGAGCCCGCAGCCCGCTCTCGGAGGCCTCGGCGGTGGACTCGACGAGCGCCACGGCACGTTCCAGCCCGGGGCGTTCCTCGGGCGGGGCCCCGGCCAGCGCCTGGCGCAGGGCCGCCCCGACGACGTCCGCGTCCCGGACGAGCAGCACGAAGTTGTTCTTCTTGTTCAGTCCAGCGATTCCCGACATGCGGATCATCGTGACGGTCATGTTCCCTGTCCGCCAAGCGACTTGAGGAGCCTCAGAGGCTCCGCCCCGCTTCCCGGTCACGCACTGCGCGCGTCGCGCTCAGCCCAGCTTCTTCAGCAGTTCGGCGGCGAGCGGGGCGGAGGACGCGGGGTTCTGCCCGGTCACCAGGTTGCCGTCGACGATCACATGCGGAGCCCACGGCTCGGCCACCTCGACCTGGACGCCGGCCTCGGTGAGCCGGTCCTGGAGCAGCCACTTCGCCTTGTCGGCGAGTCCTGCCTGGGTCTCCTCGGCGTTGGTGAAGGCGGCGACGCGGCGCCCGGCGAAGACGTTGGAGCCGTCCGCCCTGGTGGCGGCGAGCAGGGCGGCGGGGGCGTGGCAGACGACTCCGAGGGGCCTGCCGCTCTCCAGGGCGCGGGTGAGCAACCGGCCCGAGTCCGCGTCGACCGCGAGGTCCTCCATCGGCCCGTGGCCGCCGGGGTAGAAGACGGCCGCGTAATCGTCGAGGTTGACCTCGTCCAGGCGTACCGGGTGCTGCAGTTCGGTGGCCGCGACGAGCACTCCGGCGATACGGTCGGCGTTCTCCTGCCCGCCGTTCAGCTCGGCCGCGAGGCTGCCCTTGTCCACGGTCGGCACGACACCGCCGGGGGTGGCCACGACGATCTCGTGGCCCGCGGCCTTGAAGGCCTCGTACGGGGCGACGGCCTCCTCGGCCCAGAAGCCGGTGGGGTGCTGGGTGCCGTCGGCCAGGGTCCAGTGGTCGGCACCGGTCATCACAAAGAGGATCTTCGACATGGTGAAACCGTAGCGCTGCTCTGTCATAGAAATCCAATAGGGTCGCGCATATGAGGGATAGGAACACCAATGGCTCAGAGGCTGCGGGGCAGACCGTCGGCGCCTCGCTGGACCTGAACCTGCTGCGGACCTTCCTGACCGTGTACCGCACCGGCTCCTTCACCGCCGCCGCCCGTCTCCTCGCCCTGTCCCAGCCCACGGTCACCACCCAGATCCGTACGCTGGAACGGCAGTTGGGCCGTGAGCTGTTCGAGCGCCGGGCGCGGGGCGTGACCCCGGCGCCGTACGCGGACGAGCTCGCCGCCCGGATCGTGCAGCCGCTGGACTCGCTCGCCGCGGTGGCGGGGCCCGTCAGGAGTTCGGCGGACGGGCCGGCCGAGCCGGTGCATCTGGCCGGCCCGGCCGAGCTGCTGTCCCGGTGCGTCCTGCCCGGTCTCGCTCCCCTGGTGGACAAGGGGGTACGGCTGCGCATCACACCGGGCCTGACCGAACCGCTCCTGGACGACCTGCGCGCGGGGCGCCACGACCTGGTGATCGCCACGTTCCGCCCACGCGGCCGCACGCTCACGGCCCTGCCCCTCAATGACGAGGAGTTCGTACTGGTCGCCTCCCCCGCCTGGGCCCAGCGGCTCGGCGCACCGGAACACCTCGCGGCCGCGCTGCACGGCGTCCCGCTCGTCGCCTACGCCGAGGACCTGCCCATCGTGCGCCGCTACTGGCGGCACGTCTTCGGCCGACGGCTGGTACGGCAGCCCGCTCTCACCGTGCCCGACCTGAACGCGGTCAAGGCCGCGGTCGTGGGGGGCGCCGGATTCACCGTGCTCCCCCGCTACCTGTGCGTCGAGGAGCTGGCGTCGGGGGCACTGATCCTGCTCGACGACCCCGAGGACCCGCCCATCAACACGGCGTTCCTGGTGCAGCGGCCCGGCACCTCCGGCAATCCGCATGTGGCGCTGGTCCGCGACCACCTCCTCCAGGCCGCCCGCGACTGGTAGTCCGGCGAAATCAGTGACCGGCAGGGCATCGTCGTCAGGCACACTCCTCGCATGGAGACAGCCGAGTTCATCCGGATCCTGGACCGCGAGGGCCAGTTGCTCGCGTCGGCCGCCGAACAGGCAGGACCCGACGCCAAGGTGCCGACCTGCCCGGAGTGGCAGGTGCGGGACCTGCTGCGGCACACCGGCACGGTGCATCGCTGGGCGACGGCGTTCGTGGCCGAGGAGCAGACCGACTTCCGCCCCTTCGACGAGGAACCGGCCCTCGACGGCGAGGAGTTGCTGACCTGGTTCCGCACCGGCCACCGCCGCCTGGTCGACACGCTGGACTCCGCCGCACCCGACGTCCGATGCTGGCACTTCCTTCCCGCACCCTCACCGCTTGCCTTCTGGGCCCGGCGGCAGGCGCACGAGACGGCCGTGCACCGCTTCGACGCGGAGGCGGCGCGCGGCGGCACCCCGGAGGAGCCCGGGCGGGACTTCGCGGCCGACGGCATCGACGAGTTGCTGCGCGACTTCCACGCCCGCGAGAAGAGCCGGGTCCGCAGCGCCGAGCCCCGGATACTGCGGGTGCGGGCGAGCGACACGGACGGCGCCGTGTGGACCGTACGACTGACCGAGGAGCCGCCCGCGACCGAGTACGGCGAGCAGGGGGACGCCGACTGCGAGGTGTCCGGGCCCGCCGCGCGGCTGTATCTGGCGCTGTGGAACCGGCTGCCGTTCCCGCGCGTGACCGGGGACGCGTCGCTCGCCGGGCTGTGGCAGGAGAAGTCCGCCGTGGGCTAGGAAGGTTCCAGCATCCGCGTGAGGACCGCGCGTTGCACCGGCAGGGCGTCACGGTGCAACGCGCGCCCTTTGGAGGTGAGCGAGACGCGTACGCCCCGCCGGTCCTCCGCGCACATCCCGCGCTCGACGAGTCCGTCCTTCTCCAGCCGGGCGATCAGCCGCGACAGCGCGCTCTGACTCAGATGGACCCGCTCGGAGATCTCCTGCACGCGGTAGGCGCAGCCGCCGTCGGCCAGGACGTCCAGCACCTCGAAGTCGCTGCCGCACAGGCCGTGTTGATGAAGAGCACGGTCCAGTTCGCACTGCGTACGCGCGTGCAGCGCCAGGATGTCCCGCCACTGTTCCGCGAGTGCCTGCTCGGGCTTCTTCGCCACCATGCGCGGCACCGTAGCAGAGAAGGTGAATTATTGCATCGGAATTAAATGTGCTTGCATTCAATGCATGCGCATGTAGTGTCCTCGGCATGACTTCTCCGCTCACCACCCCCGCGGACCCGTCCTCCGCGGTCCGCTGGACACCCAGGCTCTGGGGCACCCTGCTGGTGCTGTGCGCCGCGATGTTCCTGGACGCCCTGGACGTCTCGATGGTCGGCGTCGCGCTCCCGTCCATCGGCGCCGACCTGGGCCTTTCCACCTCGACGCTGCAATGGATCGTCAGCGGCTACATCCTCGGCTACGGCGGTCTCCTGCTCCTGGGCGGCCGGGCCGCCGACCTGCTGGGCCGGCGCCAGGTCTTCCTGGTGGCCCTGGGCGTCTTCGCGGTCGCCTCACTCCTCGGTGGCCTCGTCGACTCGGGCCCGCTGCTGATCGCCAGCCGTTTCATCAAGGGCCTCAGCGCGGCCTTCACCGCGCCCGCGGGCCTGTCCATCATCACCACGACCTTCGCCGAAGGCCCCCTGCGCAACCGCGCGTTGTCCATCTACACCACGTGTGGCGCCACCGGCTACTCGATGGGCCTGGTCTTCTCCGGCCTGCTCACGGAGGCCAGTTGGCGCTACACCATGCTGCTGCCCGCGCCCGTCGCCCTGATCGCCCTCGTCGTCGGCCTGAGGCTGCTGCCGCGCAGTGAGCGCGAACAGAGCACCGGCGGCTACGACATCCCCGGCGCCGTCCTCGGTACCGCCTCGATGCTGCTGCTGGTGTTCACCGTCGTCCAGGCACCCGAAGCCGGCTGGGGCTCGGTCCGCACGTTCGTCTCCTTCGCCGCCGTGATCGCCCTGCTGACCGCGTTCGTGGCCGTCGAGCGGCGCAGTCCGAGCCCGCTGATCCGGCTCGGCGTGCTGCGCTCGGGCGCCCAGGTGCGGGCCCAGTTGGGAGCGTTGACGTTCCTCGGCAGCTATATGGGCTTTCAGTTCCTGGTGACCTTCTACATGCAGCAGGTGCTCGACTGGTCGGCGCTGCACACCGCGCTGGCCTTCCTGCCGGCGGGCGCACTCGTGGCGCTGTCCGCGACCAAGGTGGGCACGGTCATCGACCGGGTCGGCACACCGCGGCTGATCGTGGCGGGGTTCGCGCTGATGGTCGTCGGCTATCTGCTGTTCCTGCGCATCGACCTCGCCCCGGTCTACGCGACGGTGATCCTGCCGACCATGCTGCTGGTCGGCGCCGCCTTCGCGCTGACCTTCCCGTCCCTCAACGTCCAGGCCACCAACGGCGTCGACGAACACGAGCAGGGCATGGTGTCGGGTCTGCTCAACACCTCGGTACAGGTGGGCGGCGCGCTGTTCCTCGCCGTGGTGACGGCGGTCCTGACGGCGAACGCCCCCGAGGAGGGCGCCTCCCCGCAGGCCGTGCTCGACAGCTACCTGCCCGCCCTGACGGTGGTCACCGGGATCGCTCTCGTGGGTCTGCTGATCTCACTCACGGGACTGCGCGTCCGGCGCCGGCAGGAGACCGTGGTGGTCGCCAGGTCCACATCTTTGGAGGAGGCGGAGCGCGTGGTCGCACGCGACTAGGTCGTGCGTCGCCTGTGCCGGTGCCGGGCTGGTCGTCGATGTGCTGGGCGGGTCGGGGTGTTGTCGGGGATCACTCCGGGACGAACCCCGATGCCCGGGCGGGCGCCCGCTGACAGGGTGAGGGCATGACCTCGAACCGCATTTCACGGAGGACCTTTACCGGGGCCGCCTTGTGGGGGGCGGCCGCGCCGGCCGCCCCCATGGTGCTGCCCGCGCACCGCGCCAGCGCCTCGCCCGCGCCGCCCCCACACCTCCCGCCGCTCGATCCCATTGCCCTGAAAGCCGCGATCGACGACCTGGAGCACCCGCCGTCGACCGCGGCGCAGTTACGAGTCAGCGGCGTGGCCGGCCGCTGGCGCGGCACCTCGGGCGTGGCCGACATCCGCACGCAACGGCCGGTGAGGGCACATGACATGGTCCGGATCGGCAGCATCACCAAAGTCTTCGTCGCCACGGTGGTGCTGCAACTGGTGGCGGAGGGCCGGGTCGACCTGGCGGCGCCGGTGCGGCGCCTCCTGCCGGGACTGCTGCCAGGCCGCTTCTCGGCTGTCACCGTGGCGCACCTGCTGAACCACACCAGCGGAATGCCCGACCACGTCGGCATTCCGGAGCCGGAGACCGCGGAGGAGGTGCTCCGCCACCGCTTCGACCACTGGACGCCACAGGAGTGGGTGGCGACGGCGACGCACGGGGCGCTGAAGTTCACGCCGGGCACCCGGCAGGAGTACCGCGGCATCAACTACGTACTGGCCGCGCTGATCGTCGACAAGGTGACCGGCCGCCCTTACGGAGAGGCCGTCACGGCCCGCATCCTGCGTCCGCTGGGACTGGAACGCACTGTCGTGCCCGGCGACGACCCGCACATCCATGGCCGGCACGTGCACGGATATCTACGGATGGCCGACGGCAACCTGCGGGACATCACCGCCTACGACCAGTCGTCCAGCCGAGGCGAGGGCGACATGATCTCCACCACGGTCGACGTCGAGCGGATGCTCGCCACGTTGTTCTCCGGCGCGTTGCTCCCGCCTGAGCTGCTTCAGCTGATGTTCACCCTGCCACCGGACGAGGTGCGCATGCTGGACGGCTCTCCGGCCCGCTACAGCACCGGCCTGCAGCAGGCCACCGTCAATGGCGTCGCGCTCTGGGGCAAGACCGGTGAGACGTACGGATACAAGAACGCCGCGTTCTCCACCCGTGACCTGCGGCGCGGCTTCGTGCTCGCGTACCATCCGACGACCTCCCGCAACGGCGGGGAGAGCCAGCTGGTCGCTCGGGTCGCCGATCTGCTCACCCGCAGCCCGAACGCTGAAGGCGCGGCGCTGCGGACATGACCGTACATGCTCGTCACAGCTATCGCTGATGCCCGTTCGGAGGACGGCTGCCCGCGCCGGTGCGGCACGTGCCCGGCGGATCCTGCTTGCTCCGCCGGACACACCGCTGTGAGACTCGAAGGATGGAGACTTACGGGGGCCGCCGGAGCCAGGCGGAGCGGGATGCCATCACCGTGGAGATCGGATACGCGCTGTGCAGTGCGCTGTTCGCGGCGGCGGTGCTGTTCGGAGCGGTGGCGGGACCGGCGCTGCTGTTCGAACTGCCGGGCACCATGGAGAGGGTGCTGCTGCGCGTCGGGCTCACCGTCGCACCTGTGGTCTTCATGGCGCGGGTGATCAGTGTGCTGCTGCGCTTCCGACGCGAGATGCCTCAGCCCAGCCAGCCGGGCCGCACCAACCCCGACTCGTAGGCCAGCACCACCAGTTGGGCGCGGTCGCGGGCGCCGAGCTTGACCATCGTGCGACTGACGTGGGTCTTGGCGGTGAGCGGGCTGACGACCAGGCGGCGGGCGATCTCCTCGTTGGACAGGCCGATGCCGACCAGAGCCATCACCTCCCGTTCCCGCTCGGTGAGTCCGGCGAGGGCGCCTTCGGCCGCGGGCTCCTTGGAGCGGGCCGCGAACTCGGCGATGAGACGACGGGTCACCCCGGGTGACAGGAGCGCGTCGCCGCCGACCACCGCCCGCACGGCGCGCAGGAGTTCCTCCGGTTCGGTGTCCTTGACCAGGAAGCCGGAGGCACCGGAACGGATCGCCTCGAAGACGTACTCGTCGAGCTCGAAGGTGGTGAGCATGACCACCTTCACCTCCTCCAGAGCGGTGTCCTCGGTGATGCGCCGGGTCGCGGTTAGGCCGTCGAGCAGCGGCATCCGGATGTCCATCAGGACGATGTCCGGCCGCAGTTCCCGCACCTTGCGCACCGCCTCCTCCCCGTCCGAGGCCTCACCTGCCACCTCGATGTCCGGCTGTGCGTCGAGGAGGGCCCGGAAACCGGCCCGCACGAGTGACTGGTCGTCGGCGAGCAGTACGCGGATCACCGGTCGTCCTCCTTGGCCTTCACCTTGAGCGGCAGTACGGCGAGCACCCGGAACCCGCCCTCGGGACGCGGGCCGGCCTCGATCGTGCCACCGAGTGCGGCGGCCCGCTCCCGCATTCCGGCCAGACCATTGCCGCTGCCACCCGCGTCGGCGCCGCTCGCCGGCCCGTCGTCGTCGATACGGAGCCGGAGGGCGTCCCCGTCGTGATCGAGCCGCACGCGCGCGTGCCGCGCTCCGGAGTGCCGTACGACATTGGTGAGCGCCTCCTGGACGATCCGGAAGGCGGCGAGGTCCGCGCCGGGCGGCAGTGCCGGTGCCGTTCCCTCCACCTCGACCGTGAGGCCCGCGCCCGCCGCCTGGGACACCAGCTCGGGCAACCGGTCGAGGCCCGGCGCGGGCGCGCGCGGCGCGTCACCTGGGGTGCGCAGGGTGTCGAGCACCTGGCGCACCTCGCCGAGCGCCTCTTTGCTGGCGGCCTTGATGGTGGTGAGCGCGGTGCGCGCCTGTTCGGGGTCGGTGTCGAGGAGAGCGAGGCCGACGCCGGCCTGGACATTGATGACGGAGATGCTGTGCGCGAGGACGTCGTGCAGCTCGCGGGCGATCCGCAGCCGCTCCTCGTCGGCGCGCCGCTGTGCGGCCCGGGCCCGTTCGGCGCGCTCCCGGGCCCACTGTTCACGGCGGGTGCGGGCCAGCTCGGAGACGGCGACGATGGCGACGACCCAGGCGGCGATCACGCCCTCCTGACCCCAGGGGGCGGCCGAGTCCTTGGACGGCGGCAGCCACTGGTAGAGCCAGTGGGCCACGAGGACGTGCCCGGTCCACAACATCCCCAGCGCGGTCCAGGCGGCCTTGCGATGTCCGGCCACGACGGCGCTGAAGCAGGCGAGGGCGACGGTGAGGAACACCGGCCCGTACGGATACCCGGCACCGAGATACAGCATCGCGGCGGCCGTCGTACCGAAGACGACGAGCACCGGCTGCCGATGCCGCCACAACAGCACCGCGGATCCGATCACCAGCAGGGCCCGCGCGAACGGGTCGAGCGCGGCCCGCTCGGCCTGCTGGTGCGCGGCGTAGTTCGACCCCCCGAGCACGAAGAACGTGAGCAGCAGGGTGGACGGCCAGGGCCACCGGGCGCCCTGCCCGTCGCCGCCGGCACTGCGCCACCACGCGGGCCCGTGCCACCACCGCCGCGGCGGACCTCCCTCGCGCACGCCCCGCTCACCGTCCATGACAGCCACGCTAGACGGCCCGGCCCGACCAGGACGTCCCCCGAGCGTGGTGATCACGCGTACTCCCGGCGAAGTACGGCGGCGGCTGCGGACCCCGGCACGGCCTCGCCGCACGCACACTCCTACCGGAGGCCGACCCCCCGCCCCAGCCCCCGCACCGCGTACCGGAAGAACGGCTCCCGTTCCTCCACCACCCGGTTGAACTGGCCGAAGAGTTCGAAGCCGACCAGGCCGAAGAGCTGGGCCCAGGCCACCACGAGGGCCGCGGCCGCCTGGGACGGAAGGTCCGGGGCGAGGTCGGTGGCGATGCGGTCGGCCTCGGCGTGGAGCTCTCCAGGCACCGCGGGCAGCTCCGCCAAGCCCCCGGGGCCGTGGTGGGCGTCGCGGACGATGCCGATCAGGAGGAGGCCGACCCGGGCGGCGGGCGGGACGGTGGTCTGCGGTGCGGTGTAGCCGGGGACGGGAGAGCCGTAGATCAGGGCGTACTCGTGCGGATGGTCGAGCGACCAGCGGCGGACCGCCTCGCACACCGCGACCCAGCGCTCCAGCGGGGCCGCCTCCGCGACCGCCTCGTGCGCCTGTTCCGCGCTCTCCCCCAAGGAGTCGTAGGCGTCGATGATCAGTGCGGTGAGCAGGTCGTCGCGGCTCGGGAAGTAGCGGTACAGCGCCGAGGAGACCATCCCCAGCTCACGCGCCACGGCCCGTAGCGAGAGCTTCGCCGCGCCCTCCGCCGCGAGCTGCCGGCGCGCCTCGTCCTTGATGGCGGCGGTGACTTCGATCCGGGCGCGGGCCCGGGCGCCTTGTGCGGTGCTCATGCGATCAGTCTCCCACAGATGCAGAGCAGTGCACACAATCGAGAGCACTGCTCTTGCTTTGCGTCGCCGATCCGTGCAGACTGGTCCCACCGAAAGCGAGAGCACCGCTCTCTCAACCGATGGGGGACACCATGTCGTCGCCGTACTACCTCAAGGGCAGCCCGCTCAACGTCCGCCTCAACAGCGTCATCGGCTGGCTCGCCCGGCACGGCTTCAGCCTCGCGGGTACGGCGGAGATGTCGGTGCGCGGCCGCAAGAGCGGGCGGCTGCAGCGGATCCCGGTCAACCCGCACACGTACGAGGGCGGGCAGTACCTGGTCTCGGCCCGTGGCCACTCCCAGTGGGTGCGCAACATGCGCGCCGCCGGCGGCGGGGAGCTGAGGGTCGGCCGCAAGGTGCGGGAGTTCACCGCGGTGGAGCTTCCCGACGCGGAGAAGCTCCCGATCCTGCGGACCTACCTGGAGAAGTGGGGCTGGGAGGTCAACCAGTACTTCCAGGGCGTGACTGCCAAGTCCTCCGACGAGGAGATCATCGCGGCCGCCACCGACCACCCGGTCTTCCGGATCACGGTCGCGAAGTGACCGGTGGGATCGAGTGACCGGTCAGGAGGTTGCCTCGCCCTCCGCACCGCGCTCGGCCGGACGCGGGTCCAGCGCGGCCAGCGCCCGCTGGGCCATGGGCCGGCCGCGGACGAGCTCGCCCAGTGAGGTCGCGCCCTGGGTGATGTCCTTGAACGCGTTCCACGCCGGCCGGAAACCCGTCAGCGCCGCGTGGAACAGCCCGGGCCGGCGCTCGAACGCGGTCAGCATCCGCTTGCCGACACTCATCTCGACACCGAGTCCCGCCTTGATGGCGAACGCGTAGTTCAGTGCCTGGCGCCGGGCGTCCACCGCGTCATGGGCCTCCGCGATCCTGACCGCCCACTCCCCCGCGAGCCGCCCGGAGCGCAGCGCGAAGGAGATGCCCTCGCGGGTCCACGGCTCCAGGAGCCCCGCCGCGTCACCGCACACCAGCACCCGCCCGCGCGACAGCGGCGAGTCGTCGGCACGGCAGCGGGTCAGGTGGCCGGAGGAGATGCTGGGTTCGAACCCGGCGAGGCCGAGCCGCCCGACGAAGTCCTCCAGGTACCGCTTGGTGGCCGCGCCTTCACCACGCGCCGAGATCACCCCGACCGTCAGGGTGTCCCCCTTCGGGAAGACCCAGCCGTAACTGCCGGGCATCGGGCCCCAGTCGATGAGCACCCGCCCCTTCCAGTCCTCGGCGACGGTCTCCGGCACCGGGATCTCCGCCTCCAGGCCGAGGTCCACCTGGTCGAGCTTCACCCCCACATGCGCGCCTATCCGGCTGGCGCTGCCGTCGGCCCCGACGACCGCCCGCGCGAGCAGTGTCTCGCCGCCCTGGAGGACCACGGCGACCGTACGGCGGTCGGGCACCGCCGAGCCGTGCTGCTCGACGCGCTGCACCGTGACGCCGGTGCGCAGTTCGGCGCCCGCCTTCTGGGCGTGCTCGACGAGCTGCTGGTCGAACTCGGGCCGGTTGATCAGCCCGAACAGCATCTGCTTGGAGCGCCGGGTCCGCGTGAAGCGGCCGTTGTTCGAGAACGTGACCGCGTGCACCCGGTCCCGGAACGGCAGCTCGAAGCCGGGCGGCAACGAGTCCCGCGAGGGACCGATGATGCCGCCGCCGCACGTCTTGTACCGCGGCAGCTCGGCCTTCTCCAGCAACAGCACGCGCCGTCCCGCGACCGCCGCCGCATAGGCGGCCGAGGCGCCCGCGGGTCCCGCGCCCACCACGACGACGTCCCACACCCGCTGCGCGTCGTCGTGCACGCCGTCCGCCGAAGAATCGTCCGCCGAAGAGTTCTCGCTGCTCACGATGGTCTGCTGCTCCCGATCAAGCCATTGCCGCACCTGTCTCCCGCATCCTACGGCGGGCCCGCCCACAGACCACTGTGGGAGGATCTACGGCACTCACAGGTACAACGTCGCACCCACAAGGAGCGTGCCCATGTCGTCGAATCCGGTCGCCGAGACCGTCGCCTCGCTGATGCCGAGGGCGCGGGCCGAGCTCACCGAACTGGTGGCGTTCAAGTCGGTGGCGGACTTCGACCAGTTCCCGAGGAGCGAGAGCGAGGCCGCCGCCCGCTGGATCACGGAGGCGCTCACCGCCGAGGGATTCCAGGACGTGGCACTGCTCGACACCCCGGACGGCACCCAGTCGGTGTACGGCTACCTGCCCGGCCCGGAGGGTGCGAAGACCGTCCTCCTGTACGCCCACTACGACGTGCAGCCGCCGCTGGACGAGGCCGGCTGGACGAGCCCGCCCTTCGAGCTCACCGAGCGCGACGGCCGCTGGTACGGGCGCGGGGCCGCGGACTGCAAGGGCGGCGTGCTCATGCACCTGCTCGCGCTGCGCGCCCTCAAGGCCAACGGCGGGATCCCGGTCCATGTGAAGTTCATCGCCGAGGGCTCGGAGGAGCAGGGCACGGGCGGCCTGGAGCGGTACGCCGAGGCGCATCCCGCGCTCTTGGAGGCGGACACCGTCGTCATCGGCGACGCCGGCAACTTCCGCGTCGGCCTGCCGACGGTCACCGCCACCTTGCGCGGCATGACCATGATGCGCGTCCAGATCGACACCCTTGCGGGCAACCTGCACTCCGGCCAGTTCGGCGGCGCCGCCCCCGACGCGCTGGCCGCGCTGATCCGCGTACTGGACTCGCTGCGCGGGAAGGACGGCACGACGAGGATCGACGGGCTCGTGCCGGACGCGTCCTGGGACGGGCTCCAGTACGACGAGGAGCAGTTCCGTGCGGACGCCAGGGTCCTGGAGGGCGTCGAGCTGATCGGCGACGGTACGGTCGCCGACCGCATCTGGGCCCGCCCGGCCGTCACCGTCCTCGGCATCGACTGCCCGCCGGTCGTCGGCGCCACCCCGTCCGTGCAGGCGAGCGCCCGCGCCCTGATCAGCCTGCGGGTGCCGCCGGGCATCGACACCGACGAGGCGACCAAGCTGCTCCAGGCCCACCTGGAGGCGCACACACCGTGGGGCGCGCGGTTGAGCACCGAGCGGATCGGCCAGGGCCAGCCGTTCAGGGCGGACACCACCAGCCCGGCGTACGCGGCGATGGCCGACGCGATGGCGGTGGCCTATCCCGGCCAGGAGATGCAGTACGCCGGCCAGGGCGGCTCCATCCCGCTCTGCAACACCCTCGCGTCGCTCTACCCGCACGCCGAGATCCTCCTCATCGGCCTCAGCGAGCCGGAGGCCCAGATCCACGCCGTGAACGAGAGCGTCTCCCCGCAGGAGCTGGAGCGCCTGTCGGTGGCGGAGGCCCTGTTCCTGCGCAACTACGCGGCGCACTGATCCGACGCCTCTGCTGTCGGCAGAAGGCCCTCGTCCCCGGACGGGGGCCTTCCTACGGTCGTCCCATGGACGTCATCGAACTGCTCCCGCACCTCCACCTCCTGCGCTTCCCGGTCGGCCAGGCCTATCTCTGGCGCGACGGCGAGGAGTGGACCCTGATCGACGCCGGTCCGGCGGGTTCCGCCGCGTCGATCGCCGCCCGCGTACCGGGGCGCCTTCGACGGATCGTGCTCACCCACTTCCACGAGGACCACGTGGGCGGGGCGGGTGAGTTGGCCGCCATGACCGGCGCGGAGGTGCTGGCGCACCGGCTGGACGCGCCCGCCCTACGGGGCGAAGTACCAGGCCCGCCACCGGTGTTCGAGGACTGGGAACGCCCGCTGCACGCGGAGGCTCTACGGCACCTGCCGCGAGGCGAGTTCGAGCGGCCGTCGAAGGTCACCGAGCTGTCCGGCGGCGAGCTCCTCGACTTCGGCGACGGGGCGCGGGTGGTCCACGTCCCCGGCCACACACCCGGCAGCATCGCGCTCCATCTCCCCGCGCACGGGGTGCTGTTCACGGGGGACACGGTGGCCGCGTCGCCGGTGGACGGCAAGGTGATGCCCGGGGTGTTCAACGTCGACCGGGCCCAAGTCCTCGCCTCTTACGCCCGGTTGGCGGCCCTCGGCGCGAACATGACCTGCGTCGGGCACGGCGGCCCGATCATGGGGCCATGGAATCCCTCACCCGTCTCCGCACCCACGCCGACACCGCCACCACCCTCGCCCTCCTGAGCGACCGCGATCTCACGGAGCTGGTGGCGTCCGGTACGCCTGTCGGCACCGGGATCGGCGGTCGGACGACCCTGCTGGAGGTAGACGGCGTCACGGTGTTCGTGAAGCGGGTGCCGCTCACCGACACCGAACTCCACCCGGACCACATCCGCTCCACCGCGAACATCTTCGACCTGCCGCCGTACTGCCACTACGGCATCGGGGCGATCGGCAGCCCCGGCTTCGGCGCCTGGCGCGAACTGGCCACGCACGAGATGACGACCAACTGGGTGCGCACAGGCCGCTTCTCCGGCTTCCCGCTGCTGCACCACTGGCGTGTCCTGCCCGACGCGCAGCAGTCACTTCCCGAGCAACTCGTCGATGCGGAACGGGCCGTGGCCTACTGGAGCGGCGGCCGTGCCCGCATCGAGGCCCTGCGCACCGCGTCCACGAGCCAGGCACTGTTTCTGGAGTACCAGCCGTACACCGTCCACGACTGGTTCCACGAACAGCTTCGATCGGATGACGCCGACTCGGCCTGTGCCCTCGTGGAACAGGGCCTTGAAACGGTGATCGACTTCCTCCAGAGGCACCAACTCGTCCACTTCGACGCCCACTTCCGCAACATCCTCACCGACGGACAGCAGCTCTACCTGGCCGACTACGGGCTCGCTCTGTCCGGCCGGTTCGAACTCGCACCGCCGGAACGCGACTTCTATGACAGCCACCGGCGCTACGACCGCGCCTATGCCCTCTCCTACCTGGTCCACTGGCTGATCGTCGATCAATACGGCCTCGCCCGGGACGCCCGCCAGGACTTCATCCGCGCCTGCGCCGACGGCAGACGCCCCGAGGGAATCCCCGGGGCCGCCGCCGCGCTCATCTCGCGTCATGCCCGACTCGCAGCCGTGGTCGGTGACTTCAACCGGCGACTGGAGCAGGAGAGCAGGCTCACGCCCTACCCTCACGACGACGTCGACGCGCTGTCCTCCAATGTCGTCAGCGCCGGATCGAGCACGATGTCCTCGCCCCGGGCCTCGACGCTCGGCTCCTCAGGGAAGTGACACGCCGTCAAGTGGTCCGAGGCGTTGCCCGCCAGGCGCACCAGCGGCGGCTCGTGTGTCGCGCACCGCTCCTGGGCCTTCCAGCAGCGGGTCCGGAAGCGGCAGCCGGAGGGCGGGTCCACCGGCGAGGGCACGTCCCCGGCGAGCCGGATGCGCTCGCGGCGCCGGGTGCCGTCCGGGTCGGCCTCGGGGACGGCGGACAGCAGGGCGTGGGTGTAGGGGTGCCGGGGCCGCGTGTACAGCGTCTGCCGGTCGGCGACCTCCACGATCTTGCCGAGGTACATCACCGCGACCCGTTCGCAGAAGTGCCGTACGACGGCGAGGTCGTGGGCGATGAAGACGCACGCGATGCCGAACTCCCGCTGGAGGTCCTGGAGCAGGTTGACGATCTGCGCCTGGATGGACACGTCCAGCGCCGACACCGGCTCGTCGGCCACGATGAGCTTCGGACGCAGTGCGAGGGCGCGGGCGATCCCGATGCGCTGGCGCTGACCTCCGGAGAACTCGTTGGGGTAGCGGTTGTAGTGCTCGGGGTTGAGGCCGACCGTCTCGAGGAGTTCCTGGGCGCGCTTCTTGTGACCCTGGGGCGGGTTGATGCCGTTGAGCCGCATCGGTGTCTCGACGATCGTGCCGACCGTGTGCCGGGGGTTCAGCGAGGAGTACGGGTCCTGGAAGATCATCTGGAGGTTCCGGCGGGCCTCCTTCATCCGGTTCTCCGGGGTGTGGGTGATGTCCTCGCCGTCGAACACCACCTTTCCGGACGTGGGTTCCAGCAGCCGGGTGACCAGCCGGCCCGTCGTCGACTTGCCGCAGCCGGACTCGCCGACCAGGCCGAGCGACTGTCCGGCGCCGACCGTGAAGTCGATGCCGTCGACGGCGTGCACGGCTCCGATCTGCCGCTGGAAGACGATGCCGTGGCGGATCGGGAAGTGCTTGGTGAGGCCGGTGACTTCGAGCAGGTGCTCCCCGGTGGCGGGCTGGGTGGTGCTCACGGCATGCTCCTGTTCGTTCGCCGCGGTCACTGCGCGGCCCCCGCGGCCGTACGGACGCGGATCTCTTGCCTGGTCTCCGGGGTGAGGTGGCAGGCGGCGAGATGCCGGCCGGTGCCGGGCACGGCCACCAGCTCGGGCCGCTCCACCGCGCAACGGCCCCCGGTCACCCAGCCCTTGTAGGTGCAACGGGGGTGGAAGGCGCAGCCGCCAGGAGGGTTGATGAGGCTCGGCGGGGAGCCGGCGATCGGGTTCAGCCGTCGCTCCACGTCACCGGTGATCTGCGGCATCGACTCCAACAGGCCCCAGGTGTAGGGGTGCTGGGGTTCCTTGAGCACGTCGTGCACGGTGCCGTACTCGATGCGGCGGCCGCCGTACATCACCAGGATGTCGTCGGCGATGTCGGCCACCACACCGAGGTCGTGGGTGATGAGGATGACCGCGGAGCCGAACTCCTCCTGGAGATCGCGGATCAGGTCGAGGATCTGCGCCTGGACGGTGACGTCCAGGGCGGTGGTCGGCTCGTCGGCGATGAGCAGTTCGGGGTCGCAGACCAGCGCCATGGCGATCATCGCGCGCTGCCGCATGCCGCCGGAGAACTGGTGCGGGTAGTCCCGCACCCGGCGTTCGGGCTGCGGGATGCCGACCCGCTTCAGCATCTCCACCGCGCGCTCCCGGGCCTCCTTCTTCGAGACCTGGTGATGGACCCGGTAGGCCTCGGCGATCTGCGCGCCGACGGTGAAGTACGGGTGCAGGGCGGACAGCGGGTCCTGGAAGATCATGGAGACCGTCCGTCCGCGCAGCGCGCGCATCTCGCGCTCGGGAAGGGAGACCAACTCCCTGCCGTCCAGCCGGATCTCGCCGGAGACCTCGGCACGCGTGCCCTTGTGCAGCCCGAGCAGCGCCAGCGAGGTGACCGACTTCCCTGAGCCGGACTCGCCGACGATGCCGAGGGTGCTGCCCTTCTCCAGGGTGAAGGAGACGCCGTCGACGGACTTGACCATCCCGTCCTCGGTCGGGAAGTGCACCCGCAGGTCCCGTACGTCGAGGAAGGGGGCGGCCGCGGGATCGACGTCCGCCGGCTGCGGTGAGGTCTGGAGGGACACGGGGGTTTCCTTGCTGCGGTGAGGGGCTCAGGCGAGGCGGACACGGGGGTCGACGAGGCCGTAGACCACGTCGACGACCACGTTGGCGAGCACGACGAACGTGGCCGCGAAGAGCGTGGTGCCGAGGATGACCGGCAGGTCGGAGTTCTGCACCGAGTCGACCGCGAGCTTGCCGATGCCGTTGATGCCGAACACCGACTCGGTGATGACCGCGGAGCCGCCGATCAGGGAGCCGACGTCCATGCCGAAGATGGTGATGATCGGGGTGATCGCGGCCCGCAGGCCGTGCTTGAGGACGACCCTGCCGCTGGACAGGCCCTTGGCCCGGGCGGTGCGCATGTAGTCCTCGGCGAAGACCTCCAGCATGGAGGAGCGGGTGAGCCGGGTGTACAGCGCGAGGTAGACGATGACCAGGGTGGCCCACGGCAGGATCAGGCCCTGGAACCAGGCGCTCGGGTCCTGGGTGATCGGGGTGTAGCCGGAGGCGGGCAGGATCTGCCACTTGTCGACGAACAGGTAGAGCAGCAGCAGGCCGACGAAGTAGATCTGCACGGAGACACCGAGCAGGGCGAGTCCGACCGCCGCCTTGTCGGCCGCCCTGCCCCGGCGGACCGCTGCGAGCGTGCCGAGGCCGACGCCGAGGATCAGGAAGAACACCGCGGCGCCGAGGCCCAGCGACAGGTCCGCGGGGAAGTCGTCCAGCAGGGTGCTGAGGACGGGGGTGTCGGTCTGGAAGGAGATCCCGAGGCAGGGCGCGCCGCAGTGCACGCGCACGCTCTGGTCGCCGAAGTCCCGGCCGGCGAAGAGTCCCTTGAAGAACTCCCAGAACTGGGTGAGGAAGGTCCGGTCGAGCCCGAGCGAATGCTTGATCTCGGCCAGCCGGGACGGCGAGCAGGTCTTGCCGCAGGCCAGGAGTGCGGGGTCGGACGGCAGCGCGAAGAAGATCACGAAGGTGATCACGGTGATCACCAGCAGGATCGCGGCCGCTGCCAGCAGGCGCCGGATGAGGTAACGAAGCATGTCGTGCTGGACCCTGACGTGAGAGGGGGTGTGCCCGCCGGCCGGGGCCGCCGGCGGGCACAGGAGGAGTGCGTCAGCTCTGGACGGTCAGCTCTTGACGTACGCGTGGACCAGGCTGGGCTCGGCGAGGATGGGGTCCGAGATGACCCCGCCGACCTTGGAGCCCGCGAGTTCGCTGAAGTTCATGTACATCAGCGGGACCACGGCAGCGTCCTTCATGATCTGCTCGTCCAGGGCGCCGTAGGCGGCGTCGGCCTGCTTGATGTCGGTCATCTTGGCGATCTTGTCGATCTGCGCGTTGACCGCGGGATCGTTCAGGTACGAGAGGTCCTGGTTGGACTGCGGCAGCTTCGCGATCTGCCGCCCGTCGAACAGCACGGGCAGCATGGTGGAGGCGTTCGGCCAGTCCGCGATCCAGTCGCCCCAGGTGAGGTCGTACTGGTTCTTCACGTTGTCGATGGTGCTGAAGTAGTTCGCCGCGTCGATCGGCGTGATGTTCACCGTGATGCCGATCTTGCCGAGCGAGGTCTTCACCGCGTCGGCGAAGTGCTCCTCGGTGGTGGTGTTCTCGACCGCCAGCGACATGGTGAGCTTGGGGTTGCCGGCCTGCTTCATCAGCGCCTGCGCCTTGGTGAGGTCACCCGCGGGGTTGGTGCTGTAGAGGTTGAACTTCTGGTAGCCGCCGATGCCGGGGCTGAGCATGGTGCTCGCATAGCCGCCGTACGCCGACCCGCCGAACGCGCCGCGGACGGTGGTCTTGTCGATCGCGTCCTCGATGGCCTGACGCACCTTCAGGTCCTTGACCCTGGTGGTGTTGATCGCGAGGTAGTTGATGCCGGGGGCCGGGATCTTGTACAGGCGCGACTTCAGAGACGGGTCGTCGGAGATCGTCGTCAGGTCGGAACCGGCGATCGGCCACTGCATGATGGAGGTCTGGGCGGTGCCGGCGTCGGACTTGATCTGCTGGTCGATCGCCGACTGGTCCTGACCGAGCTTCACGTCGATCTCGTTGACGTTCTGCTGCCGGATCGGGTCCGTCGACTGCTTCCAGTGGGTGTTCCGGACGAAGACGGCTTCCTTGTTCTTGGTGTACGACTTGATCATGTACGGCCCGTCGGACCAGACGTGCGTGTCGTAGGTGGCGCCCGTGTCATGGGCCTTGGGCACCGCCGACCAGCCGGGCATGGCGGTGGCCTGGTTGAAGTCCGTGACGGGCTGGTCGAGATCGAACACGACCGTGGACGCGTCCGGTGTCTGGATGGAGGCGAGCTCCTTGCCCGAGTAGGGCCCCTTGTAGGAGGAGCCGCCGACCAGCCACTGACTGGCGTACGGCGGGCCGCCGTTGATGTCGGGCGAGAAGAACCGCTCGACGCCGTACTTCACGTCCTGCGCGGTGACCGCCTTGCCGTCCTGCCAGGTGACGCCCTTGCGGAGGTGGAAGGTCCACACCGTGTCGTTCTTGCTGGGCGTTCCGGTGTCGGTGGCCAGGTCGCCGACGAGCTTGGGCTGGGAGCCGGTCTCGTCCCATCCGGTCAGGGTGCGCACGAGCTCCTCGTCCATGCTCGAACCCTCGGTGGTGTACACGCGCTGGGGGTCGAGGTGGTCGAAGTCGGCGTGGTCGAGGACGGTCAGCGTGCCGCCCTTGGTCGGGGAGCCGCTCCCGGTGGTGCTGGAGGAGCCCCCGCATGCGGTGGCCCCCAGTGCGATCGCCACGGCGGTGGCCGCGAGCGCGATCGAGCGCCTTCTGCGCGTCATGAGGTAACACTCCGTTCTTGTACGGCTGGCGGCGGCCCAGGTGGGGCCGTTGGCGCCGGTGTCGAGGGGACCGCGTCAGCTGCGGGCCGCGCGGGGATCCAGGGCGTCCCGGACGCCGTCACCGAGGAGGTTCAGCGCCAGGACGAGCATCAGCAGCAGGACTCCGGGGACGAACAGGTACGTGGGGTCCTGGAGGAAGAACTGGGAGGCGTCCGACAGCAGCGCCCCCCAGTCCGGGTTGGGCGGGATGACGCCCACGCCGAGGTACGACAGGGCCGCCTCGGTGGTGATGTTCTGCGGGACGGCCAGCGCGAAGGAGATCAGGACCGGCGCCCACAGGTTCGGCAGCAGTTGCCGGAAGAGGATGTGCCGGCGCCCGGCGCTCATGATCCGCGCGGCGTCGACGAACTCCCGCTCGCGCAGCGACAGGACCTGCCCGCGCACCAGCCGGGCGGTGTAGGCCCAGGCGAACACCGCGATGTTCAGGACGAGGACCAGCAGCCGGAGGTTCTCGTCGGTGCCGCCGTGGCTGTTGGTCTGCATCGCGTTCTGGATGACCGGGGTCAGCGCGATGATGAACAGCAGCTGCGGGAAGGCCAGCATCACGTCCATGATCCGCGACAGCACGGAGTCGACCCAGCCGCCGGAGTACCCCGCCGCCAGGCCGGCCACGACACCGACGACGGTGGACAGCACGGCCGAGGCGAAGCCTACGAACAGCGAGGTGCGCAGGCCGTAGACGATCCGGGCGAACAGGTCGTAGCCGGTGCCCGGTTCGACCCCCAGCAGGTGGGTGAGACTGATCCCGCCCAGCGCCCCGCGCGGGAAGTTGCCGGTGTCCGGGTCGATCGCCCTGCCGTCGGGGGTGATCGGCCCCCAGCCGGTGATCGCCGTCAGGACCGGGGCCAGCAGCGCGATCAGGATGAAGAGCACCGTGATCACGAACGCGGCCATGGTGACCTTGTCCCGTCTGATGCGCCGCCAGGCCATCCGGGCGGGCGAGCGTCCGGCGATCACCGTGCCGTCGCTCCGCGGGTCCGGCGACGGTTCACCGGCTTGCGTGGTGCCGGTGTCGGCGGGCATCGGCTGCTGTTGCGTCGTCATCGTGCGGACGTCCCGGGTATGTGCTGGGGCCGGCGCGGAGTGGTGGCCGTCGCCGGCGGGCGGGGTCTCGTCATAAGGCTGTTCCCTGGGGGAAAGGCTTCGGTCGCCGGCCGTTGTCGGCGCCGTGAGACTGAGCGGACTGTCGCAACACGCCGAGAGGCCGGTCAAGGCGGAAAATGACTGAAAAGGGGATTGTTTGCGCTCGTTGCCAAGAGTTGACGAGGGCGGGAAGTTTCGTTAGCTCTGACATGGAGGTATCGCGACGATTCCCTTGGCGGGTTCTCGCACTCCGCTTGCCTGACTCGAACGTGCCGCGAACGCGCCTCGGACATGCCTTGGACATGCCTTGGTCATGACGAAGCCCCGTCGGCCGTGCATGCCGACGGGGCCACACCCCGCTCTCAGCCGGTCGGAACCCCGGCTTCCAGGTACAGAGCCGCCCCGCGCTCCCGCGCCCGCAACGCCCACCTCAGTCGCTCGTAGCGCACCGGCGGCAGCAGCTCCGCGGCCTCCTCCTCGCTGGCGAAACACCAGCCGCGCAGCTCGGGGCCGGGCAGCAGGACCTGGCGTGCCTCGGTGGAGTCGAGCCGCCCGCCGTCGAAGAGGAGGCGCAGTCCGCCGTATCCGGGAGGCACGGGCGGTTCCCAGTCGACGACCAGGAGCCGGGGTACGTCGTCCAGCCGGATACCGGTCTCCTCGGCGACCTCGCGCACCCCGGCCCGCGCGGGCGCCTCACCGGGTTCGACGACACCGCCGGGGAACTCCCAGCCGGCCTTGTAGGTGGGGTCGACGAGCAGCACCCGGTCCCGCTCGTCGAAGAGGAGGACCCCGGCGGCCACCGTCTCGGCGGTGGGCTCCGGGGTCTGCACGATGTCGCACGCGGGTACCGTCCCGGCGCCGACGTCCTCGGCGATGCGGACGGCCGTCTCGTACGGGGTGAGCGCGCTGCTGTCGATCAGATGGGCGTCGGCGGTGAGCCAGGAGGCGAGGGCGGCCCGGTAGGGCTCGATGTGGTCGTACGCCCAGTGCCCCTGCCCCACCTGGCCGAGCGGCAGGGTCGGCGGGGTCTCCCGCCCGGCTATTCGCGCACGCAGGATCGTTTCCGCCGGTGCGAGGAGAATGTGCCGGACACTGATCCGGCGGGCGGCGAGGCCGCCGAAGATCTCGTCGCGGTACTCCTGACGCAGCAGGGTCATGGGGACCACGAGGGTCCCGCCCAGCTCCGCGAGCATCGCGGCCGCCGTGTCGATCACCAGGCGTCGCCAGATCGGCAGGTCCTGGAAGTCGCCGACCTCGGCGAGGTGCTTGGGCGGCAGCAGGTGCACGACCGCCGCGCCGATGTCCTCGGGGTCGAAGAGCGTGCTGTTCGGGATCAGTTCGATCAGTTCCCGTGCGGTGGTGGTCTTCCCCGCACCGAACGCGCCGTTGATCCAGACGATCACGGACTCCCCCTCTTCTGTTTGGCCCCCTGTGGCTTGCCCGTTCCACCCTGCCACGGAAACCAGCCGCAGATGAGGGCGCACGAACACGGCACCGGGGCCCCTCCTTGGAGGGGCCCCGGTGCCGTGGGGGTGCCCGGCGCCCTGGCCCTGCACGCCGATGCCGGTGGTGGTGTGGAGCCGCAGTCCGTAGGCACGGGCGGCCCGGCGCCGGCCGTGCCGTTGCCTCGGCGCCGCCTGGCTACGACCTCGACGAGGGCCGTGGGTGCCCCGGCGAGGAGTGGCCGCCTCGCGGAAGGCGGCCACCGCCGAGTCCCCGCCAGGGGCCGTGCGGCGCTCGTCAGCTGCTCTGCCCGAGGGCGGTCCCGTCCAGGCTCTCGTCGGTGACGGGGTGGTCGAGGGTGCTGAGGGTCTTGTCCACATCGCCGTGATCGCGCTCCTCGCCCATGGAGTGCGAGGGAGTGATCGCCGCGACGACGAAACCGGTGGCGAGGGAGGCGATGGCGAGCATGCTGCGCTTCTTCATGACCTGATCAACGGCACCGGACGGAATGGGTCACGCTGCCGTACGCCGCACCGCTCCCTTCCACCACAGTCCAACACGTCCTAACGTAAACGCCCACATGATGACGCGTACATGCTGTCATCACACCTTCCGCTGGTTCGGAGGAACGTAACGATGCGTCACCTTCACACCCGCACGACCCGCCGAAGGACGGTCGCCGCCCTCATGGTGCTGCTGTTCGCGGTGCCCGGGGCGGCCCCCGCCGTCGCGAACGAGGAGAGCGCGAGCTCGCCCGCTCTGGCCGACGGCCTCGCCCTCACCCCGCCCATGGGCTTCAACAACTGGAACTCCACCCACTGCCGGGCCGAGTTCGACGAGTCCATGGTCAAGGGAATCGCGGACATCTTCGTCGACAAGGGCCTCAAGGACGCCGGGTACCAGTACGTCAACCTCGACGACTGCTGGGCCCTGCCGAACCGGGACGCCGACGGCAAGCTCGTCCCGGACCCGGCCCGCTTCCCGAACGGGATCAAGGCGGTCGCCGACTATGTGCACTCCAAGGGGCTCAAGCTCGGCATCTACACCAGCGCGGGCACCAAGACGTGCAGCAACGTCGGTTTCCCGGGCGCGCTGGGCCACGAGTACAGCGACGCCCGGCAGTTCGCCGACTGGGGCGTCGACTACCTCAAGTACGACAACTGCAACAACCAGGGCGTGGACGCCAAGCTGCGCTACACCACCATGCGTGACGCCCTCAAGGCGACCGGCAGACCGATCGTCTACAGCATCTGCGAATGGGGCCAGAACAAGCCCTGGGAGTGGGCCGCCGACGTCGGCCACCTGTGGCGCACCACCGGCGACATCAGCGACACCTGGGGCTCGATGCTCTCGATCCTCAAGCAGAACCTGCCCCTGGCCTCCTACGCCGGCCCAGGCCACTGGAACGACCCCGACATGCTGGAGGTCGGCAACGGCGGCATGACGGACACCGAGTACCGCTCGCACTTCTCGATGTGGTCGGTCATGGCCGCGCCCCTGCTGATCGGCAGCGACCTGCGCTCGGCCTCCGCGGAGACCTTCGAGATCCTCGCGAACAAGGAGGTCATCGCCGTCGACCAGGACCCCCTCGGCCAGCAGGGCGCCGTGGTCTCGTCCGACGGCGGCCGCTGGGTCGTCGCCAAGGAGATGAAGGACGGCAGCCGTACGGTCGCCCTGTTCAACGAGTCGAGCAGCCCGCAGCGCATCGCCACGACCGCCAAGGCCGTCGGCCTGCCCGATGCGGACGCGTACACCGTGCGGGACCTGTGGCAGCACAGGAGCTACAACACCGCGGGCGCCATCTCGGCGACCGTCCCCGCGCACGGCACGGTTCTCGTACGGGTATCCGCCGACCGCAGGTGGCAGCAGTACCCGCCCGCCGTCGAACTCGGCCTGGACGGCGACCTCTTGGTGCAAGCGGGCCTTCCGGCCGCGCTGACGACCACGGTCACCGACCTCGGGCGCACCCCGGCCAGGCAGGTCTCCGTACGGCTGTCCGGTCCCGCGGGCTGGGCCGTGAAGGCGACCTCGCCGACCTCCGCCGCGGCCCTGTCCACGGGCCGTTCGCTGCGCACGAAGTGGTCGCTCACCGCTCCCCAGGGGACGCCGACGGGGTCGTACGACCTGACGCTCAAGGCGAGTTACCGTTCACCGACCGGTGTCCGGGTCGACAGCACACTGCCCTTCAGCGCGACCGTGGTGGTCCCGCCCCCCTCGGGCACCTCAGAGCTCGGTGATCTGCCGTGGCTGTCGGCGGCCAACGGCTACGGTCCCGTCGAACGCGACACCAGCAACGGGGAGAGCGCCGCGGGCGACGGACATCCGATCACCATCGGCTCGGTGGTGTACGCCAAGGGGCTCGGGGTGCACGCGGAGAGCTCCGTCGAGTACTACACGGGCGCGGCCTGCGAGACGGTCACCGCGCAGGTCGGCGTCGACGACGAGAAGGGCGCGAACGGCACGGTCGCCTTCGAGGTGTGGGCGGACGGCACCAAGGTGGCGTCCACCGGGGTCCTGACCAACGCCATGCCGGCCCAGCCGCTCACCGCGGACGTCACCGGCGCCCGGCTGGTCCGGCTGGTCGTCACCGACGGCGGCGACGGCATCGACTCGGACCACGCCGACTGGGGCGACGCGCGGTTGAGTTGCTGAGAACCGCCGTACGCACAGGGCGGCCGGGCCCCTCGTCGGACCCGGCCGCCAAGTGAACGTTTCTCCCGACCTCGTCGGCCCGTTCGTCAGACCGCGGCGGCCGTGTCGGCCCGCTTGGCCAGGGCCGCCGCGGCCGCCCCGACCAGTCCGGCGTCCGTGCCCATCTGCGCGGGCACGATCGTCAGACGCTGGACGAAGGACAGGGTGGCGTAGTCGGCCAGTGCCTTGCGCAGCGGTTCGAAGAGGACGTCACCCGCCTTGCCGACCCCGCCGCCGATGACCGCGATGTCGATCTCCACGAGGGTCGCGGTGGCCGCGATGCCGGCGGCCAGCGCCTGGGCCGCCCGCGCGAAGGAGGCCACGGCGACCGGATCGCCGCCCCGGGCCGCGTCGGCCACCGCGGCGGCGGACGTGTCACCGTCGGGACCGGGCCGCCAGCCGTTCTCCAGCGCGCGTCGGGCGATGTTCGGACCGCTGGCTATGCGCTCCACACAGCCGCGCCCGCCGCACGGGCACAGGTCGCCGTCGAGCTCGACGCTGATGTGGCCGATGTGACCGGCGTTGCCGGTGGGCCCCGCGTGCAGCTGACCGTTCAGCACCAGACCGCCGCCGACGCCGGTCGACACGACCATGCACAGCGCGTTGTCGTGCCCGCGCGCGGCTCCCTGCCAGTGTTCCGCCGCCGTGATGGCCACACCGTCGCCGATCAGCTCCACGGGGAGCCCGCCGGCTGCCTCCCGGACCCTGCGGACCAGCGGGAAGTCGCGCCAGCCCGGGACGTTCACCGGGCTCACGGTGCCGGTGGAGGCGTCCACCGGGCCCGCACTGCCGATGCCGAGGGCGCCTGCGCGCCCCCACAGCGGCGAGTCCGTGAGCTCACCGAGGGTCTCCTCGACGGCGCGCATCACACTCTCGCCGTCCTCCTGCGCCGGCGTGGCGCGCTGTGCCCGGAGCAGTATCCGGCCGTGGCCGTCCACCAGCGCTCCGGCGATCTTGGTGCCGCCGATGTCGAGCGCAGCCACGAGGTCGGTGTGCATCAGTGTCAGTTCTCCCCGGTCAACCTTGAGGAATGGACAGGCCGGTCTCGCGGTGGAGCGCAGGCCGACAGATTGCGGTGGACAGTGTCTCCCGCATCTGACAACGTTGTCCAGGCTCTATGCTCGACGCCACATCCTCATACAAAAACATGGACCGTCGCATCCCCGTCGACGACAGGACAGGACGCCGTATCGTGCCCGACACCCACAGCCGAGCAGACCGCCTCTCCACGACCCGGTACGGCAACCGCCCGACCATGAAGGACGTGGCCGCGCGAGCCGGCGTAGGGCTCAAGACGGTCTCACGCGTGGTCAACGGCGAACCGGGCGTCACACCCGAGACGGAACACCGGGTCCGGGAGGCCATCGAGGCCCTCGGCTTCCGCCGCAACGACAGCGCGCGCGTGCTGCGCAAGGGCCGTACGGCGAGCATCGGCCTGGTCCTGGAGGACCTGGCGGACCCGTTCTACGGTCCGCTCAGCCGTGCGGTGGAGGAGGTGGCCCGGGCCAACGGCGCCCTGCTCATCAACGGTTCCAGCGCCGAGGATCCGGAGCGCGAGCAGGAACTGGTGCTGGCGCTGTGCGCCCGGCGTGTGGACGGTCTGGTGGTCATTCCGGCCGGTGACGACCACCGTTATCTGGAGCCGGAGCTGAAGGCGGGCGTGGCCACGGTGTTCGTGGACCGTCCGGCGGGCCGGATCGACGCCGACGTCGTCCTCTCCGACAATTTCGGCGGTGCCCGCGACGCCGTGGCCCACCTCATCGCCCACGGCCACCGGCGGATCGGCTTCATCGGCGACATGCCCCGCATCCACACGGCCGTCGAGCGGCTGCGCGGATACCGGGCCGCCATGGAGGACGCCGGCATCGAGGTGGCGGACGCCTGGACGTCGCTGGGCGTCACCGACCCGGAGCGGGTGCGCCGGGCGGCCGAGGAGATGCTCCGGGGCCCCTCCCCCGTCACCGCGATCTTCACGGGCAACAACCGGGTGACGGTCACCGTGATCCGGGTCCTCGCCGGACACACCCGCCGGGTCGCCCTCGTCGGCTTCGACGACATCGAACTCGCCGATCTGCTGCAGCCGGGCGTCACCGTCGTGGCCCAGGACGCGGCGACGCTGGGGCGTACCGCCGCGGAGCGGCTGTTCCGCCAGTTGGACGGCACGCTGCTGACGCCGGAGCGGATCGAACTGCCGACGCGGCTGATCACCCGGGGCTCGGGCGAGCTGCCGCCGGCGGACTGAGCGACCGATGGACGACTTCACTCTGGAGGCACTCGGCCTGGCCGAGGCTCCTCGCGATCATCCGCTGACCTATCCCGGCGCCTGGCCGGCGGACTCCGCGCTGCTCGACGGTGACCGGCTGGTACCGCTGCCCCGCGACCGACGGTGGCACGAGGACCGCGCGCCCGTTCTCGCGGTCGGCTCCAACGCCAGTCCGGGGCAACTGCGGCACAAGATGGCCGAGTTCGGGATCACCTCCCCGATCCCGATGGTCAGGGCACGAGTGACCGGCGTCGACGTGGGCGTCTCCGCGCATGTGAGCCGTATGGGATACGTGTCCGCGTCACCCTTCGAAGCGCCGGGCGCCGTACGGGAGTTGTTCGTCCTCTGGCTGGACCCCGAGCAACTCGCGGTCGTCGACGCGAGCGAGGGGGTGCCACTGCCGAACGGCAACTACGGGCGCGCCTGGCTGCCCGGAGTGCGGGTCGAGCTGCCAGGCGGCGTCACGCTGCCGGGCGTCCACTCGTACGTCAACCGCCACGGCGTCCTGCACGACGGCACCGGCGCTCCGCGCACCCACCCCGGCCAGCGGGAGCTGCTGACCGAACTCCTCGTGGGATCGGCCAGGTTGCGGGAGCTGTTCGGCGTCACGCCGGAGGAGTTCGTGGCACGGGCCCGCGCCGACCGGCTGCTGTGCGAGGCGGGCACCCGGCTGTTCGCCGACGAGAAGCGGGTCACGGAGTCCGGCCTGGAGCGGTACGTGAGCGTTCAGCAGACCGGGAGCCCCGGCACCGGCTCGTCGTTGTTCCCGCCCTTGAGGTAGACGTCGCTGACATAGACGCCGGTGTTGCCGCTGTCGTCGTCCGTCTTCGCCCACCAGACGTTGGTCCACTGGCCGGACGTATCGCGGCGGCCCAGGTTCGACTGACAGTAGAAGTAGTTGATGCCTGCATTGAGGACACCCGCCTCGGCGCCGGAGGCGGTGTAGGACTTGGCGGTCTTCCAAACGGTGCAGTTGTACTTCCCGCCGCCGGTGGCGGTGCAGGCGGGGGCCGGTGCCGGGGTGCTGGGGTCGCCGTCCCCGGTCGTACCGCCGTCCCCGGAGTCGTTTCCGCCCGCATCGTCGCCACCCGGGCCACCGCCGTCCGCCGAGGCGGTCGCGGAGGCACGGCTCGTGGGTCCGGTACTGCCGTCCTTGCCCGGCGTCTGCTTCGCGCTCGGGGTCTTCTTGGCCTGCCCGTCGGTCAGCGCGGCGCTGCCCGGACCTTCGGCGTCGGTGTGCGCGGAGGCGGAGGCGGAGGCCTCCTCACTCGTGCCGGACGCGATCGGCCGGGCGTCGGCTTCGGCTCTGCCCGCGTTGTTCATCAGCGCGACAGCCGTGCCGGCCACCGCGAGAACGGCCGCGACGGCCGCTGCGGCGAGCAGGACGCGCCTGTTACGACGGGGCGTACGGGAGGGGGCCATGGGGGTCGTGTCACGAGACATCCCGTAGCTGTGCGCCAAAGGCTGCGGAGAGGCGGCGGATGCCCCTGAGCCGTGTGCCGGACCGCCGCCCGGAGAGGGGGTGTCGAAGCCCTGCTCCGGCGAGGCGGCCTGTCCCCCGGCACTGTCCGGGGAAGCGGACCCCACCCACCAGGGCGTCGGGGCCTCGGCCTGCCCCGTGGCACCCACGGCAGGCTGACCCGCACCGCCGTCCTGAACACCCTCCGTACCCTGCCCAGGAGTCCCGGACACGGAGGCCGCCGCTGGTCCGGTCGGCTGCGCGGCTCCCGGCACAGCTGCCGCTCTGGTCCCCGCCGTTTCGCTTTCATCGGAACCCTGGGCCGGCGCGGTCCCCTGCGCAGATCCGGGACCGGCCGATGCCCCCGGCGCCGCCGGAACGAACGGGGCGCTCTCGGCCTGCCCCGCCGATCCCGCCGTACCGCGCAAGGTCGCCGTGGGGCTGTCCGCCCCGGCCTCGGCCCCGTCGGCAACCGCCTGCAACAGCACGCGCGCCTCCTCGGCCCCCGGGCGGGCCTCGGGCCGCTTGTCCAGCAGGCGCTGGAGAACGGGGCCGAGCGGGCCGGCACGGTGGGATTCGGGGAGCGGCTCGCCGACGATCGCGGTGAGGGTGGAGAACGTCGACGTACGGCGGAACGGCGAGGCCCCCTCGATGGCCGCGTACAGCGTGGCGCCGAGGGCCCACACGTCGGAGGCCGGTCCCGGATCGGCGCCCTGGGCGCGCTCGGGGGCCATGTAGTCCAGGGAGCCGACGAGATGACCGGTGCGGGTGAGGTTGGTGGCCGAACCGTCGCCCGGGTCGTCCATCGTGGCGATGCCGAAGTCGGTGAGCAGGACGCGACCGGAGCGGTCGAGCAGGATGTTGCCGGGCTTGACGTCCCGGTGCAGTACGCCCGCCTCGTGGGCGGCGGCCAGGGCGTCCATGACCTTGGCGCCGATTCCGGCCGCCTCCCGCGGGTCAAGGGTCCCCTGCTTGCGCAGCACCTGGTCCAGGGAGGGGCCCTCGACCAGCTCCATGACGATCAGCGGGCGTCCGTCGACCTCGGCCACGTCGTGCACCGCGACGACGCCGGGATGGCGGACCCGGGCCGCCGCGCGGGCCTCGCGCTGCATCCGCAGCCGCAAATCGGCGAGTTCGGGGCCGTCCGCATCGGTGTAGGTGCGCAGTTCCTTGACCGCGACCTCACGGCCGAGCACCTCGTCGACGGCCCGCCAGACCACTCCCATGCCACCGCGCCCGAGCTGGGCCACGACACGATAACGCCCGGCCAGCAAGCGATTGGTCTCGTCCTGGCCCTTTCCGTTGGTCTCCCCCGAAGACACAGCTGCCCCGTTCCTGTGACACGTCAATGCGTGCGGTACAGACTACGGGGCAGGAGTGACAACTCCAGTCGACGGTTGCGACTGTGACAGGTCCGCTACTTCCCGGTCGAGACGGTCAGATCACCGCGCCGGGGCGCCGCGTAGCCCTCCAGGTCGGCCCGGGTCAGGCCGGTCAGCCGCGCGACCTCGCCGATGTCCAGGGCGCCGCAGTCGAGACCGCGCAGCAGATAGCCGCTGAGCGCCTTGGCGGTGGCGGGCTCGTCCATGACGTCGCCGTCGAGTCGGCCTGCGTACCGGGCGAGACGGCCTGCGGCCTGCTCGAAGCCCTCGCGGTAGAAGGCGAACACGGCCGCGTACCGGGTGGGGATGTGGCCGGGGTGCATGTCCCAGCCCTGGTAGTAGGCGCGGGCCAGCGCCCGGCGCGTCAGGCCGTAGTGCAGCCGCCAGGCGTCGTGGACCTTCGCCGTCGGGCCGACCGGCAGGACGTTCGTGGAGCCGTCCGAGACCCGTACGCCGGTGCCCGCGGCCGCTACCTGCATGACCGCCTTGGCGTGGTCGGCGGCGGGGTGGTCGCTGGCCTGGTGGGCGGCCGAGACGCCGAGGCAGGCGCTGTAGTCGAAGGTGCCGTAGTGCAGCCCGGTGGCGCGGCCCTCGGCGGCCCGGATCATACGGGCGACCGTGGCGGTGCCGTCGGTGGCCAGAATGGACTGGCTGGTCTCGATCTGGATCTCGAAGCCGAGCCGGCCGGTGTCCAGGCCGTGTGCTTTCTCGAAGGCCTCCAGGAGCCGGACGAACGCGGTGACCTGCTCGGCGTAGGTCACCTTCGGCAGGGTCAGCACCAGCCCCTCGGGCAGGCCGCCGGCCGCCATCAGGCCGGTCAGGAAGACGTCGAGGGTCCGGATGCCCCGGTCCCGGACGGCCGCCTCCATGCACTTCATGCGGATGCCCATGTACGGCGCCGCTGTGCCGTTCTCGTACGCCTCGGCGATCAGCCGGGCCGCGCGGGCCGCCGCCTCGTCCTCCTCCGCGTCCGGGCGCGGACCGTAGCCGTCCTCGAAGTCGACGCGCAGGTCCTCGATCGGCTCGTGCTCCAGCTTGGCCCGCACGCGCGCGTGGACGGGCTCGGCGAGTTCGTCGGACAGCCCGAGAACGGCGGCGAAGGACGCGGCGTCCGGCGCGTGTTCGTCGAGGGCGGTGAGGGCCTTGTCGCCCCAGGAGCGGATGGTGTCGGCGGCGAAGACGTCACCGGGGACGTAGACGGTGTGCACGGGCTGGCGGGTGCCGGGGTCTCCGGGATAGCGGCGCTCCAGTTCGGCGTCGACCGGCGCGAGGGAGGCGCTGATCTCCTCGCTGACGGCGCCCGCGAGGCTCGTCGCCACCTGCTCCTGCTGGCCCTGACCCATCCCACAGCCTCCTGTTTTCCGCTCTGCGGAATCAACAATCCGTAGAGCGAAGTTATCCGCGAAGCTTCCCGACGGTCAACACCCCGTCCACAGCTTGAGCCGCCGCGTTCATACAAGGTGCCGAGATGTCCTACGCCGTCTACCGCACTCCGGTTCGAACATTCATCCTGTCCCGTCGGGAGGGAAACAACATGTCGGACACCCACAGAATGACGCGTCGTATGGGCCTCAGAACCGCCATGGCCGCCGCCGTCACCGTGCCGCTGATGGGCATGCTGCCGGCCTCCGCCGCCAAGCCGCACCACCGCCGACTCGATGTCATGACGTTCAATCTCCGCTTCGCCAGTACCTCCGAACCCAACAGCTGGGCCGCCCGGCGCCCGGTGATGCGCCGGCTGCTCCGCCAGGAGGCCCCCACCCTGATGGGCACCCAGGAAGGCCTCTACCAGCAGCTGCTCGACATCCACTCCGACCTCGGGCCGCACTACGACTGGATCGGCACCGGCCGCGAGGGCGGCAGCCACGACGAGTCCACGGCGGTCTTCTACGACAACCGGCGCCTGGCTCCCGTCGAGCACGACACGCACTGGCTCTCCGACACACCCCAGGTCATCGGCTCGAACACCTGGGGCGCCGCCCTCCCCCGGATCGTCACCTGGGTCCGCTTCCGCGACCGGGCCGCGGGCGGACGGGAGTTCTACGTCCTCAACACCCACTTCGACCATGTGGGCCAGTACGCGCGCGTGCGTTCCGCACAGTTCCTCGGCCAGAAGATCGCCGGGTTCGACCGGGCGCTACCGGTCCTGGTGACCGGCGACTTCAACGCCGCGGCCCACGACAACCAGGCGTACGACACCCTCCTCGCCACGGGACTCGTCGACACCTGGGACGCGGCCGCCGAACGCAGCGAGCTGTACGCGACCTTCCACGGCTACCAGCCCCTCGCCCCCGACGGCGAGCGCATCGACTGGATCCTCGCCACGCCCGGCACGATCGTGCACCGGGCCGCCGTCAACACCTTCGCGAAGAACGGGCAGTTCCCGAGCGACCACCTGCCGGTGCAGGCCACCCTGACCCTGGGATGAGCCGAGGCCCCCGCGACCGCGTCGGCGGTCACGGGGGCCTCGTACGCCCGGAGCGGATCAGCCCTTGCGGGTCTTGATCTCCTCGGTGAGGGCGGGGACGACGTCGAAGAGGTCGCCGACGACGCCGTAGTCGACGAGGTCGAAGATCGGGGCCTCGGCGTCCTTGTTGACCGCGACGATGGTCTTCGAGGTCTGCATACCGGCGCGGTGCTGGATCGCACCGGAGATGCCGTTGGCGATGTACAGCTGCGGCGAGACGGACTTGCCGGTCTGGCCGACCTGGTTGGTGTGCGGGTACCAGCCCGCGTCGACGGCGGCACGCGAGGCGCCGACGGCCGCGCCGAGGGAGTCGGCGAGGGCCTCGATGATCGCGAAGTTCTCGGCGCCGTTGACGCCGCGGCCGCCGGAGACCACGATCGCGGCCTCGGTCAGCTCCGGGCGCCCGGTGGACTCACGCGGGGTACGGCCGGTCACCTTGGTGCCGGTCGCCTGCGCGGAGAAGGTCACGCTCAGCTCCGAGACCTCGCCGGCGGCCGGAGCGGCCTCGACGGCGGCGGAGTTGGGCTTCACCGTGATGACCGGGGTGCCCTTGGAGACACGGGACTTGGTGGTGAAGGAGGCGGCGAACACCGACTGGGTGGCCACCGGGCCCTCGTCGCCGGCCTCCAGGTCGACGGCGTCGGTGATGATGCCCGAGCCGATGCGCAGCGCCAGCCGGGCGGCGACCTCCTTGGCCTCGGCGGAGGACGGCACCAGCACGGCGGCCGGGGAGACGGCCTCCACGGCGGCCTGCAGGGCGTCGACCTTGGGTACGACCAGGTAGTCGGCGTACTCGGAGGCGTCGTGGGTGAGGACCTTGACGGCGCCGTGCTCGCCCAGGACGGCGGCGGTGTCGGCGGCACCGGCGCCGAGCGCGACGGCGACGGGCTCGCCGATGCGGCGGGCCAGGGTCAGCAGCTCCAGGGTGGGCTTGCGGACGGAACCGTCCACGTGGTCGACGTAGACGAGGACTTCAGCCATGGGAATGCTCTCCTGCGGATTGCGAAGGCTTAAGGGGCGGTAAGGGGGGTGAGCCTCAGCGGCCAGTGACCCTTAGATGAACTTCTGGCTCGCGAGGAACTCGGCGAGCTGCTTGCCGCCCTCGCCCTCGTCCTTGACGATCGTGCCGGCCGTGCGGGCCGGACGCTCCGCGGCGGAGTCGACCGTGGTGTAGGAGCCCTCCAGGCCGACCTGCCCGGCCTCCAGGTCCAGGTCGGACAGGTCCCAGGCCTGCACCGGCTTCTTCTTGGCCGCCATGATGCCCTTGAAGGAGGGGTAACGCGCCTCGCCCGACTGGTCGGTGACCGAGACGACGGCCGGGAGGGAGGCCTCCAGCTGCTCCGAGGCGGCGTCGCCGTCGCGGCGGCCCTTGACGGTGCCGTCCTCGACGGAGACCTCGGAGAGCAGCGTGATCTGCGGGACGCCCAGGCGCTCGGCCAGCAGGGCCGGGACGACGCCCATGGTGCCGTCGGTGGAGGCCAGACCGGAGATCACCAGGTCGTAGCCGGCCTTCTCGATGGCCTTGGCCAGTACCAGGGAGGTGCCGATGACGTCGGTGCCGTGCAGGTCGTCGTCCTCGACGTGGATGGCCTTGTCGGCACCCATGGACAGGGCCTTGCGGAGCGCGTCCTTGGCGTCCTCGGGGCCGACGGTCAGGACCGTGACCTCGACGTCGTCGTCGGAGTTCTCGGAGATCTGCAGCGCCTGCTCGACCGCGTACTCGTCGAGCTCGGAGAGCAGACCGTCCACGTCGTCCCGGTCGACGGTCAGGTCATCGGCGAAGTGCCGGTCGCCGGTGGCGTCGGGCACGTACTTCACAGTGACAACGATCCTCAAGCTCACGCCGGCTCTCCTACTGCATCGTCATTTCTCAGCTGCCTCTTGCAGGCAGCATAGGCGCCTCAAGCGGCCGATCCCGGTCGGGGCGGCTGCGCTCCGACCGCAATATTACTCACCAGTACATCCAGTTCCTGCCCGCTAAGCAAGCGCTTTGAACTGTGACCTGTGCAACGCAGCGTAATCGGAACTCGACGGCCCCGCACCAGCGGAAGCGTCGATGAGCCGATCAGTCGCGCAGGCCGTTGAACCGGCCCTGGTGGTAGAGCAGCGGCCGGCCGGCGCCCGCGGGGTCACCGAGCCGCACCTCGGCCACCACGATGCGGTGATCACCGGCGGGCACGCGTGCGTGTACCCGGCACACCATCCAGGCGAGCACGTCGTCGAGGACGGGGACACCCTCGGGCCCCTCGCGCCAGGCGGTGGGCGCGCCGAAGCGGTCGGCGCCACTGCGGGCGAAGGTGGCGGCCAGCTCTTCCTGGTGCTCGCCGAGTATGTGCACGCCGACGTGATCGGCCCGGGAGATCGCGGGCCAGCTGGAGGCGCCGGTGCCGATCCCGAAGGACAGCATGGGGGGCTCCGCGGAGACCGAGGCAAGAGAGGTGGCGGTGAAGCCGACCGGGCCGGTGTCACCGCTCGCGGTGATCACGGCGACTCCCGCCGCGTGCCGCCGGAAGACGGAGCGCAGGAGGTCGGGAGAGGCGAGCTGAGGGCTGCCGAGGTCGGACGCGGCCGTCATGCGGTGTTCCTTCTGCGAGGAGTGTCGAGCTGGACCGTGGCTGCTCAACAGGCCGGACAGCGCGCGCTCGCGGTGCGGGCGAGGTCGACGTGGACCCGTCCGAACAGAAGGAGTTCCGTAGGCATACGGTCAGGCTGACGATAGGTGCCGTGCACAGTCAAGTAGGTTCCGACATCTGGGAGATGCCTCACCGTGCGCGCCCGCCGTCAGACCGCCTCCCCGACCGCCGCTATGACGTCCGCCTTGCGCGGCTGGCCGGTGGCGCGCCGCACCACCCTGCCGTCGGCGTCGAGGACCAGCACGGTCGGCGTCTTGAGGATGTCGAGTTCGCGGACCAGGTCGAGGTTCTTCTCGGCGTCGATCTCGACGTGGACCACGCCCGGGACCATGGCCGCGACCTCGCCGAGGACCCGCCGGGTCGCCCGGCAGGGCGCACAGAAGGCGCTGGAGAACTGCACGAGCGTGGCGCGTTCACCGAGGTCCTCGCCCAACTCGGCCTCGCCGAGCCTCTTGCCGTCGTCGCGCCCGCGCACTCTCACCCTCCCGCTCCGCCGCCGTTGCAGCACCCCATAGGCGCTCGCCGTCACGAGCACCGCCACGCACACCACGAGTCCGGTCATCACCTGCACAAGCATTCACGAGACTGCAAAGATTCCCGCCTCCCGCGGGTCCGTCCGTTGCGGAATGCTTGATTCATGGACATCGATGCGAGGGGGCCGCGTTTCGGCGCGGCCGTGACGACCGTTGTACTGGCGGCCGTTCTGATCACGGGCAGCTTCTGGCTGCTGGCCTGGCAGACGCTCGCGTTCGCGCTGGGGGCGGCGGGCGGGGTAGGCCGCTCCCCGTACGGCTGGCTGTTCCGGAAGGCCGTCAGGCCGCGGATCGGGCCGCCGACCGAGTTCGAGGCACCGGAACCGCCACGGTTCGCGCAGGCGGTCGGCCTCGCCTTCGCGGCCCTGGGACTCGTGGGGTACGGAATCGGGCCAGAGTGGCTCGGACTCGCCGCCACCGGAGCGGCGCTCGCGGCAGCGTTCCTCAACGCCACGTTCCGTTACTGCCTGGGATGCGAGATGTACCTGCTCGCGCGGCGGGTGACGGTACGCACGGAGTAAAGGCGGTTTAAAAACAGCAGGACGGATCACACGGCCGACGTGACGAGAATCTCTCCCTGGGTGGGCACCAAGACTGGCTCCCCGTCCGTTCTTCGGGCACGATCTGCGAGATGCCGTAAACCTACGGCTGCGTAACTTAATGCCGGGAGCTTCCCAGGCAGAGCAGGAAGGGCTCACCCCGCCCATGGCAGAGCTTGTCTACCGCCCCGTCGTCGGATTCGCCCAGGCGCTGTTCAAGGCCTGGGACCTCAAGATCGACTGCAAGGGTTCGGAGAACATCCCGCGCTCGGGCGGCGCCGTGCTGGTGAGCAACCACATCAGCTACCTGGACTTCGTCTTCAACGGCATGGCCGCGCTCCCGCAGAAACGTCTCGTGCGTTTCATGGCGAAGGAGTCCGTCTTCCGCCACAAGGTCTCGGGGCCACTGATGCGCGGGATGAAGCACATCCCGGTCGACCGCACGCAGGGCGAGACCGCTTACGCCCACGCTCTGGAGTCGCTGCGGTCGGGCGAGATCGTGGGGGTCTTCCCGGAGGCGACGATCTCGCAGTCCTTCACACTGAAGAGCTTCAAGTCGGGTGCGGCGCGGATGGCACAGGAGGCGGGTGTCCCCCTGATCCCGATGGCCCTCTGGGGTACGCAGCGGATCTGGACCAAGGGGCACCCCCGCAACTTCAAGCGCAGCCACATCCCGATCACGATCCGGGTCGGCGAGGCGATCGAGGCTTCCCGGGACAAGTACGCCGGGGCCATCACGCGCCAGGTTCGGGAGCGGGTCAACGAGCTCCTCGAAGCCGCGCAGCGTGCGTATCCGGTGCGGCCGAAGGGGCCGGACGACACGTGGTGGATGCCGGCGCATCTCGGGGGGACGGCGCCCACACCGGAAGCGGTGCGGGAAGCCGAGGCGCGATAGCTGTTCGGCCGCGCGCCAGTGGGGACCGGTCGCGCGGTCACCGAGTCCGTGGGGCCGGACCGCGAGGTGCGTGAAGCCGGGCGCGAGGGCACGCACCTCGTCGGACACGGTCGGGGCGAGAGGCATCGCGTGCCTCAGAGTCCGATGGGGAGCGTCTTCCAGAGGTAGGGCCGGTCGGGGGCAGCCTTGAGGACGTTCAGGACGACCGGGTGCGGTTCGGCGTACAGGACCGGGTAGTCCATCTCGTGGGACTCCGACTCGGGCGTGAAGGCCAGCCGCTCGCCGTCCAGGGAGAACTGGGCATCCACACCGGGCTTGTTGCCCCGGGGATCCTGGCGGTGCCAGGCGCCGTTGAACCGCACGGCGACCAGACCGTGCACCACGTCGAACTTCTGATAACAGAGCGCGGTCGGAATGTCCTCGGCGCGCAGCAGCGCGGTCAGCGCGTGAGCCTTGGCGTAGCAGATGCCGGTGCCCTGCTCCAGGACGTCGGAAGCCCTCCAGGTGACCCGGAGGTCGCCGGAGTCCTGGGAGTGCGGGATCGTGTCGCGGACGTACTCGAAGGCCAGCCGCGCATAGGCATACGAGTCGACCGCCTCTTTGGCGAGACGCGCGGCCACCTCCCGGACGGTCGGGTGGCCATGGTCGATCACCTCGTCAGCGGCCAAGTACGCGGAAAGGTCAGGGGTGTTCTGGATCAGCTCCATGCCCGCAGAGCATAGGAAGACGATCACCCCGCAGTCAATCGATTTACGCTACTCGGTATATTTATGCAGAGTAGGAGTGCACGGTCACCACCTGGGACGCGCTCCACCGCTGCTCGACCGTGGCGAGCCTGGTCCAGCCCAGCCGTTCGTACAGGGTCGCCGCGGCGGTGTCGGACGCGACGACGTCGAGCACCGGGTGCAGGCCGCGCTGCCGTGCTTCCCGCACCACCCGGCCCATCAGCAGGGCGCCCATCCCGTGCCCTCTCGCCTGGGGGGCGACGAACAACCGCCCGACCACCGCGGTCTGTTGAATGCTCGTGCCGTTGCGCTCACTCCAGAGGGCGGGGGCCAGGTCGCCTTCGGCGCTGCGGGCGAGGCTGACGTGACCCGCCACCCGCCCGTCCAGATCGGCGACCCAACTGCCCAGCGCCGAGGCCTGCGTCAGCCAGTCACCGGGCCGGGCAGGCCAGTTCACCGGATAACCGTCGCGGCGGTGGACCTCCGCCAGTGCCCGCACACATGCTTCGACGTCGTCATCGGTCCGCGGCCGGACCCGGGGCTGGGTTTTCTCCACACCGGCATGCAAGCACAGGCGGCCTGCGGCCCGGCGCGCGCCTGCGCCTGTCCGGCGGATGAGGCCGGCGTCGCGGGTCCGGCGCGCTCTCCCTCCAAGGGGGCCCCGCCGCGTTGCCCGCCGCGGCAGCGGCTGATCGACACGACTCCCGCCGCCTCGCAGCCGGACGCGCCAGACCCGCTCGGCTCAGCCGGGATGCGGACTTCGTCGCAGCGGGCCCGATCCACCGGACAGGCTCAGCGCGCCATCTCCTCCTTGAGCGCCGCCACGAACATGTCCACGTCGTCCTCGGTGGTGTCGAAGGCGCACATCCAGCGGACGACGCCCGCGGTCTCGTCCCAGAAGTAGAAGCGGAAGCGCTTCTGCAGACGCTCGCTCACGTCGTGCGGGAGTTTGGCGAAGACACCGTTGGCCTGGACCGGGTAGAGGATCTCCACGCCGTGGACGGCACGGACGCCCTCGGCCAGGCGCTGGGCCATCTCGTTGGCGTGGCGGGCGTTGCGCAGCCACAGGTCCTTGGCGAGCAGGGCCTCCAACTGCACCGACACGAAACGCATCTTGGACGCCAGCTGCATGGACAGCTTGCGCAGATGCTTCATGTGGGAGACCGCGTCCTGGTTGATCACCACGACCGCCTCGCCGAACAGGGCGCCGTTCTTCGTCCCGCCGAGGGAGAGGATGTCGACGCCGACCGCGTTGGTGAACGTCCGCATGGGGACGTTCAGCGAGGCGGCCGCGTTGGCTATGCGGGAGCCGTCCAGGTGCACCTTCATGCCGTGCGCGTGGGCGTGGTCGCAGATGGCGCGGATCTCGTCGGGCGTGTAGAGGGTGCCGAGTTCCGTGGACTGGGTGATCGAGACGACCTGTGGCATCGCACGGTGCTCGTCGTCCCAGCCGTAGGCCTGCTTGTCGATCAGCTCGGGCGTGAGCTTGCCGTCCGGGGTGGGGACGGTGAGCAGCTTGAGGCCGCCCATGCGCTCGGGGGCACCGCCCTCGTCCACGTTGATGTGCGCGCTCTCGGCGCAGATCACCGCGCCCCAGCGGTCGGTGACCGCCTGGAGGGCTACGACGTTGGCGCCGGTGCCGTTGAAGACCGGGAACGCCTCGGCCGTGGCCCCGAAGTGGCTGCGGATGACGCCCTGCAGGTTCTCGGTGTAGTCGTCCTCGCCGTACGCGACCTGGTGCCCGCCGTTGGCGAGGGCCAGGGCGGCGAGCACCTCCGGGTGGGCCCCGGCGTAGTTGTCGCTGGCGAAGCCGCGGATCTCGGGGTCGTGATGGCGACGGGCGTCGGTCTTCGGGGGGTTCACGGCTTCTCGGTGAGCCACAGACGGTTTCCGTTCACTTCGGCGGCGGGCTTGTCCCAGACACCGACGATGGCCTCGGCCAGCTCCTTGACGTCCGTGAAGCCCGCGAACTTCGCGTTGGGCCGCTCGGCGCGCATGGCCTCGTGCACCAGTGCCTTCACCACCAGGATCGCAGCCGCGGAGGTCGGCCCCTCGGCGCCCCCGGCCTTGCGGAAGGCGTCGGCGAGAGCGAGCGTCCAGGCCTCGGCGGCGGCCTTGGCGGCGGCGTACGAGGCGTTGCCCGCCGTGGGCTTCGTCGCGCCTGCGGCGCTGATCAGCAGGTAGCGGCCGCGCTCGCTGCGCTGCAGGCCCTCGTAGAAGGCGAGGGAGGTGTGCTGCACGGTGCGGATGAGCAGCAGTTCCAGGAAGTCCCAGTCGTCAAGGCTCGACTTGATGAAGGTCTCGCTGCCGCGCCAGCCGCCGACGAGGTGGACCAGGCCGTCGACGCGGCCGAAGTCCTTCTCGATGTGCGCGGCCCAGTCGCGGGTGGATTCCAGGTCGAGCAGGTCGACCGGCTCGCCGGTCACGGTGGCGCCGCCGGAGGCGTAGCTCGCCGCGTCCACGGCCTCCGCGAGCCGCTCCGGGTCGTTGTCCGCGCCGACGACGGTCGCGCCCGCCTCGGCCAGTCGCAGCAGTGTCGCGCGGCCCGCGGGACCGCCCGCGCCGGCCACCGCGATCACCGCACCGCTGAGAGCTCCGTTCCCCACCATGTTCTTCGCCTCCTGAGCTGCCGCCGGAGCGGCCTGTGCGGCCGCCTGAACGGCCTGTGCAGTGTTCCCGGTGCCGCGCTCGCTCACGCGGCGACCCGCTCGGCGCTCGTGGCCGTGATGCCCCGGGTCGAGGCGATCACATGACGAAGCTTCTTGGAGAGGGCCTCATAGAACATGCTCAGCGGAAACTCGTCCGGAAGCACGTCATCGACGAGTTTCCGGGGCGGCAGCGACAGGTCGAGGGCGTCGGGGCCCTTGGCCCACTTGGAGCCCGGGTGCGGGGCGAGGTAGGTGGAGACGAGCTCGTAGCCGGCGAACCAGTGGACGAGCTTGGGGCGGTCGATGCCGTCGCGGTAGAGCTGCTCGATGTCGGCGCACAGCTGGTTGGTGACCTCGGGGGCGCGCTGCCAGTCGATGAACAGCTTGTTGTCGGTCCAGCGGACGACGTCGTGCTTGTGCAGGTAGGCGAAGAGGAGCTGACCGCCGAGCCCGTCGTAGTTGCGCACCCGCTCGCCGGTGACCGGGAAGCGGAACATGCGGTCGAAGAGGACCGCGTACTGCACGTCACGGGCCTGCGGGACGCCGTCGGCTTCCAGCTTCACGGCCTCCTTGAAGGCGGTGAGGTCGCAGCGCAGCTCCTCCAGGCCGTACATCCAGAACGGCTGGCGCTGCTTGATCATGAACGGGTCGAAGGGCAGGTCGCCGTGGCTGTGGGTGCGGTCGTGGACCATGTCCCACAGGACGAAGGCCTCCTCGCAGCGCTTCTGGTCGTGGACCATCGCGGCAACGTCCTCGGGCAGCTCGACGCCCAGGACGTCGACGGCCGCGTCGGTGACCCTGCGGAAGCGGGCGGCCTCGCGGTCGCAGAAGATACCGCCCCAGGAGAATCGTTCCGGCGCCTCGCGCACGGCGATGGTCTCCGGGAAGAGGACGGCCGAGTTGGTGTCGTAACCGGCCGTGAAGTCCTCGAACTTGATGCCGCAGAACAGCGGGTTGTCGTAGCGCGTGCGCTCCAGCTCGGCCAGCCACTCGGGCCAGACCATGCGCAGCACGACCGCCTCCAGGTTGCGGTCCGGGTTGCCGTTCTGCGTGTACATCGGGAAGACGACCAGGTGCTGGAGGCCGTCCGCGCGGTTCGCGGCGGGCTGGAAGGCCAGCAGGGAGTCGAGGAAGTCGGGCACCTCGAAGCCGCCCTCCGACCAGCGCAGGAGGTCCTTGACGAGGGCGGCGTGGTAGTCGGCGTCGTGGGGCAGCAAGGGCGACAGCTCCTGCACCGCGTCGACGACACGCCGTACGGAGGCCTCGGCGTCCGCGCGTGGGGGTGCGCTCTCGGCCTCGAAGTCGATCGACCCGTCCTTGGACTGCCATGGCCGGATCCGCTCCACGGCATCCTTGAGCACAGGCCATGCCGGGTGCTCCACCACCCTGGTCACGGGAGGAACCTGGTCCCCCGAAGCCGCCTGCACAAGAATTTCCGTCATGTCCCATCCTCCACGGGAGAAGCTCACGTATGGAGACCGTATACATACGAGCTTCCGCCCAGCAAGAGCGGTTACGGGAAGTTATCCTGCGCACCCCAATGGTCACCGAACTTTTTCCTGTCGAGTGCCATGAACACCGCGATTCCGGGTAAGAGATCCCGCTCCCCCACACGTCACCGCGTTCCCCCGTGTACGCACGGGTCCATCACACGGCGTAGCCGTTAGGCTGCGGCTCTGCACCGAGCCGCCGTCGACGGAAGCGAGTTGAACCTTGAACTTCCTTACCATCGGTCATCGCGGAGTCATGGGTACCGAACCCGAGAACACCCTCCGTTCCTTCACCGCCGCCCAGCAGGCCGGCCTCGACGTCATCGAACTCGATCTGCATCTGAGCAAGGACGGCGCCCTCGTCGTCATGCACGACACCGACGTGGACCGCACGACCGACGGAACCGGCCCGATCGCCGAGAAGACCCTCACCGAACTGCGCGCGCTGGACGCGGGCCGCGGAGAACGCGTCCCGGTGTTCGAGGAGGTCCTGGACGCGGTGCGGTCGCCGCTCCAGGCCGAGATCAAGGACATCGCGGCGGCCCGTGCGCTGGCCGAGGTCATGCTCCGGCGGGATCTGGTCTCCCGGGTCGAGGTGTCCTCGTTCCACGACGAGGCGATCGCCGAGATCGGCCGCCTGGTACCCGGCGTCAGGACCGCGCTGATCGGCAGCCGGTTCGGCCCGGACATCGTGGAGCGAGCCGTCGAGGCCGGCGCGGCGACCCTCTGTCTGAACATCCGCCGGCTGACCCTGGAGGTCGTGGAGGCGGCCCGCAAGGCGGACCTGAAGATCATCGGCTGGGTGGTGAACACCCAGGACCATCTGCGGCTGGTGCGGGCCCTGGGACTGGACGGCGCGACGACCGACTACCCGGAGATCAAGCGCACCGGCCGCTTCACCGCGTGAGCCGCGTGAGCCGCGTGAGCCGCGTGAGCCGCGTGCGCCGCGGACATCACGGCAATCGCGGCAGGAACGTCACACCAGCGACTTGACCAGCAGCTCGAACTGCAGGTCGTCGCGCTGCGGAACGCCGAAGCGCTCGTCGCCGTACGGGAAGGGCGTCATCTCTCCCGTACGGCGGTAGCCGCGCCGCTCGTACCAGGCGATGAGGTCGTTGCGCACGGAGATCACGGACATGTGCATCTCGGTGACGCCCCAGGTCTCGTGGGCGATCCGCTCCGCCTCGGCGATGATCACCTTGCCGAGGCCGCCGCCCTGGAGCTCGGGGCTGACCGCGAACATCCCGAAGTACGCGTAGGTGCCCCGGTGTTCGAGCTGGCAGCAGGCGACGACCTGCCCGTCCCGCTCCACCGTCAGCAACCGGCTGTCGGGCGACTTGATGACCGCGAGCACACCCTCCACGTCCGTCCGCTGCCCTTCGAGGAGGTCCGCCTCGGTGGTCCACCCGGCGCGGCTGTCGTCCCCGCGGTACGCCGACTCGACCAGCGCGACCAGCGCGTCCACGTCGGCGTCGGTGGCGTCACGGAAGGTGAGGCCGGCGGTGGTCTCCATGGGGCAATCTCCACTTCAGGGGCACGACTCGGGCACGGTCGAGAGTAACGCCCCCGATAGGCTCGCCCGCATGGTGCACGTACTGAGCGGCCGCGTCCTGCTGCGGCCCACGGATCCGGAACGTTCCCGAGTCTTCTACGGCGACCAGCTGGGCCTCGCGGTGTACCGCGAGTTCGGTACGGGGCCGGAGCGGGGCACCGTCTACTTCCTCGGCGGTGGGTTCCTGGAGCTGTCGGGACGCTCCGAGGCGCCGCCGGCCGCGGATGTCCGGCTGTGGCTCCAGGTCGCGGACGTGACCGCCGCGCACGCGGAACTTCTGGCCAAGGGTGTCGAGATCGTGCGGCCGCCGGTGCGGGAGCCGTGGGGGCTGGTCGAGATGTGGGTGGCGGACCCGGACGGCACACCGATCGTGCTGGTGGAGGTGCCGGCGGACCATCCGATCCGGTACCGGCCCGGAATCTGAGCCCGGCGTCCACCGGACGGCAGCACGCGCGGTGCCGTCCGTCGCGACGACTTGGATATGCTCCGCCGACCGCCGTGGCCCGAGGGCGTCGAGCAGTGGAGGAGCACATGAGCGTGGACGTGAACGCCCCGGCCTTTCGCAGGCAGCGATGGGCGGCCAGGACGTCCCTGGCGACGGCCGCCCTCGCGGTGCTGCTGCCCCTCGCCTACGGCGGTCTCGGCGGCGTTCTGCTGCTGGCCGCCGGGCTCGCGGGCGCGGCCGTCACCGCGGCGGCGGTGTGGTGGACGCTGACGCGGCGCGGCCCGGAGCGCTGGCTGGCGGCGGGACTCGCGTTCGCCACCCCTACCCTCGTCCTCGTCCTCTTCGTGGTCACCCTGGGGTGGGCGCTCGTGTTCGCGCCCGTGCTGTGGAGCGTGGCCGTGTGGAGCGGGCGCTACGCCCTGCGCAGCACCGGCACCCGTCCCAAGCGTATGAAGGAGCACCGGGCGCGGCCCGTGCGGCGGCCCTTCCTGATCATGAACCCCCGCTCCGGGGGCGGGAAGGTCGAGCAGTTCCGGCTGCGGGAGAAAGCCGAACACCTGGGCGCACGGGTCGTGCTGCTCGACCCGGAGGAGCACCAGGACGTGACCGCGCTGGCACGGGCGGCGGTGGCGGGGGGCGCGGATCTGCTCGGCGTCGCGGGCGGCGACGGCACGCAGGCGCTGGTCGCCGCCGTCGCCGCGGAACACGACCTGCCGTTCCTCGTCGTCTCCGCCGGTACCCGCAACCACTTCGCCATGGACCTCGGCCTCGACCGCACCGACCCCGCGACCTGTCTCGACGCGCTGACCGACGGTGTCGAACTCCGGGTGGACCTCGGCTTCGTGGCGGACCATCCGTTCGTCAACAACGCCTCTTTCGGCGCGTACGCGGCGGTCGTGCAGAGTCCCGCGTACCGCGACGACAAGATCGGCACCACTCTGGAGCTCCTGCCCGATCTGCTCACCCGTCAGCGCGGCCCGCGTCTGACCGCGCGGATCGACGCGACCACGATCGACGCTCCGCAAGCCGTGCTGGTGAGCAACAACGCCTACCGCACCGGCGATCCCGTGGGCCTCGGCCGCCGTGAGCGGCTCGACTCGGGGCTGCTCGGCATCCTCGGTGTCAGGGTGGACAGTGCGGCCGAGGCGGCGGCGCTCCTGCTCGACCCCGATCCGGAGGGTCTCGCGGTCCTTTCCGCGCGGGAGGTGGTCGTCTCCGCCGACCATCCGGAGATCGAGGTGGGCGTCGACGGCGAGGCCCTGGTCCTGCCCACCCCGGTCCATTGCCGTATCGCCCCCGGCGCGCTCCGGGTCCGCGTCCCGAGGAAACGACCTGGTGTGCCGACGGCTCAACCCCGCCTGAACTGGCGCCGGTTGCGCAAGCTGGCGGCACCGGCGGGGCGACGCTGACGTTCTCTAGAGGGGACGCGCGTCGGCCTCCGTGGGGGCGAGCGGTGTCACCGTCACCTGGTCGATGACGGGGGCGTGAGCGGAGCGCTGCCCGAACTCGTTCCTGGTGTCGCCCGCGAAGTCGGGGAGTTCGTCGGCGGTGAAGGTGAGCGTGTTGCGGCCCGGGCGCAGGGTGACCGGCACGGACAGGTCCCAGAAGTTGTTGAAGTGGAAGGTGGTCGGGAACAGGACGCGGTGCGCGGGGGCGCCGTTGACGGATATGTCGGCGTGGCGGCAGACGGGGTCGGGGTTGTAGTGGGTGGAAGGGGGCTGCTCGCCGTTGGAGTAGCGGATCGTCAGCGCGTGGCGTCCGGCGCGGTCCGCGGTGACCGTCAGGGTGAGCGCGTTCGCGGGCCCGGCACCGACGCCGTCGACCGCCTTGCCGCCCGTGGCGTACGGGTACCCGGTCACCCTCGCCGCTCCGGTCAGGACGCCCTCCTCGGCGGCGTACACGGTCGCGGGCAGCAGTCCGCGCGAGGGGGCGATCCGCAGCCGGTCGACGATCAGCCGGTCCGAAGTCCCGGTGACGGTGACCTTGTTGACGCCTCCGGCGAGGAAGAGCGGTACGGCGCCGCGCTCGACGCGCCCGATCTCCTCCCCGTTGACGCTCAACAGGCCCTCGCCGGGCCCGAGCACGTCGACGGTCATGGAGGCCTCGCCGTCGTCGGCCGCGTACGCCCAGAAGGTGACGGTGCCGCCCCGCGGGAGCACGGCGACTCCGGGCCCCGAGGCGCCGCGGTGCGCGTGGCTGACCCGGGCCCCGCCGCCGAGGTCCGCGAACTCGGCGTCGTACAGCGCGGTGTCGTCCTGGGCCCGCAGCACGACGTCCAGCTTGTCGACGGCCGCGTCGCCCTGGGTGACCCCGAGGTCGGGGTCCTGGGCCGCGAGGGTGATCCGATGGCGGCCGGCGGTCAGCTCCACCCGGGTGTCGGTGTGCCCCCATACCGCCCACTTGTAGCCGAGCGGAAGCCGCAGTTCGCGCGGGTCCTCGCCGTCCACGCGCAGGAAGACGTTGGTGGGGCCCTGCTCGCGCACCAGGTCGGCGAGGTTGTACGAGCCCGCGAACACCGCGAGGTCGTACGTCCCGTCCTGCGGGACCTCGACGTGGAAGGTGAGGACTCCGTCGGAGCCGGTACGCAGTCCGCCCACGTGGTAGCCGCCGGAGGTGGCGAACCGGTCGACGGCGGAGGGGGATCCCTCGGGCCCGTTCTTCGAGTAGCCGCCGCCCGTGTAGATCGCGTCCTCCGCCTCGTACGTCCGCCTCCAGCGCACCGCGGGCGGCAGGGACACGACCCCGTTGCCGCCCGGCGAGAGGATCACCTGGTAGGCGGACATCGCGTCCAGGTCGTCCAGGCCCAGCGTCACCTCGCCGTCGACGACCGGCAGTTCCTCGTCCCGCAGGCGCAACGGCGGGGCGCCGGCGCCCACTTGGCCGGTCCAGGGAATCTCCACGAGACGCGCGTGGACCGCGGCGCCGAACACCTCCGGGTCCACGCCCTCGAACACGACGTCCGCCGTACCGCCCGCTCCTCCGAACAGCACCCTGGCCTGACGCTTCTCACGGTCGAGTGTGGCCACGCCCTGCAGCGTGTACTGCACGTTGGGGTGCGGGGCGAGAACCCTGACGGTGTTCCCGGTCAGCTGCCCGTAGGCGTTGTACAGCCACCACTGGCCGTTGGCCTTGTTCGCCTCCACCGCCGAGTCGTTGAGGTTGCCGGCGATGTTCCAGTAGGCGAGGTCCGCGTCGACCTTCGACTCCTCGATCGCAGCGATCCACTGGATCATCTGGCCGGGGACGGAGACGTGGTAGTTGTGCGCGTACTCGTTGATGTTGACGGGCAGCGGACCGATGCCCAACTCGCGCTCCAGATCACGGTACTTGGCGACGTTCGTGCGGACCTCGGCGGGTGAGGACAGCTCGTGCCAGGTGACGATGTCGGGAAGTACGTCGTGCGACTTCGCGAACTCCAGGAAGTTGCTGACCTCGGCGTACAGCACGCAGGTGTTGGGTCCGGCGACGCGCGCGTCCGGGTCGAGGTCCTTGATGAGGCGGTAGGCGGCCTCCCAGGCGGCGAAGTAGTGGTCCGGCTCGTTCCGCCAGGAGACCTGGTCGTAGCTCCACTCCCCTTCGCCGAACATGTTGCCCTCGGGCTCGTTGAACGGCACGTACACGACATGCGACTTCAACTTCCCCAGGGTCAGGACGTGTTCGACCTGGCGGCGGATCACCTCCAGGTGCCCGGCGAGCCGCTCCTCGCCGGTGGCGCCCGGCCACTCGTACGGAAACCCCCGGTAGAAGTCGGGCAGGTAGACGTAGACGTCCTTGCCGCCCGCCGCGACGAAGGCCGGCAAAATCTCCAGGGCGTCGCCGCCGGGGTGCTGGGTGCCGTCCTGGGCCTTGGTCGTCACCGTCCGCGGGTACATGCCTTCGACCACCACGCGGCTTGGCACGCCGTCGCCGTAGAGGCCGTAGAGCGTGCCGCTCGCTCCCCCGTGGAAGGGGCCGGTCTCGGTGCCGAGGTCGATGGTGAGCTTCTCGCGGGCGGGACCTTCGGCTGCCACGGCATCCATCCTTCGTTCGACATTCCGTACGACAGTCGATGATCCGCACCGACCTGGACGAACGTAGGAAGCGCGGGAGGACCGCGTCAACAGGCAGCGGGCTTCGAAACTTCCGAAACCGCAGGTCGGGGCGTCAGGCCCGCAGCACGCCCAGGCTGCCCTCCAGCCGGCCGAGCAGCTCCCCCAGCCGGGCGGCGAGTTCGTCCCGCGCCTCGGGAGTCAGCACGGACAGTACGGCCGTCTCGTACGCCAGTTGCTCGGGCAGGATCCCGTCCACCAGCTCGCGGCCGGCGTCGGTGAGCCGGACGTGGGCGACGCGCCGGTCGCGGGTGTCGCCCCGGCGCTCCACCAGGCCCCGCTCGGTGAGCTGCTTGAGGCGCTTGGTGACGGCGGCCCCGGAGGAGAAGGTCTCGCGGGCAAGGTCGCCGGGGGTGAGCTCGTGACCGGTGCGGCGCAGCGCGCCCAGCAGGTCGAACTCGGCGCGGCTGAGGCCGGCCCGGCGCAGGGGGGCGTCCTCGGCCTGCTGGAGGAGGGCGGCGCAGCGGTTGACGCGGCCGATGATCTCCATGGGGCCGGTGTCGAGGCCGGGATGGACGGTCTGCCACTGCCGGACGACGGCGGCGACGGTGTCGTCCGTCGTCGGGTCCGCCGGTCGTCCGTTCGGTGCCGTCATGGGCGTACGCCCTCCGCTCTGTGGTGCCGGATCGTCGCGGCGAGCGTACGGTGCGCTGCCTGTTCGGCGCGCACGACCCTCTCCTGGGGCAGGGCCCGCTGCCACCATTCGCCGGACGCGGCCTCGACGGTGGCGCGCAGATCGACCAGGGCGGTGGCGAGGGCGCGGCGGGCGGAGTCCAGGGCGCCGGGCGCGGGGGGCGGCTCGGCCAGGAGGCGGGCGGTGTGTTCCCGGGCGTGCTCCACGGCGGCCAGCGACTGCTCGACGCGATCGCCCGCGCGCCGGTTGGTGACGGCTATGGCGGCGACGAATCCGACCAGCGCCCCGACGAGAGTGTCCACGACCCGCTCGGTGATCAGCCGCCCCGGCTCCTGGTATCCGGCGAACTCGGTGATGAGCAGGGCCATCGGGGTCACGCAGATGCTGCCGAGCCAGTAGTTGCGGGCGATGAGTGCCTCGGCGCCGAAGTTGAACGCGAGGCAGCACAGGACGAGCGCGGCGGGCCCGAGGTGGGCGAGCGGGACGACGGCGGCGAACACCAGGACCCCGACGAGGTTGCCGACGACCCGCTGGACGCCCCGGCTCCAGGTGAGAGTGACGTTGGCCTGGTAGAGGGAGGCCGCGGTGACCAGGGCCCAGTAGGGGCGGCCGACACCGAGCGCGAGGGAGACGTAACCGGCCAGGGCGCAGCCCAGGGCGGTGCGTACGGCGAGCGGGGCGAGCATGCGCCACACCGGGTGGGCGGGGGCGGCGAGCTCGATCTCCACGCCGAGGAGTTCGTCGTCCGGTGCCTGCGGGACCGGTGCGGTGCCGCGCAGTTCACGGGCCCAGGCACGGAGTCGGTCCGGGTCCGCGTCGGCCGGGGCGGCCAGGGCGACCTCGGCGCGGACGACGAGGCGTTCGAGGGCACGCCGGGTCCCGGAGCGGGCTCCGGCCGACAGGAGGGTCTGCCAGGCGGCCTGGACCGCGGCGTGCGCGGCTGCGCTCGCATGGGAGCGCGGGTTCTCCGCGTACGCGGCAGCCGCGTCCAGGGCGCGGGCGGTGGCCCGTCGTTCCGGGCCGTGCGGCCGGAACAGGCCCGGTGCCATACCCACCAGCCAGGCCCAGGCACCCGCCGCGAGGGCCAGGGCGAGGTGGCCGGGGACCTGGGCGAGGGTCTGCGGGGCGAACAGGGAGGCGGAACTGATGAAGGTGAGGACCACATGGCCCGGCGGGCCGATCCGGGTCGCGTCGCACACCGTCTTCTGTACGGCGGCCACGAGGGCCCCGACGGTGACCAGCACCACCGCGCTGCCGGTGAGCGAGGCGGCGACCAGGCCGACGCCGAGGCCGGCGACCATGCCGAGCACCACCCAGGCCAGGGCACGGGCCCGGGCGACGTAGGGCCGGTTGTGGGCGTAGAGGGCGCACAGCGACCCGGCCATGGTGTACATCGCCAGATCGAGGCGGCCGAGGGCCAGCAGGGTCAGGTTGGGCGGGGCGACCGCCACCACCACGCTCAGGGCGGGCTTGAACCAGATGTCGGAGGGCCTGCCGAGGCGCAGCACGCCGGCCAGCGGAAGACGGCGTACGCGCGGAGTGTCGGTGTGGGGGGTCGCACTGCTCATGAGCCAATACTTTAGCAGGTGTTTTACCTGTAAATAATATCTCATCCATGACCCTGACCTGCCGTGCTCCGCCGCACGCTCCCCGTGTACACCCTTGCGCTCGATTGCGCGCTGCATGGCCCGGGCATTCCTTGACCGACCGTCGAGCGGGGAGGTGGGCGTGCACGGACCGACTTCGCCCGGCTGGCTGCTGGTCGCGCTCTGCGCGGCGACCGGGGCGTACTGCCTGCTGCGGATGCGCAGCAGCGTCGAGGAACAGCGCCGGGCCGCGGGCGGCGAGGCGCTGATGGGCTTCGGGATGGCCGCGATGGCCGTACCCGCCGCCGTGTTCACGCCCCCTGCCTGGGCCTGGCCGCTCTACACGGCCGTGTTCGGCGCGGCCGCGCTGCGCGCGCTGTGGGCGGCACGCACGAGCACCCACCATCTGCATCACCTGGTGGGGGCGGGGGCCATGGTGTACATGGCGGTGGTGATGGCTGCCTCCCCCGGACACCACGGCGGTTCGGGAGTCCCCGTGGTGACGGGCGTACTGCTCCTCTACTTCGCGGGATACGTCCTGCTGTCCGGCGCCCGTCTGATACCGGTGGCCGCCGGTGGCGGCACCGTCGGCTGGGGCGACCGTCCCGAACTCTCGCGCGCGTGCCGGTTGTCGATGGGCATCGCGATGGTGGCCATGCTGCTCACGCTCTGACGTGCGCGGCGACGCGCCCCTCGTACGGACCGAGCGGGCGTTGCGGGTGTGGCGGTGCTCGCGGCCCGGGGAAACGAACTCCCTTGCCACGCCTCGGTGCATACACCCGTGGATGACAGGGAACCCGGCAACGGACCGTCCGGCCCGCCCCTGCCCCGGAATTCGCCTCAGACCACACAGGTCGGCGAGGATCACAGCATGCACACCCCGTCCGTCGACTCCCCGCCCCGTCCGCCGGAGCACCGGACCGCCGCCCGCGCGACCGGTGTCCTGGCCCTGTGCTCGGCGCTGCTGCTCGTGCTGGTCGTGGCCAAGTGGCATCCCCTGCTCACCGTGGACGGCGACATCGCCGACACCACCCACCGCTGGGCGGTCGACGAGCCGGGACTCACCCACGTCTTCCGCGTCCTCACCGACTGGATCTGGGATCCCTGGGCGATGCGCCTCCTGGCCGCGGTCGCGGCGATCTGGCTGGCGTGGCGGCGCAATGCCCACTGGACTGCCGCATGGCTGGTGGCCACATGTGCGCTGGGCACACTGGTCCAACAGGTCCTGAAGGCCGCGGTCGGCCGCGAACGCCCCGTCTGGCCCGACCCGGTCGACACCGCGCACTTCGCGGCGTACCCGTCGGGGCACGCCCTGACGGCCACGGTCGTCTGCGGCCTCCTCCTGTGGCTCCTCCACCACCACGGCGCCGGTCGCACCCTGTGGCTCACGGCCCTTGCCCTCGCCGTGATCTCCGTCGTGGGCGTCGGCCTGACCCGCATCTGGCTGGGCGTCCACTGGCCCTCCGACGTGCTCGGCGGCTGGCTCCTGGGCGCGATGCTCGTGACCCTCGCGGTGCTGGTCCACCAGCGGTACCGGCCGTGAGCGACGGCCCGAGCCGGGGCCACGGCCAGGCGGGCCCACCCGGGCTGCCCGCGACGCCACGGCCGGACAGCGAGGGCCCGGCCGTCCGTTCTACCGCCGACCTCGGCACCTGACTTTCCGGACGCCGGGCGGCCGAGACCTCGGAATTCTTCACCTTCGTCGTCACCCCGGCGGCTTGCTGCGGCTCGCGCCCGCAGGGTGAGCAGGTGGCCGGTGCGGCTGGCGCGAAGGTGCCGGCCGGCGGTGAGACGGGGTTGCCACCGGCCGGCGGCGCGGAGGCCCCCGGCCGTCGATGAGATCCGGGTCTGCGACGAGCGCGGGGAGCGGTCGGTCGTGCGCGGGGCGGACTTCGTCTGCGTGTTCTGCGAAAGCGAGCTCTCCGTCACACGAAAACGCGGGCCCGTAAGATCGTCCTATGGCTGCCGTCCTGTTCGACTTCTCGGGAACCCTCTTCCGGATCGAGTCCACCGAGTCCTGGCTGAGGGCTGTCCTCGACGAGGCGGGACTCGCCCTCGCCGAGGCCGAGTTGAGGCGGACCGCGCAGGAGCTGGAGAACGTGGGGGCGTTGCCCGGTGGGGTGGCGCCCCGGGTGGCGGTGCCGGACGGGCTCGCCGCCGTGTGGGGAGTCCGGGACGAGAGCGCCGAGCTGCACCGGGCCGCGTACACCGGACTTTCGCGGCTCGTCCCGCTGCCCGATCCCGCCCTGCACGACGCGCTGTACGACCGGCACATGCTCCCCGCCGCCTGGCAGCCGTACCCCGATGCCGCCGAGGTGCTGCGCGCGCTGCGCGAGCGCGGGACGAAGGTGGGCGTGGTCAGCAACATCGGCTGGGACCTGCGGCCGATCTTGCGCGCGCACGGGCTCGACCCGTACGTCGACGTGTATGTGCTGTCGTACGAACACGGCATCCAGAAGCCGGACCCCCGGCTGTTCAAGACCGCCTGCACGGCCCTCGGTGTCGAGCCCCGGGACGTCCTGATGGTCGGCGACGACCGGCGGGCGGACGGCGGCGCGGCGGCCCTCGGCTGCGCGGTGCACTTCGTGGATCATCTGCCGGCGGCGCGGCGGCCCGACGCGCTGCGGCCGGTGCTCGACCTGGTGAAGTGAGCCCCCGGATCGACGCCCCGAAGCGGCACCAGAAAGGTGTCCGAAAACGGGGTGGTCACCCCGCCCAGAAGGTCGCCTGAGGACACCATTGGGGCGTATGCTCGCCCACCCTGGACGATCCCCCGCGTCGCCCAGAGCAGGCGGCAGCCCCGACCAGGCCTTTTTCGGGCCGGTCCGGACGCGTTGAGTATAGTTGGCTGATAGCCAGTCAACGCAGGAGTTCCAGCATGTCCCCGCGCAGCGCCTCGGTCAACGAAGAGTTGCGCCGCCGTTCCCGGGAGCGGCTCCTGCGGGCGGCCCTCGAACTGGTCTCCGAGCGCGGATACGAGGCAACCACCCTCGGCGACATCGCGGACCGGGCCGGTTCGGCGCGCGGTCTGGTGTCGTACTACTTCCCCGGCAAGCGCCAGCTCGTGCAGTCCGCCGTGCACCGGCTCATGCACCGCACGCTGGAGGAGGCGCTGGAGCGCGAACCGTGCACCGAGGACGGCCGGGAGCGGATGGCCCGGGCCATCGACGCGGTCCTGGGTCTGGCCCGCGACCGGACGGTGCTGATGCGCCAGCACATGGCGGGACTGCTGGACACCGAGGGCTTCGTGGAGTGCCCCGAGCAGCAGCGCCTCGCCGAACTGCTGCGGGACACGATGGAACGGCACGGTTCGCAGACGGTCGAGACCGACTACCCGATGCTGCGCTCGCAGCTCATGGGCGCGGTCTACGCGATGGTCGTCCCGAACGTCCCGATGCCGATCACGACCCTGCGTGCCGAGTTGTTCACGCGCTACCGGCTCGACTGGCAGCAGGGCGTCCCGCCGGGTACCGAGGCACCCGACGGGACGTACGACACCGATCTGTCGCGTTTCTTCGAGACGGGCCGGGAGTCCGGGGATCAGTCGAAGTAGTCCGGCTGCGTCTGGACGTTGAGCTCTCCGAGCCGCACCTTCCTGGCCGGGTCCGTCCGCTTGTCGTTGAGCTTCAGGACGTCGAAGCCCTTGGCGATGTCGTTGGAGTAGATGTAGCCGTTGTAGTAGTACGCCGACCAGGGGCCGGCGGTCGTGAGCCGCTCGGTGGTCACCGGGCCGCGCTCGAAGTAGCCGATCTCCTTGGGGCGCGCGGAGTCGGTGAAGTCCCAGACGGAGACACCGCCCTGGTACCAGGCCTGGACCATGATGTCCCTGCCCTTGACCGGGATCAGCGAGCCGTTGTGGGCCACGCACACCTCGACGTCCGCCTGGTGGCGGGGGATCTTGAAGTAGCTGCGGAAGACGAGCTTTCGCTTGTCGCCCTTGCCGACGATGTCGTAGATGCCGTCGGCCCCGCGGTTCGGGCCGATCTCCGCGTTGCAGGTGGCCGCGCCGCCGCCGCCCAACTCGTCGGTGAAGACGACCTTGTTCGCCTTCTGGTTGAAGGTCGCCGAGTGCCAGAACGCGAAGTTCACGTTGTCCTGCACCCGGTCGATGACCTTCGGGTTCTCCGGGTCCTTGATGGAGAACAGGATGCCGTCACCCATGCAGGCGCCCGCCGCCAGGTCCTTGTCCGGGAGCACCGTGATGTCGTGGCAGCCGGTGGTCTTGGAGACGCCCGGGTTGGTGGGCGAACCGGGGTTGCCGCCGCCGTCGGGCCCCTCGCCGGGGAAGAGCACCGGGAAGCTGACGACCGCCGCCTTCTCGGGGGCGCCGCGCGGCACCTTGATGACGGAGATGCCGTCGTGCGGCGGCTGACAGTCGGGGTAGGCGGCACTCGGCGAGTACGAGGAGACGTAGATGTAGACGTTCCTGCGCTCGGGCACCAGTGTGTGGGTGTGGGAGCCGCAGGCGGTCTCCACGGCGGCGACGTACTTCGGGTTCCTCTTGTCGCTGATGTCGAAGACCTTCATGCCCTCCCACGACGACTTCTCGGTCGCGGGCTGGGTGGTGCTGCTGCAACTGCTGTCGCTGCGCGAGGAGTCTGTGGAAAGGAACAGCAGGTTCCCTGAGACGGAGATGTCGTTCTGCGAGCCAGGACAGAGGACCTGGGCGATCGTCTTCGGCGCCCTGGGGTTGCTGATGTCGAAGACGCGGAAGCCGTCGTAGTTGCCGGAGAAGGCGTATCGGCCCTGGAAGGCCAGGTCCGTGTTGGTGCCGGGCAGCGCGTCCTTGGGGATGTTGACGAGGTGCTCGATGTTGCCGGAGTGGACGATCTCGTCCTGGCCGGGTATCTCACCGTCGGCGATCGCCGCCTTCACCTCGGCCTCGGTGCTCTTGGAGACGCCCTTGCCCGTCGCCGGGCCGTCCCCGGGGTCGGGGGTAGCGGCGGCAGGACCAGCGGTCAGCAGCGCGGCCAGGAGACCCGCGGCGGCCGCGGCAACTCCCAGACGTCTGTGCCGGGTTCGGGACTCTTTTAACAGGATCACTGTTTCCTCCCTGTGCCGTTCATGTGGAACGGTTCACGCGTCACCGCAGTATCGTCTTCACCATGCACAGATCAACAGGGGGCAACGAACTCGTCATGAAAGGACCACGGGTGACCACTGTGCTTTTCCGCCGCGCGCCGTACGCGGCGGCCACCCTGGCCGCACTGGCAGCCCTGGCCCTCGCGGGCTGCGACTCCGACGCGGACCCGAAGTCCGCCTCGGCGACCGGGCCTTCGGTGCTGGTGCCCGGCAAGCCCGGCGAGGCGAACCGCACGCTGTCCGCCCAGGACGCGGAGGAACAGCGCGCCGACGACGACACCCCCAACTCGGCGGACGTCTCGTACGCACGCATGATGATCGCGCACCACGCCCAGGCCCTGGAACTGACCGGACTCGCCCCGCGGCGCGCCGAGTCGGCGAAGCTCAAGGCGCTCGCCGAGCGGATCTCGGCCGCGCAGGGCCCGGAGATCGCCGCGATGAGGGCCTGGCTGAAGGAGTACGGCCAGTCCGAGAAGAGCGAGGGCCACGCGCATGCCACGATGCCCGGCATGGCGACCGAGGCACAGCTGAGGAAGTTGCGCGGGGCGAAGGGGAAGGCCTTCGACGAGCTCTTCCTCACGCTGATGATCACCCACCACGAGGGCGCGATCACCATGGCGACGGACGTGAAGGGGCAGGGCAACAACGTCCGGATCGAGGAGATGGCGGACGACGTGGTGGCCCAGCAGACGAGCGAGATCAACCGCATGCGGGACATGCTCTGAACGGGCCGACCATGCGAACCGGTCCTGTCAGCGCCGCGCGTGACGTGGCGTCAGGAAGCCCGCGTCACGCGCCTGGGAGATGAGCCGGAGCGATTTGCGGCGGCTGTGCCCGGTCGCGCACATCACGGCGAGGACCGGGTCGGCGCCGCCCTCCTGGGCGGCTCGGTACTCCTGCGCCACCAGCCACCGCCCCTCCAGGCCACGCGGCCAGGCCGGTCGAGCACGGCGCGGTCCGCCCGCCTCGGCTTCGGGGTCCGTTTCATGAGGCATCCCGCACGCCTCGAACAGCGGCCCCTCGATCCAGTCCGCGAGCGTGCCCAGGTCGTCCAGCAACAGGGCGGGCATCGCCCGGACGTCCTCCAGGGCGACGCCCCCTTGGCCGACCACGGCGAGCGCGTCGACCCGGGCGCCGTCGGAGAAGACCAGCCGGACGTTGAACCACGCCGTCGTGACGTCGTCTTCCCGCAGTTCCCACGCGGGCCACACGGACACGCTGCCCTCCGTCGGACAACGATCAAAAAGATTCAGAAAGCAGGCTTCTGGCACACACGCAACGTAACCGCATGATCACATCCATCTGATCGGACACGCACGCCCGGATCCCTGCGGCACCCTGTCAGAGCAGTACCGGCGGTGCGATCCTGGAGGTGTCAGCAACTCCTCTCGTAAGGAGTTCCGCCGTGCTGCGTGTCGCCGTCGTCGGCTCCGGGCCCAGCGGGTGCTACACCGCCCAGAGCCTCGTCCAGCAGGACCCCGACGTGCTCGTCGACGTCCTGGACCGGCTACCGTGCCCGTACGGCCTGGTGCGCTACGGGGTGGCACCGGACCACGAGAAGATCAAATCGCTCCAGAACACCCTGCGGACGATCCTGGAGCACGAGCGGGTGCGGTTCCTCGGCGGTGTCGGGATCGGCCCCGGCGGAGTGCCGGCCGCGCGGCTGCGCGAGCTGTACCACGCCGTCGTGTACTGCGTGGGCGCCGCCACCGACCGGCATCTCGGGATCCCGGGCGAGGATCTGCCGGGCAGCTGGTCGGCGACGGAGTTCGTGTCCTGGTACAGCGCGCACCCCGACTCCACGGCCGACGGCTTCGTGACCGGCGCCCGGTCCGCCGTGGTCATCGGTGTGGGCAACGTCGCCGTCGACGTGACGCGGATGCTGGCGCGCGGGACGACCGAGCTCAGCCCGACCGACATCCCGCATCCGGCACTCACCGCGCTGGCGGCCAGCCGGGTGACGGAGGTCCACATGGTGGGCCGGCGGGGCCCCTCCCAGGCCCGTTTCACCACCAAGGAGCTGCGCGAGCTGGGTTCACTTCCGGACACCGAAGTGGCCGTACACGCGGAGGAGTTGGCGCTGGACCCTGCGTACCTCGACCCCGCCGCCCTGCCGGCACCGCAGCGCCGGAACGTGGAGGTGCTGCGAGGCTGGGCGGCCGCGGAGTCCGGGCCGTCCTCCCGCAGGATCTCGTTGCGGTTCTTCCTGCGCCCCGTCGAACTCCTCGCCGACGGCGGCCGCGTGGGCGCGGTCCGCTTCGAGAGGACGGTGCCGGACGGGCGCGGCGGGGTGCGCGGCACGGGTGAGTTCGAGGAGATCGAGGCCCAGTTGGTGCTGCGCTCGGTCGGCTACCGGGGGATGCCGGTGGAGGGACTGCCGTTCGACGCGGAGAGCGGCACGGTGCCCCACGTCGACGGCCGTGTCGTGCACGGCCGTGTCGCCGTCCCGGGAGAGTACGTGGCCGGCTGGATCAAGCGAGGCCCGACAGGCGTGATCGGCACCAACCGCCCGGACGCCAAGGAGACGGTGACCACGCTGCTCGAGGACGCCCCCACGCTGGTACGCAGGGAACTGCCCGGGGATCCGCTCGACGCGCTGCGGGCGGCGGGGGTCGAACCGGTGGAGTGGTCGGGCTGGTGCGCCATAGAACGGGCGGAAGCGGAGCTCGGCGCGTCACTCGGCCGGGGCGTGGTGAAACTTCCCGACTGGCAGTCGCTGCGCAACGCCGTCCACGGCCTCTAGCGGCGCCCTAACGAACCGGCAACACCTCCGAAATCAACAATCTGTTCAACAGGCATACAGTCTCGGACATGGCCCAAACCACCCCTGCGCACCCCGTGGACGAAGTACCCCCGGTACGGCAGCTCGCCGCCTTCGGCCTCCAGCACGTCCTCGCGATGTACGCGGGCGCCGTGGCCGTCCCCCTGATCGTCGGCGGCGCGATGAAGCTGTCGTCCGCGGACCTGGCGTATCTGATCACCGCCGACCTGCTGGTGTGCGGCATCGCCACGCTCATCCAGTGCGTCGGCTTCTGGCGCTTCGGCGTACGGCTGCCGATCATGCAGGGCTGCACCTTCGCGGCCGTGTCCCCGATGGTCCTGATCGGCACGACCGGCGGCGGACTCCCGGCGATCTACGGCTCGGTCATCGTCGCGGGCCTCGCGATCATGCTGCTCGCACCGGTCTTCGGCAAACTGCTCCGCTTCTTCCCGCCGCTGGTCACGGGCACGGTGATCCTGATCATCGGCATCTCGCTGCTGCCGGTCGCGGGCAACTGGGTGGCCGGCGGTGCCGGATCGGCCGACTTCGGCGCGCCGAAGAACATCGCGCTGGCCGTCTTCGTGCTGACGGTGGTGCTGGGCGTGCAGCGGTTCGCTCCGGCGTTCCTGAGCCGGATCGCGGTGCTGATCGGCATCGCGGCGGGCCTGGTGGTGGCCGTCCCGTTCGGGTTCACGGACTTCGACGGGGTCGGGGACGCGGACTGGGTGGGGATCAGCACGCCGTTCCACTTCGGGGCGCCGACCTTCGAGTTCTCGGCGATCGTGTCGATGCTGGTCGTGGCGCTGGTGACGATGACCGAGACGACCGGCGACCTGATCGCGGTCGGTGAGATGACGGACCGCCGGATCGAGCCGCGCTCGCTGTCGGACGGCCTGCGCGCCGACGGCCTGTCGACCGTGCTCGGCGGCGTCTTCAACACCTTCCCGTACACGGCGTACGCCCAGAACGTGGGCCTGGTCGGCATGTCCCGCGTGCGCAGCCGCTGGGTCGTCGCCACGGCCGGCGGCATCCTGGTCCTGCTGGGCCTGCTGCCGAAGCTGGGCGCGGTGGTCGCGGCGATTCCGGCACCGGTGCTGGGCGGGGCGGGCCTGGTGATGTTCGGGACGGTCGCGGCGAGCGGCCTGAGGACCCTCACCCAGGTCGACTACAGGGGCAACAACAACCTGACGGTGGTGGCCGTCTCGGTGGCCATGGGCGTGCTGCCGGTCGGGGTGCCGACGATCTACGGGAAGTTCCCCGACTGGTTCCAGACCGTGATGAACAGCGGCATCAGCGCGGGCTGCCTGACCGCGATCGTGCTGAACCTGCTCTTCAACCACCTGCCCGCGCAGGCTCGTTCAGCCGCTCCCGAGCCGGACGGACTGACGGGCGGCGGCGTCGAGAAGGGTGTCGAGAAGCCCCGGGAAGAGATCGTCTAGGTCGTCCCGGCGCAGACCGTTCATCTTGGCCGTGCCCCGGTAGATCTGCCGGATCACCCCGCTCTCGCGCAGCACCCGGAAGTGGTGGGTGGTCGTCGACTTGGTGACGGGCAGGTCGAAGTGCGAACAGGAGAGCGCGTCGTCGGCCGCGGCGAGCTCACGAACGATCCGCAGACGCATCGGGTCGGAGAGGGCGTGCAGGATGCCCTCCAGCCGGATCTCACCGCGCTCCGGGTGCGGAAGGGCACGACTGCTGACGGTGGGGGAGGTCACGGCGGCTCCACTTCTGCGGGTTTCCCGGGGGCTCCGCGGACTCGGGGGCCGCCCTCGGGAACCCCATTGTACGAGATCTATCGTAGTTTGACATCCGACGTACTACGATGCCTATCGTACGAGTCGACCACCACCGGTCCCGTGACGAATGGAGCCCGCCGTGAGCGCACTCTTCGAGCCCTTCACCCTCCGCGACGTGACGATCCCGAACCGGGTGTGGATGCCGCCGATGTGCCAGTACTCGGCCGCGCCGGACGGTCCCGGGATCGGCGCCCCGAACGACTGGCACTTCGCGCACTACGCGGCCCGCGCGGCCGGCGGCACGGGCCTGATCATCGTCGAGGCCACCGGTGTCAGCCCCGAGGGCCGCATCTCCCCCTACGACCTCGGCATCTGGAACGACACCCAGGTGGAGGCGTTCCGCCGCATCACCCGCTTCCTGGTCTCCCAGGGCACGGTCCCGGGGATCCAGCTCGCCCACGCGGGCCGCAAGGCGTCGACCGACCAGCCGTGGAAGGGCGGCGCCCCGCTCACCCCGGACGCGCGGGGCTGGCAGCCGCTGGGCCCGAGCCCGCTGGCGTACGACGCGGACCACCCGGTACCGACCGAGCTGACGACCGATCAGATCACCGAGGTGGTCGGCCAGTTCGCGAATGCTGCCCGCCGCGCTCTCGCCGCCGGTTTCGAAGTCGCAGAGATCCATGGCGCCCACGGCTATCTGATCGGCAACTTCCTCTCCCCGCACAGCAATCACCGCACCGACGAGTACGGCGGCTCGTACGAGAACCGCACCCGCTTCGCGCTGCGGGTCGTCGACGCGGTACGTGAGGTCTGGCCCGACGACAAGCCCCTCTTCTTCCGCATCTCGGCGACCGACTGGCTGGAGGAGGGCGGGTGGACCCCGGACGACACCGTCCGCTTCGCCCACGACCTGAGGACGCACGGCATCGACCTCCTGGACGTCTCCACCGGCGGCAACGCGTCGGGCGTCCGCATCCCGGTCGGCCCCGGCTACCAGGTCCCCTTCGCCGCCCGGGTCAAGGCGGAGACCGCCCTCCCGGTCGCCGCGGTCGGCCTCATCACAGACACCGAACAGGCCGAGAAGATCCTCTCCAACGGCGAGGCGGACGCGATCCTGCTGGGCCGCGAACTGCTGCGGAACCCGTCCTGGGCACGGCATGCGGCACGGGAGCTGGGCGGGGACGTACATGTGCCGAAGCAGTACCACCGGTCGGTGTGACCCTCGTTTCCGGAAAGGCCTTCGGCGCGGAGGGCGGGGGAAGTAAGCTCCCCCGCGCACGGTCGGCTCGCCGACTGCGACGGGAATGGGTCCGGCGTCCCTTTCGGGCGCGTCCGCCGGGTAACTCGGCGGCGCGTCAATCGCGACAACTTCACACGCGGCCTGCACGCCGGCAGGGCCTCAGTTGATCACCGTCAGTACAGGGTGGTCGGCCTGAGACACCTGCCATCCCGCCTGCGGCTCGCGCTCGGTCCGATCGCCCCCTCTCGGAGGAGGCCCCGAGCATGGAGTCGCGGATCGTCCTGGACATCCTGGGCGCGGCAAGCGTGGTGTCCGTGTTTCTGTACGCCCTCACCGGACTGCTCGACCAGGTGCGGGGTCTGCTGCGTTCCTGGCACGCCGTCCGGCGGGACGCCCGCGCGCTGCGCCGGAACATCCCGCCGGAGGACCGCGATGGCCGGTGACATCAACTCGCCGTACAGGCCGTTCCGTTGAGTGTGAAGCCACCCGGCGCCGCGCTGTTGCCGCCGTGGTTCGCCTGATAGCCGATGCCGACACTCGCGTTCGGCGCGATCGTGCCGTTGTACGTCGCGTTCGTCGCCGTCACCGTCCCGGAGGCCGGGGTGTACGTGGCACCCCAGCCGTTGGTGATGGTCTGGCCGGCGGGGAGGGTGAAGGCCAGTTGCCAGCCGCTGATCGCGGTCGTGCCGGTGTTGGTGATCGTCAGAGACGCCGTCAGGCCGGTGTTCCAGGCGTTCGTCGTCGCCGTCACCTTGCAGGCGCCCGGCTGGGGCTGGGGCGCCGGGCCGGAGCTGTCGAGGCCGAAGAAGGTGAGGGCGCGGGCGGCCATGCCGGTGGTGTAGAGGTTGTGGCCGACGCCCTGGAGGCTGATCGCCTCGACGGGGGCCCGGTCACCGGTGGCCCCGTAGCGGGTGCGGGTCCAGCCGGAGACCGGCGTGTCCGTGGCGGCGGGCGTCTGGCTGACGCCGAGGACGTTCGTCCACTGCTTGATCTCCTCGCCGAAGTTCGGGTAACGCAGCACGTCGTCCTCGGTGCCGTGCCACACCTGCATGCGCGGCCGGGTGCCGGTGTAACCGGGGTAGGCGGCGCGGACCAGGTCGCCCCACTGCTGGGGGGTGTGGGTGACGGTGCCGCCCGAGCAGGCGCTGTTCCACTCCGATCCGTCCGTCGTCGCGAAGCACCCGAACGGGACGCCGGAGAAGGCCGCGCCCGCCGCGAACACGTCCGGGTAGTCGCCGAGCAGGACGTTCGTCATCATCGCGCCCGAGGAGATGCCGGTCGCGTAGATCCTGCTGGTGTCGGCGGAGTAGGTGTTCACCGTCCAGTCGATCATCGACTTGATGCCGACGGGGTCGCTGCCGCCGCCCCGCTTCAGCGCCTGCGGCGAGGACACGTCGAAGCACTTGCTGGAGCGCGTGACCGAGGGGTAGATCACCACGAAGCCGTAGGTGTTGGCCAGTTGGGCCCACTCGGTGCCGTTGTACATGGCCGGTCCGGAGCCGGTGCAGTAGTGCACGGCCACGACGACCGCCGGATGTGCGGTCACGTTGTCCGGCACGTACAGGTACATCTGGAGATTGCTGGGATTCGTACCGAAATTGGTGATCTCGGTGAGGGTCGCCGCGGGGGCTGCCTCGGTGCGCGCCGACGCGCTGGGGGCGGCCACGAGCGCCGCCGCGAGTAACGACAGCAGAGCCAGCAGTATCGAGCTCAGCGGTCTCCTGGGGGTGGTGGACACGTCCTTGCCCCTTTCTTTCGTAAGGATCTGCAGGATGAGTTCGTCTGGGTCGACAGGGAGAGCTTCCAGGGCAGTCGGGAGTCGTGGCCGCTCGCGGCCAGGTCCGGGCCCTGGTAGAGGCAGCGCAGCCGGCAGGGGTCGATCGTCAGGGTCTGGCCGACTCCGTCGCGGATCGTCTCGCCGTGACTGAAGTCCTCGGTCCGGACAGCCCTGCCGTCCGGGAACGTCACGCTGTTCGAGCGGATGAGGGCGTTCGGGGTCCAGGCGCGGGAGGAGCGGCGCCAGTCGGAGCCGGTGGCCCAGGCCTCCACCGGCATCAGGTACTTCCTCGTCCCGGCGACGGGGTGGACGTTGCACGCCTCGAACAGGTCGAAGCGGTGGGGCTCACCCAGGACGATCTTGGTGCCGCGGAAGCCGTTGGGGAACCCAGCGCGGGTGGTCCGGGACCGGTACTGGGGACTGCAGTCGTCGGAGAAGAAGAGGTAGCGGTCGCTCCGGACGCAGATCGTCCAGAAGTCCAGCCGGAAGCTCGGGCGCTTGCTCTCCCTGCTCCAACTGCCCGGGTCCACCGGGTCTTTTGTCGTCGAGTACGACGGCGGACCGGTCCGGTGGACCATGCACCAGAGCCTGCGGGGCGCGAAGTACAGGACTTGGGCGCGGCCGCGTACCGGTCGCCGATGTTCGGGTCGGCGTCCAGGAAGGCCAGGGGCGCGTCGGCCGCCTGCGCCCGGTCAGTGAAGCTCGTGTGGGCGAGACTCCACGCGTCGGCGGTGTCCGCGGTCGTCATGCGGACGGGCCGGCGGTTCTTGTACCGGAAGACCGTCGGGTCCTTGGCGGAGACGATCGGAGGGTCGGCGTCCGGTTCGCGGCCGATCAGCGGACCGATGGCGGAGCGGCTGAAGCATCCCGGCAGGGGGGCGCCCCGGTTGTCCGCGTCGGCCGGGGCGGGGGCGTGAGTCGTGAGTTCCAGGGCGAGCAAGGTGAGCACCGGGCCGCTGACGAACGTACGCATGTGTGGAGTCGTCACCGACTCGCCCCTCTCGGAAGTTCTCGGAAATCTCTCGGAAGGGAAGCGTCCGGCGAGCATGGTGGCATGCACATGGCTTTCATGGAAGCGCTCCCACACGTCGAAAGAATTCGAGTGCACCGCCGCCCGCCTCCCCCGCATCGGTGGCCGAATGTCTTCTGCGCAAAGCGTTGACTAGAAAGCGCTTGCCCCCTACGTTCCGTTCAGCAGTGTGAACCGTCCTGCGGCGGCAGGGCCTCACATTGCGGAGCTGCACCTTGCATGTCGTTCAACATGACGAACATTCGTCACGTACATGTCCGACCTGGCACCACGCAGGCCCCATGAAGGGACGCACCCGCATGCGTACTCGCCCCCCACGTACACACGCGCAAAGATCCGCTCTGGCCGCCGGTGCGGCCGCGATCGCGACGGCGGCCGCCCTGGCCGTCCCGCAGCCGGCCGGGGCCGCCGAGACCTCCCCCATCGGTTTCGGCGCCGGAACGACCGGCGGAGGCAGCGCTTCCGCGGTCACCGTCTCCACGCTGAGCGCCTTCAAGACGGCCGTCACCGGCAGCACGGCGAAGGTCGTCAAGGTCAACGGCCTGATCTCGCTGAGCGGCACGGTCGACGTCGGCTCCAACACCACGGTGCTGGGCGTCGGTTCGTCGTCCGGGTTCACCGGTGGCGGGCTGCGGCTGAAGAAGGTCACCAACGTCGTGGTCCGCAACCTGAACATCAGCAAGCCCCTCGCGCCCGCCGACGGCATCGAGGTGCAGGCCTCGACGAAGGTGTGGATCGACCACAACTCCTTCTCGGCGGACCGCGATCACGACAAGGACTACTACGACGGGCTGCTGGACATCAACCACGGCTCGGACAACGTCACGGTGTCCTGGAACACCTTCAAGGACCACTTCAAGGGCTCGCTCGTCGGCCACAGCGACAACAACGCGAGCCAGGACACCGGTCATCTGAAGGTGACGTACCACCACAACTGGTTCAACAACGTCAACTCGCGTATCCCCAGTCTGCGCTTCGGCACCGGGCACTTCTACGACAACTACGTCGTCGGCGCCGAGACCGCGGTGCATTCGCGCATGGGCGCCCAGATGCTCGTGGAGAACAACGTCTTCCGCAGCACCGGAGTCGCTGTCACCACGAACCGGAACAGTGATGTGGACGGCTACGCCAACCTGCGCGGCAACGACCTCGGCGGAGCCGCCACCGAGGTCTCCCAGGTCGGCACCTTCACCACCGCTCCGTACGGCTACACCGCCGAGCCCGCCTCCTCCGTCGTCGCCTCGGTGACCGGCGGCGCGGGCGCCGGAAAGCTCTGACCACCCCCACCCCCCGACAAGGAAGAAGGATTCGGGACATGACTTCTTCGGCACGTCCACGCGCGCGCAGGCGCGCGCTGACAGGCGCCATGGCCGCACTCGGCCTCTCGGTTGGCATGATCATGGCACTCAACACGCCGACGGCCAGCGCCGCCACCTGGCCCACCGCGAACGGCAGCCAGGCGGTCTCCTCGACCATCGAGCTGTCCGGCACCAAGGACTACGGCATGAAGCGCCTGTACGGCACGGGCGACCTGGGCAGCGACAGCCAGGACGAGGACCAGGGGCCGATCCTGAACCTGGCCGCCGGCACCGTCCTGAAGAACGTCATCATCGGCGCTCCCGCCGCCGACGGCATCCACTGCGCGGGCAGCTGCACGCTGCAGAACGTGTGGTGGGAGGACGTCGGCGAGGACGCGGCGACCTTCCGCGGCTCCTCGTCGTCGAACGTGTACACCGTCTCCGGCGGTGGCGCGAAGTCGGCCAGCGACAAGGTGTTCCAGTTCAACGGCGCCGGCACGCTCAACGTCTCGAACTTCGCGGTGCAGAACTTCGGCACCTTCGTCCGCTCCTGCGGCAACTGCTCCACGCAGTACAAGCGGACGATCAACCTCAACACCATCGAGGCGACCTACTCGGGCAACAAGCTCGTCGGCATCAACACCAACTACGGCGACAGCGCGACCCTGAAGAAGATCACGATCGTGGGCGACTCCAGCAAGAAGATCGTCCCGTGCCAGAAGTACATCGGGAACAACACGGGCAAGGAGCCGACCACGAACGGCTCCGGACCCGACAGTACGTACTGCAAGTACGCGACCTCGGACATCACCTACAGGTAGCCGCTCGGCAGGTGAAGGCGGCCGTACGAAGCGTCCCCGCACGGCGCTTCGCACGGCCGCCGTGTCATGTGCGCAGGTGGCCCTGCGGGACGGTGTCCGCCAGCTCGCCCTGGTAGTCCGCGTACGCGGAGCGCAGTGCGGCGCCCGGCCAGTCGGGCGGCAGGAGCTCGGGCGGCAGCACGGGATCGGTCAGCAGCTGGCGTACGACCGCCGCGAAGCCGGTGAGCCGGTCCGCGGGCCGGTCCGCGCGGGCGACATGGGCGAGCAGTGCCCGGGAGTCGGCCGCCCAGCCGTCGAGGGGCCACAGCGCGGCGGCCAGCTCGGGGCCGGAACCGCCGGGGCGGGCCATGCAGCGCTGGGCCACCTCGTCCAGGTCGTCCGGGAGCGGTCGGAGCAGGTTGGCGGGTCGCAGCCAGACGCCCTCCCGGAGCTCGGCGAGCCGGAGGGCGGTCAGCCGCGCGCGCAGTTCGGCGCGTTCGGCCGGGTTGCGGCCCGTCGCCGTGATCACGACCATCTCCCAGTCGCCGCGCCACGCGCGCGTGCGGGGGTGCACGGAGTCGTCCTGGCGGCGCTGACGGGCGAGCAGCCGGTCGCTGAGGCCGTAGACGGTGTCGGCACGCCGCAGGTCACCGGCGCTCACCATCCGGCTGAGCGCGGCGCGCAGCGTGGAGCCGCCGACCCCGAACGGCTCCACCGCGCGGACCAGGTCCTTGACCGCCATCTCCGGGGGGTGCGCGCCGAGCAGCAGACTCAGTACGACCGACCGCGCGGACAACGGCCGCAGGTCGACCTCACCGGGCTGCTCCGACACGTTCCTCCGCATGGGCACGTACTGTACGGCTCCCTCCTTGTTGCACTATTGCTACGGTCGCAGGACAAGTGCAACATGGACTCCATGGTCTCCCTCTCCGCGCCCGAACAGGCCGCCACCCACGCCGTGACCAACCAGCCCCCTCCCCTGGCCCCGTACGACGCCTCCGACGATCCCGTCCTGCTGGAAGGGCTGCGCCGCGAGGGCGCCGACTGGGCCGAGGAGGGCCTGCGGCGGCTCGGTCTGCGGGCCGGCAGTGCAGAGGCCCAGGAGTGGGCGGATCAGGCCAACCGGCACGAGCCGGTGCTGCGCACGCACGACCGGTACGGCAACCGGGTCGACGAGGTCGACTTCCACCCGAGCTGGCATCACCTGATGCGGACCGCCGTCGCCGAGGGCCTGGCCGGCACACCGTGGGCGGAGGACCGTACCGGCGCCCATGTCGCCCGCACGGCAGGCGGCCTGGTGTGGGGACACACGGACGCCGGCCACGGCTGTCCCACGTCCATGACGTACGCGGCGATCCCGGCGCTGCGCAGGGAGCCGGAGCTGGCGAAGGTCTACGAACCCCTGCTGACCGGCCGGGAGTACGAGCCGGAGCTCAGGGTGCCCACCGAGAAGCGGGGCCTGCTCGCGGGCATGGGGATGACCGAGAAGCAGGGCGGCTCCGACGTCCGGACGAACACCACGACGGCCACGCCCACCGCGGAGTCCGGGGTGTACACCCTGCGTGGGCACAAGTGGTTCACGTCGGCGCCGATGTGCGATGTGTTCCTGGTGCTGGCGCAGGCGCCCGGCGGGCTGTCGTGCTTCCTCGTCCCGCGCGTCCTGCCGGACGGCAGCCGCAACACCTTCCGCATCCAGCGCCTCAAGGACAAGCTCGGCAACCGGTCGAACGCCTCCTCCGAGCCCGAGTTCGACCGGACCGTGGCCTGGCTGGTCGGCCCCGAGGGCCAGGGCGTCAAGACGATCATCGAGATGGTCAACTGCACCAGGCTGGACTGCGTGATGATGTCGGCGACCCTGATGCGCAAAACGCTCGTCGAGGCGGGTCACCATGCCCGGCACCGCGGCGCGTTCGGCGCCCGGCTGATCGACCAGCCGCTGATGCGCAACGTCCTGGCCGATCTGGCGCTGGAGTCCGAGGCCGCCACCACCCTCACGCTGCGGCTGGCGGGCGCAGCCGACCGGGCCGTGCGCGGGGACAGCGGCGAGCAGGCGTTCCGCCGAATCGCCACCGCGGTCGGCAAGTACTGGGTCACCAAGCGGGGTCCGGCCTTCACCGCGGAGGCCCTGGAGTGCCTCGGGGGCAACGGGTACGTGGAGGACTCGGGCATGCCCCGGCACTACCGGGAGGCGCCCCTGCTGTCGATCTGGGAGGGCTCCGGGAACGTCAACGCCCTCGACGTCCTGCGCGCGTTGCGCCGTGAGCCGGGCACCGCCCAGGCGCTGTTCGGCGAACTCGCCCTGGCCCAGGGGGCGGACGCCCGACTGGACAGGGCCGTCGCCCGCCTCGAGAGCCTGTTGACCACGGCGTCCGAGTCGAGTGCCCGCCGACTGGTGGAGCACATGGCCCTCACCCTCCAGGCCTCCCTCCTCGTCCGGCACGCCCCGCCCGCGGTCGCCGACGCCTTCTGCGCCACCCGGCTGGGCGGCGACTGGGGCCACGCCTTCGGCACGCTGCCCGACGGGGCGGACGTGGACGCGGTCCTCCGGAGGGCACTGCCGGGCGACAACTGAGCTTGTTCCGGGGCCGGTCGGCGAAATCCGGACCACCTCCCTGTCCGGATCGCTCACCGTCACACGCTGATTCCGCTTCGTTGTCCGTCCCGTGGTGCAGACTCCGATCAGTTGGTACTTCGCCTGGGGAGGACAACGTGTTCACGGGGATCGACGAGGTCGACTGGGCTTCGCTGCGGCATGCGTACGGCAGTGCGGCGGACGTGCCCGGACTGCTGCGGGGGCTCGCCTCCGCGGACCCGGTCGAGCGGGAGACCGCCCTCGACGGGATGTACGGCGCCGTGCACCACCAGGGAGACGTGTACGACTCGACCCTGGCCTGCGTTCCGTTTCTGCTCGCGCTCGCGGCGAGCGGGGAGGTCGAGGACCGGGCCGGCATCGTCGAACTCGTCGTCAGCATCGGGGCGGAGAGCGCGAGCCCGCAGGACGGCGCCGAGGGCGGACTCCGCGCGCGGGCCCGGGTCGAGGTGTGCGTCGGCGCCGAGGTGTTCGTCCGGCTGGCGGGGGACGCCGACCCCTCCGTCCGCCGGGCCGCCCCGGAGGCTCTCGTGCGGTTCCTGGACGAACCGGCCCGCGTGCTCGATCTGTTGCGGGAGCGCTGCGCGCTGGAGCGGGACGAGCGGGTCCTGCACGCCCTCACCGAGAGCCTGGGCCTTTTCGTACGGCGGCATCCCGGGCACGCGGCCGGTGCGCTGGAGTTGCTGACGGCACAGACCTCGGCGCCCCACGAACCCGGGCTGCGCCTCGCCGCCCTCGGCCGGCTCGCCGACTGCGCCCCCGACCGGCTGCCGCCCGACCTGGTGACGATCGCCGTCGCACTGCTCAGAGAGCGGTCCGCGCGGCGTTCCACCAGACGCCAGGGCGTCGACTGCCCCCACTCCGACACCCTCGCGAGCCGGCTGCGACGGCTGCGGCCCTCGGACGAGGAGGGCTCGCAGTTGCTGCGGGCCCTGCACCGCGGGCTCGGCGACCGGCTCGACGAGCGGACTGCCCTTCTGACGGGCCAGTTGACCAGTCCGGACGCCGTGGACCGGTGCAACGCCGTGTGGATGTCGGCGGGGCTGTTCCGCGAGTGGCGCGCCGACTGGGCCGAGCCCGTCGCCCTGATAGGCGCTCAACTGGCGGCGCAGGAGAGCCGGTTGCGTGACGCCGCGGTGTCGGTCCTGGAGGAGCTGTTCGGTCTGGCCGCACCCGCCGCCGACGACCTGGCCGCCCTGGTGACCTCCCGGCCCGATTTGTGGATACGGCGCAGGGAGCGCGGGACACCGGCACTGGGCGGTCCGCTCAAGGCCCTTGCCAGGAGCGGGGACTCCCGGGCGACACCGGCGCTGGCGGAGGTGCTGGCCGGTCCGGACGTACCCGACGATCTGGGCCATGTGATCGGCCATCTGGGCCCTGGAGCGGCCCCGCTCGCGCCCGCACTGCGCCGACGGCTGGGCGAGGTCGCGCCGGACTCCGCCGGAACCTTCGAACGGGCCGTGCCGCTGTTGTCGGCGCTCACCGCGCTGGGCGACGCCGAGGCCGTCCCGGAAGTGCTGCGGCTTCTGCGGAGCCTGCCGGTGCGGTCGCGGTCGCGGGACGCCGTGGTGGAGGCGGCTGTGCGCGCTCTGGAGGCGTTCGGAAGTGCGGCGCCCTCCCTGGTCGCACCCGTGCTGCGCGAGCTGCTGGAGACGGAGTACGCGGCGGTCGCCGCGCGGGCGCTGTGGTCCGTGGAAGGGGACGCGTCGGCCGTACTGCCGGTGCTGACCGGCGAGTTGGCGGACGGGAGACCTCGGCGCCGAGCGGCCGCGGGGGCGCTGGCGCGACTCGGGACGAAGGCCGGCGGGGCGCTCCCGGAGTTGCGGCGGATGATCCTGGCGGAGGATCTGTGGGAGCGGGTGTCCGCCGCGTGTGCGGTGTGGCGGATCTCCGGGGACGGCGAGCTCGCCGCGCCGGTCCTGCGGACGGCCTGGACGCACAATGCGCGCACCCGCCGAACCATCACCGCCTGCCTCGCCGCCCTGGGCCCTGACGGAGAGCCCCTTCACGCTCTTTTTCGGGCGGAACTGACGGCTCGGCGACGGCATCTGGCATCGACGTCCGGCGGACACGGCAGCCAAGACGTGCTGGACGACGAGCGGTTGGTGCGGGCTTGCGGGGAGGTGCTGGGGAGCGCGTAGGGGCCTGACCCACCGGCGGGGCGAAGAGGTCCCGGGTTGCGGTCCGCGAGGTGTCGCCCACGTCCCGTCCCGGGCGGCGTTGCCTGCACCGCAAGCCCCGCCGGTGCTACCTCCCGTCGGCCCGCCTACCGCCCCACAGCGGCCCGAAATGCGCCCAGTCCGTGTCCCACTGGTCGAGACGGCGGCGTTCCATGCGGCCGCGGAGGACCCGGCCCCCCACGAAGGGGACGGCCGCGGTGCTCAGGCCGACCAGGACGCCGATCATCGCGGCGCGGATCCGGGCCTGGCCCTCGGTGGCGGGCTGGGTCATGAGGCGGCCCCGGGCGTCGGTCCAGACGGTGACCGGGGTGCCCTGGGTGCTGCCGGGATCGACGCGCACCTGGCCCGTGTGGGCCGAGCCGTCGGCCCCGGTCCAGGCCACCTCCCCCCACACCCGTTCACCGCTCGACGTGCCCGGGTCGGCCGTGCCGGGTGCCTGGTCGGCGAGCCGGGCCACGACGGGCCGCCACTCGACGCGCTCCAGCGCCAGCTGGTGCTCGACCGCCCGGCTCACCCCCAGACCGGCGAGCACCCCGGCCACCACGGTGAGCAGCCAGGCACCGAGCACGACCCACGCCTCGACGGCGTCGGCGCGGCGTCTGAGGGGATTGCGCCGCCAGCGCCACAGCCAGACCTTGGGACCACGGAACGCCATCGAAGGCATCCTCCTCATGAGCGACGGGCGCACGAACATGCCGGACCGACCTCCCATACGGGAGAGCCGGCCTCGATGCTCACGGCGCACGGCGAGTTCTCCGTCACGACGGTGCCACCGGCCGCCACGCGCCGCGGGCATCTTGCCCAAAAGCCACCCGTCAATCGCCGCGGCCGGTTACCATCCCCGCCCTGACCTGCGATGGAGCTCCTTCCAGAGGTGACTGTCAGTGGCGGGGTGCAGACTGGCCGGTGTCTGGGACAAAGACGTCACGGAGGTTGATCGGTATGGCTGAGAAGCTGCTTGCCGTGGGGACGCGCAAAGGCCTGTTCATCGGGCGCGAGCGAGGCGGCACCTGGGAGTTCGACGAGAGCCCGTATTTCAACGCGCAGGCCGTGTACTCGGTCGCCATCGACACCCGGGGCGAGCGCCCGCGGCTGCTGGCCGGCGGCGACAGCGCGCACTGGGGTCCTTCGGTGTTCCACTCCGACGACCTGGGCCGCACCTGGACGGAGCCGGCGCAGCCCGCCGTGAAGTTCCCGAAGGACACCGGGGCCTCCCTGGAGCGGGTCTGGCAGCTGCACCCGGCGGCGGCCGAGCCGGACGTGGTGTACGCGGGCACGGAACCGGCCGCGTTGTACCGCTCCGAGGACCGCGGGGAGAGTTTCGAGCTGGTCCGGCCGCTCTGGGAACATCCGACCCGCTCGAAATGGGTGCCGGGCGGTGGTGGTGAGGGTCTGCACACCGTCCTGACCGACAGGCGGGACCCGCGCGCGGTAACGGTGGCCGTCTCCACGGCGGGGGTCTTCCGCACCAGGGACGGCGGCGCAAGCTGGGAGCCGTCCAACTCCGGTGTCTCCGCGGTGTTCCTGCCCGACCCGAACCCGGAGTTCGGCCAGTGCGTGCACAAGGTCGCCCGGGACGCGGCCGATCCGGACCGCCTGTACCTCCAGAACCACTGGGGGGTGTACAGGAGCGACGACGCGGGGGCGCACTGGACGGACATCGGCGAGGGGCTGCCGTCCACCTTCGGGTTCGCGGCGGCGGCCCATCCCCACCGCGGCGAGACGGCGTACGTCTTCCCGATCAACGCCGACGCGGACCGTGTCCCGGCCGGTCACCGATGCCGGGTCTTCCGCACGGCGGACGCGGGCAAGACCTGGGAACCGCTCACAGCGGGCCTGCCGCAGGAGGACCACTACGGCACGGTGCTGCGGGACGCGATGTGCACGGACGACGCGGACCCGGCCGGCGTCTACTTCGGCAACCGCAACGGCGAGGTGTACGCCTCGGCCGACGACGGCGACAGCTGGCGGCAGTTGGCCTCGCATCTGCCGGACGTGCTGTGCGTGCGAGCGGCGGTGGTCGCGTGATCCTGACGGGGCCGCCCCGGGCTCCTGGTCACGGTTGGGGGAGCGTCACCTCCGGGTTGCCGTAGTAGGCGTCGGGGCCGTGTTTGCGGGTGTAGTGGCGTTGCAGGAGGTGGGCGGGTGGGGGTGCGGTCGGGTTGAGGGACAGGGTGTGGAGGGCGATGTCGGCGACGGCTTCGCAGATGATCGCGTGTTCGAGGGACTTGCGGGCGGTGCTGCCCCAGGTGAAGGGGCCGTGGCCGGCGACGAGGGCGGCGGGGACCTCGACGGCCCGCTGGTCCTGGGCCTCCAGCAGGTCGACGATGACGTGGCCGGTGTTGTACTCGTAGTCCTTCGCGCACTCCTGGGCGGTGAGGTCGCGGGTGACCGGTATGGGCCCGTTGAAGGTGTCGGCGTGGGTGGTGCCCAGGACCGGGATGTCGCGGTGGGCCTGGGCGAAGGCGACGGCGTGGGTGGAGTGGGTGTGGGTGACCCCGCCGACGGACGGGAACGCCAGGTAGAGGCAGCGGTGGGTCTCGGTGTCGGTGGAGGGGCGCAGGTGGCCGCCGACGACCGCGCCGTCGGACAGGCGGACCGTCACCAGGTCGTCGATCGTCAGGGCCTCGTAGGGCACCCCGGAGGGCTTGATGACGAACACGCCCGCCTCACGGTCGACTCCGCTGACGTTTCCCCAGGTCAGGGTCGCGAGTCCGACCTGGGGGATGGCGAGGTTCGCCTCCAGGACCTCGCGGCGCAGACCGTCGCGGACGCGCACGCTCATCGGTCGTCTCCTTCGGTGCTGTTCGGGGCGGCGGTCACAGGGCCTGGGCCAGTCGGTGGTAGGCGGCGTTCCAGCGGATCTCCTTGGCGAACTGCTCGGTGCTGGTGTTCTCGTCGATGGTGAGCAGTTCGACACCGGTCATCGCGGCGAAGTCGCTCAGCGTCTCGGCGTCGACGGCCGAGCTGAGCACGGTGTGGTGCGGGGCACCGGCCAGCAGCCAGCTCTCCGCCGACTCCGCCAGCGAGGGGCGCGGCGTCCACACCGCCCGGGCCACCGGGAGCTGGGGCAGCGGCTGGCTCGGGGCGATGACGTCGACGGCGTTCGCGGTCAGCCGGAAGCGGTCGCCCAGGTCGGCCAGACCGACGACCACAGCGGGGCCTTCGGCCGCGTTGAAGACCAGACGGACAGGGTCCTCGCGGCCGCCGATGGACAGCGGGTGGATCTCGCAGCTGGGGCGGTCGGCGGCGATCGAGGGGCAGACCTCCAGCATGTGGGCGCCGAGAATGCGGGGGGTGCCGGGGCCCAGGTGGTAGGTGTAGTCCTCCATGAAACTGGTGCCACCGGATTGTCCGGCGCCCATGACCTTCATCGTGCGCAGCAGCGCGGAGGTCTTCCAGTCGCCCTCGCCGCCGAAGCCGTAGCCGTCGGCCATCAGGCGCTGGACGGCCAGGCCGGGCAGCTGGCGCAGCCCGCCGAGGTCCTCGAAGTTGGTGGTGAAGGCGGTGAAGCCGCCCTCGGTGAGGAAGGTGCGCAGGCCGAGTTCCTGGCGGGCGGCATACAGCAGCGAGTCGTGCCGGATGCCGCCCGGACGCAAGGACGGCACCACGTCGTACAACTCCACGTACTCGCCGGCCAGTTCGGCGGCCGCCTTGTCCTCGACCGCGTCGACCACGGCGACCAGGTCGTTGACCCCGTAGGTGTTCACCGAGAACCCGAACCGCAGTTGTGCCTCGACCTTGTCGCCCTCGGTGACGGCCACGTCGCGCATGTTGTCCCCGAAGCGGGCCAGCCGCAGGGTGCGTGCCGCGTGCCGGCCGGCGGCGGCCCGGGCCCAAGCGGCGACGCGCCGCACGACCCGCGGGTCCGTGCTGTGACCGGCGACGATCTTGCGGTTGACGCCGACGCGGGACTCGATGTGGGCGAACTCCCGGTCACCGTGGGCGGCCTGGTTGAGGTTCATGAAATGCATGTCGATGCTCGACCAGGGCAGCGACAGGTTGTACTGGGTGTGCAGATGCAGCACCGGCCGGTCAAGGGCGCTGAGCCCGGCGATCCACATCTTCGCCGGGGAGAACGTGTGCATCCACACGATGACGCCGACACACGTGTCGGAGGCGGTGGCCTCAAGGCACAGACGCCGGATGGACTCCGCGTCGGTGAGCACCGGCTTCCACACGATCCGCAGGGGAATCTGGGACGCGGCGTCGAGCCGCTCGGCGATCTGCCGTGACTGGTGGGCGACCTGCTGCAGCGTGTCGTCGCCGTACAGGCCCTGACTGCCGGTCAGGAACCAGATCTCCTGGCCGGTCGACGGTCCTTCGGATGCGGTCATGACGGGGTTCCTTTCGAGGGGAGCGGCGTGCGGTAGGGGCGGCTGGAGCGCTCAGGCGGACGCCTCGGCGCGGATACCGCGCAGGCGGTGCATGACGTCGTTGGTGCCGCGGCCGAAGTAGTCGTGCAGGAGCCGGTATTCGGCGTACAGGCGGTCGTAGGCCGCGGCGCGTTCGGGGTCCGGCTGGTACACGCCCCGGTCGGCCTTGCCCATGGCCCGTGCGGAGGCCTGGATGTCGGGGTACGCCCCGGCCGCCACCGCCGCGTGCATGGCCGCGCCGAGAGCCGGCCCCTGAGCCGAGCCGATGATGCTCAGCGGTCGGCGGGTGACATCGGCGTAGATCTGCATGAGCAGGGCGTTCTTCATCAGACCGCCCGCGATGATCAGTTCGTCGACCGGTACCCCGGACGCCTCGAAGGCCTCGATGATGGTCCGGGTGCCGAAGGCGGTGGCCTCCAGCAGCGCACGGTAGACGTCCTCGGGCCGGGTCGAGAGGGTCAGTCCCACGACCACACCGCTCAGCTCGTGGTCGACCAGCACCGAGCGGTTGCCGCTGTGCCAGTCCAGGGCGATCAGGCCGTGCTCGCCCACCTTCTGCCCGGCCGCGAGGGCGGTCAGGTGCTCGTGCGCGTCGCGGCCGCGGGCGGCGGCCTCCTCGGCGTACGAGGAGGGGAACCCGGTGCGCACGAACCAGCCGAAGATGTCACCGACGCCGCTCTGCCCGGCCTCGTAGCCCCACAGGCCCGGCAGAATGCCGCCGTCGACGACACCGCACATCCCGGGCACCGTGCCCTGCTGGTCCGAGCTCATGACATGGCAGGTCGAGGTGCCCATGATGGCCACCATCTGCCCCGGCTCCACCGCACCGGCGGCGGGTGCGGTGACATGCGCGTCGACGTTGCCCACGCACACCGCGATGCCTTCCGGCAGTCCCGTCCAGGCCGCGGCCTCGGCCGTCAGGTGCCCGGCCTTCGCGCCCAACGCACCGATCGGGTGCTCCAGTTTCTCCGGCACGAAGTCGGCGAAGCCGGGGGCGAGCGCTTCCAGGTAGGCCTGGGAGGGGTAGGCGCCGTCCTGGTACTGGCCCTTGTATCCGGCGGTGCAGGCGTTGCGCAGATACGTGCCGCACAGCTGCCACACGATCCAGTCCGCCGCCTCCACCCACCGCTCCATGCGGTGGTAGATCTCCGGGTCCTCCTCAAGGACCTGCAGTGCTTTGGCGAACTCCCACTCCGAGGAGATCTTCCCGCCGTACCGCTGGAGCCAGGGCTCCTTGCGTTCGGCGGCCAGCGTGGTGATGCGGTCGGCCTGCGCCTGGGCGGCGTGGTGGCGCCACAGCTTGACGTAGGCGTGCGGGCGGCCGGTGTACTCGGACAGTTCGCACAGGGGCGTGCCGTCGGCCAGCGTCGGCACCATCGTGCAGGCGGTGAAGTCGGTGCCGATGCCGATGACCTGCTCGGGCGCCACTCCGGCGCGGGCGAGGGCCGCCGGCACCGCGTGACGCAGTACGTCGATGTAGTCCGACGGCACCTGCAGGGCCCAGTCCGGAGGCAGCCGGGTGCCGTCCGGCAGTTCACGGTCCAGGACCGCGTGCGGGTACTCGTGCTGGGCCGTCCCCAACTCCGCGCCGTCGCGCACCCGGACCACCACGGCCCGTCCGGACAGCGTCCCGAAGTCGACTCCTACGACGCACGGTTCCGGGTTCCCGTTCGGCTCGTTTCCGGTGTTCACCATCAGCCTCCTTCACACAGGGGTATTCGATATGTCGATCAGTGTTCGGTCTTCCGGGGACAACGAGCCGGCGACTGCGTCCGGTTCGGTGGAGTGGGCCGAGGCGCTAAGCCCGGCTCTTGCCGAAGTAGCGGGCGCGCGCCCGGTCGAGCAGGATGGCGACGCCGAGGACCGCTCCCTGCACCACCTGCTGGTCGTACGGGCTGACCTTGAGGGCGAGCAGGCCGTTGGTGATGAACTCCAGCAGGATCGCGCCGGCCGCGATGCCGGCGATACGGCCCTCGCCGCCGGAGAGCGACATCCCGCCGACCACCGCGGCGGCGATCGCGGTCAGTTCCCAGCCCGCGCCGACGGAGGGGTCGGCCACGTTCATACGGCCGATCACCAGGATGCCGACGACACCGGCAAGGGTGGCGCTGGCGACGTAGGTGGAGGTGATCCGGCGGCCGGTCGGGATGCCCGCGAGCCGGGCGGCTTCCTTGTTGCCGCCGACCGCGTAGATCTGCCGGCCCACGTAGGTGCGCTCCAGCACGAACCAGGCGACGACGGCCGCGCCGACGAAGAACAGTGCGGGGACCGGCACTTCACCGACGTAGTACTGGCTCAGGCTGCTGAACATCGGGTCGAGGTCGTTGATGGGCGAACCGCTGGTGATCGCGAGCGCCGTGCCCTGCGCGACGGTGTAGGTGACCAGGGTGATCACGAAGGGCGGCACGTTCAGGCGGGTGACCATGACGCCGTGCCAAAGGCCGACGCCTGCGGTGATCACCAGCGTGAGCAGGATCGCGACGGGCGCGGGCAGGCCCTCGTTGACGTTCATCCAGCCGGCCAGGATGCCGGCCAGGCCGGCCAGCGCGCCCACGGACAGGTCGATGCCGCCGGTCAGGATGACCAGGGATTCACCGATCGCGAGGATGCCGACCTGCGACAGGTCGCGGCCCATCACCTGGAGGTTGCCCACCGCCGTGTACGTCTCCGCGTTGGCGGCGATCAACACGAACACCACCACGCAGGCGATGATCACGCCGGCCTCCGGGGAGGCGGCGAGTCTGCGGGCGAGGGTCTTCGCGGCCGAACGGGACGGCGGCGCGACCTGGTTCGGGGCGAGCGTGCTCGGCGCGCTCATGCTGTAACTCCGTTCGTCACTTGGTGTGTCTCGAGAGGAGCGGTACCGGCCGCGGCCGTCATGATCCGTTCCTTGGTGGCGTCGGCCCGGTCGATGACCGTGGCCACCCGCCCGTGGTTCATCACCGCGATGCGGTGGCAGATCCACAGCAGTTCCTCCAGTTCGGAGGAGGCGACCACGATCCCCATGCCCTGCTCCGCCGCCTGGTCGATCAGCTTGTAGATCTCCGCCTTCGCGCCGACGTCCACGCCACGGGTGGGCTCGTCGAGCAGCAGCAGGCGCGGTTCGGCGGCGAACGCCCGGCCGAAGATGGCGCGTTGCTGGTTGCCGCCGGACAGCGAGCCGATCGGCTGCTCCACGGACTGCATCCGCACGTTGACGTTCTCGGTGATCCTCCGCGCCTCGGCGCGTTCGCGGCCCGGGCCGAGCAGTCCGCGGGTGCTGATCCGTTTGAGCACCGAGACGACGACGTTGGACCGGATCGAGGCGAACAGGACCAGTGACTGTTCCTTGCGGTCCTCGGGGATCAGCGCGATCCCGGCCTCCACGCCGTCACCGGCGCCCCGTGGCTGGTAGGACTCGCCGCCCAGCCGCATCCGGCCGCCCGTGGCGGGCTGTGCGCCGGCGATCGTGTGGACCAGGCGGCTGCGGCCGGAGCCCATCAGCCCGGCCACGCCGAGGATCTCGCCCTCGCGCACCTCCAGGTCGACGGGTCCGAGACCGTCCGCGGTCAGGCTCTCGACCTGCAGCAGGACCGGGCTCGTCGCCGGCGGTGCCTTGGGTTCGCCCTGGGCGACCTCGCCGCCGACCATCTCGCGGATCAGCCGTTCCTCGGTGGCCTCGGCCGGTTCGAGGTCGGCGACCAGCCTGCCGTTGCGCAGCACCAGAACGCGGTCGCTGATCTCGCGCACCTCGTCGAGACGATGCCCGATGAACAGCACCGTGCCGCCGCGTTCGGCCAGTTGCCGCGCGAGGCCCAGCACCATCTCGGCCTCGACGGGCCCCAGGGAGGAGGTCGGCTCGTCCAGGATCAGCAGTTTGGGTTCGCGGCCCCAGGCCTTCGCGATCTCGATCATCTGGCGGGTCGGCACCGGAAGGGTGCGCACCTCCCGGCCGACTCCTATGGTCTCGGCGGACAGGCCGATCTCCGCCAGCATCGCCTTCGCCTCGGCCCGTTGTGCGGCGCGGTCCACCAGCACCCGGCGCCTCGACTCGCGCGGGCGGCGGCCGAGGAGCAGGTTCTCGGCCACCGACAGCTGGCCGACCAGCGGGAACTCCTGGGAGACCATGGCGACACCGAGCTGACCCGCGGCCTCGGTGGATCCGGCGACCAGGGGCTCGCCCCCGATCAGGATCTCGCCGCCGTCCCGGTGGACCGATCCGGCCAGGGTGCCCATCAGCGTGGACTTCCCGGCACCGTTCTCGCCGACCACGCCGACCACCTGGCCGGCGTACAGGTCGAGTTCCGGCAGGTCCAGGACGCGCACCGGTCCGTAGGACTTGTGCACCCCCCGTAGCCGTGCGGTGACCGCGCGGCCCGGGGCGTTCTTCGTGGCCGTCATGCTCAGCCGATCCCGAGCTTCGACTCGAGGGCCTGGTAGTCGCTCAGGTCCGACTGGGTGACCAGGCCCACGCCGGAGCTCAGGGTCGAACCGTCCTTCTCCAGGTAGGGCTTGACGAGCGCCATCGTCTTGTCCTTGCCGAGCACCTTCTCCGCGGCCAGGATGTACGCCCCGGTGTAGCCCTGCTGGTACGGCATCTGCACGACGGTGCCGGAGATCACGCCGGACTTGATGAACTTCAGCGTCTGGGCGTCGGAGTCGTCGGAGACGATGTGCACCGAGGCCGTCTTGCCCGCCGAGGTGACGGCCTGGGCCAGTGCGGGGCCGTCGTAGGAGTAGACGCCGTAGAGGCCGTTGACGTCCGGGTTGTTGGCGAGGATGGTCTCGGCGTCCGAAGTGGCCGTGCTGGCCTGGAGGTTGTCGTTGACCTTCTGGGCGACCGTGATCTTGGTGCCCTTGAGCGCGTCCTCGAAGCCCTGGATGCGCTGGGTGGCGTTGGACGCGGTGAGCGAGCCGACCAGGATGGCCACCTTGCCCTTGCCGCCGAGGACCTGCTTCATGGCGGTGCCCGCCTGGAAGCCGGCGGTGTAGTTGGGGGTGCCCAGGTAGAGGGAGGCGGCGTCGGTGCCCGGCAGCGGCGAGTCGATCGCCAGGACGCCGATGCCCTTCTGGACGTCGGTGTGGATGGTGCCCGCGGCGGAGGTCGGGTCGATCGCGGAGATCGAGTAGCCGGTGACGCCCTGCGAACGCAGCGTCTCCAGCTCGGAGTTCTGCTCGGTCAGCTTGCCGTTCGGCGGGGCGAAGTAGGTGCACTTGCTCTTCGGGATGCCGAGGTCGGAGCAGCCCTTGAGGAAGCCGACCTGACCGGCCTTCCAGTAGTCGGCGGCCACGTTCACGACCATCGCGATGTCGACCTTGGACAGGTCCTTGCCGGCCAGCGCCGACTTCAGCGCCGCGTCCAGCTTGGCGAGGTTCGCCTGGTTGAAGGTGACCGAACCGGCCAGCGCGACCGGGGCGGCGGCCTTCGTACCGGTCGAGCCGGTGGCGTCGGAGCCGCCCGCGTTCTTGGAGCAGCCGGCGGCGGCGAGCGAGAGGAGCACGGCGGTCGCGGTGACCAGGGTACGGGACCTTCTGTTTCGGATCATGGGTGATCAGCGCCCTTCTAGGCGTGTTGATGTCTGGTGGGTGTCTCGGAACAGGTGGGAACGGGTGGGAACGCTGGGAAAGCACACCGGTGCACGGGCATGCCGGTGCCGGGGAGGCGGGGACGGGTGCGGCCGCTTGGAAGCGGTACGTCGCGTAGGGCGCCGTGGTCGCCGGGCGGGGGGCTCATTCGGAGTGAGCGCGGCGAGGGCGCGGGATGCCTGACGATGACTCAGGGCTCAGGAGGGGCCGGCCGCTCGGGGCGGTGGGCCGAGGTGGAGCTGTCGTACCTCGTGGACGTCACGGCCGACCTCTCACGGTCGGTGCGGCGATGCTCAGTACGGCGTCCGGTTCAACATGCCTTGTCGGCAAGAAGGTTGGCGGCAGGGCGTTAGCGGGGGTCTGTCATGTCGGGCTTTCCGTTCGGTGTCGCGGGCGGGTCGCCGAGGTCCGCACCACGAGGCTGGGCGGGATGACGAGGTGGGGTCTGTCGCCGGACGCCGGGATCCCGGCGTCCGGATCACCGACGATCTCGATCAGCGCACGCAGGGCACGCCGGCCGAGTTCGTCGAAGTCCTGGCGGACGGTGGTCAGCGACGGGCCGAAGTACTCGGTCTCCGGCATGTCGTCGAAACCTACGACGCTGATGTCCTCGGGTACCCGGCGCCCGGCCTGTTGCAGGGCCCGCAGCAGGCCGAGGGCCATGTGGTCGTTGGCGCAGAACACCGCGGTGACCTCGGGGTCGGCGGCGATCCGTCGGCCGTGCTCGAACCCGGTACGGGCGGTCCAGTCGGCGCCGGCCAGCGCCTGGGGCACGGGAGCGCCCCGCTTCTCCAGGGCGCCGCGCCAGCCGGCCTCGCGCTCCTGCGCGTCGAGCCATGAACGCGGCCCGACCAGGTGGTGCACCGTGCGATGGCCGAGGTCGAGCAGATAGGAGGTGGCCAGTTCGGCACCCGCCTCGTTGTCCACGGCGACCGAGGCCAGCGCGGTGTGGGTGCCGCAGCCCACCGCGACCAGGGGGACGTCCGGCGGCACGTTCGCCAGTGCGCCCACCGCCGCGGTCTGCGGCGCGATGACGAGGATGCCCTCCACGCCCTGATTGCGCAGCCGGTCGACGGCGTCCAGTACCGAACGCCGGTCGAGCGTGCCGACCGCGGCCACGGTGACGAAGTACTCGTGCTGTCTGGCCGCCTGCTCGATGCCGTAGAGCATGCAAGCGGGGCCGTACAGCGTGGTGTTGAAGCTGATCACACCCAGGGTGCGGGTGCGGCGTGTCGCCAGGGTGCGGGCGGCGGCGTTGGGCCGGTAGCCGAGTTCGCGGACGGCTGCGAGCACCCGTTCCCGGGTGGTGGCCCGCACGTTCGGGTGATCGTGGAGGACCCGGGAGACGGTCTGGTGCGAGACACCCGCGATCCTGGCGACGTCCGCCATCACCGGTGCGCGATCCCCGTCCATGCTCCGCCTCCTCACGCGCCGTCACGTTTCCGATCGGTTACTTCTCCGGTGGGAGGAGCACGTCGTGCCGAATTGTTAGCGCACACAATCTGCGGGGGTCAAGGTTGTCCCGAGGTCTCACTTTCGCGTTTTTGCGACCCCTATGCCTTTCCGTCTAACCCTTCTGACCTGCCATTACCTCCCCGTTCAAGATCACTTACAGCGCGGCCGCGCACCCGGGTAAACAGACTGCACAGGTTTTGTTTCCGCACTCTTGACTGTTCAACGGTGTTGACCCGCTATTCATCCGGCCGTAAAAAGACGGGGGCGCGGAACCGATCGTTCATTCGCCGACACGCGAGAACGGCACCCGCACAGGTCGCGAGGCCGCCTCACTACACCGCTCTGACCTGCTGTGATGCGCGGAGCGACACCGACCGGCCAACGCAGTGCGCAGTCCGGCCTTCTCCCTCATCGCCCTTCCCGTGCCGCTCGACCGAGTGACGACACCCGAGAGTTCGCATTGTTAGCGCCCACATCGAGTCTCCCGGAGCCTGCGGCGCCGGACGAGAGAAGAACCAACGACGGAAGAGGTTCACAGTGAAAGCTCGAGTGACAGGCCGGCGCCTGAGAGGGCTCCTGCTGACAGTGGGTGCGGTGCTCACCCTGATCGGGGGGATCCTCGCCGGGATCGTCGGCGTCGCGGGCACGGCCCAGGCCGCTTCGTCCCTGCCCTGCGACATCTACGCCTCCGCGGGGACACCGTGCGCCGCGGCGCACAGCACCACACGAGCGCTCTACGCCTCGTACAACGGCTCCCTCTACCAGGTCAAGCGCGCTTCGGACGGCGCGACCACCAACATCGGCGTCCTCAGCGCCGGCGGCTACGCCAACGCCGCGGCGCAGGACTCCTTCTGCTCCGGCACGACCTGCGTCATCACCAAGATCTACGACCAGAGCGCGAACCACAACGATCTGACCATCGAGGGGCCGGGCGGCAACGGCGGACAGGACGTCGGCGCGATCGCCAACGCCCTGCCGGTCACGGTCGGCGGCCACGCGGCGTACGGCGTCTTCGTCTCCGCCGGCGTCGGCTACCGCGACAACAGCACCACCGGCATCGCCACCGGCAGCTCCCCCGAGGGCGCGTACATGGTGACCAGCGGCCACCACGTGAACAACCGGTGCTGCTTCGACTACGGCAACGCCGAGACGTCCGGCAACGACACCGGTAACGGCCACATGGACGCGATCAACTTCGGCACGGAGTGCTGGTTCTCGTGCTCCGGCGCCGGATCGGGCCCCTGGGTCGAGGCCGACCTGGAGAACGGGCTGTTCTTCGGAGGGAACGGAGCCAACTCGAACAACAAGGGCAACTCCAGTGAGTTCGTCACCGCCCTGGAGAAGAACAACGGTACGACGACCTACGCGATCAAGGGCGGCAACGCACAGTCGGGCTCATTGACGACCTGGTACAACGGGGCCCTGCCCAACCTCGGCGGATACACCCCGATGCACCTGGAGGGTGCCATCGTCCTCGGCACCGGCGGTGACAACAGCAACGGATCCGACGGCTCCTTCTTCGAGGGCGTCATGACCTCCGGCTACCCGACCGACGCCGCCGACAACGCCGTACAGGCCAACATCACCTCCGTCGGCTACACCACCCCGGCCGCCACCTTCCCCGTCGCCGGCACCGCCTACCGCCTGACCAACACCAACTCCGGCAAGGTGCTGGACGCGGTGCACTGCGGTACCGCCAACGGGACTTCGGTCGACATCTGGGCCTCGCTCGGCAACACATGCCAGCAGTGGAAGTTCGCCAGTGCGGGCAACGGCCACTACACCATCAGCAACGTCAACAGCGGCACGGTCCTGGACGACAAGAACTGCACACAGAGCAACGGCACGGCCGTCCAACTGTGGGCCTCCCTCGGCAACACCTGCCAGCAGTGGGACGTGACCAAGGCCGGCAGTCACTACACCCTCACCAACGTCAACACCGGCATGGCGCTCGACGTGGCGAACTGCGGGACGACCAACGGCACCGCGGTCCGCCAGTGGCAGCAGCTCGACAACGCCTGCCAGCAGTGGGACATCGCCCCCTGACCGGATGACGGAGTCACCGCGGGTCCGTCGGCCCTCCCCTCCGACGGGCCCGCGCTCGCTCCCCACCGCAGGCGGACCCACCCGCTGCGCGAGGACACCCTCCGGCTGCTCCCGGCCCCCCGTCGCTCCGTCCGTTGCACAGATGAACAAAGGAACTTCCGCATGCCCTCACAACCCGGACCGTCCCGCAGGACCGTCCTGACAGCTCTCGGTGCCGCGTCCCTGGCCGGGACCTTCGCCGCCTCCGCTCCCGCCTCGGCCGCCGAACGCTCGGGCACGACCACGGACGCCGCTGCCGTCGACCTCCCCGCCGCGGCCGCGCATTGGAGCTTCGACGAGGGCTCCGGCACCTCCGCCGCCGACTCGTCCGGCAACGCCCACACCGCCACGCTCCAGGGAGCGGCCGCCTGGGACAGCGGCAAGGTCGGCGCCCACAGCCTGAGTCTCACGGCCGGCGGCAACGCCACCGCGTCCGGGCCCGTCGTCGACACGTCCAAGGCGTTCTCGGTGGCCGCCTGGGTCAACCTCGGTCAACTGGGCGGCTACCAGACCGCCGTGAGCATCGACGGCAAGGTCGTCAGCTCCTTCTACCTGGGGCTGCGCGACGACACCGGCACCTTCGCCTTCGCCCGGCTCGACTCGGACGCCACCCAGAACGCCGCCGTGGCGGCCGCCGCCTCGGCTCCCACCGCCGGCGTCTGGACCCACCTGGTCGGCGTCAGCGACCCCTCGGCCGGTGTCACCCGCCTCTACGTCAACGGCGTCCTGGAAGGCGAGACCGCCTACACCGCGGGCTGGGCCGGCACCGGCGACACCGCCATCGGCCGGGCGCTCTACGGCGGCGGGCACGTGGACCAGTGGCACGGCCTGATCGACGACGTACAGCTGTTCCCGACCGCCCTCACCTCCGATCAGGTGGCGACGCTGGCCGGAGTGCCGGTGGAGACCACGACGCCGCTGCTGAGCGTGGACGTCGCCCACCCCGCGCACGCCGTCTCCCCCATCCTGCCCGGGCTGATGTTCGAGGACATCAACCACTCCGGCGAGGGCGGCATCTACGCCGAGCTGGTGCAGAACCGCTCGATGATGGCCGGCGACAGCGCACCCGTGCACTGGTCCGCCGTAGGCGGGACGACCCTCGCGCTCGACACCACCACGCCCCTCAACGACGTCCTCAAGCGTTCCCTCAAGGTCGTGCTGCCGAGCGGCACCGGCGCCGGCAGCCGGGCCGGGGTGGCCAACGACGGGTTCTGGGGCATACCCGTACGGCCCCGGACCACCTACACCGCCCGGCTGTTCGCCAAGGCGTCGCGCCGGATCGGCCCGCTCACGGTGACCATCGAGTCGGCGGACGGCGCGACGGTGTACGCCTCCGCGCACGTGCCGCACATCGGCACCGCGTTTCCCGACCGTCCCTTCGAACTGACCCTCCGCACCGGTTCGTCCGCCCCCGTCACCGGCGACGCGAGGCTGACCGTCACCACCGCCGACCCCGCCGCCGCGGGCGAGACCCTGTGGCTCCAGCACGTCTCCCTCTTCCCGCCCACCTACAACAACCGCCCCAACGGCCTGCGCATCGACCTGATGGAGAAACTGGTCGCCCTGAAGCCGAAGTTCCTGCGCTTCCCCGGCGGCAACTTCCTCGAGGGCAACACCATCGCGACCCGCTTCAACTGGAAGAACACCATCGGTCCGGTCTGGGAGCGCCCCGGCCACATGGACGACGCGTGGGGCTACTGGTCCACGGACGGACTCGGACTCCTCGAATACCTGGAATGGGTCGAGGACATGCGTGCCCAGCCGGTCCTCGCCGTCTTCGCCGGCTACGCGCTCAAGGGCGAACACGTCACCGGCGACGCGCTCAAGCCGTACATCCAGGACGCTCTCGACGAGATCGAGTACGTCACGGGCCCGGTCACCAGCACATGGGGCGCTCGGCGTGCGGCCGACGGCCACCCGAAGCCGTTCCCGCTGGAGTTCGTGGAGATCGGCAACGAGGACTGGTTCGACTCCTCCGGGTCCTACGACGAGCGGTTCGCGGCGTTCCACGACGCGATCAAGGCGAAGTACCCGCAGCTGAAGCTGATCGCCTCGACGTCGGTGACGAGCCGCACGCCGGACCTGATCGACGAGCACTACTACCTCGCGCCGTCCGCCGCGCAGGCCTCCACCCACAAGTACGACAACAGGGACCGCGATTCGACGAAGGTCTTCGTCGGTGAGTGGGCCGCACAGGAGGGCCGCCCCACCCCCGACCTCAACGCCGCACTGGGCGACGCCGCCTGGCTGGCCGGACTGATCCGCAACTCGGACCAGGTCCTCATGGAGTGCTACGCGCCGTTGTTCTCCCACGTCAAGGACAACGTCTGGGCGACCAACCTGATCGCCTACGACAACCTGACCAGCTACGTGTCACCCAGCTACTGGGCGCAGCAGATGCTGACGAGCAGGCTGGGCGACACGGTGCTGCCGGCCACCGCACGCGCGCTGCCCGGCCTCGCCACGGTGGCCACCCGCGCCGGAAACCGCCTCTACGTCGCGGTCGTCAACTCCGGCACGGAGAAGGTGAGCGTGCCGGTCGAACTGAAGGGCCTGGCCAAGGGAGTCAGGAAGAGCGCCACGGCCACCGTCCTGACCGGCCCCTCGCGCACCACCACGAACACGCTGACCGACCCCGCGGCGCTCGTGCCCAGGACGAGCACCGTCACCGGGGCCGCGGCGGCCTTCACCAGCACCGTGCCGCCCCTGTCCGTCACCGTTCTGGAGCTCGTCCTGACGTGACGAACGGAGTGGAGCCGCCCCCTCGGGGAACTGCTCCACGGGCGCCGGGCCCTCGCGCGGTCTGCGGAGGGTCCGGCGCTTCGTCCTACGGCAGCTGCCAGTTCACCGGCTGCGCCCCTTGGCCGACCAGCAGGTCATTGGCCCGGCTGAACGGGCGGGAACCGAAGAAGCCGCGGTCCGCCGACATCGGTGAGGGATGGGCCGACTCGATCGCCGGGAGGTCACCGAGAAGGGGACGGAGATTACGGGCGTCACGCCCCCACAGGATCGACACCAGCGGCTTCCCGCGCGCCGCCAACGCCCGGATGGCCTGCTCGGTGACCTCCTCCCAGCCCTGCCCGCGGTGTGCGCCGGGCTTGCGCGGGGCTGTCGTCAGCGCCCTGTTGAGCAGCAGCACGCCCTGCTCGGTCCACGGCGTCAGGTCACCGTTCGACGGCCTGGGCAGCCCCAGGTCGGAGTGCATCTCCCGGAAGATGTTCTCCAGACTCCCCGGCAGGGAACGCACCTCGGGCGCCACCGCGAAACTCAACCCGATCGCCATTCCCGGCGTGGGATAGGGATCCTGGCCCACGATCAGGACGCGGACGTCGTCGAAGGGCTGCTGGAAAGCCCTCAGGACGTTGGCCCCGGCCGGCAGATAGGTCCGGCCCGCCGCTATCTCGGCCCGGAGGAAGTCCCCCATGCCCGCGATACGTTCGGCCACAGGGTCAAGAGCCTTCGCCCAGCCTGCTTCGACAAGTTCATACAAGGGTCGTGGTGCCACGGCGCGTCACTCTACTGGCACACACGGACGCCCCGCATACCCAGGGAAGACGCCCCGCACGGGCCGTGCCGCAGGCGCTACTCTTCCTCCGCGTCGAGCTCTTCGAGCCGGTCGCCCAGATCACGCGGCCGGTCATCGGTCGGTCATCGGGAAGGAGGGGCGCCTCCCTCATGGCAGCCCACCGCGGTTGCGGGGACGGATTCCTCGCCGTCGACTCCGGCGGCTCCGGTCTGCGGATCGTCGTCGGCACCCCCGGCCGGGGGACCACGGCGCCGCGGGAGTCGCGGGTGCCGGTCCGGACAGGTCCGCGCGGCATCGATCCGGGGCATCTGATGGAGCAACTGGTGCCGATGGTCCGGGCGTCACTCCCCGAGGCGGGGGTGAGCGGGCTCGGCACCGCCGTCGTCGGGGCGGCCGGTCTCGCGACCCTGGGCGACGCCCTGCGGGATGAGCTTCCCGCCGCGCTGGAGCGGGAGTTCGGGGTCCGGACCGTCGCGCTCGCCGCCGACGCGGTGACCGCCTACACCGGCGCTCTCGGACCGCGCTCCGGTGCGGTCGTCGCCGCCGGTACCGGTCTCGTCGCGATCGGCACCGACCTCAAGTCCTGGCGCCGGGCGGACGGCTGGGGCCATCTGCTGGGCGACTGCGGCGGCGGCGCGTGGATCGGGCGGGCCGGCCTGGAGGCCGCCCTGCGTGCCCACGACGGGCGGCCTGGGGGCTCGACGGCGCTGCTGGCCCGGGCCGAGGAGTCGTTCGGACCGGTACGGGAGCTGCCCGGCAGGCTGTACCCGCGTACGGACCGGCCCGCCGTACTCGCCTCCTTCGCGCCCCAAGTCGCGGCGGCCTGCGCCGAGGGCGACCCGGTGGCCGGGGAAATCCTGCGCGAGGCGGCCCGGCACATGGCCGAGTCGGCGGCCGCGGTCTGTCCGGCGGAGGGCGAGACACATGTCAGCCTCATCGGTGGCTTGTTCAGGATGGGTGCCGCCCTCGTCGTACCCCTGGAGGATGAGCTGGAGCGCCTGCTGCCGCACGCGCGGCGGGTTCCGGCGGCGGGCGGGCCGTTGGAGGGATCCGTACAGATCGCCACAGAACTGGCGCGGGGTTCGCTCACCCTGCCGCTCGACGAGGCGATGTTGTACGTGGTGAGCCCAAAGAGGGGCTGAACCGGACGTAACTCATCAGACAAAACCGGACGGATACCGCTCACCTGCACCCTCCCCGAACAGGGAAGCCCAGGAAGCCAGTAACATGCGTCGCCATGAGCTCCCCCACTGGGCCCGCGTCCGGCCTGCCAGTACGAATGCCGCGACCTCGCCAGCCCGGGCGGCACCGCCGACCCGAGCCCCTGGCGGCTCCCGAGGGCGCGCCCGCGCTCGTCCTCGCGGTGCCGGGCACGCCAGGCGCGGCCACGCGCGGCCTCGCCGAGGAGGTCGTGAGCATCGCCCGCTCCGAACTGCCCGGCCTCGACGCGCGGATCGGCTACCTGGACGGGGACGACGCGGAGTTCCCCACGCTCCAGGCCGTGCTGGCCCACACCGCCGTCGAACGCACCGCGCGTTACGAGCAGGCCAAGGCCGCCGGCGTGGACGTCAGGGAGCCCGAGGGCCCCGTCGCCGTCGTCGTGCCGCTGCTCGCCGGGCCGGACAGCTCGCTGCTGCGCCGGATCCGCCAGGCCGTGATGGACAGCCGGATCGCGGCCGACCTCACCGACGTGCTGGGCCCGCACCCGCTGCTCGCCGAGGCGCTGCACGTGCGTCTGTCGGAGGCCGGGCTGGCCCGCGCCGACCGCGCTCGCCTGTTCGCCGTGACGACCGCCGCGGACGGCATCATCCTGGGCGCGGTGGGCGGCGAGGAGGCCGTGCAGGCGGCCGGGATCACCGGCATGCTGCTCGCCGCGCGGCTGGCCGTGCCGGTGATGGCGGCGGCGCTCGACCAGGACGGCTCGATCGCGTCCATCGCCGAGCAGCTGCGGTCCTCCGGTTCGCAGCAGCTGGCGCTCGCCCCGTACCTGATAGGGCCGGAGATCGACCCCGCCGTGATCGAGGAGGCCGCCAAGGAGGCCGGCTGCTCCGCCGCCGAGCCGCTCGGCCCCTACCCGGCGATCGGCAAGCTCGTCCTCGCCAAGTACACGACCGCGCTGGGCATCGCCCCGCAGCAGGCACAGGGCGCCCCGGTGCGCTGAGCGCACGCGCCGTGACCGCGACACCGAAAGGGCCCGCCCCATCCGTCGGAGCGGGCCCTTCGGCGTGCGGAGCCCGGGATCAGCCGAAGATCACACAGGACGCGGCAGGTACCTCGATCGAGCCCTCGTACCTGGGCAGACCGGTCGCCGGGTCCACGGCGAACCAGGTCACCTCGCCGGAGCGTTCGTTCGCCACGTACAGGAATCCGCCGGACTGCGCGAGGGCCCGGGGCCAGCGGCCGCCGCAGATGACCGTGCCGACCAGGCGCAGGGTGTCGCCCTCGACGGCGAAGGTGGACAGGACGTCCTCGCCCCGGGTGGCGGTCCACACGAACCGGCCGTCGGGGGACGTGACGACACCTGACGGGTACGCGTCGCCCGAAGGAGCGCCCGACAGCACAGGGACCTCACTCAGGGGCTTCAGCGAGCCTTCCTCGGCGTTCCAGCGGCACACGGTGAGGGTCGGGCTGAGCTCGTTGAGGACGTAGGCGCGGGTGCCGTCGGGGTGGAAGGCCAGGTGGCGCGGGCCCGAGCCGGGGCGCAGGGCGATCTCGCGGTGTACGTCGAGCCCCCCGTCCATCAGGGCGCACACCCGCACGGAGTCCGTGCCGAGGTCGACGCTGACGATCCACCGCCCGCTCGGGTCGGGCTGCACCTGGTGGGCGTGCGGGCCCTGCTGGCGGGACGGGTGCGGGCCCGAGCCGGTGTGCCGGAGCACGCGGGAGGGGGCGGGGGCGAGGGAGCCGTCGCGGCGCAGCGGCAGGGTGGTGACGCTGCCGGAACCGTAGTTGGCGGTGAGGACGTGTCCGGCGTGCACGGAGAGGTGCGTCGGCCCGTTCCCGTCCACCGCCACCGGCGGGCCGGCCGGCTGGGGCCGGTCGCCGGTCACCCGGTACGCGGCCACCGCGCCCTCGGCCGTCTCGCTGACCGCGTACAGCACGTCCCCGTCGGCCGACAGGGCCAGATACGACGGATCGGGTACGCCGTTCAGACCGCTCAGCACCCTCAGCGCACCCGTGCCCGGGGCCACCGCCGCCGTGACGATGCCGGGGCCTCCCGCCGCCGTGAACGATCCGATCCAGGCCCGTCGCCGCCCGCCGCCGTCTGCCACAGTCGTCCCCTCTCGGTCTGTGCCGTCGGGGCGACGGTAGCAGTCGATCAGCACCGGTCTAGACCAACCCCGGTTTCACGGGTCGCTCACGGGCATGGCGGCGTGGGTTCAGGCTCCCACCAGCGGTGAGCTCCGCAGGGGCGACCCGGTCGGCGTCCGCAGGGGCGCCGCCAGCTCCGCGAGCGCCCGCTCCAGTCCGTGCAGATGGGCCAGTGCGGGCTCCTCGGCGAGCGGACGGTCCGCCACCGGGAAGTCCCTGCCGTCCGTGAGCGCCTCCACCGCGGTCTCCACCCGTCGGCACGCGGTGGTCAGGCGGGTGTCGTGCGAGGCCTCGGGGTCGGCGGCGACGGTGACCAGGCCCCGGATCTCCCGGGCGCAGTCGTCGAGGAGGGCCAGGACGTGGCGGGCGCGTCGCTTGCGGCCCCGCAGGGGGTTGAGGGGGTGGACCAGCGGGGCCACCGAGAGGCGGACCCGGCCGAGCAGGTGCTCCAGTTCGGCCACGCGGCCGCCCGGGTCGGCGCCCGGCACACCCGCGAGGCGGGCCGCCGCCTCGGCGGTGCAGGCGTGGACGCAGCGCAGGGCGCGCTGGATCCAGGCGTCGGTCACGCTGTGAGTGGTGATCGGCAGGACGAACAGCACCGCCAGGACCGCCCCGGCCGCACCCACCCCGGTCTCCGCGAACCGCAACGCCAGCAGGCCGGGGTTCAGCACGCCGAGCAGGCCGTAGAGGAGCTCGGCGAGCAGGGTGACCCAGAGCATCATCCACGTGTACGAGACCGCGGCCGTGTAGAAGATGCCGAAGACGCAGACGGCGACCAGCACGGCCGTGGGCACCGGCGCCCCGTGCAGCGGTACGGCGAGGAGCAGACCGAGGCCGATGCCGAGCACCGTGCCGAGGACGCGGCGGAAGCCGCGCACCAGGGTCTCGCCGCGCGAGGTGGTGTTCACGAAGATCCACCAGGTGGCGCCGACGGCCCAGTACCAGCGCTGACCGGAGACCAGCTGGCCGACGACGAGGGCGAAGCCCGCCCCTGCCATGGCCTGGACCGCCTGCCGGGTGGTCGCACGGGCGAGGCCGGTACCGGCGGGCGGGACGGGCACGGGGGCCGGGGGCAGCCGGCGCTCGTAGCACCACAGGCCGAAGCGGACCGCGGCGGCGGTGAGCACGGACAGCAGGACCGCGGCGTAGAGCTCGGGCAGCCGGTCGGTGGACGCGTGCAGGAACTGCGCCACGAAGAAGGTCATGAACGCGAAGACGCCGAGGCTGTGTCCGCGCGGGCCCCAGCGCCGGGCGTACCCGCCCGCGCCGACCACGGCGAGGAAGGCGAGGTCTCGGGCGACGGGGTGGACGTGGAGCTCTGCCGCGGCGGTGAGGACGGGGAGGCCGACGGCGGGCAGCAGGGCGGTGGTGAGCGCCTGCCCCCGGACGGTGGCGTCCGTGACGGTGAACAGGGCGAGCAGCGCGGCGAGGCCGCCGGTGACGGCACCGGCGAGCGAGTGGCCCGCGAGGCCGCACACCACGACGGCGAGGCCGATGCCGAGCACCGCCCGCGCGGCGAAGCGCAGCCGGACCCGGCCAGGATCCGGCGCCGTGAACACCCTCTTCAGCACGTACCGCCCCCTGAGATTCTTGGACACCGGCATGGAAAAGGCGCCGCGGGGTTCGCAGCGCCATCGACGGGCTCATTGCAGCATCCTCACCGCTGTCGGCTCAAGCGCGGTCGAATATGCTGGGCCATCGGTACAGCGGAGACGGTCCTGGAGCGTCCACCGGAGAGCCAAAGGACCAGGCACGAGGAGGCCGAACGCCATGGCCGTGGACGAGCTCGACACCCGGATCCTGCGTTTGCTGCTGGAGCAGCCGCGGACCAGCGTGCGGGAGTACGCGCGGATCCTCGGCGTGGCGCGAGGCACCTTGCAGGCGCGGCTCGACCGCCTGGAGCGGGACGGGGTGATCACCGGCACGGGGCCCTCGCTGTCGCCTGCCGCGCTCGGGCATCCGGTGCTGGCGTTCGTGCACATCGAGGTGACCCAGGGGCGGCTCGACGACGTGGGGGACGCGCTGGCCGCCGTTCCGGAGATCGTCGAGGCGTTCTCGATCGCGGGTGGCGGTGATCTGCTGACGCGGGTCGTGGCGCGGGACAACGCTCACCTGGAGGACGTGATCCAGAAGGTGATCAGCCTGCCGGGTGTGGTGCGGACGCGCACCGAGGTGGCGCTGCGGGAGCGGGTCCCTCACCGGCTGCTGCCGCTGGTGGAGTCGGTCGGGCGCGCTGCCCGGAGTTGATCTTCGACATCCTGGACAGCGAGCCGAGCGACCACGAAGTGGGTCGGCGGACCCTCGCCCAGCGCGGCGTCCCGGACTTCACCGCGGGCTCGCCCTCTGCTTCACGATCCGAGTCGCCTGCACCGCCTGACCGGAACTCACCGCTCCGGACCCGTTGACCCTCACCCGCCTCCTCCCTATCGTCTGGTCGATCACTCGCACATCGTTCGAAATATCGTCATCCCTGTCGTGAGCGACAACGCGGAGGAGCACCCCATGGCACCGCCCCTCTCCAGACGATCACTTCTTCAGGTCGCCGCCCTCGCGGCCGCGGCCCCCGCGATCACTTACGCGCCGACGGGCCGGGCCGTCGCCGCAGCTTCGGAGGCACCGCCCGTGTGGACCGCCCAGCCCTTCGCCCTCGACCAAGTCGTCCTCGGCCCGGGCCTCTTCGCCGACAAACGCGAGCTCATGCTCGATCATGCGCGCGGCTACGACGTGAACCGGCTGCTCCAGGTCTTCCGCGCCAACGCCGGCCTGTCCACCGGCGGCGCCGTCGCGCCCGGCGGCTGGGAGGGGCTGGACGGCGAGGCCAACGGCAACCTCCGCGGCCACTACACCGGGCACTTCCTCACCATGCTGTCGCAGGCGTACGCCGGCACCGGCGAGCAGGTCTTCGCCGAACGGATCGCGACAATGGTGAGCACGCTGACCGCGGTCCGCTCGGCCCTGCGCGCCGACCCGAAGATGCTCGCCGTGACCGGGAAGTTCGGGACGGCCCAGGAGAACGTGCGCGGCTCCTACCAGTACGTCGACCTGCCGGCGGCCGTGCTCGGCGGCGCCTCCGCCCTCACCTTGTCGGCATGGGTCAGGCCGACCCACGCCGACAACTGGGCCCGCGTCCTGGACTTCGGCAACGACACCTCCAAGTACCTGTACCTGGCCGCCCGCAACGGCTCGGGCGTGCCCCGCTTCGCCATCACCGGCAGCGGGGCCGGCGGCGAACAGGGGCTCAACGGCACGACCGCGCTGCCGCTCGACCGGTGGAGCCACCTGGCGGTCACGATCTCCGGCACGACCGGCATCCTCTACGTCGACGGCACGGCTGTCGCGACGAACACCTCGATGAGCCTGAACCCTGCGGCGCTCGGCAGCCTGGCCCACCACTGGCTCGGCCGCTCCCACTACTCCGGCGACCCCGTCTTCGCGGGCGCCTTCGACGAGTTCAACGTCTGGTCCCGGGCGCTGACCGCCACCGAGATCACGGCCCTGCAGAGCAACCGGGCCGCCGCCGGCCCCGCGGGACGCGGCGACCTGGCGTCGTACGACTTCTTCGAGACCACCGGCGGCACCTTCGCCGACGCCTCGGGCCGCGGCCTGACCGCGACTCTGCGCCGGACGTGGGGCGGGCCGAGCCACCCCGGGTTCCTGGCGGCGTACCCGGAGACGCAGTTCATCCAGCTGGAGTCGATGACCGGCAGCGACTACACCAAGGTGTGGGCGCCCTACTACACCGCCCACAAGATCCTGCGGGGCCTGCTGGACGCGTACACCGCCACCGACGACGCCCGTGCCCTCGACCTGGCGTCGGGCATGGGCGACTGGATGCATTCCCGGCTGTCCGCGCTCCCCGAGGCGACCCTGCAGCGGATGTGGGGCCTGTTCTCCAGCGGTGAGTTCGGCGGCATCGTGGAGGCGATCGTCGACCTCCACTCGCTCACCGGGAAGGCCGAACACCTCTCGCTGGCCCGCCTGTTCGATCTCGACAAGCTGATCGACGCATGCGCCGCGAACACCGACACGCTCAACGGGCTGCACGCCAACCAGCACATCCCCATCTTCACGGGCCTGTTGAGGCTGTACGACGCGACGGGTGAGCAGCGCTACCTCACCGCGGCGAAAAACTTCTGGGACATGGTCGTCCCGGTCCGGATGTACGGCATCGGCGGCACCAGCACCGGGGAGTTCTGGAAGGCCTCCGGGGTGATCGCGGGCACCATCAGCGACACGACGGCGGAGACGTGCTGCGCGTACAACATGCTGAAGCTGAGCCGGACGCTGTTCTTCCATGAGCAGTCCCCGAAGTACATGGACTACTACGAGCGGGCCCTCTACAACCAGGTGCTCGGATCCAAGCAGGACAAGGCCGACGCGGAGAAACCGCTCGTCACCTACTTCATCGGGCTGACGCCCGGGCATGTCCGGGACTTCACACCCAAGCAGGGCACCACCTGCTGCGAAGGCACGGGCATGGAGAGTGCCACCAAGTACCAGGACTCGGTGTACTTCAAGGCCGCCGACGGCAGCGCGCTGTACGTCAACCTCTACAGTCCGTCCCGACTCACCTGGGCCGAAAGGGGAGTGACGGTCACCCAGGCGACCACCTACCCGAACGAACAGGGCACCACGCTCACCTTCGGCGGCAGCAGCGCGGCCTTCGGGCTGAAGCTGCGGGTGCCGTCGTGGTCCACGGCCGGGTTCCGGGTGACCGTCAACGGCAGTGCGGTGAGCGGGACTCCGGTCGCCGGGTCGTACTTCACGGTGACGCGGACCTGGAAGGCGGGGGACGTCGTCCGCGTCACCGTGCCGTTCCGGCTGCGCGTCGAGAAGGCCCTGGACGATCCGACCCTGCAGACCCTGTTCTACGGCCCGGTCAACCTGGTCGCCCGCAACGCGGCCACCAGCTATCTGCAGTTCGGGCTCTACGCCAACGCGGCCCTGTCCGGCGATCTGCTGCCGACTCTGACCCCGGTGAGCGGCAAGCCCCTGCATTACACGCTCAACGGCACCGAGTTCGCCCCCTTCCACGAGGGGACCGAGGACCCGACCCACGCCTGCTTCCGGCGCTCGGAGCCCAAGGTCGTTCTCGGCACGCTCGACTCCGGTGTGGCCAACCCCGTGCGGCCCGGCGGCGCTTCACTGCTCGACGAGATCTGGGCGGGGGCGCCCTTCGCCGACAAGAACGCGCTCGTCGCCCGGGTGCAGTCGACGGTGATCTCCTGGGTGGCGGCCGGGCTGCTCAGCCTGGCGAACGGCCGGACGGTGGTGAGCACGGCACAGCAGGCGACGTACGTCTCCTGACCTGCCGAGAATGACTCCGAGGGCACGGGCGCCTCACCCGGCGCCCGTCACCTTGGCGACGAAGGCGGCGAGGTTGGTCACCGTCCGCCGGATCTTCTCCTCCAGAGTGAGCGTCTCGTGCAGCCGCGCACCGGCGCCCGCGTCCCTCTTCCCCCGCACATACAGCGAGCAGGCCAGGTCGTCGCACATGTACGCCCCGACCGAGTTGCCCTGCTGCCCCGCCCTGCCCGCTCTCGGGGCGACCATCAGGGAGACGCCGCCGGAGTGGGTGGTCAGACACATCGAGCACATGCTGCGCCGCGCCTGCCCGGAGCCGGCCGCCGCACCGCGCAGCGCGAGGGCCGTCGGGTGGCCGTCCAGGACGGTCACCAGGTAGGCGCGGTCGGGGGCCTGCGGATCGCGCCAGCCGAGGAAGTCCAGGTCCTCCCACGGCCGGTCGGCCAGGTCACGCGGCACGGACAGCCGCTTCGCCGCGCCCTTGGTGCAGTTCACGAAGGCGGCACGGATCTCTTGCTCGGTCAACGGTTCCATAAGCTCACGCTAGTTTGCCTAAATGCTTTAGGCAAACGCATAATCGAGTCCGGTGAACGAGAGGACGGCTATGGCACGGGTAGGGCTGACCACGGAACGGCTGGTCCGGGCGGGCGCGGAACTGGCCGACGAGGTGGGCTTCGAGCAGGTGACCGTCTCGGAGCTGGCCCGGCGGTTCGACGTCAAGGTCGCGAGCCTGTACTCGCACGTCAGGAACTCCCAGGACCTCAAGACCCGGATCGCCCTGTTCGCCCTGGAGGAGCTCGCCGACCTCTCCGCCGACGCGGTGGCCGGACGGGCCGGCAAGGACGCCCTGACCGCCTTCGCCAACGTCTACCGCGACTACGCCCACGCCCACCCTGGCCGTGCCGCGGCCGCCCGGCTGAACCTCGATCCCGAGACCGCCGCAGCCAGCGCGGGCGTACGGCACGCCCAGATGATGCGAGCCATCCTGCGCGGCTACGACCTGCCCGAACCCGACCAGACCCACGCCGTACGGCTGTTGGGCAGCGCCTTCCACGGCTACGCGAGCCTGGAGGGGGCAGGCGGGTTCAGCCACAGCTCCCCCGACTCCGAGGAGTCCTGGACGCGGATCCTGGACGCCCTCGACTCGTTGTTGCGCAACTGGCCCACCTCCTGACCGACCGACAGGCTGAGGAACATGCACGACTGGATCACCACCCCCGTCACCGCCGACCTGCTGCGCGGCGCCCTCGACGTGGAGCACACCGAGCACGGGGTCCTGCCGCACCGGCTGCCCGCCCGGGCCCGCGCCCAGAACACCGACGACCAGCTGGCCATGGCCGAGTCCCAGCCCTCCGGCGTACGACTGGTCTTCCGCACCCGGGCCACCGCGCTGGAGCTGGACACCCTGCCGACCAAGCGGGCCTACGTCGGTGCGCCGCCCCGGCCCGACGGCGTGTACGACCTGGTCGTCGACGGCCGGCCGGCCGGGCAGGGCAGTGTGCGCAGCGGCAACGTCATCACCGTCGACATGACCGAGGGGACGTCCGAGGTCCGGCCCGGACCTCCCGGCACCGTCCGGTTCGACGGGCTGTCCGGCGAGGTCAAGGACGTCGAGATTTGGCTGCCGCACAACGAGACCACCGAGCTGATCGCCCTGCGTACCGACGCGCCCGTCGAGCCCGCGCCCCGCGGTGACCGACGGGTGTGGCTGCACCACGGCAGCTCCATCAGCCACGGCTCCGACGCGGCCGGCCCCACGGGCATCTGGCCCGCGGTCGCCGCGAGGCTGGGCGGCGTGGAGCTGATCAACCTGGGCCTGGCCGGGAGCGCGCTCCTCGACCCGTTCACCGCGCGGGCGGTGCGGGACACTCCCGCCGACCTGATCAGCCTCAAGATCGGGATCAACATCGTCAATCACGATCTGATGCGGCTGCGCGCCTTCGGCCCCGCGGTCCACGGCTTCCTCGACACGATCCGCGAGGGCCACCCGGACACGCCCCTGCTGGTCGTCTCGCCGATCCTGTGCCCGATGCACGAGGACACCCCGGGCCCCTGCTTCCCCGACTTCGGCGAGATCGGCGAGGGCCGGCTGCGGTTCCAGACCTTGGGCGACCCAGCGGAGCGCGCGAGCGGGAAGCTCACCCTTCAGGTGATCCGCGAGGAACTGGCCCGGATCGTGAAGCAGCGGGCCGCCGAGGATCCGAACCTGCACCACCTCGACGGGCGCGAGCTGTACGGCGAGGAGGACTCGGCGGAGCTGCCGCTGCCGGACAACCTGCATCCCGACGCGGCGACGCACCGGCGGATCGGGGAACGGTTCGCGGGAGTGGCTTTCGGGGCCGACGGGGTGTTCGCCGGCGACTGAGGCGTGCCGGGCGCGTGTGGTCGCGACCGTGCGCGCCACGACCGAGGAACCCCGGCCCAGGTGGCCCGGCCCCGGGAAGCCCTACCCCCTGCGCTTGGGCTTGCCCCGTCGCGCGCCCGCGCCCTTGGAGCCGCCCGAACCGCCGGTCCGGCCGGACCCGCCGCGGGCCCCCTTGGCCGCGCCGGAAGCTCCCCGCGCCGCGCCGCCCTTTCCGCCGCCCGTCGGCTTGCGTCCGCCACTCTTCTCGGGCCGCTGCTTGCGCTCGGGCTCCGGCTGGGTGCGGCCCCGTGAGCTGTTGACCGTCCGGCCCCGGACGATGCCGATGAAGTCCTCGACCATGTCCGTCGTCGCGTCCTCCCGCCAGGACAGGGCGATCTCGGACTGCGGGGCGTCGGTGAGCGGGCGGTAGGTGAGGTCGCGACGGTGGTGGAGACGGGCCAGGGACTGGGGGACGACCAGGACGCCGATGTTCGCCGCCACGAGGTCGATCGCGTCCGCCGTGGTGGCCGGCCGTTCGAAGGCCGGTTCGCCGGGCGGCTGCTCCCAGCCCATGACGTCGTCGAGGGGGTGGAGGACGACCTCGTCGGCCAGGTCCTCCAGGGTGACCTCCTCGGCCGCCGTCACCACGTGGTCCTTGGGGACCACGACCACCGTCGTCTCGGTGTAGAGGGGGATCGCGCTGAAGACCGTACGGTCGACGGGCAGTCGTACGAACCCGGCGTCCGCGGCCCCGTCGCGCAACACGTCGGAGACCTCGGCGGCGGTTACCTGGAGGAGCTCCAGGGACACGTCCGGCAGGCGCTCGTTCCAGATCCGCACCCACTTGGCGGGCGTCACCCCGGGGACGTACGCGAGCCGGAAGGAGGGGGATGCTGGCGAGTCTGTCACGCGGCAAGGTTACCCACTGTGGTCGGAGGTCTCGTGCGCGGCCGATAGTCTGGACTCCATGACGTCGCACCAGAGCACCCAGACGATGAAGCCCGCCACCGCGGCGAAGAAGCTGGGTGTGTACCTCCCTGCCACCCCCGCCGAGTTCCAGGAGGGTGTCGTCTCGCGCGCCGAGTTCAACGAACTCCAGGCGAACCCGCCCCAGTGGTTGCAGGACCTGCGACGCAACGGCCCGCACCCCCGCCCGGTCGTCGCCGCGCGGCTGGGCGTCTCCATCGCCGGTCTCGCCCGCGGCGGAGTCACCGAGCCGCTCACCACGGAGCAGATCGAGGCGCTGCGGGAGGACAGTCCCGAGTGGCTGGAGAAGGAGCGCGCCACGCAGGCGGAGGTCCGCAAGGAAGCGGCGCGCATCAAGGACAAGAAGCAGGGCGAGGAGTCCTGAACCGGGGGCCCGCGCAAGCCCTGGGCCCCGAAAACTCCGGTGCGCCGGATCGAACACCTCTGCGACCATTCCGGCATGGTCCACCGTCTGGAATCCCTGGTCATTCGGCATGCCCTCCGGCTGCCCGCTCCCGCGGGCCCCGCCGGTGCGGGCGACGTCGCGGCGCGGCAGTTCGACGCCGCGCTGATGTCCGTCGGCTTCAAGCTGTCCGCGGACACGCTGCGGACGTTGTCGGGGCTGTCCGAGAGCACGGTCGTCGACACCGCCGTGCCCACGCTCGCCACTGTCCGTGAGATGGCCGGCGACCATGTGCGGCACAACGTCTACTTCAAGGACTTCCCGGCGAACGTCCCGGACACCTTCGAGTTCTGGATGCGCTGCGTGCGCGAGGCCCTGGAGGACGGCAAGGCGCGCTCCGGCGTCCTCGCCCAGCTGCGCAGCGGCGTGATCAACCTGCTGACGCTGCCGTCGTACGGCAACTACCGGCACACGTACGACGAGATGCTCGCCGCGCACGACGAGCTGACGGCCGCGGTCGGTGACCGGCTGACGGTCCTGCATCTGGGCGGCGCCCTGAACGACGAGGTCACGGCCCTGTACCTGGCGCTGGCCGGCAGCACCACGCCGCTCGGCGACGAGCACCTGGCCGATCTCAAGGTGCTCGCCGAGCACTGTGCGGACGGCCCCCAGCCGGAGGCGATCCCGGTGCGGGAGAACCGTGCCGTCGTCAACGAGGCCCGGCTGAAGGCGGGTTCGGGCCTGCTCCTCGACACCGTCACCGATGTACTGCGGCTGGCCTGCGCGTTGTCGGCCGGGGACGTGTCCCTCCAGGAGCCGACCCGGTTCCGGGCGCTGTCGCGAACGGTCCGCCGGGCGCTGCTTGCGGGGCTCGACTCGGTCGTCGCGGCGGCTCCGGCCAAGCTGGCCGACGTCCTCGCACACCGCGAGGTTTTCAAACGGCTCGGTGAGCGGCTGCACCCCCACGAGTACCCCCAGTGGCCGCATGCCGCCGAGGTGTTCGCGGTGGCCAGGGGCGAGAAGAAGACGTACACCTTCGACGCCCGCGTGGAGGCGCTGCTCGGCGCGGACGACGTCGCCGGAGCGGCGGAGCTGCTCAAGTCCGCGCCCGGCAGGCTGTTCCGCGCGCTGGACCGACTGCTGCGCACCGCGCGCACGCAGGAGGAGCGGGACGCCGTGGTGGCCGCCGTCGAGCAGGCCGCTCCGGAGGTCTCCGGGCGGGTCGTCCTGTCGGTGCGTGAGTACCTGCACAACCGGGCCGCTGAGACGGGCCGCAAGCGGGTGTTCATCAACCGGGCCGGCCGCGCGCATGTCGCCGACGACACGCGTACGGCGATACCGGAGCCGGACCGGGCGCGTCTGATCACCATGCTCGATGCGGAGATCGGGCGCCGACTCCCGTCGCCGGAGCGGCTGTTGGTCGATCCCGACGTCCTCGACGTGGCGCTTCCCCTCAGCGGGCGCGCGACCTCGGCCGGGCTCGGTGTGCTGCCCCGTGGTTCGCTCTCGCCGGTCGACGGGGAGCTGCTGCGGTTCTTCGTGTACTGGAAGCAGGCGCAGCGGGTCACCGACTACGACCTGTCGGCGCTGCTCCTTGACGCGGACTACGAAACGGTGTCGTGGCTGTCGTACACCAATCTCCACGAGGTGGAGGGCGAGCACTCGGGTGACATCACCAACGCACCCGACGGCGCCTCGGAGTTCATCAACCTGCGGCTCGGGGCGGTGCGGGGCACGTACATCGTGCCGCAGGTCAACATCTACTCCGGAGAGGGGTTCGAGGAGGCCGAGGAGTCGTTCTTCGGGTTCATGCTGCGCGAGAGCGAGCAGCCGGGGCGGCCCTTCGAGGCGCGTACCGTGCGCATGAAGTCGGAGCTGCGCGGTCCCGGCCGGGTGGCGCTGCCGCTGGCGTTCCTGCGTGCGCAGGACGGGAGTTGGCACGCCAAATGGCTGCACCTGTACCTGAAGGGGCAGCCGGCGTACAACCGCGTCGAGGACAACCAGGTGTCGGTGGCGACGCTGGTGCGTGCCATCGTCGAGCGCGAGCAGCTCACGGTCGGGTACCTGACCGAGCTGATGGCGAACGGCGGTACGGAGGTGGCGACTTGGAACGGCGAATCGATGCCGGAGGGGCCCGTGACGTACATCGGTCTGGAGCGTCCCGAGGGGCTGCACCCGGACTCGGTGGTCATCACCCCTGGAAATCTGCGCGACTTGATCCCCGAGTGACTGCTAGCGTGTCGCGTGGCGAGGCCATGGAGGGGGCTTCCTTCTCAATGTGATGAGCCCTCATGGGGCTCGGATTTCCAGCCCTTCCGCTTTCCTCACCATCGACGTGGCACGTGCAACGAGGCCATGAAGGGGCTTCCTTCTATCCGGTTTTCAACCGGCTTTCCTAGAGCTCAGCCCCTTCGCTCTCCTCGTCGTCGACGTCACGCGCCCAGGCGGCCCGGACCGGTGCTCACCGTTCCAGGGCCGCCTTCGCCGTGCTGAGCGCCTGTTCCGCGTATCCCCGCCCGAACAGCACGGCGTGCACCAGCAGCGGGAACATCTGGTGCAGCCCGACGCGGTCGGCCCAGCCGTCGGCGAGCGGCGCCGCGCTCCGGTAGCCGCGCAGCACCTCGTCCAGGTGTGGGCAGCCGAAGAGGTGGAGCATCGCGAGGTCGCTCTCGCGGTGGCCGCCGTGCGCGGCCGGGTCGATCAGCCAGGCGTGGCCGTCGGCGCCCCACACCACATTGCCGTTCCACAGGTCACCGTGCAGCCGGGACGGGGGCTCGGCGGGACCCGCGAGACCGGGCAGCCGCGCGCAGAGCCGCTCGATCACCTCGGCCTCCGCGAGCGCGATCGTGCCGTCGTCCACCGCGCGCCGCAGATACGGCAGCACCCGCTGTTCGGCGTACCACCCGGGCCACTCGGCGCCTTCGGCGTTCCGCATCGGTGCGCGCCCGATGTACGCCTCCCGGGGACCACCAGGGGGCGGCGACCCGAAGGCGGGCGCCCCGGCGAGGTGCAGTCCGGCCAGCGCCCGGCCCAGATCGAGCGCCGCTTCCCGGCTCGGCCGCCCCCGCGCGATCAGGTCGGTCACCAGCCAGTGGCCGTCCTGGCCGTGCACGGTCGGCACCCGGACCGTGCCGGCCCCGGCCAGCCAGCGCAGCCCCGCCGCCTCCGCCCGGGCCTCCTCCAGGCTTTCTGCGCGCTTCACCATCACCGCCCGGCCGTCGTCGAGGGTCACCTCGGACAGCGCGCCGGACAGCGGACGTTCATGGGTCGCCTGACGGCCGGTGAGCCGCGTCGCGGCCGCACCCGGGCCGTCGCCTTGGTCGTACACCCGCGCCTCCCTGATCACTTCGTTTCGCACCAGCATTCCCCGATGGCTCGTGCACAGCCTCTGTGAAGACTCCCAGCCATGTCTTGACATACGGATGAACCAATCCGTAGCTTGGCCGATCATTTAGATTCGTGAAGCGGGTTCACGGATATGAACGGAGAGTGTCCATGGGCGATCGCCGACGACGACGCCGCCTGGCCGCAGCGGCCACCGTCGCGGGATTGATGTTCGGAACGGCCGCCTGTGGCTCCGGCTCCGACAGCGCGGCCGGCAGCGATCCGAACACACTGGAGGTCTGGACCAGGAGCAATCCGGACTCCGCCGCCACCTACGACCGGGTCTTCGCCGCCTTCACCGAGAAGACCGGCATCAAGATCGACTACCAGCCGGTCATCAACTTCGACCAGCAGCTCCAGAGCCGGGCGTCCACCAAGGACCTCCCGGACGTCATGATCAACGACACGGCGCTGATGGGCAGTTACCAGAGCCAGGGACTGCTCAAGCCCATCGCCCCCGCTTCGGTCGCGGGCGGCGACCAGATCACCGCCAAGTCCTGGGCCTCCACGGTGGGCATCGACGGGAAGCACTACGGCATCCCTTACTCCCGTCAGGCCCAGACCCTGATGATCCGCAAGGACTGGCTGAAGAAGCTCGGGCTGAAGGCGCCGACGACCTGGCAGCAGATGCTCTCCGTCGCCGAGGCCTTCGCCACCGAGGACCCGGACGGCGACGGCAGGGCCGACACGTACGGCATCGTCGCGCCGGCCAGCGCCCAGAACGGCTACGCGGCCTGGTGGGGCTCGAGCTTCCTGTGGCAGGGCGGCGCGCAGATCATCAAGCCGACAGGCGACGGCAAGTACACCCCCACCATGGACTCGGCGGCCGCGGTGAACGCCGTGACCTGGATGAAGGACAACCTCTTCTGCGGCAAGAAGGGTGTCGTGCAGCCCGGCGCGATCACCGCGGTGACGGGGACGGCCACCAACTTCCAGGACGGCAACGCCGGGATGTACATGACCGGCCCCTACAACATCACCACCTTCGACACCACGCCCGGCAAGGACAAGTACGAGGTCGTCCCCGCCCCCGCTGGGCCGGCCGGGGGTGATGTGCTGGCCGACGGCGAGAACGTCTACCTCGGCGCCAGGACCGGCAAGGACAGGCAGGAGCTGGCGCTGGCCGCGTTCCTGGTCTCGCCCGAGGGCCAGAGGATCGCCATGACCAGCGTCGACGGCCACCAGCCCGTCGTCCGCATCCCCGTCAACACCACGCTGGACGCGGCGAAGGTCAGGAACGACGCCCGCTGGAGTGTCGTACAGAAGGCCTACGAGGACGCCTCCCAGCAGTTCCCGAACGCGCCGGACTTCGCCCCGATCAAGCAGGACACCGCCGACGCGCTGAACTCGATCTTCACGTACTGCGGCGGTGACGTCCGCTCCCAGCTCAAGGAGCTGGGCGACACGCTCGCCGGTGACCTCAAGGACCAGGGGCTGCTGAAATGACCGCTACCGTACCCGCCCCGACAACGCGCGGAGCCTTCAGCAAGAAGGCCGTCGTCCCCTGGCTCTTCCTGGCTCCGGGTCTGCTGCTCGCGCTCGTCTTCAAGTTCTGGCCGATGGCCAAGGGCATCTGGCTCAGCTTCTTCCACGTGCGGCCCTTCCTCGGCGACCAGTGGATCGGCCTCGACAACTACACGAGGGTCCTGACCGACCACCGCTTCCAGGACGCCATCGGGCACACCCTGATCCTCGGCCTGGGCCAGGCGGTCGGCGCGATCCTGCTCGGGTTCGCCCTCGCGCTGCTCCTGGAGGGCCAGGCCCGTTCGCTGAAGTTCCTCCGCACCGCCGTCTTCCTGCCCGCCGTCACGGCCACCGCGGTCGTCGGCGAGCTGTGGCGGCTGATGTACTACCCGACCTCCGACGGCCTCCTCAACAGCGGCCTGCACTTCTTCGGCCTCGGGACCGTCCAGTTCCTCGACAACCCGAACATCGCCCTGTACTCGACGATGGTGATGGGCATCTGGATCTGGGCCCCGTACAACATGGTGATCTTCCTCGCCGGTCTCGCGGGCGTGGACCGCTCGCTGTACGAGGCCGCGGCGATGGACGGTGTCTCACTGTGGCAGCGGCTGCGCCACGTCACGCTGCCCGCCATCCGTCCGGCGCTCATGATCGTGCTCACGCTCGCCACGATCCGCGGGCTGCGCGTGTTCACCGAGGTCTACGTCCTGACCGGCGGCGGCCCCGCCGGGTCCACGGACGTCTGGATGACCCGCGCCTACACCCTGGGCTTCACCCGCAACGACATCGGCGGCGCCTCGGCGGCCTCGGTCGTCCTGCTCTGCGTGACGCTGCTGCTCACCGTCATGGTCAACCACCTCCGCAAGAGGGGAGAAGCGCGATGAGCGCCCCCGTCATCGACTCCGTCCGGCCGGCGGCCCCTGACACCCCGGCCGGGCGGACCACCAAGGGAGGGCGGACCACCCCGGCCCGCTTCGACACCGCCCTCGGCTGGGACGACAGGCCCGGTCTCGCCTGGGGCCTGCGCATCCTGCTCTGCGTGATCGCCCTCGCGATCTTCGCGGCGCCGTTCCTCACCATCTTCTCGGGCGCCTTCACCACCCACCCCAGCGGCTCCTCGCTGTCCTTCCTGCCGCACGACACCACGCTGTCCAACTTCAAGGTGGCCGGCGCGCAGGGCATGTGGGACTACCTCGGCAACTCGCTGGTCATAGCGGGCGGCGGGCTGCTCCTCCAGCTCGTGGTGTGCACCCTCGCCGCGTACGCGCTGGCCCGGCACCGGTTCCGCGGCCAGGCGCTGATCATGATGCTGTTCATGATGACGCTGATGCTGCCCGAGGAGGTCATCGCGATCCCGCTCTCCCTGGTCCTCGGTGACGTCCCCGTGGTCCACGCGGACCTCAAGGGCACGGTCTGGGGCGTCATCCTGCCGCTGGGCGCCTGGGGCTTCTCGGTGATGATGCTGACCGAGTTCATGCGGGACATCCCCGACGAGATCGAGGAGGCGGCCCGCCTCGACGGCGTCGGCGAGCTGCGGATGCTGTGGCAGATCATCCTGCCGCTGTGCAAGCCCGCGCTCGGCGTGGCCGGCGTGCTCGGGTTCATCATGATCTGGGACCAGTACCTGCTGCCCCTGATCGCCGCCAAGGACCCCACCGACTACACGGTCACCGTGGCCCTCGCCACCCTGCGCACCGACCCCGTGGTGGGCTCCGGTGTGGTCCTGGCCGGTGCGGTCATCGCCCTCATCCCCAGCCTGATCGTCTATCTGCTCCTCCAGCGCTCCCTGGTCACCGGCATCGCCGCCGGCGCCACGAAGGGCTGACCCCGACCCCCACGTTTGAGGGAGACATGAAGTTCCAAGGAGTGCTGTTCTTCCCGGTGACACCGTTCGCCGCGGACGGCTCGCTGGACGAGGAACGGCTCGCCCAGCACATCGACGGCGGCGTCGCGGCCGGTGCGGGCGGCGTGTTCGTCGCCTGCGGCACCGGTGAGTTCCACGCCCTGACGCCCGACGAGATCGAACGGGCCACCCGGGTCGCGGTCGAGACGACCGCGGGCCGGGTACCGGTCCTGGCCGCGGCGGGCGGCCCCACCCCGGTCGCCCGCGACCACGCCGCACGTGTCGCCCGCGCGGGCGCCGACGGCATCCTGCTGCTCCCGCCCTACCTGGTGACGGCCCCGCAGCAGGGCCTGGTGCGTTACGTCGAGGAGGTCACCTCCGCGAGCGACCTGCCCGTCGTCTTCTACCAGCGCGGCACCGCCCGCCTCACCGAGGACACGGCGGCCGCGATCGCCGAGCTCCCCAAGGTCGTCGGCCTCAAGGACGGCCTCGGCGACATCGAGCGGATGCACCGCATCGTGCGTGCGGTGCGGGCCGTGCCGGGCACGGAGGACTTCCAGTTCTTCAACGGCCTGCCCACGGCGGAGATGACCGCGCCCGCCTATCAGGGCATCGGTGTGCCGCTGTACTCCTCCGCCGTCTTCGCCTTCGCGCCCGAGATCGCCCTCGCCTTCCACCGGGCGCTCGCCGCGGGCGACCGACCGCTGATCGACACGCTCCTCGACGAGTTCTACGGCCCCCTCGTCCGGCTCCGCGACGAGGTACCGGGGTACGCCGTGGCGTTGGTCAAGGCGGGAGTGGCCCTGCGTGGCCTGGACGTGGGTGGCGTACGGGCGCCCCTGGTCGACCCGACGCCGGAGCACGTCGCGCGGCTGTCCAAGCTCGTCGACCACGGCCTGGAGGTGGTCGGCGCATGAGCGACCCGACCCGGATCAGGGAGCTGATCGTCACCCCGATCGCCTTCCGCGACCCGCCGCTGCTCAACTCCAACGGCGTGCACGAGCCGCTCGCCCTGCGGATCATCCTCCAACTCGTCCTGGACGACGGCACGGTGGGCCTCGGCGAGTCCCCCGGCGGGGTCGCCCGCCTGGAGCGACTCGAGGCCGCCGCGAAGGTCGTCGTCGGCATGGACGTCTTCGACACGACCGCCGTGTCGGCCGCCGTCGACGCCGCCCTGCTGCCCACGGTCCCTTCCTCGCACGAGCGCGGCTGGACCACCTCGGCCGTGGAGGTGGCCTGCCTGGACGCGCAGGGCAAGCTGCTCGACCGCCCGGTCAGCGATCTGCTCGGCGGGACGGTCCGGGACTCGGTGCCGTTCGCCGCGTACCTCTTCTACAAGTGGGCCGAGCATCCGGCCCTCGACGGTCGCGCCGCGGTCGGTGACGAGTGGGGGGAGGCTCTGGACCCGGCCGGCATCGTGGAGCAGGCCCGGTTGATGCAGGAGCGGTACGGGTTCAGGTCGTTCAAGCTGAAGGGCGGTGTCTTCCCGCCCGACGAGGAGATCGCCGCGATCAAGGCGCTCGCGGAGGCCTTCCCCGGACAGCCGCTGCGCCTGGACCCCAACACGGCCTGGACGGTGGAGACGTCGACCTACGTCGCCCGTGAACTCGACGGTGTCCTGGAGTACTTGGAGGACCCGACCAAGGGCATCGAGGGCATGGCGGCGGTGGCGAAGGACGCGCCGATGCCGCTGGGCACCAACATGTGTGTGATCGCCTGGGAACATCTCAGGCCCGCGATCGAACAGAACGCCATCCAGGTGCTGCTGACCGACCACCACTACTGGGGCGGCCTGCGCCGCACCCGTGAACTGGCCGCGGTCTGCGAGGCGTTCGGCCTCGCGCTCTCCATGCACTCCAACTCGCACCTGGGCATCAGCCTGGCCGCCATGACCCACGTGGCCGCGGCGATCCCGGACCTCGACCACTCCTGCGACACCCACTACCCGTGGAACCACGCCGACGACGTGATCCGCCCGGGCGTCCTGGAGTTCCGCGACGGCGAGGTCAAGGTCCCGACCGGGCCCGGCCTCGGCGTGGAGCTCGACCACGACGCCCTGGCCCGGCTGCACCGCCTCTACGTGGACTCCGGGGTACGCAGCCGCGACGACACCGGATACATGCGGCGCTTCCAGCCCGACTACGAACTCAGGCTTCCCCGTTGGTGACAGAGCCCCACTGGTGACACGACCCCTATGAGCCAGGGCGCCCGGCGAACCCGGGCGCCCTGGCGTGGTTCTCTGATGCCGGGTGCCTCGCCGGACGATGCGGGGGAAGTCGCCGGAGTGGTAGCAAGCGCCATGGTCGGTGACGACCCGGTGGACGCGGTTGATGCCGTGGGCGGCGAACCGGCCCTTCGCCCGGGCGAGGAAGGCAGCAGCCGTCGCGCGCGGTTCACATCACCGTGTAGCCGCCGGCGATTTACCCACACTTGCTGGGGCATGCGCGGGAGATGCTCATGTCAGCGGATCCGTGGGCGACGGGACGCGTCTGGCATCGCTTCACGAGCCGCGGAGGGCGTCGTCGTCCTCTCGAAGTCGGACAAGGGCAGGCAGGACACCTGTCGTGCGCGCCCGCCGCATTGTGGCCTTTCAGCCCCGCGGTGCCACGCGGATACGGTTCCCGTCAGGATCGGCTGCGAGGAAGGTCAGCCCGAACCCCAGATCACGAGGCTCGCGAAGGATCGTGACGCCCTTGGACTGCCACTGCTTGAAGATCGCGATGAGCTCGTCGGGTCCACTGTCGATGGCCAGGCACACCTCACTGGTCCGCGGGACATCCGGGGACAGATCCTCGAACTGGTCAGACCACAGAGCGAGGTCAGCGCCTGGCCCGAGGTCGAAGGTGACGTATCCCGGAGTCTCGAACGACGGCCTCATGTCGAGGAGGTCGCCGTAGAAACGCGCTGCGGCGGGAGCGTCGCTCACGTAGACGATGGACACGACGGATGTGGTCATGGTTGTTCCTTCTCGCAGGTCGTAGGTACGCATCCATGAGCCTGACCGGGATATGCGCCGCATCGTGTCGCAATTCCTGAAAAACTTGGTGTGTGACCCCAGACCGCTTCTTCTCCCTGATGCTGCTCCTCGCATCAAGGGACGCCGTGACCACACAGGAACTTGCCACGGCGCTCGGGGTGTCCCTTCGAACCATCACCCGGGACCTGAACTGGCTCCGCGACGCCGGACTGCCGGTCACCGCACAACGCGGCCGCCTCGGAGGCGTGACCATGCTGCCCGGGTCCGGTCTCGACCTCACGCGACTCACGCCGGGCGAGCGTGATCATCTGTCGCTGACCGGGCTGGATGAGAGGCAACGTGAGGAGCTCAACCCATCCGTCGAAAGCCGGCGCGCGCTCTCCAAGATCGGCGCTGCACAGTCACGTCGAGCTCATGAGCTCCTGCCGCTCACCGAAATTGTGCACGTGGACAGCCGTCCCTGGCTCCAGGCACAGACTTCCGGCACGACTCCGGCTTCGCTGCTCGGCCCAGTGCGGCGAGGTCACCGGCTACGGATCGAGTACGACAGCCCCCGTGAGTCCCGCTCACGCGTCCTGGTCGTGGATCCCTACGGGCTGCTCGCCAAGGCCGGCATCTGGTACCTCGTCGCCGACTGCGCCCGAGAGCCACGGATGTACCGACTCGAACGGATCACGGCGTGGAAAGAAGTCGACCAGCCGCGACGGATCCGCGAGAACCAGACCCTGGCCACCGTTGCTGCAGCACTCGTTGATCAGTGGGAACACAACCATGCGACAGAGGTCAGCGCCACCATCGACCAGACCCAGATCGAGCGAGCGCGACGGATCTTTGGCCAACGACTCGTCCGGGACAATCATGAGGAATCCGCCACCGGCCACAAGGTGACGATCCGCTTCCTGCATCTGGAGGACGTGCGAGCACTACTGCCGTTCGGGAACGCCATCACTGTGCACGGCCCCACCGAAGCCAGGGCTCACCTCCATGACCTCGCCACCAACCTTGCCCACCACTATGCGCCGTCACCAACGTCCTGACCCGCAACAACCAGCTGTCCCGGTCGACGGCCCCTACACAGCCGACTCGCTACTGCGTCAGACGGGTCCACGTCTGCGGCCCCACGACGCCATCGACTGGACCTCAGCCGCGTCGACCCCATGCTCGGCCTGCGCTTCATGCTCGGCCTGCACTTCGGCACCCAGGCGCTCCTCGGCGAGAAGGTCTCCCACAACCATGCGATCCGGGCCAGGTCTTGTCCTGGAAGGCCCACCCCAGGATGATCATCGGTCATGCGTCTCGGTGAACTCGGTGCTCTTGAACGCCGACTGTGGGAATCCTTCGCACGGGGCACCACCGTCGATGTCAGCGACGGCACGTCATCGGCGGAAACCGCGGTACGGGCCGACGTCATCGCAGCGCTGTTGCTGGGCGTCGGCGCCGATCCTGCCCCGGGCGACCGCCCGGCACTGCGTCTCACCGGTGCCCGCATCACGGGCGGCCTGGATCTGAGATTCGCCGAGGTTGTCGTCCCGGTCGTCCTGGCCGATTGCCGCTTCGACGAAGTGCCCCTGCTACAGGGCGCCAGGATGCGCGAGTTGGCCCTCCCCGGCAGCTCCCTGCCAGGTCTCGCCGCCGATACGGCCCAGATCGACGGCCGACTGGTACTGTCCCGCTGCCACCTGACCGGCCCCCTCCTGCTGAACCGCGCCCGGATCAACGGCGATCTGGACCTCCGCGACGCGGTGATCACGGCGCCCGGGTCCGAGTCGATATCCGCGGTCCATGTGGCCATCAGCGGCGACGCGCTGTGCACCAACCTGGCCGTCCAGGGAGGTTTCCGTATCTCCGGCGGCACCGTGGACGGGGAGTTCGACCTGGAGGGTGCCTCCCTGAGCAACCCGGGCGGCGTGGCACTGGACGCCTACCACGTCCAGATCACCGAGGACTTCACCTTCCACCCGAACTTCAGGGCGGAGGGGCGACTCATCCTGTCCGGTGCCACGGTCTCGGCAGCGATCGGCTTTTGCGGCGCCCTGCTGAACAACGCCGAGGACGTCGCGCTGGAAGCCGTCGATGTCACGGTCGCCCGCAATCTCGACCTCGGCCGGGGCCTCACCGTCGTGGGCGCCATCAACCTCGACGGCAGCCGCGTCGGTACGCAGCTCAGCTTCCGCGATGCCTCGCTCACCCATTCCGACGGCACCGCTCTGTCGCTACGGCTCATCCAGGCCCGGGAGACCGATCTGCGAACCCGGCAACCGATCGACGGCGCCCTCGACGCACGCAACGCCCAACTGGGCACCCTGTACGACACCCCTGAGACCTGGCCTGCCCACCTGCGGCTGGCCGAGGCCACCTACGACGCCCTCGCACACCCCCTGGCGGCCGCTGAACGGGTGGACTGGCTCCGGCGCAGCACCGACGGCTACCTCCCGCAACCGTACGAACAGCTCGCGACCGCGTACCGGCGGCTCGGACACGAGGACGAAGCACGCACCGTGCTGCTGGCCAAACAGCGCCATCGGCGCGGCACGCTTCCCCCGCTCAGCCGCGCCTGGGGTTACGTCCAGGACGCGACCGTCGGCTACGGCTACCGGCCTCTGCGCGCCGGCCTCTGGCTCATGGCTCTCCTCGCCTGCGGTGCGATCTTCTTCGGCGTGCATCCCCCCGCACCGCTCGAAGCCGGAAAGGCACCGCCGTTCAACGCGTTCTTCTACACACTCGACCTGCTGGTCCCCATCATCTCCTTCGGGCAGGAGGCCGCCTTTGCGCCCCGAGGCGCTGGACAATGGCTCGCTTACGGGCTGACAGCTGCCGGCTGGATCCTCGCCACGACCGTCACCGCCGGCATCTCACGGGCAATCAGCCGTCAGTGACGAACCCACCGACGACGGCGTGACTCCGGGCAGTTCGAAGGGAACCGCCCGCCTGGAGGGACGGCTGCCGTCCGAGGCCGCGGATCACCTCCCACTGAAGATCCGCCGGTGCTTCAATATCACCCCCTGGGTGGAGGAGCGAGGGCATGGGCGGAGTCCTGGTGACCGGTGGCAGCGGTTTCGTCGGCAGCCATCTGGTACGGAGGCTGCTGGAGCGCGGTTACGAGGTGCACGCCACGGTGCGCAGTCTCGCGAACTCGGCGAAGGTGCGCCCGCTGCGGGACATGCAGGGCGAATTCCCCGGCGCGCTCACGCTGTTCGAGGCGGACCTCCTCAAGGAGCGTTCCTTCGACGAGGCCATGGCGGGCTGCCGGGTGGTCTTCCACGTAGCCTCGCCGTTCTTCATGCCGGAGAAGATCAAGGACGGCCAGAAGGACATGGTCGATCCGGCTCTGATCGGCACCCGCAACGTCCTGGCCGGCATCGAGCGGACACCGACGGTGGAACGGCTGGTCCTCACCTCCACGGTCGGCGCGATCTTCGGCGACTACTCCGACGTGCGGGACATGGACGGGCAGGTCCTCTCGGAGAAGTACTTCAACACCAGCAGCACGGTGGAGAACAACCCGTACCACTACGCCAAGACGGTCGCCGAGCGCGCGGCCTGGGACGCGGAGGCCGCGCAGGACCGCTGGCGCATGGTGTCCCTCAACCCCGGCCTGATCCTGGGCCCTTCACTCGCGCCCGCCTCCGAGTCCGGCAGCCTCTTCCTCCTGGAGGAGCTCTTCAAGGGCTACTTCTTCTACGGCGCCCCGGACTTCAGCTTCACCACGGTGGACGTCCGTGACGTGGCCGACGCGCACATAGCGGCGGCGGAGAAGCCCGACGCGCAAGGCCGTTACATCCTGGCCGCGCAGACCATGACGTCGTTCCACGAGATGTCCCGCATCATCCGCTCCCGGTACCCCCGCGGCCTGCGCATCCCACGCACCGCGCTCCCCCACTGGCCCGTGCGCCTCCTGGGCCCCGCCTTCGGGCTCACCCAGGACTACATCAGCAAGCACCTCGGCATCCGCTTCCGCGTGGACAACAGCCGCAGCCTGAACGAACTGGGACTCGTCTACCGCCCGGTCGAGAAGACGGTCTTCGACCACTACGAGGCATGGCTCGCACAGCGGGGCAAGCGCTGATCCTCACCGGAAGCAGCGGCCCTACGCGACGAAGGTCACAGTTACATCTCACGCTTTTCACACTTCAATCTTCACGCGAGCCTCACAAGTTGGCTAAGTTGACGGCGAGCAGCACGACGGAAGGGGCATGACTTTCATGGCGCCGGAACGAACTTCGCGCAATGGAGGGTTCAGCCTCCCGACCAAGCGCAACTCCGCCCTCGCGACGGCCGCCATGGCCTCCGCGGCCCTCCTCTCGCAGACCGGGAGCGCCTCGGCGGACGAGGCACCGAGCCACGACGAGGTGAGCCGGCGCGTCACCAACCTCTACGACCGGGCCGAGACCGACTCCGGCACCTACAACGCCACGCGCGCGGCCGGAACGGCGTCGAGCACCCGCGGCCGTACCGCTCCCGCGACCGGCGGCGGGCGCGGGGACGGCGGCGATCCCGCCCTCGACGACATCGCCAGGCAGTGGTACGGCGCGGCCCGCGCGAAGATGGGCCCCGTGGTCGCGGCGACCCTGCCCTCCGACCGCGTCGCCGCCCGCCGCGCCGAGCCACAGCGCCGGCGCCCGGCGGACACCCCCACGGCACGCGGATCGAAGCCGGCCGAACGATCCCTGCCGGAACTCACCGCCAAACCCGTGCTCGCCCTGCCGAGCGCACCGGAGCCGGCACCGACCGCCGCCCTCACCGCCGTGCCGGCCCAGTCGCCCGCATGGGCCGCGGAGCCCGCCCCGCAGGACTTCATCGGCACCGGTGAGATCCCCGCCGCGCGCGCCCCGCAACCCGTCACCGGCACCCCGGAGTACACCCCGCAACTCTTCGCCGGGCTTCCCGAGTACACCCCGCAACTCTTCGCCGGGCTTCCCGAGTACACACCGCAACCCGACAGCGCGATCCCCACGTACACCGCGCAACCCGACCGCGGCTTCCGGGACTACACCGCTCAGGTCGGCACGGGATACACCGAGTACCGCCCGCAGTCCCCTACGGAATTCCCCCAGTACAGTCCGCAGGCCCCTACGGCGTTCCCCGAGTACAGTCCCCAAGCCACCCCAGGGCTCCCGGAGTACAGTCCCCAAGCCACCACGGGATTCCCGGACTACACCGGGCAACTCCGCGCCGTGCTGCCGGAGTCCACCGCACTTCCCGAGTACCCGGCGCAAACCACCACCGGCTTCCCGGACTACAGCGGCCAACTCGGCACCGGGCTGCCTGAGTACGCCGATCAGGCCACCGCAGGGTTCCCCGAGTACCCCGCACAGGCCACCACAGGGTTCCCCGAGTACTACGCACAACCCGCCCCGGGACATCCCGAGTACTCGGCTCTCACCGCTCCCCTCGCGACAGTCGTCGCCTCCCCGCCGGTCGACATGGGCCGGCCCGTCCCGGCAGCCCCGACCACCCCAGCCGTCACCCAGAGCATTCCAGCCGCCCCAGCCATCCCGACCCCCCGCTCCCCCGAGCCGGACTGGCAGGCACCCCAGCTCACCGCGATCCCCGCCTCCACGCCCCTGACCCTGGCCCCGGTCCCGGTCCCGGTCCCGGTCCCGGTCCCCGAACTCCCCACCGCCGACCCCGGTTACGACTCGAAGGTCATCCAGGTGCTCGCCTTCGCCCGCTCCCAGATCGGGAAGCCGTGTGTCTGGGGCGCGGCGGGCCCGGGGTCGTACGACAACTCCGGCCTCGTCCAGGCCGCCTGGAAGGTCGCCGGCGTCTCCCTCCCCCGCACCTGCGTCGGTCAGGCGAGCACCGGCACGGCGGTACCGCTGTACGCCATGCAACCCGGCGACCTCGTTTTCTTCCACGACGACTTCAGTCACGTGGGCCTGTGCACCGGCAACGGCATGATGATCCACGCGCCGGGCCCGGGGGCGTCGATCCGCGAGGAGTCGATCTACCCCACCGGCGAGTCGATCATCCGCGGCGCGATACGGCCCGCCTGACACCCGCCACGAGCCCATCCTCGTCGCCGCCATCGCACAAGCAAGCGCCACTGCCGCACTCCCTTCACGCACGCCTCTGGACGCCCCGCGAGCACCTCGCCTAGGGTTCCAGGGAAAGCGCTTTCTGGCCTGACCATGCCAACCTGGGAGTGCGTCTCGTGCCGCACCAGCAATGGACCCGAAAGTCCTTCCTCCGGGGAATGGCCGCCGTCGGCGCGGCCCCGTTCCTCCCCGGCCTGATCCCGGCGAGCGCCCACGCGGCCTCGTCGGGCCGTCCCGACTTCCCGCTGGCGGCAGGGGGCACGGCCGTCGGCATTTTCGTGGACGCGGCGGACGACCCCGCCGTCGTCCGCGCCGCGGGTGACCTCCGGTCGGACGTCGAACGGGTCTCCGGGACGAGACCCGAGCTGCTGCGCGCGCTGCCCCGAAGCGCCCCCCTGCTCGTCCTGGTGGGCACCCTCGGCGTGAGCCCCGCCATCGACCGCCTCGCCGCACAGGGCCGCTTGGACGTCTCCCGGGTGAGGGGCCGCTGGGAGGCGTCGGTGACCCAGGTGATCGAGCGTCCCCTGCCCGGCGTCGACCGTGCCCTGGTGATCGCGGGCAGCGACCGGCGCGGCACCGTCTACGGGATCTACGACACCTCGGAGCGCATCGGCGTCTCCCCCTGGTACTGGTGGGCCGACGTGCCCGTCGAGCGCCGCGACACGGTGACCGTCCCTGCCGGACCCTTCACCCGCCACGAGCCCTCGGTCCGCTACCGCGGCATTTTCATCAACGACGAGCAGAATCTGACCACTTGGTCCCACCGCACCCAGGAGACGGACAAGAACATCGGCCCCGAGACGTACCAGCGCGTCTTCGAGCTGCTGCTGCGTCTCAAGGCCAACTACCTGTGGCCGGCGATGCATCCGTACTCCGACTTCTTCAACAAGTACCGGAAGAACCCCGAACTCGCCGACCGCTACGGCATCGTCGTCGGCTCCAGCCACCCCGAGGCCCTGCTGCGCAACGGCGTCCACGAGTGGGAGCCGTGGATCGCGGAGCACCCGAACGCCGACGGCAGCGCGCCGGTGTACGACTACACGGTCAATCCCGCTGTCATCTCCGACTACTGGAGAGCCCGGGCGAGACAGAACGCCGCGTACGAGAGCAGCTGGACGCTCGGCATGCGCGGCCTGCACGACAGCGCGCTGGAGACCAGGAACGCCACCACCATCCCGGAGAAGGTCGTGGTGATGAACGACATCATCGCCGACCAGCGACGCATCCTCACCGAGGAGGTCGGGGCCGCGGCCGAGCCGCAGATCTTCATCCCGTACAAGGAGGTCCTGGACCTGTACAACGCGGGCGTCCAGGTCCCCGAGGACGTCACGCTGATCTGGCCGGACGACAACCACGGCAACATGCGCCAGCTGCCGAACGAGTCGGAGCGGGCGCGGCCGGGCGGCAACGGGATCTACTACCACCTCTCCTACTGGGGCCGCCCGAAGAGCTATCTCTGGCTGGACACGACCCAAGTGGCCAAAGTGTGGCAGGAGTTGCGGCGGGTGTACGAACACGGCACCGACCGCGTGTGGATCTTCAACGTCGGCGACCTCAAGTCGATCGAGACCGGCTTGTCCTTCGCGATGGACATGGCCTGGGACGTGGACCGCTGGGATGCCGACGACGTCGAGGGCTTCCTCGCCGAGTGGGCCGGGAGGCAGTTCGGCCGGCGCCACGCCCGTGAGATCGCCGCCATCCGCACGGAGTACTACCGGCTCGCCGGGGAGCTGCGGCCGGAGTTCGTCGCCGCGGGCCTCGTCTCCGTCGTGCACCACGGTGACGAGGCGGGGCGCCGGATGGCGGCGTACGACCAACTCCTCGCCCGTGTCCGGGCGGTGGGGGCCGAACTACCCGAGGCGTACCGGGACGCCTTCTACGAGCTCGTCGAATACCCGGTGCACGGCGCCTACTTGATGAACCTGAAGTACTACTGGGCGGACCGCAACGCGCTGGCCGTCCGGCAGGGCCGCGGGGCCGGTACCAACCGCTTCGCGGATCTCGCGCTGGCCGCGCACTCGGCGGAGGCAGCGCTCACCGGCCGGTACAACACCGAGGTGGCGGGCGGGAAATGGGACGGAATCGTCAATCCGTATCCGTCCCAGATCCCGAAGGCGCCGGGGCGCCCTGCCGTCACCAGGGTGACCCGGCAGGAGACCTCCGGGCTCGGGGTGGCGGCCGAGGGGAACGAGACCGGCGCGGCCCGCCCGCTGTCGTTCTCCTCGTACACCCGCGACCGGCGTTTCGTCGACGTCTTCAACACCGGGTTCCTGCCCCTGGACTGGGCGGCCGAGGCCAGTCACCCCTGGGTGGTGCTCAGCACCTCCGGGGGCTCGCTGACCGAGCAGCGGCGGGTGTGGGTGGAGATCGACTGGGAGCGCGCGCCGGAGGGTGCGCAGGAGGCCGTGGTCGCCTTCACGGGCGCCGGGCAGCGCTACGAGGTGCCGCTACGGGTGGTCAACGGCCGTAGACGGGCGCGCGGCTTCGTCGAGGCACACGGTTACGTGTCGATCGACGCGGCCCACGCCGACCAGCGGGTCAGCCGGGGCGGCCGCCGCTGGCGGACCGTGCGCGGACTCGGGCGTCGTACGGGAGCCGTCGAGGCCGTTCCGTCCACGGCGGCGCCGATCAGCGGTGACTTCGCGTCCCGGGCCCCGGAGTTGAGGTACCGGGTGCGGTTCAGCGGCACCGGCACCTTCCCCGTCACCGTCTTCCGGCTGCCCTCGCTGGACGAGCGCGGGCAGCGGCGGGTGGCGGTCGGACTCGACGACCAGCCGGTGACCGTGCTGTCCGGGCAGGCCGTGGCGACCGGCAACCGCGGTGACGCCTGGGCCCGCCAGGTGGAGGACGGCGTCGAGCGGCTGACCGCCACCGTGACGGTCGCCGAGGCCGGGGAGCATGTGCTGCGGATCTTCATGGTCGATCCGGCGATCGCCGTGGACCAGATCGTGATCGACACCGGCGGGCTGCCCGCGACCTATCTCGCGCCGCCGGAGAGCTACCACCCGGTGTTCCATCCGGAGCCCGCGCCGGGCCCGGGTCTGGAGGCGCCGGACCAGTAGCCCGAAGGCTTCGTGCGGGCCGCCGGTCCCCCGTGCCGGCGGCCCGCACGAGTCGCGGCCGGCGCTGCCGTCCCGTGGGGGAACAGGCGTATCCGACGGGCCGCCCTCCCCCCACTGCGGCCCGCCGGAGCTTCAATGTGCTGGAGTACATCCGAGAACGTCGATGTTGCTCGGATGAAGTGTGGGTCAGCGAGGTACGGGGCCGGTATGGGTACAACTGCGTATGAGCGGGCGCTGTCGGTCGCCGTGGCCGCGCTCCACGAACGCGACCCTGAGCGCTTGTGGCCCCTCCTGGCGGCCGAACTGCCGGTTCTGTGCGGTGGCGACGCCCTGATCTACAAGCTGGACAACTGGAACGAGAGCGAGGGCACGCTCGGGCTGTCCCCCGGTGCCGACGCGGAGTTCGGCTCGCTCGGCGCGGAGGAGACGGGACTGCTGCGCGCGGGCTACCCGTTGGCCGGGCACTACGCGGGCGGAGCGGACCGGACGCCGGTCACGGCCCGCCGGCTGGCCGGGCGTTCCTGGTCGGGGAGCCCGACCGCGCGGTTGCTCGACGACCTTCTGGACGTCGATCACGTGCTGGGGCTTCCGCTGCCGCAGTCGACCACCCCGATCACCGGGTGCATGGTGTACCGCTCCGGGCGGGACTTCAGCGACGACGAGCTGCGCCTGGCCGAGCAGTTGCAGCCGCTGCTGGCCGCCGTCGAGCAGCAGCGCCAGCTCCTGCGGCGGCTCAACGCTCCTTCCGAGGAGGCTGCCGATCTGGCGCTCACGCCCCGGGAGACGACCGTGCTGCTCCTGCTCGGCGACGCCCTGACCGCTGTGTCGATAGGCCGCAGGCTCGGGATATCCGAGCGTACGGTCCACAAGCACATCGCGAACATCTACCGCAAGCTCGGTACGCACGACCGCGTCAGCACGGTGCTGCAGGCCCAGCGGCTCGGACTCGTCCCTACGGCAGCGGCGGCCCGCCCTTGAGGCGTTCCAGGTCGGAGGGGCGGACCTGGATGACCACGACGGCGATGAGCGCGGCGAGCAACGCGAAGATCGCGGCCACGACGAAGGCGGCGGATACTCCGGCGGTCAGGACCTCGTCGCCCCAGGAGCCCGGAAGCGCACCGGTGTGTGCGAAGAGGCGGCGCTCGGCCGGGGTGGCCTGGGCGAGGAAGCGCGGGACCTGTTTCTCCGCCTCGTTGGTGCTGGCCGTGCCGAACATCGTGACCAGGATGGACAGCCCGAGCGAACCGCCCACCTGCTGGGTGGCGTTGAGGAGCCCGGAGGCCGCGCCGGTCTCCGCGGTGGGCACGTCGGAGAGCGCCATCAGGGTCAGGGACACGAACTCCATGCCCATGCCGAGGCCGAAGACGAGCATCGGCCCGAGGACACTGCCCGCGTAGGTGGAGTGCACGTCGGTCAGGGTCAGCCAGGCCAGCCCGGACGCCGCGAGGATCGCACCCCCCACCATGAACGGCTTCGGCCCGTACACGGGCAGGAACCGCGAGGCGAGACCGGCACCCACCGCGATGACCGCGCTGACCGGCAGGAACGCGAACCCGGTGGCCAGGGGGCTGAAGTTCAGGACGTTCTGGGTGAAGAGGGTCAGGAAGAAGAACATGCCGAAGATCGCGGCCGCGAGGCAGAGCATGATGCCGTAGGTGCCCGCGCGGTTGCGGTCGGCGAACATGTGCAGCGGGGTGATCGGCTGCCGGGAACGCTTCTCGATCAGCACGAACACCACGAGGAGGACCACCGCGGCGGCGAACGAGGCCAGGGTGAGCGCGTCCCGCCAGCCTTCCTGGGCGGCCCGGATGAAGCCGTACACCAGCAGCACCATGCCCGCGGTGGCGGTCAGCGCGCCGATGATGTCGAAGTTGCCGGGATGTCGCTCGGACTCGCGGATCCAGCGGGGCGTGGCGAGCGCGATGAGCAGTCCGATGGGGACGTTGACGAACAGCACCCACCGCCAGTTCAGCCACTCGACGAGAACTCCGCCGGCCAGCAGTCCGATCGCGCCGCCGCCCGCCGAGACCGCGGCGAAGACGCCGAACGCCCGGTTGCGCTCGGGTCCTTCACGGAAGGTGGTACTGACCAGGGAGAGGGCGGTCGGGGAGGCGATGGCGCCGCCGACGCCCTGGAGGGCACGTGCGGCGAGGAGTTGGCCCTCGTTCTGGGCGAGACCGCCGAGCAGCGAGGCGAGCACGAACAGCAGCACTCCGCAGATGAACATGCGGCGCCTGCCGAGGATGTCGCCGGTCCGGCCCCCGAGCAGCAGCAGCCCGCCGAAGGTGAGGGTGTACGCGTTGACCACCCAGGCCAGGCTGGTGGTGGAGAAGTCCAGGGAGCGCTGGATGTCCGGGAGCGCGATGTTCACGATGGTGATGTCGAGCACCACCATGAGCTGGCAGGACGCGATGACCAGCAACGCCATGGCGTTCCCACCGCCGCCGGAGTCCGGTGGGGTGGTCCGTGGTGCAGAACTCGCCTGCGGGTCGGTGCTCATGGTCTCCGTACGACCGTACGCCCCTGCCGTGGCCGTCACCACTTGAGCACGTGGCACCCCCAGCCCTCCAGGGACACGAACAGACCGGAGTCGGTCAGTTCGTCTCCGTCACGGTCGTACACCGCCCCGGTGAGCAGATCGGTCGCCCGGCACGCGCGGCCCCTCAGGTCGTCCCACGGCAGGGGCAGCCTCGCCTGGGCCGGGCGGTCGGAGTCGTTGACGACGACCAGGTGGCGGGCTTCGGTGTGTGTCCAGGTCCAGGCGAGCAGATGGCGGTGGGTGCCGTTGTCCCCCCGGCCCGTCGGGGTCAGCGGTTGCCAGTCTCCCCGGCGCACGGAGGCGGCTGTGGGCAGCAGTCGGGCGTAGAAGTCACGCAGGATCTCGTCGACGGGCTCCTGCGGTCTGCGCCTCAGGAAGACGGGTGGCCGCACCCGGCGGCCCTCGAACTGGCCCTCGTGCCAGAGCGTGGCGCCCGGCAGCGTCGCCACGGCCACGGCGGCCGCCCGCCCCCGGTCGCCGGGCAGGGTGGCGGCGGCCCGCGGCTCGTCGTGGTTCTCCAGGAAGCGGACAAGACCGCGCTGGTAGGAGGGGTCGGCGCTCAGGTGGGCGCGGACCGAGTCGGCGTCCTCGTGCAGCAGACGGTCGTGGAGGCGCTTGTCGTAGCAGTGGTCGAAACCCTGCCGCTGGAGGGGCCCTTCGAGGTCCCAGTAGGCCTCGGCGACGAAGAGGAGATCGGGGTGACGGGCCCGCACGCGCGGGATGACGTACGGCCAGAAGTCCTCGGCCGGGGCCGTGCCCACCCGGTCCGCCCAGGTCCTGCCGAAGACGTCGTTCATCAGCAGCATGGCCATGTCGCAGCGCACGCCGTCGGCCTGGTCGCCGATGGACACGAGGGTCGCGACGGTCGCCTCGCGCAGGGCGTCGCTGAAGGCGTTCACCTGCACGACGTCGGGCCAGGGCGGGAAGTACGGGTCGCGACCGCGGGCGTGGATCCGCCCTCCGGCCTCGATGAAGTCGGCCGGAGCGCGGACCAGGTCGTCGGCGGTGCCCTGGACGAGGCAGTCGGGGGCCGAGGTGAGCCAGACGTGGTCGGGGGCCACGTGGTTGGGGACGTGGTCGAGGATCAACCGCATTCCCCGCGCGGCCAGTTGGGCGCGAGCGGCGGCCAGTCCGTCCGGTCCTCCGAGGGAGGCGTCCACGACGTAGTCGCGCACGCAGTACGGCGATCCGGCGATGTCCGCCTCGGTGACATCGGGCAGGGCCTCGCGGAAGGAGACCCTGAGCGCCTCGTCGCGCAGGGCGATCTCCAGTCCGCCCGGGCTGCGTTCCCAGACGCCCATCAGCCACACGGTGTCGACGCCGGGCGGGGCGACGGAGTCCCACACCTCGCCGGGCACGTCGCCGAGGGTGACGGGACGGCCGTAGCGGTGGCTCAACTCGCCCAGCCAGACGAGGGTGTTGATCTCGTGGATCACTGTCATGACAAGGGCTCCTCCCTGTCACCGGGCCGCCCGCGGGGACTCCGCCGATCGCGTTCCGGCTCAGGCGAGCTCGATCAGCAGGTCACCACCCTCCACCTGCTGGATCTTGTTGATGGCGAGGCGGGAGACCCGGCCGGCCTTCGCGGCGGTGATCGAGGCCTCCATCTTCATGGCCTCGATGGTGGCGACGGTGGCTCCGGCCGCCACCTCGTCGCCCTCGTTCACGGCGAGCGTGACCACGCCCGCGAACGGGGCGGCGACATGGCCGGGGTCGGAGCGGTCGGCCTTCTCGGTGGTCGGGATGTCGGAGGAGGCCGCGAGGTCGCGGATCTGGATGGGCCGCAACTGGCCGTTGAGCGTGGACATCACCGTGCGCATGCCCCGCTCGTCGGCCTCACCGATCGCCTCAAGGGCGATGAGGAGCCGCACGCCGGGTTCGAGGTCGACGGCGTACTCCTTGCCCGGGCGAAGGCCGTAGAAGAAGTCCTTGCTGTCCAGGAGGCTGGTGTCGCCGTAGGACTGACGGTGTGTCTCGTACTCGCGGGTCGGGGCGGGGAACAGGAGCCGGTTGAGGGTCGAACGGCGGTCCTTCTCCAGGCCCGCGCGGTCCTCGGCGTTCAGTTCCTGGACGGGCTTGGCGTCGGCGCGGCCCTGCAACGCCTTGGTGCGGAAGGGCTCGGGCCAGCCGCCGGGCGGGGTGCCGAGCTCGCCGCGCAGGAAGCCGATCACCGAGTCGGGGATGTCGAAGCGGTCCGGGGTCTCCTCGAACTCCTTGGGGGTGACCCCGGCGCCGACCAGGTGGAGGGCGAGGTCGCCGACCACCTTGGAGGACGGGGTGACCTTCACCAGGTGGCCGAGGATCCGGTCGGCGGCCGCGTACATCGCCTCGATGTCCTCGAAGCGGTCGCCGAGGCCGAGCGCGACGGCCTGGGTGCGCAGGTTGGAGAGCTGCCCACCGGGGATCTCGTGGTCGTAGACGCGCCCGGTCGGGGAGGCGAGGCCGGCTTCGAAGGGGGCGTAGATCTTGCGGACGCTCTCCCAGTACGGCTCCAGGTCGCCGACGGCCCTGAGGTCGAGGCCGGTGGGCCGGTCGGAGTAGTCGGTCGCGGCGACGATCGCCGACAGGGAGGGCTGCGAGGTCGTACCGGCCATGGAGGCGACGGCCCCGTCCACGGCGTCCGCGCCTGCCTGGATCGCCGCCAGGTAGGTGGCGAGCTGGCCGCCCGCGGTGTCGTGGGTGTGGATGTGGACCGGCAGGTCGAACTCGCGGCGCAGGGCCGACACCAGTTTCGCGGCGGCCGGGGCGCGCAGCAGGCCCGCCATGTCCTTGACGGCCAGGACGTGGGCGCCCGCGTCCACGATCTGCTCGGCGAGGCGCAGGTAGTAGTCGAGGGTGTAGAGGCGCTCGTTCGGGTCGGACAAGTCCGAGGTGTAGCAGAGGGCCACCTCGGCGATCGAGGTGCCGGTGGCGCGTACGGCCTCGATGGCGGGACGCATCTGGCTGACGTCGTTGAGGGCGTCGAAGATGCGGAAGATGTCGATGCCGGTCTCGGCGGCCTCCTGCACGAAGGCGTCGGTGACCTCGGTCGGGTACGGCGTGTAGCCGACGGTGTTGCGGCCGCGCAGCAGCATCTGGAGGCAGATGTTGGGGACGGCCTCGCGCAGGGCGGCGAGGCGCTCCCAGGGGTCCTCGGCGAGGAAGCGCAGGGCGACGTCGTAGGTGGCACCGCCCCAGCACTCCAGGGAGAGCAGCTCCGGCAGGGTGCGGGCGACCGCCGGGGCGACGGCGAGCATGTCCTTGGTACGCACGCGCGTGGCGAGCAGCGACTGGTGGGCGTCGCGGAACGTGGTGTCGGTGACACCGATGGTCGGCGACTCGCGGAGCCAGCGGGCGAAGCCCTCCGGGCCCAGCTCGGTGAGCTTCTGCTTGGAGCCCGCGGGCGGCTCCGCGGTCGTGTCGACGCTGGGCAGCTTGGAGACCGGGTCGATGAGGTCGGGGCGCTCGCCGTGCGGCTTGTTGACCGTCACGTCGGCCAGATAGGTGAGCAGCTTCGTGCCCCGGTCGGCGGAGTGACGGGCCGTCAGCAGGTGCGGGCGCTGCTCGATGAACGACGTGGTGACGTTGCCGGCCTGGAAGTCCGGGTCGTCGAGGACGGCCTGGAGGAACGGGATGTTGGTGGCCACCCCGCGGATGCGGAACTCGGCTACGGCACGCCGGGCCCGGTTGACCGCGGTGGTGAAGTCCCGGCCCCGGCAGCTGAGCTTGACCAGCATCGAGTCGAAGTGGGCGCTGATCTCCGTACCGGCGTGGGTGGTGCCGCCGTCGAGGCGGATGCCGGAGCCGCCGGGCGAGCGGTAGGCGCTGATGCGTCCGGTGTCCGGGCGGAAGCCGTTGGCGGGGTCCTCGGTGGTGATACGGCACTGGAGGGCGGCGCCGTGCAGCCGCACCGTCTCCTGGGAGAGACCGAGGTCGGCGAGGGTGGCGCCGGCGGCGATGCGGAGCTGGGCCTGGACGAGGTCGACGTCGGTGACCTCCTCGGTGACCGTGTGCTCGACCTGGATACGCGGGTTCATCTCGATGAAGACGTGGTTGCCGTCGCGGTCGAGGAGGAACTCCACGGTGCCCGCGTTGCGGTAGCCGATCTCGCGGGCGAAGCGGACGGCGTCGGCGCAGATGCGGTCGCGCAGGTCCGGGTCGAGGTTGGGGGCCGGGGCGAGCTCGATCACCTTCTGGTGGCGGCGCTGCACCGAGCAGTCGCGCTCGTAGAGGTGGATGACGTTGCCCTGCCCGTCGGCGAGGATCTGCACCTCGATGTGGCGGGGCTCGACGACGGCCTTCTCCAGGAAGACGGTCGAGTCACCGAAGGCCGAGGCCGCCTCGCGCGCGGCCGCCTCGATGGACTCCCGCAGCTGGGCGCGGTCCTCGACCCGGCGCATACCGCGCCCGCCACCGCCGGCCACCGCCTTCACGAACACCGGGAGGCCGACGTCCTCGGCCGCCCTGACCAGCTCGTCCACGTCGGTGGAGGGCGCGGAGGAGCCGAGGACCGGCACGCCCGCGGCACGGGCGGCGGCGACCGCGCGGGCCTTGTTGCCGGTCAGTTCGAGGATGTCGGCGCTGGGGCCGACGAAGGTGATGCCCGCTTCCTCGCAGGCGCGTGCGAGCTCGGGGTTCTCGGAGAGGAAGCCGTAGCCGGGGTAGACGGCGTCGGCGCCTGCCTGGCGGGCGGCGCGGATGATCTCGTCGACGGAGAGATAGGCCCGCACGGGATGGCCCGGTTCGCCGATCTCGTAGGCCTCGTCGGCTTTGAGTCGGTGCAGTGAGTTGCGGTCCTCGTGGGGGAAGACGGCGACCGTCCTCGCGCCCACCTCGTAACCCGCGCGAAACGCCCGGATCGCGATCTCACCACGGTTGGCGACCAGTACCTTGCGGAGCATTCCCGTTCCCTTCGGCCTGCCGGTGACGCCCCCATGTTCTCGGCAAAGGCCCCCGGTGGCCATGAGAGTCAGGTCACGTGTCGCAGACGGTTTGGAGATGATCCGTGCAGGTACAGCGGTCGTGGGACCTCGTGCGGGCAACCGTGATCACTTCACCGTCCCGGTGAAGGGGGTCACGGGCCGCTCCAGGCGCTGCCCGTCCACGGTGATGTCGACGGCCTCGTTGAAGAACGCGAGGAGTCCCCTGACGGCGCCCACGGCCGGGAGCGGGTCGGGGTAGCTCCAGACGATGTTCGCGTGACCGCCCACCGACCAGTACTCGGCGGTGCCCTTGTAGGGGCAGCCGGTGTGGTGGTCGGTGGCTTCGAGGAGGTCGAGGCGGACGTCCTCGCGCGGGAGGTAGTACCGCGTGGGCAGCCCCGTCTCGAAGAGCAGGACGGGACGGCGGGTGTCGCCGACGAGCATCCCGTCGATCTCGACCTGGACATGGCGGCTGCTGGGCATGGCGTCGACGCGTTTGTGCGGGTCACGTGGGTGGACGAAGACCTCTTCCTCCTCCTCGTACCAGTGGTCGAGGCCGGTTCCCCAGCGCCGGAACCAGGCGAAGGCGATGTGGTCGGCCAGGTCGGCGGCCGGGAAGGTCCAGGCAGCGTTCTCGACCAGCTCGCCGTCGGCTTCGAGGTCGTAGAAGATTTGTGATCCGTTGTGACTGCCGGTCTGCGGGTTCCTCGCGGGGCGGAGCAGGTCCTCGCGGACGTCGGCGCGCGGGAAGGCGTACAGCGGCACGGGTACGTCGGGCTCCCAGACGAGGACGGGGTGCCGGCTGTCGACGACCGTGACGTCTCCCTTGCGGCCGCGCACCCAGCGCTCGCTGGGCTCCCACAGCAGGCCCTCCGGGGTGGTCCGTACGTCTCGTGCGGTGGGGAACGTGGTCATGAGCGGCTCTCCCTTCACCTCTTCAGGAAGTCTGTCAGTCCTGTCAGGAGCCGGTCGACGTCCTGCGTGTCGTTGTAGGGGGCGAGGCCGACGCGCAGGCCGCCGGTGTCGCCGAGGCCGAGGTGCCGGGAGGCCTCGATGGCGTAGAAGGAGCCGGCCGGGGCCTGGACCCCGCGCTCGGCGAGGTAGCCGTACGCGTCGGCCGTGCTGTGGTTCTCGAAGGTCAGCAGGACGGTCGGGGTGCGGTCGGCGGCCCTGGAGTGGACGGTGACACCGTCGAGCGCGGCCAGCCCCTCGTCGATCTGCGTGCGCAGGACGTGTTCGTGGGCTTCGAGGGCGGTGAACCCGGCGGCCAGCCGCTCCCGTCGGCTGCCGGTGGCCGCCGCGTCCAGCCGGTCGGCGAGGAAGTCGACCGCCGCCGTCGTGCCGGCGAGGAACTCGTAGGGCAGCGTGCCCAGTTCGAAGCGCTCCGGGACGGCGTCGGTGGAGGGCAGGAGCTTGTCCGGGCGCAGGGTCTCCAGCAACTCCGGGCGGGCGGCGAGGACTCCGTGGTGCGGGCCGAGGAACTTGTACGGGGAGCAGGTGTAGAAGTCCGCCCCCAGTTCCGCTAGGTCCACGAGGGAGTGGGCGGTGTGGTGGACGCCGTCCACGAACAGGAGCGCTCCGGCCGCGTGGACCGCCTCGGCGATCGCGGGGATGTCGGGGCGGGTGCCGATCAGGTTGGAGGCGGCCGTGACGGCGACGAGCCGGGTGCGCTCGGACAGCACGGACCGGACGGCGTCGACGGTCAACTCCCCTGTCTTCACGTCGAATTCGGCCCAGCGCACGGTGGCGCCCGACTGGACCCAGGGTCGGATGTTGGCGTCGTGGTCGAGACGGGTGACGACCACCTCGTCGCCGGGCGACCAGGTACTGGCGAGGGTGCGCGCGAAGTCGTAGGTGAGCTGGGTGGCGCTGCGGCCGAAGACGATCCCGGCCGGGTCCGCCCCGAGCAGGTCGGCCATGGCCCGGCGGGCCTCGGTGACGATCCGCTCGGCGTTGCGCTCCCCCAGCGTGATCCGTCCCCGGTTCGACAGGGGCTGCGCCAGGGCGTCGGCGATGGCCCGGATGACCGGCTCGGGGGTCTGGGTGCCACCGGGGCCGTCGAAGTGGGCGGTGCCGGCGGCCAGGGCCGGGAACTGGGAGCGGAGGGCGGCGATGTCGTACGTCACGGGGGGCTCCTCGGTCCGGCCGGTTGCGGTGGTCTCAGCCTGTCACGCCGTGTGCAGGGTTTCCCGGTGGGCCCGGTTCGTGGCCATCAGCCCGTCGAGGGCGTCCCGGGTGCGGATCAGGTCGACGATGTGCGCGGAGATCCGGTCGCGTTCCTCGGCCATCCGCACCAGCGCGGCGTCGGACGTCTCCTCGCTGGGTGACTCGACGCACGGCAGGAGTTCGGTGATCGTCCGGCTGGACAGTCCGGCCGCGTACATCCGCTGGAGGAAGATCACGCGCTCGACCGCGAACTCCGTGTAATGCCGCTGCCCGCTCGCGCTGCGCGTGCTGGTGAGCAGGCCCTGCTCCTCGTAGTAGCGCAGGGCCCGGACGCTGACCCCGGCCCGTGCCGACAACTCCCCGATGCGCACAAGTTCCTCTCTGACGGACTTGACCCTCACGTCGACGTCAGGTTTTAGCGTAACGGCGTGCCCGGCACACGGGTACGACAAATCACGAGGGAGACGTGACGTGACAACGCTTTTCACCGGATTCCGGCTCGGCGGACTGCAGCTGCCCAACCGGGTGGTCATGGCCCCGATGAGCCGGGTGCGGGCCGCCGAGGGGGGCCTGGCGACACCGTCGATGGCGCGCTACTACGCCCAGCGGGCCACGGCCGGCCTGATCGTCAGCGAGGGGGTGCAGCCCAGCCTGATCGGGCAGTCCAACCCGGGCACGCCGGGGCTGCACACCGACGAGCAGGTGGCCTCGTGGCGCCCGGTGACCGAGGCCGTGCACACCAACGGGGGCCGGATCTTCGCCCAGATCATGCACGGTGGCCGGGTGTCGCACCCGGACACCAACGGATTGCAGCCGGTCGGGCCCTCGGCCGTTCGGGCCACCGGCGAGGTGTTCACGCCCACGGGACCGCAACCCGCCCCGGTACCGCGGGCGCTGGACACCGACGAGATACCCGCGCATGCCGAGTCGTACGCCGAGGCCGCGCGCCGTGCCGTCGACGCCGGCTTCGACGGCGTGGAACTGCACGGCGCCAACGGCTACTTGATCTCGCAGTTCCTGTCCTCCAACGCCAACCTGCGCACGGACCGTTACGGCGGCTCGGTGGCCGGCCGGATCCGGTTCGCCGTCGAGGCGGCCGCCGCGACCGTGGACGCCGTGGGCGCGGAGCGGACCGGTATCCGGCTCTCACCGGGCGGTACCTTCTGGGGAGTCGAGGAGGCGGACGTACCCGAGCTGTACACCGCGCTGCTGACCGAACTGTCCGGGCTCGACCTGGCCTATGTCCATCTGGAGGCCACCGCCCCGGAGGAGACCCTCGTCGCCCTGCGCCGGGCCTGGCAGGGCGCGCTCGTCATGAATCCCGTGCTGCCGATGGGCGCCAAGCAGACCGGCCGCTCCGAGGCCGACCACTGGCTGGACCTCGGCGCCGATCTCATCAGCTTCGGCCGCGCGTTCATCGCCAACCCGGACCTGGTCGAGCGGCTGCGCACCGACCTGCCGATCGCCCCCGCCGACGAGGCCACGTACTTCCAGGGCGGCGACAACGGCTATCTCACTTATCCCGCATACCAGTACACGGCATGACGTCCGGGCGGCGAGGACGCCACGAAAGGGTAACGGGGGTCAACCGGAGGCAATGCCGGGTGGTCTAGCCCGACATGAGGATCTCTTTCCTGCTCCACAACGCCTACGCGATCGGAGGCACCATCACCACCACGTTCAATCTGGCCCAGGCCCTGGCCGAGCGGCACGAGGTGGAGATCGTCTCCGTCCTGCGGCACCGGGAGTTGCCCAACTTCGTGCTGGATCCCAGGGTTTCGCTGCGGCCGCTGGTCGATCTCAGACGGGAGAAGGAGCACCCCCTGCATCTGAGACCGGCGCGGGTGTTCCCGCGCTCGGAGTACCGGTACGGGCAGTACAGCGAGTTGACCGACCACCGCATATCCGAGGCCCTCGCCACCATCGACGCGGACGCGGTGATCGGCACCCGGCCGGGGCTGAACGTGCATCTCGCGAGCCAGGCGCCACCCCAGGTCGCCCGGATCGGGCAGGAGCACCTGACCCTGGACAACCACTCGCCCCGGCTGCGCAGCGCGCTGCGCCGGGCCTACCGCGGGCTCGACGTGCTCACCACGGTCACCGAGGCGGACGCGGCCGCGTACCGGCGCCGGATGCGGCTGCCCGGCGTACGGGTCGAGGCACTGCCCAACAGCGTGCCGGACCCCGTGCTGCCGGCCGCGGACGGCTCCGCCAAGGTGGTCGTCGCGGCCGGCCGGCTGGTCCCGGTGAAGCGGTACGACCTTCTCGTCGAGGCCTTCGCCGCGGTCGCCGCCGAGCATCCGGACTGGCAGCTGCGCATCTACGGCAAGGGCGACGAACACGACCGGCTGCGAAAGCTCATCACCGACCTCGGCCTGTGGAACAACGTCTTCCTGATGGGTGCCGCGGCCCCGATGGAGGCGGAGTGGGTCAAGGGCTCGATCGGGGTGGCCGCCTCCGACTTCGAACCCTTCGGCATGACCATCGTCGAGGCGATGCGCTGCGGGCTGCCCGTGGTGAGCACCGACTGCCCCCACGGGCCCGCCGAGATCATCGCGGACGGGGTCGACGGCCGGCTGGTGCCGGTCGGGGACCGGGACGCGATGGCGGCGGCCCTGCTGGAGCTGGTCGGGGACGACGAGCTGCGCCGCCGTATGAGCCGGTCGGCTCTGGAGAACGCGCGCCGGTTCGCTCCCGGTCCCGTGGTCGAGCAGGCCGAGCGGCTCATCGCGGAGGCCGTGTCCGCGCGGCGGGCGGGCCGGCCGGTCGTGCGGGAACGCCAGGGCGCGACGCTGACCGCCCGCAGCTCCGCCGCCAGGGACACCGCGCTGATCGCGGCCAGTGGCGCGCTGCGCCTTGTACGGAAGGTGCGGTCATGACCACGCCACGCGCTGGATGCGCGATCGACTCGCAGGGCCGGATCACCTTCGAGCTGCCGGCGGCGCCCGGGCCCGGGTTGCTGCTGAGGCTGCGTCCGAAGAAGGGGGAGCCCGAAAAGACCCTGCACGTCCTCGACCTGCACTCCGTCGGCGAGGGACGCGCCCAGGCCGTACTGGGCACGGATCCCGTGCTCCCGGAGGGACGGTGGGACGTGTATCTGCTGGACGGCTCCGAGCGCACCCGTCTACGTCCGGGCCCCCGTGACCTGCGGGCCCTGGTCGACGGGCACCTGCGGGAGCGGCCGGGGCCCCTGGCCGTGCGGGTTCCCTACGTCACCGAGGACGGCTACCTCGCGGTGCGGACCTGGCATCGGCCCGCGCACGCGGAGGCCGGCCGCGTGGACGTCACGGGCCCGGCGCTGAGGGTCGCGGCCCGGCTGCACGGCGCCTCACTGCTGGACGGCGCCGAGGTGCGGCTGCGGCGGCGGGGTGAAGGGACCGTACGCACGTTGAAGCCGTCGGTCGGAGAGGACGGCCGGAGGTTTTCGTTCACGGTCGAGGACGAGACCCTGGAGCCCGGCGTCTGGGACATGTTCGTACGGCCCGCTCCGGGAGCACCGATGATCCGGCTCGCCCGTCTCCTGGACGACGTGGCGGACCGCAAGCACGTCTTCGTCTACCCGGGGGCCACGGCTGGGAACGTCGTCGTGCGGCCGTACTACACCGTCGACAACGACCTGTCCCTGGAGGTGACACGGGCCGGCTGAGGCCCTCACCCCCACCGCACGTGCAGCGTGGGTGGCTTGCGGAAGACCAGGCCGTGCGGGGCGGTCGGGTGGTCCGGGTCGAGGCGGAGGGCGGGGAGACGGTCGAGCAGGTGCCGCAGGGCGACGCGGGTCTCCAGGCGGGCCAGGTGGGCGGCGAGACAGTAGTGGGGGCCGTGCGCGAAGGCCAGTTGGAGACGGGCGTTCGCACGGCGGACGTCGAAGCGGTCGGGGTCGGGGAAGACGGCGGGATCGCGGTTGGCGCCCGTCAGCGAGACGGTGACGAGGTCGCCCCGGTGGATCGTGGCCGGGCCGAGAGTGACGTCACGGGTGGCGTAACGGTCCACTACGGCCGCGCCGGGTTCCAGGCGCAGCGACTCCTCGATCGCGCCGTCCAGCAGAGCGAAGTCGGCCTGGACGAACGCGAGTTGGTCGGGCTGCCGGAGGAGGTGCAGCAGCGCGTTGGTGATCATCGCCTCGGTGGTCTCTATGCCGCCGAACATCAGCACCGCGGCGTTGGCGGCCACGTCCGGCAGCGCCAACCGGCCGGCTGCGGACGTCAGGAGCGAGTCGGCCCCCTGCGCGACCGTCGCCTCGACCGCCTTCCGGAGCTCCGCGTACGCCGCCGGCCCCGCGGGTTCCGCGGTTCGGCCCTCCGTGAGGTCCGAGACCGACCGCACGATGGCGTCGTACCAGGAGAGCACCGTGTCCGTGCCGGCGCCCACCAGTCCGAGTGCCTCGGTGACGACGGCGACGGCGAGCGGGCCGGCGAAGGTGCGGCGCAGTTCGGCGGCGCCCGCCGGTTCGAGTGCGGTGACGAGTCGGTCGGTCTCCCGCTCGATGAACTCGGCGAAGCCGGCCCGCACTTCACGCGGGCGGAAGGGCGCTGTGAACGGCTCGCGGTGGCGGGTGTGTTCGTCGCCGTCCAGGGAGAGCATGCTCGGGCCGACGACCTGGGCGGTCGAGAAGCGGGGGTCGTCGACGGTGAAGGTCTCGGCGTCCCGCATCACGTCGAGCGCGAGATCGCGACGGGTCACCAGCCAGCCGTTCAGCGCGGGCAGCCAGGACACGGGTTCCCGCGCGCGGAGTTCGGCCAGGCGCGGATGCGGATCACTGGCGAGTTCGGCCGTCGTGGTGGCGGCGCCGAGCGGGAATCCGATCACGCCCCAGGCTAACCCGGCGGAAAACACGTGGCAGATGCGCGTGGGGCGGCTTACGCTGCTCCACGATGACGACTCACACTCCTGAACGATTGGGGGTCCCGTCCGCGCAAGGTGAGTGCTGATGCCCACCTCGACCGCGAACGAGGACATCCGTACGTCCTTCTGGCCGCGCGTGCGCGAGTTCGCCGTGCCGGCCTCCATGATCGAGACCGCGACCGTCCGCCGCCGCGCCGGGGACTGGGCGGGGGCGTGTGCCGCCGCGGGCTTCGACGTCGATCTCAACCTCCGTGCCGTGGCGTGCGATCACGGCCGGGAGCTGGCGTCCCGGGTCCGGTCCGATCTCCGCGCCCTCGCTCCCGACCTGCTGCGCTGGCACATGCCGAGGATCGCCCCGGACGGGCTGCTGCGGCCCGGGCTCACCCTGGCACTGGCCCGGTACGAGGCCGTCGAGGGCCCTGTGCATCTCGTGGCCCGGACCGCGCCCGCCTGGGCGGATGCCGGGCAGCGGATCAGCCTCGCACTGTGGTCCCGGTCCACGACCGACGCCGTACGGCATCCGCACCCGCGCCCCCACCGACGGTTCCGCCTCGATCTGCACCGGCATCTGTGGGATGCGGGCCGGGCCGGGGAGTTGCGGGGGCGGTCCGGGGCCGATGAGCCCCCGTCTTCGTCGTCGACCGATCAACTCTCTTTTGATGAGCCGGAGTTGATGGTGCCGCACGACTGTGCCGTCGATCGTTGGGCCGCCGAGGCGCGGCTACTGCTGGCAGCCGAAGGGCGGTTGCGCGGTGACGTGTCGGTGCGGTTCGGCGGACGGCAGCGGCTGGTACTGGAGGTCACCGCGGACCACCACCTGATACGTCCCGGGCCGGCACCCTCGGCCGGCGGACTCTCCACGCTTCCCCTCCTGCCCGACGCGGCGACCTGGGTGCTGCCCGACCTCCGACTGCTGCGCGCCGGCGCGATCGAGGCGGATCGACTGCACCCCCTGGTCGCGGCCGCGTTGGCACCGGACAGCGCGGCCGGCGGACCACCCCGCACCCCCGACCGGCCCGGACAACCACGTCTCGTGGAGTGCCGGGGAGCCCGCCACCGGATCGGCCTGGTCGACGGGGTGCTGGCCCCGCTGGACCACGACCCGGACGAGATCCGGCGGGAAGAACTGCTGGTCGCGCTGACCGGCACCCCGCTTCCCTGCCTCCAGGCGATCGACGAGGCCCACCGCCGTCCGCACTGCCTGGAGGGCGTCCGCGAACGTCTCGTGCACGGCGACACCGCCGGCGCGCTGGCCGTCGTGGAAGGACTGCTCGGGCCCGAGGCCCTGCTGCGCACCGGCCCCCTGCGGGACGAACTGGAGGCGGCCGCGCTGCGGCGCATCACCTACGGCCTCTTCAGGGCGGGTCTGGCGGAACCCGGGCCCGCCAGGTTCCGACCGCGTCCGGCCGGTCGTGACTCCCGCACCCGGCGTACCCGCCCGCGTCACACGGCCTGAATCGTCCACCGGGGAAACCGTCCCCTCCTCCTGACCCACTCCTAGCCCCCAGGTGATCACACATGCCCATGAGCGCCCCTGCCCCCGCGTCCCAACTCGACATCGCCGCCGACCTGTTGGCCCTCCTGCGCGACTCCACCACCGAACCGCGCCCCGACTCCCAGCTGGAGGCCCTCACCCTGGCCGTGGCCGCCGATCTGCCCGTGCTGCTGTGGGGTGAGCCCGGCATCGGCAAGACCGCGGCTCTCACTCAGCTCGCCGCGGCCCTGGACCTGCCGCTGACCACGGTGATCGCCAGCGTGCACGAGCCGTCCGACTTCTCGGGGCTGCCCGTGGTGGGGGACGATCCCGCGACCCAGGGTGTGCCGATGGCCCCGCCGGACTGGGCGGTACGGCTGGTGCGGGCGGGCCGGGGGCTGCTGTTCCTCGACGAGTTGTCCACCGCGCCGCCCGCCGTCCAGGCCGCGCTGCTCAGGCTCGTCCTGGAGCGCCGCATCGGCACGCTGCAACTGCCGCCCGGCGTAAGGATCGTGGCGGCCGCCAACCCCCGGTCCTCGGCGGCCGACGGCTGGGAACTGAGCCCGCCGCTGGCCAACCGGTTCGTCCATCTGCAGTGGACCCACGACCACGAGGTCGTCGTACGCGGACTCGGCGGGACCTGGCCGCGGGCCACCCTGCCACGGCTCGATCCGCGGAAGCTGCCCCAGGCCGTGGAGTTCGCCCGCCGCGCGGTGTGCGGGCTGCTCGCCGCGCGGCCCACGCTCGTGCACCGGCTGCCCACCAACGAGACCCGGCGGGGCGGTCCTTGGCCGTCGCCGCGGAGCTGGGACATGACGCTGTCCCTGATCGCCTTCGCGACCGCCGCCGGCTCCGCCCGCGACGTGCTCTCCCAGCTGGTCCGGGGCACGGTGGGCGACGGTCCGGGCCTTGAGCTGCTGGCGAGCCTGGACCGGCTGGACCTCCCGGACCCGGAGGACGTGCTCGCCGATCCCGCGGGGGCCGTCCTGCCCGAGCGCGGAGACCTGCGGCAGGCCGTGCTCGACGGAGTGGTGGCGGCTGTACGCGCACGTCCGGACCGGGCCCGCTGGGACTCGGCGTGGGCGGTGCTGGCCCGGGCGCTGGAGACCGGCGCGCCGGACCTGGTGGTCGTGCCCGCGACCACGCTCGCCTCGCTGCGGCAGCAGGACTGGGAGGTGCCGGCGACGATCGAGCGGCTCGCCGGGACGGTGGCGCTGTCCCGCCGGGCGGACCGGGCGGCTGTCGCCTCGAAGCCCCGCCGATGAGCGCGGACACCCTCGAAGCGAGGGGACACCTGGACCGCGACAAGCTCTTCGCCGCCCGTCTGCACGCCGCCCGGGCCCGCCCCTACCTCGCCACCGCGCTGTTCGCCCTGCACACCGTCGAGTCGAAGCGGGTGCCGACGATGGCCGTCGACCGGCACTGGCGGTGCTATGTCTCCCCGGCGTTCGTGGACCGGATGCCGGTCGAGGAGCTGGCGGGTGTGTGGGTGCATGAGGTGTCGCATCTGCTGCGCGACCATCACGGCCGCGGTGACCGGGTCGCCCGGGAGCGCGGGCTGACCGGTGCCGGGGACCGGCTGCGGATGAACATCGCCGCGGACTGCGAGATCAACGACGACGTGTACGGTGACGGGCTGGTCCAGCCCGAAGGGGCCGTCCGGCCCTGGCGGTTGAAGCTGCCCGAGGGGCAGCTCATGGAGGAGTACCTGAGCGGGATCAGTCTCGGTGCGCTCGCCCTCGACCTGGCCTGGCTGGACTGCGGCAGCGGTGCCGACGGTCTGGAGCGCGAGTGGGATCTGGGCCCCGACGGGGCGGACGGGCTGAGCGAGCAGGAGCGGGACGCGGTCCGCTTCCGGGTGGCGCAGGGCATCAAGGCGCACCCCGGGAGCACCCCGCAGGGCTGGCAGCGGTGGGCCGAGGAGGCGTTCCATCCGCCGCAGCCGTGGCGGGACCTGCTGGGCGCGGCGCTCCGTTCGGCGGTCTGCGGCTCCGGCGCGGGCGACGACTACAGCTACGGCCGTCCGTCGCGCCGCTCGGCGGGGGTGCCCGGCGTGGTGCTGCCGAGTCTGCGCCGACGGCCGCCGCGGGTCTGCGTGATCATCGACACCTCCGGCTCGGTCAGCGACGGCGAACTGGGCAGCGCCCTGCTGGAGGTCGCCGCGATCTCCCGTGCGGTGGGCGGCCGCCGGGACCTGGTCAACGTGCTCTCGTGCGACGCGGCGGCCGGGGTCGTGCGTCCGCTGTGCCGGGCCGAGGGCATCCCGCTGGTCGGCGGCGGGGGCACCGACCTGCGCACGGGCTTCGAGAAGGCCCTGCGCTCCCGCCCCCGTCCGGACGTCGTCGTGGCCCTGACCGACGGCCAGACGCCCTGGCCGAGCGCGCGTCCCTCCTGCCGTACGGTCGTCGGCCTGTTCCCCCGGCCGGCGAGGAGCCGGGCACGACGCGAGAACAACCCCGAGTACGAGCCGGACACACCGCCCGCCTGGGCCCGCGTGGTGGAGATCGGCTCGGCGTCCGGAGGTCGGTGAGCCACCGAGCCGCGAGCGGGGCGGCCGACCCCACCGCGCCCGTGGGGTGGACGTGGAGGTGGTGGACCGCGAGATCATGGGGGTCGGCGGAGTCCGGAGCACAGCGCGGGCCTGGGTGGGAGGAACGGCATGACCAATGTCGACGTGCACCAGCATCTGTGGACTCCGTCGCTCGTGACGGCCTTGAGGGCGCGCCGCGAACCGCCGTACCTGGAGGGCTGGACGCTGTATCTGCGCGGCGAGCCGCCCTACGACCTCCCGCCCGCCGACCACGACGTGACCCTGCGCGCGGAACGCGCCGCCGCCGACGGCCTCGATCTCGCGCTCGTCTCCCTCTCGGCGCCGATCGGCGTGGAGTGGCTGCCCGCGGCCGAGGCACGGCCGCTGCTGGACGCCTATCACGAGGGCGCGGCCGCGCTGCCCGCGCCGTTCGGGGCGTGGGCGGCCGCCTGCGTGCGGGACATCGATGCCGGCGCGACGGCCGCATACCTCGACCAGGGGTTCGTCGGCCTCCAGTTGCCCGCCGACGCCCTTGTGGACGCGGCCGGTTACGCCCGGTGCGCTCCCCTGCTCGATCTGCTGGAGGAGCGCGACCTCCCGCTGTTCGTGCACCCGGGGCCCGCGGCCGGTGGCTGCGAGGGGCCCGGCTGGTGGCCCGCGATGGTCCCGTACGTCCAGCAGATGCACGCCGCCTGGTTCGCCTTCCGCGCCTACGGCCGCCCCCGCCACCCACGGCTGCGGGTCTGCTTCGCGCTGCTGGCCGGGCTCGCCCCGCTGCACGGGGAGCGGTTCGCCGCACGCGGGGGCGGCGGGGCCCAGCCGGATCCGTCGGTCTTCGTCGAGACGTCCTCGTACGGGCCGCGTGCCGTCGAGTCCGTCGCGCGTGCCCTGGGTGTGGAGGCCGTGGTCCAGGGCTCGGACCGGCCGTACGCGGAACCGCCGCAGCACCCCGGCCACGGGCTCGGCGGAGCGGCGGCGTACGCCTTCCGTATCGCCAACCCGCGGCGACTGCTGACCGGGAAGGAGTGACCGGCGACCGCACGTCCCACGACCAGGACAAGTCAATTATTGGCAACGGTTTTCACATACCGGTCGCCGGGACTGTTTACGACAATCATTTCCATCTAGCGTGACGGGGCAATCAGAACCGCGCTTGGAGGATCCATGCCCACGTCCCCGTCTTCCCGCCGTCTGGCGCTGCTCGCCGGTGCCTCCGTCGCCCTGCTGGCAGGCTGCGGCAGCTCCTCGGACTCCGGGAGCGACGGGAGCGCCTCCGCCGCCCCGGCCGCCTCGTCCAAGGTCGCCGTCGTCGCCTCCACCGACGTCTACGGCGACATCGTCTCGCGCATAGGCGGCGACAGGGTTTCCGTCACCTCGGTCATCAGCGACCCCGACCAGGACCCGCACTCCTACGAGGCCAGCACCCAGAACCAGCTGGCCCTGTCGAAGGCGAAGGTCGTCGTCGAGAACGGCGGTGGCTACGACGACTTCGTGGACCGGATGCTCAAGAGCGGCGGCAACTCCTCCGCCGAGGTGATCAACGCGGTGAAGGTGTCCGGAAGGACCGCTCCCAAGGGCGGCGAGCTCAACGAGCACGTCTGGTACGACTTCCCCACGGTCGCGAGGATCGCCGACCGGACAGCCGCCGCCCTCGGCAAGGCCGACCCCGCGAACGCCGCTGCCTACACGAAGAACGCCGACGCGTTCAAGGCCGGCCTGAAGCCGCTGGAGGCCAAGGAGGCGCAGATCAAGAAGGAGCACGGCGGCGCGGCGATCGCCATCACCGAGCCCGTGCCGCTGTACCTGACCGGGGCGAGCGGCCTGGTGAACAGGACGCCCGCGGAGTTCAGCGAGGCCATCGAGGAGGGCGACGACGTCTCCCCCAAGGTGCTCCAGGAGACCCTCGCCCTGTTCACCGACAAGCAGGTCAAGGCCCTGGTCTACAACGCCCAGACCTCCGGCCCGCAGACCGAGAGGTCCGAGAAGGCGGCCAAGGCGGCCGGCATCCCCGTGGTCCCGGTGACGGAGACCCTGCCCAGCGGCAAGGACTACCTGGCCTGGATGACCGGAAACGTCGACGCGCTCGCGAACGCACTGGCCAAGTGAGCGCGGTCATCAGCCTGCGCGGGGCCGCTCTGTCTTACGGCCCCCGCTCGGTCTGGCGCGACCTCGAACTCGACGTGCAGGCAGGAGAGTTCCTCGCCGTGCTGGGTCCGAACGGAGCCGGAAAGACCAGCTTCGTCCGGGCCCTGCTCGGCCGACAGCCGCTGTCCGCCGGGGAGTTGACGGTCCTCGGCCGTTCTCCCCGGGAGGCCGCCCGGCACATCGGGTACGTCCCCCAGCAGGCGGCCCTGTCCGCGCAGGCGATGCTCCGCGCCCGTGACCTCGTGCGCTTCGGCATCGACGGACACCGCTTCGGGCCCCGCCTGCGAACGGCCGCCGTGCGCAAGCGCGTTGACGAGATCCTCGCCTCCGTGGGCGCCTCGGCCCATGCCGACGTGCCCCTCGAGCAGTTGTCCGGCGGCGAGCGGCAACGCGTCCGGATCGGGCAGGCCCTCGCGACCGACCCCCGCATCCTGCTGTGCGACGAGCCGTTGCTCTCCCTCGACCTCCATCACCAGCGCGCGGTCACCGAGTTGGTGGACGCCCGCCGCCGGTCCCACGGCACGGCGGTGGTCTTCGTGACCCACGAGATCAACCCGGTGCTCGGGCTGGCGGACCGGGTGCTGTACCTGGCGCCGGGCGGCCATCGCGTCGGCAGCCCCGACGAGGTCCTCACCTCCGAGTCCCTGTCCCACCTGTACGGCACCCGGGTCGACGTCGTCCGGGTGCACGGCCGGGTCGTGGTGGTCGGCGCCCACGACGACCACGCGCACCACGTCCCCGAGGAGGTCCGCCCATGAGCGTCTGGCACCAGATGTTCGACTTCGAGAACTACGGCGAACTCCTCGTCCTGGTCCGCAACTCGCTCATCGCCGGAGCGGCCCTGGGCCTGGTCGGCGGTCTCGCCGGGGTCTTCGTCGCGATGCGCGACCTGCCCTTCGCGGTGCACGGCATCAGCGAGCTGTCCTTCGCGGGCGCCTCGGGGGCGCTGCTCCTGGGCACGAACATCGTGGCGGGCTCGATCACCGGGTCGCTCCTGGCGGCCGGTGCGATCGGCCTGCTCGGCACGCGCGCGCGTGACCGCAACTCGGTGATCGGCATTCTGATGCCGTTCGGACTGGGCCTGGGCGTGCTCTTCCTCGCCCTCTACAAGGGCCGGGCGGCGAACAAGTTCGGCCTGCTCACCGGCCAGATAGTCGCCGTGGACACCCCGCAGACGACCTGGCTGCTCGTGACCTGCGCGGTGGTCCTGATCGCCCTCGCGGTGATGTGGCGCCCACTCGCCTTCGCCAGCGCCGACCCCGACGTCGCCGAGGCCCGCGGGGTTCCGGTGCGCGGGTTGTCCTTCGCCTTCATGATCGTGCTCGGCCTGGCGGTCGCCCTGGCCGTGCAGGTCGTGGGCGCCCTGCTGGTGCTCTCCCTGCTGATCACCCCCGCCGCGGCCGCCGCCCGCGTCACCGCGTCGCCGGTCCTGCTGCCGCTGCTCAGCGTGGCCTTCGCCATGGCGTCGATCGAGGGCGGCATCCTGCTGGCCCTGGGCAGCAGCATCCCGATCAGCCCGTACGTCACGACGATCTCGTTCGTGCTCTACGCCGTCAGCGCCGCGGTAGGCAGACACCGGACCCGGAGCCGGGGCGCCCGGCGCACGGTTGCGGCGCCCGCCTGAGCCCCGTGTTACCCGTTCCGCTCCCGTACGGCCCGCGGTGAGGCCCCCAACTCCTTCCGGCAGGTCTTGTTGAAGGCCTGGAGGTCGGGGATGCCGACGGTCGCCGCGATCGCGGGGATGGCCAGGGTCGAGGCGATGAGCAGGTGCCGGGCGCGTTCCATGCGGCGGCGCCGGATGTAGGCGACGACGGTGTGTCCGGTGTCCTCGCGGAACAGCCGGGTCAGGTGGGTGTGCGAGACCCCGGCGGCACGGGCGATGCCGGGGACGGTCAGGGGGCCGGCCAGGCGCTCCTCGATGTGGGCGATCGCCGTCCGCAGCGCGGGGTGCCGGGTCCGGTCCTCGCCGGCGCCGGTCAGGCCGGTCGTGCGCCACAGCACCGTCCACAGTTCGGCGGCGGCCCGGGCCGGGGACTGCGCGCTCGCCGCGACCGTCCGCCGCAGCAGCCCGGTCAGCACCGCCGCGTCCGCACCGGCGTCCTGCATCACCGGCACCTGGCGCCGCTCGCCGTCGCCCGGCAACCGGAAGTGGGCGTACAGGTGCTCGCAGCGCGTGGCGTCGTAGTGGAAGTGCACCTCGGTGTCGGGTGGGACGAGGCTCACGTGTCCGGGGCGGATCGGGTGCCGGGAGCCGCCGAACTCCAGAGTGCCCGAGTAGCCGTAGAGATGCAGCTGCCACAGGTGGGGGAGCCGGAACACGTCGTGCGGGCCCGCGGAGCCGTGCACGCCGACGCCCGCGTTCTCCACGTGGGGCGGCAGGTCGAGGGCCAGGTCGACGTGGCGTGTCATGGTGGAAAATTACCAGTGGTCGTCGATTACGGCCCACGACAGCATGGGCTGTGGTTCCTACGGTTGCCGTATGTCAACCACACGACAGCTGCTGAACTCCGCCCAGGTGGCGCGGTTCGTGGCCCACGGCTTCCTGCGCCTGGACGGCATCGTGCCCCGGGAGATGAACGAGGAGGCGCTCGGGGTCTTCGCCGCCGGGCTGCCCTCCGTGCCGTACGGCACTCCCGTACCGAAGGCGTTCCCCGAGGGCTCCTTCGCCCGCCGGCTCGTCGAACTGCCCGTCGTCGCGGGGGCGTTGGAGAGTCTGGTGGGCCCGGATCCGACCGTCGACCACCACTTCGTGCACACCCGAGAGCCGCGGGAGGGCAGCGCGCAGCCGCTGCACGCCGACGCCGTCATCGATGTGCGGCACGACGCGTTCGACGTCCAGCTCATGTACTACCCGCAGGAGGTCACCGCGTCGATGGGCGGCACGCTCATCGTGCCCGGCAGCCATCTGCGCCGGGTCAACGAGTCCGACACCGGCCGCTACCAGAACCTGCGCGGCCAGACCCGGCTGACCTGCCCGGTCGGCACGGTCGTCCTGCTGCACCACGGGATCTGGCACGGCGGGCGGCGCAACGACAGCGACCTCGTCCGCCACATGTACAAGATCCGCTTCAACCCGACCGTGCCGCAGGTGCGGTTGTGGGACACGGCAGACCTGGACGCTCCCGCCGTCCGGGAGGAACTGGGGCGCGGTTTCCCCTGGTACGAGCAGGCCACCGGCCGGCTGGAGATCCTCAACCGGATCAGGCTGTGGCGTGCCCTGTCCGGCGATCCCGCGTTCGACGTCGAGTACTGGGCCACCCGCATCGCCAACCGGCCCGCCGCACGAAGGAGCCAGACGTGACCATGTCCCCCACCGTGCGCCAGCAGGTTCTCGTCCTGTACCTGGACACCTCCGCGCTCGACTCACGGGTCGTCGGCTGGGCCCGCTACGACGGCACGGGCACCACCCGTCCCACGACCGGGGACAGCGACGAGCCACCGTACGAGACGGGCCTCGCCGCCCTGGAGGACGGCTGGCGGCTCTTCCAGGCCGCGCAGCTCGTGCCGCCGTATCCGGGGACGGAGCACGAGACGTCGTTCCTCAAGCACGAGTTCTTCTTCGAGAAGCTGGTGAGCGGCGGAAAGCTGGTGAGCGACGAATGAGACGCAGCTCATAGTCTCGACGCTCGAAATGTGGTCCAATACGCCATAAGTAGGACGAATCGGACTCCGCCCTTCGAGGAATCACACCACATGACGCACCCCCGTCTGTCCGCCGGACCCGCCCCCTTCCTCTCCACGGGGACGCTCCGGGAACTGTCGGAGGCGGCCCGGGCCGCGGGGACCGGGCAGGTGCTGGACGAGCTGTGGACGGCCCGCCGGTTTCTGGACGGAACACCGGCGGCCGTCGCGGTCCTGGACGCGGATCTGCGCTATCTGTATCTCAACGACACTCTGGCGGAGTCCAACGGACTTCCCGTCGAGGAGCACCTCGGCCGTCCCATGCCGGAGGTGATCCCCGGCTCCGGGCCCTCGGCGGAGGTGGCCCGCGAGGTGCTGCGCACCGGACGGCCGCAGACGGTCGTGTTCGACGGCCGGGCTCCCGACGACACGGTGGACGTGCCCCGCTGGTGGCTCGGCGCCTTCCACCGGCTGGAGGGCGAGGACGGCGAGATCCTCGGTGTCGCCGCCGTCGTCATGGAGGTCACCGAGGACATCCGGCAGCGCGAGTCGCTCAGACGGGCCCAGGAACGTCTGGAGCTGCTGGAGGAGATCGCCACCCGGGTCGGCGGCACGCTCGACGCGGCCGAGGCCTGCCGGGCACTGACCGATGTGCTCGTGCCGCGGTTCGCCGACTACGCCGCCGTGGACGTACTCGACCCCGAAGGCACCCGCCGGGCCCCGGCCACCCCCGTTCCGGTGCGGCTGCGGCGCATGGCGGTGGCCGCCGCTCCCGGCATCCCCGAACCGCTCACCCCCGCGACCAGGAGCGGCGAGGTGATCTTCCACCAGGCCAGTTCGTCGATGTCCCAGGTGCTGACCGGGCACAAGCCCATGGTGCTCAACCGTCCCGACGACGACACCGTGCGCCTGCTCGCCCCCACGCGGCAGCGGCTGGAGCGCTACCGCGCCCTGCAACTGCACTCGGCGGCCTACCTGCCCCTCATGGTCGGCGGTGAGCCCGTCGGGGCGGTCATGCTCGGCCGCAGGGCGGACTCCCCCGAGTTCGCTCCGGACGAGGTCGAGCTTCTGGAGCTGCTGACCGCGCGGGCCGCGACGGGCATCGGCCACGCCCTGCGCTACACCCACGAGCACGAGACCGCGCTGGAGATGCAGCGCGCCTTCCTGGCCACCCCGCACATACCGGGGCCGGGCGTGGAGATCGCCAGCCGTTATCTGCCCGCCGGCCGGGGGGCCGAGGTGGGCGGCGACTGGTTCGACGCCGTGGCACTGCCCTGCGGACGCACCCTGCTCGTGGTCGGGGACGTCATGGGGCACGGGGTGCGGGCCGCCGCGGCCATGAGCGAGTACCGCTCGCTGCTCCGCGCGCTCGCCCTGCAGGGCCTCGCCCCCGACCGGCTGCTCACCGAGGCGGACCGCACCGCCCACGCGCTCGACCTGGACCGCGTCGCCACCTGTGTGCTGGCCCTGCTGGACCCCGCAGCCGGAGAAGCGGTCCTGGCCACGGCCGGCCACGTCCCGCCCCTGCTGGTGCGGCCCGGCGCCGTCCCCGAGCTCGCGGACCTGCCGGTCGGACCTCCGCTGGGCACGGGTTCCGGCGGATACGAGAGCCGGCGCTGTCCGATGCCGCCGGGCACCCTGCTGCTGGCTTACACCGACGGGCTCGTGGAGCGACGCGGCCAGGACATCGACACGGGCCTGGCCGCCCTCGCCGGCCTCCCCGTCACCGCCGGACAGGCCCTGCCGGACGTCCTGAACACCGTCCTCGACCGGCTGGCCCCGGCGAACTCGGAGGACGACGTGACACTGCTGGCGGCGCGCACCCATTGAAGACCAACCCGGCGCCGGCCAGGCTCGACGCAGGCCTCACCGATCGGGGCAGCCCTCGTCCGACCCCCTGACCCGCCGTCCGGCGCCGTCGGTCACCTCGGCGGCCAGTGCGTCGGCCGACGGGCGCGTGAGGCGGTACGCGGCGGCGGCCGTGCAGATCATCTGCCGCACCCCGGTGTCGGTCAACGTGTCCATGCCCGGCGGGAGTCGGATCGTCATCGTGCCCTCCTTCACCGTCACCGTCGGGCCGTCCGACAAGGGCTCGCCGGGGGCGCCGGCGGTGGCCGCCGGGCGGGGCGCGGAGGTCGGCAGGCCCGGCACCTCGGTGGAGAAAACGCCCAGGCGCCCCTCCCCGTCCAGCGGACCGGCGATCAGCAGCCTCAGCGCCGCCTCGGGGTCACCGGGCAGCTCGGTCGTGCGGGGCGTCGCGACGAGTGCGCCGTTCTCGACGAAGTAGACCGGCGTCATCGGGAGGGTTCCGCTCGCCGGACCGCCGGCCTGCACCACTCCGGTCGCGGGGATCCCGCAGGAGGTGAGCGCGAGGAGCATCAGCAGCGGGACGCGGCGCAGGGCCTTCATGACGGGTTCTCCTCGGGCGACTCGTCCCGCAACAGCGGAAGTTCTACGGTGAAGACGGCGCCGCCCGCCGGGTGGTTGGCGGCGCGGACGGTGCCGCCGTGGATGCGGACGTTCTCGGCGGTGATGGACAGGCCGAGGCCGCTGCCCTCGGAGCGGATCCGGGCGCTGTCCGACTTGTAGAACCGCTCGAAGACATGGGGCAGGACGTGGTCCGGGATGCCCGGGCCGCTGTCCCGAACCTCGATCACGGCCACCGCTTCGTCGGCGCTCAGGCGCACCCGTACCGGACGGGCGCCGTGCCTGAGCGCGTTGCCGACCAGGTTGGCGACGACCACGTCCAGGCGGCGCGGGTCGACCCGTCCGCGCACCGCGTCCGGTGGGGGCAGATCGGTTGCCACCGTGCCCGTCCAGCCGCGGGAGGCCAGGGTGCGGCGGATCGACTCGGCGAGGTCGATCTCGTCCAGGTGCAGCACCGCCGCGCCCGCGTCGAAGCGGGAGATCTCCATCAAGTCGTCGACGAGCCGGGCGAGTTTGACGGTCTCCTCGCTGATGAGCCGGACCGCGGTGGCCGTGTCCGGGTCCAGTCGGGCGGCGTCCTCGTCGAGGACGTCGGTGACCGCGGACATGGCGGCGAGCGGGGTGCGCAGTTCGTGCGAGACGTCGGCGGCGAAACGCCGGGCCCGGGACTCCATCTCGCGCAACTCGGCGACCGACGCCTCCAGCGCCGCGGCCGTCTCGTTGAACGTGTGGGACAGGTCCGCGAGTTCGTCCGAGCCGTTGACCGCGAGCCGGGTGTCCAGGCGCCCTTCGGCGATCCTGCGGGTGGCGAGCCGCAGTTTGCGCACCGGCACCAGCACCCCGCGGGCGGCGAGGAGCGCGAGCACGACGGCGAGCGCGAGGGCAGCGACCATGGCCCGTTCCACGGCGGTGACCAGGGCGTCGACGTACGCCTGTTCCGTGGTCTGCGGAACGACGAGGAACACCTGGACCCCCGTGGAGGTGGGGGCGGTGTCGCGGCCGCCGAAGAGAATCGACATGCCGACGACGAGGGAGGTGCGTCCGTCGCCGCGCACCCGTTGGAAGACGGTGGCCCGGCTGGAGCCGACGGCCTCGCGCAGGGCGGGCGTCACCTCGGTGAAGGGGTCTCCCGGGGCGGAGGAACCGCTGAGGTCCCCGTACGTCACCAGCACCCGCCAGCTGCCCTGCGACTCGGTGGCCGCCGTGTCGTGCGCGAACTTTCGCAACGCCGATTCGCCGGGTGGCAGGGCGAGTTCGGCGGCGTGCTGGTTGAGCTGCGCCCGCAGTTGTCTGATGGTGGCGTCCTGGCTCTGCTGGAGCACTCCGGTGCGCGCCTCGCGGAAGGTCAGGGCCCCGGTCGTGATGGCCGCGACGGAGGCGACGAGTCCGAAGGCCACCACCAGGCGGGCGCGCAGGCCCCGCAGCCGGCGCTTCCTCACGGCGCCGCGAAACGGTAGCCGAAACCGCGCACGGTGTGGATGTAGCGGGGTGCGCGGGGCGGCTCGGACATCTTGGTGCGCAGTCGTTTGACGCAGGCGTCCACCAGGCGGGCGTCACCGTGGTAGTCGTGCTCCCAGACCGCCTCCAGGAGTTGCTGACGGCTGAACACCTGGCCCGGTGAGGCCGAGAGGGTGAGCAGGAGTCGCAGCTCCGAGGGGGCGAGAGCGATCGGCTCGCCGTTCAGCGCGACGGTCAGGCCGGCCCGGTCGACGGCCAGGTCGCCGTAGGTGTCGATCTTCGGCAGGCCCTCGGCGCCGGCCGTGCTTCCGGCCGCCCGGCGCAGGACGGCCCGTATGCGCGCGTCGAGCACCCGGGCCAGGACGGGTTTGACGACGTAGTCGTCGGCGCCCGCCTCCAGACCGACAACGATGTCCACTTCGTCACCCCGAGCGGTCGCCATGATGATCGGCAGGGTCTGGTCGACGGCCCGTATCGCCCGGCACACCTCCAGGCCGGGCATGCCGGGCAGCATCAGATCGAGGACGACGATGTCCGGCCGGAAGGCCCGCAGCCGGTCCATCCCCTCCTCGCCGGTCGCGGTGGCGGCGACGTCGTGGTTCTGGCGGCGCAGGGCGAGGGCGACGCCCTCCCGCACGGCGGGGTCGTCCTCGATCAGCAGTACACGTGGCATGCGCACAGTATCCACACGACCACGACCACCAGGAGGGTTATCGGTTCGTTACCCTCCGGGCCAGGTCCGATCACATGGCGATCACATCGTGAACGACCGTGACAGCGCACAGACGAAACCCCGCCGGCCGCAGTCGCCGGATGCGCTCCGGGCGGAGCGTGAAGAGCCAACTGCTGGGCGGTCTGGCCGCGTTGGCGGTCTTCGCGGCCGTCGGTGGCGCGGTGGTGGCGTGGCTGCCGTCCGACGCGAAGACAAGGTCCACGGCTCCCTCAGCAGTTGAGGGTCCGGCGCCCCCGAGGGACATCGGGTCGCCGGAGCCGGAGTCGAGTTCCGAGGAGTCCGGCGCGCCTCCCGGTCCCTCCACGACCCCCCTCCCCCACAGCGGTCCGGGGACCTTCGTCGTCGCGCCCGGCGGGAGCGAACGGGTCGGCAAGGGCACGCCCCTGCGCTACCGGGTCGAGGTGGAGAAGGGCATCACGCTCTCCCCCGAGGACGTCGCCGCGCAGGTGGAGCGGACCCTGGCCGACCCGCGCGGCTGGACGGCCGACGGCCACTCGGCGTTCCAGCGGGTGTCCGACGGCCCCACCGACTTCGTGGTCCGCCTCGCCACCCCGGCGACCGTCGACGAGAAATGCGCCGAGGGCGGCCTCGACACCGGCGGCACGGTCAACTGCAGCGTGAACCGCGACGTGATGGTCAACCTCAGGCGCTGGGTCCTGGCCACCGAGTTCTACCGCAAGGACGTCGTCGGGTACCGCTCGCTGATCATCAACCACGAGGTGGGTCACTTCCTCGGCCACGGCCATGTCACCTGCCCCGGCGAGGGACAGCCGGCCCCGGCGATGATGCAGCAGATCAAGGGCCTGCTCGGCTGCGTCCCCAATGTCTGGCCGTACGACAGCGACGGCCGTCTCGTCACGGGGCCCTCCGTCCCGTGACGTCTTGATCCCCGACTCTCAGGAGTGCACATGGAGTTACGCGTACGCCGCAGACATGCCGCCATGGCCGCGGGGGTGGCTTCCGCGACCCTGGTCCTCGCCGGACTCCCGGCCGGCGCGGGAGCCGTCGCCGACGTCTCCGCCAGGGGCGCCCGTACGGCCTCTGCGGTGAAGACGGTCACGCTCGTCACCGGCGACCGGGTCCTGGTGGACGGCACCGGCCAGGTCTCGGGAGTGGAGCGGGCACAAGGCCGGAAGAACATGCCGTTCTCGATCCGGAACGTCGCCGGGCACACCCGGGTCGTCCCCGGTGACGCCGAACTGCTGCTGGCCAAGGGCACGTTGGACCCGCGGCTGTTCGACGTCACCCAGCTGATCAAGGACGGTTACGACGACGCGGGCCGTTCCGACCTGCCGCTGATCGTCACGTTCCGCGGCAAGAAGGCCCCCTCGACGAGTCCGTTCACCGAGGCCGGGGCGCGGATGGGACGCCAGTTGCCCGTCGTCAACGGCAGGGCGATGCGCTCGGCCAAGAAGCACGGGGCCGGGTTCTGGAAGGCCGTCACCCACAAGTCCACAGACGGCACGGCGGAGTTCACCGCCGACGCCGGCGTCGAGAAGCTGTGGCTCGACGGGAAGCGCCACGCCTCCCTCGACAAGAGCGTCCCGCAGATCGGCGCACCGACCGCCTGGGCCGCGGGATTCGACGGCACCGGGACCAAGGTCGCCGTACTGGACACCGGCATCGACACCAGCCACCCCGACCTGGCGGGCAAGGTGGTCGCGGAGCAGGACTTCAGCGGCACCGGCACCACCACCGACAAGTTCGGCCACGGCACGCACGTGGCGTCCACGGTGGCCGGCAGCGGCGCGAAGTCGGGCGGGAAGTACAAGGGGGTCGCGCCGGGCGCCCAGCTCCTCAACGGCAAGGTCCTGGACGACGACGGCGCCGGCACGGACTCCGGGATCATCGCCGGCATGGAGTGGGCGGTGGCCCAGGGCGCGGATGTCGTCAACCTGAGCCTGGGCGGCACCGACTCCCCCGGCATCGACCCGATGGAGGAGGCCGTCAACCGGCTCTCCGCCGAGTCGGACAGCCTCTTCGTCATCGCGGCCGGCAACGAGGGCGACGGCGAACGGACCGTCGGCTCGCCCGGCAGCGCCGCGTCCGCGCTCACCGTGGGCGCGGTCGACAAGTCCGACGCGCTCGCCGACTTCTCCAGCCGCGGGCCGCGCGTCGGCGACAGCGGGGTCAAGCCCGACCTGACCGCGCCCGGTGTCGCCATCACGGCCGCGGCCGCCGCGGGCAGTTCCCTGGAGGAGTGGTACCCCTCCGACATCCCCGGCTACCTCACGCTCGACGGCACCTCGATGGCGACCCCGCATGTCGCGGGCGCCGCCGCGATCCTCGCGCAGCAGCACCCCGGCTGGGGCGGCGAGCGCCTGAGGGCGGTGCTCACCGGCTCGGCGAAGCCGGGCGCGTACAGCTCCTTCCAGCAGGGCACCGGACGTGTCGACGTGGTCCGGGCACTGGACCAGGACGTCGTCACCGAGCAGGGCCCGGTCGACTTCGGCGTCCAGCAGTGGCCGCACGACGACGACAAGGCGGTGACCAAGCAGCTCACCTACCGCAACCTCGGCACCGAGCCGGTCACCCTCGACCTGTCCGTGGACGCCTACGCGGTGGACGCAAAGCCCGCCGCCGAAGGCATGTTCACCGTCTCCCCGCAGCGCGTCACCGTTCCGGCGGGCGGCGAGGCGAGCGCCGAGGTCACCGCGGACACCCGCGCCGGCACCGTCGACGGCAGCTTCGGCGGCTCGGTGTCGGCCACCTCGGCCGACGGCAAGGTACAGGTGCGGTCCGCGGTCGGCGTGGAGCGCGAGGTCGAGTCGTACTCGCTGACGCTCAAGCACACCGACGAGGACGGCAAGCCGACCGGCGACGCCCTCACCTCCGTCGCGGACCTCTACGGCGACTTCTACGCCGAGTACGCCGACGAGCAGGACGGCGAGCTGACGGTACGGCTACCCAAGGCCGACTACCTCCTCACCGGGATGATCCACCCGTCGTTGTCGTCCGACCGGCACGCGGTGCTGATCCAGCCCAGGCTGCGGCTGGACAAGGACACGACGGTCGAGGTCGACGCCCGGCAGGCGAAGCCGGTGGACATCACCGTGCCGGACCCGGCCGCCGTGAACAACGACGCCGCGGTCGCGATCGGCTACGGGCGGGGTGAAGGACAGGACGACGCCTCACTCCAGTTCCTGATGCCCACCTTCGAGGGCTCCCGGTTCGGGCGGCTCGGCCCGGACGAACCCGTGGACGGGCTGACGTCCCTGTACTCCGGCGGCTGGGCCGGCCAGGACAAGGACGGCAAGCCGGTCAACTACAACCTGGGCTGGTACCGCGAGGGCAGCCTGGACGGCTTCACCGCGAAGGTCGGGCGCAAGCAGCTGGCCAAGGTGAACCTCCAGGTGGGCGAGCCGGTCGACGGCCGGCGCGTCCAGGCCGAGGTGACCGCACACCTGCCCGACGGGCGGCTGGTGACCGGCTGGTCGGACATGCGCGGGGACCTGCCGTTCCAAAGCACCGAGTACATCCTCGACAACGGCGTGAAGTGGTCGCTGCGCACCTGGCAGCTCTCGGGAGAGGGCCGCGACTCGGTCTTCGAGAGCTTCCAGATGCGCATGCCGAAGACCTGGCAGGCAGGCCGCACCTACCAGGAGCGGTTCGCCGTGGGCGTCTTCGGACCGGTCATGAACCGGCCCGAGGACATCGGAGTCGCCAGGGGCTACCCCGGCGCGGGCCGCTCCGGGAACACCCTCAGGGCCTACCTGCCGCTGTTCGGCGACGGCTCCGGCCACTGGGGCATCAGCAACCTGGCCTCGGGGACGTCCAGGCTGGAGGCGAACGGCAAGGAGATCCCCGACGACTACGACACCCCGGTGACCGACGGTCTCACCGAGTACACGCTTCCGGCGCAGGACACCGCGTACAAACTGACGGTGGACGGCTCCCGCGACCCGGCCGTCCACGGGATCAGCACCCGCGTCCACGTGGAGTGGACCTTCCACTCGGCCACGACCCCGGAGGGTGACTTCGCCGCACTGCCGCTGTCGGCGGTCCGCTTCAGCCCCGACCTGACCCTGGCCAGTACGGCGAAGGCCGGCAGGAACTTCGAGGTGCCCTTCACCGTCGAGGGCGCGGCGGCGGGACAGCGCCCGGCGAAGCTCGCCTTCCAGGTGTCGTACGACGACGGAAGGACCTGGCAGCCCGCCAAGTCCGTCGGCGGCACGCATCTGTCGCTGAAGCACCCGGCGTCGGCGGGTTCGGTCTCCCTGCGCGCGGAGCTGACCGACCGGGCGGGCAACACTCTGACCCAGACGATCGAAAGGGCCTATCTGACCACCCCGTAACCCCCTCGGTACGCATCTCTGCCCGGGACGGCCTCGCGCTGTCCCGGGCAGAGGGCCGCCTGCGCCCGGCGCTGGCAACCGGTCAGCTTCCGCAGGCGCACCCTGCGGCCGCCTTCGCCTCGCCCGGGCTCTGCGCGGGATCGAGGGCCTGCTCCTCGGGAGTGCAGCAGGCGGTGGTGCCGCAGCAGGCGTCCGGGGAGGTGTCGGCCTTCTCCAGGGTGTCGGCGTCGGCCTTGACCACGTACACCTCCCACGGTTCCCGGCCCGGGCCGTGCACCCACACCTTGTCCTGCACGGCGTAACAGCAGGAGGTGTCGTTCTCCTCGAACGTGGCCAGGCCCGCCTCCTTCAGCCGGGTCGTGGCGGCGTCGACGTCCTCGGTGCCGGCGACCTCGACACCGAGGTGGTCCAGGCGGGTCTCCTCACCCGGCTCGCCCTCGATGAGGACCAGCTTCAGCGGGGGCTCGGCGACGGCGAAGTTGGCGTAGCCCTCACGGCGCTTGGCGGGCTCGGTACCGAAGAGCTTGGAGTAGAAGGCGATCGAGCCTTCCAGGTCGGCGACGCGCAGGGCCAACTGGACTCGGGACATGGCGGTCTCCCATCCGGGCGATGCCGTATCGACGGTTGTCGATACAGACGCTACAGCCGAGGTTGCCACCTGGATAGACGGACGTCAACATAGAAGTATGTCGAAACAAGGGGCGCTGCCGTGCGCGGGCGGTCAGGACGAGGCCCGCTGCTGACCGAGGGCCGCCCCGGTAACGACGGCGGGTGAGGACCGGGCAGCGCCGGCGCCCGGTCGGTACGCGGAAGCGGCCTACGCGCCCTCGGCCGCCGCGGTGCTCGGGGCCCGGCCGCCCGGGGCACCCGAGGTGCCGAAGCGGATGCCCTTGGCCTCCTTGCCGACGGCGCTCAGCACGATCACCAGGGCCAGGGCGGGCACCACGGTCCACGCCATCGCCGCCGGGTAGCCGTGCCGCTCGGCGAGGGCTTCCTGGATGGGGAGGTTGAGGGCGGCGATCAGGTTGCCGAGCTGGTAGGTGACACCCGGGTAGAAACCGCGGATCGCGTCCGGGCTCATCTCGGTCAGGTGCGCGGGAATGACGCCCCAGGCTCCCTGGACGCACATCTGCATGAGGAAGGAGGAGAGCATCAGCCAGCCCACGGTCGTGGACAGGACGAAGAACGGCACCACGACCAGACCCCCGGCCGCCGCGATCATGATCGTGCGCCGGCGCCCCAGTTTCTCGGAGAAGGCGCCCAGCAGCGCGCCGCCGATCATGGCGCCGATGTTGTAGACGACGGCGATGGCGATCGAGGTGTCCGGGGACAGACCCAGGCCCTTCTTGACGAAGGTCGGGTAGATGTCCTGGGTGCCGTGCGACATCCAGTTGAAGGCGGTCATCAGCGCCACGAGGTACACGAAGCGCTTCAGCACGGCCGGGTTCCTGAACACCTGGTACGCGGGGGTGCTGTTGAGCTTGACGCTCCTCTCCCACACCTCGCTCTCCTCCACCCGGGTCCGCACCCACAGGGCGACCAGGGCGGGCACCAGGCTGAAGGCGAACAACCCGCGCCAGCCGAAGGCGGGTTCGATGACGAAGAACGCCACGGCGGCGAGCAGGTAACCCAGCGAGTAGCCGCTCTGGAGCAGCCCCGACCAGAAGCCGCGCCGCTCGGCGGGGATCTTCTCCATGGCGAGGGCCGCGCCCAGTCCCCACTCGCCGCCCATGCCGATGCCGTACAGCAGGCGAAGTACCAGCAGGACGGCGTAGTTGGGCGCGAAGGCGCAGGCGAATCCGACGATCGAGTAGAAAACCACGTCGACCATGAGCGGGAGCCGACGGCCCCGCCGGTCGGCCCACATACCGAAGACGAAGGCACCGACCGGCCGCATCACCAGGGTGGCGGTGGTCAGGAACGCCATGTCGGTGAGGGAGACATGGAAGTCGTCGGCTATCTCGCTGTAGACGAGGACCACCAGGAAGTAGTCGAACGCGTCCATCGCCCAGCCCAGATAGGCGGCGACGAACGCGTTGCGCTGGTCCTTGGTGAGTCCCTTCGCCTGCTCTCGAACGGTCGTCAGCATGCCGGTCCTTCCCACGGTTCCGCAGGTGAGGCTAGGTCGGAGTGACGCGACAGACAACGCATGCACTGGCAAAGCAAGAGCCACAATTGCCCCAAGCCGAAGACCGGTTCATCGGCCGAAGGCCGTCTACCCGCGCCGGGCACGGCCGGGCACACTGAAGCGTCGGCCACTCGGCGCGGGGGTCGACTCACCCTTCGCACCCGCAACACCGCATCACCGCATCACCGCACGGAAGCACAGCACGCCCGGCGATCCGACGGGCGTCCTCCGAACCCGGCCCACCGCCCTCGGGAGGCTTCAGTGATCAGAGCACGCGGCCGTACCGACACCAGGCGTCCAGGACTGATCGCCGCGGTGGTGAGCCTGCTGATGGTGACCGCTCTCGCCGTGTCCGGCACCGGCGCGGCCGCGGCGCCCCGGGCCGGCTCCGCACCCTCCGCCGCCTCGTTGTCCGGTGCGGCCTCGGCCGTCGGACTGCTGGGGATCGCCGGGACGGCCTGGGCCGTCGACGAGCGCACCGGGACACTGCGGGTCTCCGCCGACTCCACGGTCGCGGACACGGACCTGGCCAGAATCCGACGGGCCACCGGGCGTTTCACGGATGCCGCGGCCGTCGAACGGCTCGACGGCCGGCTGCGCACCCTCGTGTCGGGCGGCGACGGCATCTACGCGTCCGCTTGGCGCTGCTCGGCCGGGGTCAACGTGCGCGCCGGCTCCACCTACTACTTCGTCACGGCCGGTCACTGCACCGACGCCCTGCCCACCTGGTACACCAGTTCCGCCATGACCACGACGATCGGCCCGACCACCGGCACCAGCTTCCCCGGCGACGACTTCGGTGTCGTCCGGTACGCCAACCCGGCCGTGCCGCACCCCGGCACCATCGGAACCGTCGATGTCACCGGGACCGCGACCGCCTACGTCGGCCAGAGCGTCTGCCGCCGGGGTGCGACCACCGGTGTCCACTGCGGCAGGGTCACCGCGCTCAACGGGACCGTCAACTACGCGGACGGAACCGTCGTCCGCGGGTTGATCCAGACCAACATCTGCGCCGAGCCGGGCGACAGCGGCGGCCCGCTCTACGCCGGCGACAAGGTCATCGGCACCCTCTCCGGCGGCTCCGGGAACTGCACCACGGGAGGAACCACCTACTACCAGCCGATCCAGGAAGTGCTGGACGCGTACGGGCTGACCGTCTACTGACGACTCAACGGGACTGAGCGCGCCGGGCCCCGGCCCCGTCCTGGTGGCCGGTTCTGTCCAGGTGGCCGGTTCCGTCCCGTCCGTCCAGGGAGCAGTCGTTCGCCGACGTCGCGACGTCCGCCCCGCCGGGCAGGGCCACGGTCCGGGAGGCGGGTGGCCGCCGGTCCGCGTCGAGCCAGCGTTCGAGGGCCGTGAACGCCGTGCGGAAGCAGGGTGCGAGAGGGCGCAGCCGGCCCGGGAACAGGTCGACCAGGGCGTCGGTGTGGGTGCCGCCCTCGATGCGGTAGTAGCGGTACAGCCCGCCTCGCCCGCTGTCGCGCACCATACGGGCGTACACGTCGGAGTCCTGACTGATCGGCAGCAGGACGTCCAGGGTGCCGTGCAGGGTGATCAGCGGCTTGCGGATCCGTCCGGTCAGGGCGATCCTCGCCACGGCCTGCCTGACCTCCTCCGGACGCGCGGTGTAGTCGTAGTCGGCGTCGCAGGCGGGCGTGCCCGTCGCGCAGTACGGCGTCCCGGCCTCCGTCGCCCCGTCGAAACCGGGGTCGAGCTCCTCGCGGTAAATGCGCTGGGTCAGGTCCCAGTAGACCTGGTGGTGATACGGCCACAGGAACTCCGACCCGGCCGGGAACCCGGCGGCGTGCAGGGCCTCCTGCGCCTGTCGGGCGCCCACGCCCCCGGCGGCGTACACCGGGTAGTGGCGCAGCGCCTCGGGAAGGAAGTCCAGCAGGGTGGGTCCGTCGGAGCGCCACAGGGTGCCCTCCCAGTCGACCCCGCCGTCGTAGAGCTCCGGATGCTTCTCCAGTTGCCGGCGCACCAGGTAGCCGCCGTTGGACATGCCGGTCACCAAAGTGCGCGACGGGGGACGGTGGTAGCGCCGGGCGACCGTGGCCCGGGCGGCCCGCGTCAGCTGGGTGAGCCGGTCGCTCCACTCGGCGACGGCGTCACCCGGCCTCTTCCCGTCCCGGTAGAAGGCGAGGCCGGTGTTGCCCTTGTCGGTGGCGGCGTAGGCATAGCCGCGGGAGAGCACCTGGTCGGCGATGGCCCGGTCGTTGGCGTACTGCTCACGGTTGCCGGGGGTACCGGCGACCACCAGGCCGCCGTTCCACCGGTCGGGCAGGCGGATGACGAACTGGGAGTCGTGCCTCCAGCCGTGGTTGGTGTTGGTGGTGGAGGTGTCGGGGAAGTAGCCGTCGATCTGGATCCCCGGGACTCCACTGGGGACGGTCAGGTCCTTCGCTGTCAGTCCGGCCCAGTCGGCCGGGTCGGTGTGTCCCGAGGCGACCGTGCCCGCCGTCGTCAACTCGGCCAGACAGGACGCTTGTTGACGCTCGGCGCCCGGTACGCGCAGTTGCGCGCGGTGTGCGCAGTGACCGCCGGGATGCTCCGCCGCGGCGGTGGCGGGCAGGGGAGTGAGCACGAAAGCGGCCACGGCGAGGGCCGCGGGAAGGCGGTGCTTCCGGGAGCCTGTCGGAGAGGTCAAGGGGCGACGCATCAGTGGGCCTCCGAGGACGCGTACAAGGATGCGCGGAGACTAAGGCGCCTCACCCGCCTCAAGACATGGGGCGGCAATCCACCGTCAGCCCGCCGGCGATGGTGCGGGACACCATCCCGGACCGAGAGGCAGGCCCTTCCCGCCCGAGCGCGAGCGCGACTATGGGCGGCCGTCACACAGCGCCCCCATCGGGCCTGGCTGTTCAGCCCATGCCAGGGCCCGCGGGTGCGCCCCCATGATGCACGGCACACCCGTCAACGGGCCCCGCCCGGACATCAGGAGGCAGTCGTCATGGGACAGTCGCACCCTCCGTACCGCCGCACGACAGACCGCCGCACGGCAGACCGCCGTGCGCAGGGCCGCCGCCTCATCACAGGGATCCGCCGCTGGGTCACCGCCGCCGCGGGGACCCTGGCGCTCACGGGCGGCCTGATCGCCGTGGGTCCACAGGCGTCCGCCGCGGGCCTGACCCAGGTCACCGGCTTCGGCACCAACCCCGGCAACCTGTCGATGTACACCTACGCGCCGGACACCCTCGCGTCCGGTGCCCCGCTCGTGGTCGCACTGCACGGCTGCACGCAGAACGCGAGCGACTACTACGCCCACTCCGGCTGGCCGAAGTTCGCCGACCGCTACGGCTTCGCGCTCGTCCTCCCCCAGACGAGCAGCGCCAACAACGCCAACTCCTGCTTCAACTGGTTCGAGCCGGGGGACAGTTCGCGCGGTCAGGGCGAGGCGCTGTCGATCAGGGAGATGGTCGACAAGGCCGTCTCGCAGTACGGCAGCGACACCCGGCGGGTCTTCATCACCGGCCTGTCCGCAGGCGGCGGCATGACCGCGAACCTGCTGGCCGCGTACCCGGATGTCTTCGCGGGCGGCGCCATCGACTCCGGCCTGCCCGCTCAGTGCGCGACCACCGTGTCCGCGGCGTACACCTGCATGTACAGCCCACCGGACCGGACTCCCGCCCAGTGGGGCGACCTGGTGCGCTCCGCCGCGCCCGCCGGCACCGTCTCCTGGCCGCGCGTCGCGATCTGGCAGGGCTCGGCCGACACCACGGTCCGGCCCGCCAACGCCACCGAGCTCCGCGACCAGTGGACCGGCGTGTGGGGCATCGGCCAGACACCCTCGCGCACGGAGAACCTGAGCGGGGACACCACGCTGACCGTCTACGACGACGCCTCCGGCCGGCCCGCGGTCGAGGTCTACTCCGTCTCCGGCATGGCGCACGGGCTCGCGGTCGACCCGGGCAGCGGCGCGGAGCAGTGCGGCGCCACCGGCACGTACTACCTCGACACCGTCTGCTCCAGCTACCACACCGCCCGCTTCTGGGGCCTCGACGGCGCCGGGCAGGGCACCGGCGCCCTGCCCGCGCCCACGGGACTGACGGTCACCGGGACCACCGACACCACTGTGGCCCTGAGGTGGAACGCGGTACCGGACGCGGCCTCGTACACCCTCTACCGAGACGGCACAAAGGTGGGCACCAGCACCTCGACCGCGTACACCGACACCGCCCTGGCCACCGGGACGACGTACCGCTACACGGTCGCGGCCGTCGACACAGAGGGTGCGGTGGGTGCGGTCTCCTCGGCGGTGCCGGCGACCACCACCGGGTTCGCGCCCACCTGCCACACGGGGAGCAACTACGAGCACACGGTCGCCGGACGTGCCCACCAGAGCGGCGGCCGCACCTACGCCAACGGCTCCGACGAGCCCATGGGGCTGTGGAACACGTACACCGGGCACACCCTCGAACAGACCGCGCCCGGCTATTACGTCGTCGCGGACTCCGGCTGCCCGGCCTGATCTCTCGGACTCCTGATACATCGGGTGTATAGGGCGGAATGCACCCCCTCGTACGCTCGAAAATCGCCTTCCCTTCCAGCAAGCATCGTCGAAGTCATTGACTCCTCCGATGTATTGGGGTTGCCTCCCGACCGGATCGTGACGGCCCCAGCTCCGGCGGTCCGACGCGGTCGACCCCACTCCCGCAACGGAAAGGACGCACCATGAACAGGAGATCCGCCTTACGGACAGCGGCCGGCCTGCTGTCCGGCGGCCCCGCGCTCGCTCTCCCCCGGTCGGCGGGCGCGGCGGTGGCCGCCGACCCGACCGACGGCTGGAGGCAGACGTCGTTCACCTACGGCTGGCAGAAGCCCTGGAACCTCGACCTGGACGAGCGGCACGCCTACAGCGGCGGAGTCCACCGGATGTGGGTGTACGCCACCGACGAGCCTTTCGAGGAGGGCAGCTCCACCGATCCGCGCACCGAGATGCGCTGGAAGGTCGACTACACCACGGGCGACCACATGTGGGACGCCGACGTCTATCTCCCCGCCGGCTCGGACGGCGCCTCCTTCGTCCAGATCCTGCGGAGCGTCCACCCCTCCGGGACTCCGGCCACCGACATCATGCTCAACGTCTACGACACGGGCGGGGGCACCGTGCGCCGCTACGACGGCACGGCCCTGAGGACCGGGGCCTACGACACCTGGTTCAACGTGAAGATCGCTCACCAGGCGAGCGCCGGAACGGGCACGGTCAAGGTCTACTTCGACGACTCCCTCGTCCTGACGGTCGCCGACCGGGGCCCGGCCACCCGCTACTTCAAGAACGGTGTCTACGACCACGGTTCGGGGCGTGTCGAGGCCCGTTTCCGCAACATCCGCTACTGGACGCGGTGAGCCCGAGGGGGCGGCACAGACCTGACCGCCGCGGAACAGCCCAGGTGTGCGCACAGCGGACCCGTCCTTGCTAACCGGATAGCTGTCCGGTACGTTCCAGTGCACCGGACAGTTGTCCACTTAGCTCACGCCGCGCCGCCCGCCCGGCGGCAGCAGCGGCAGGTCCGCCCCCGCTCACCCGCGTCCACAGAAGGTTCCCCGCCATGAATCTGCTCATCCTCGGCGCGACCGGCCCCACCGGTCGCCACATCGTCGACCTGGCCCTTCAGTCCGGCGACACGGTCACGGTGCTGGCGCGCAGGCCGGAGGCGCTGGAGGACCTGGCCGACCGGGTCACCGTGGTCGCCGGAGACGCCACCTCGCACCACGACGTCGCGAAGGCCATGATCGGGCAGGACGTCGTCATCTCGGCGCTGGGCAGGAGCACCTCCGTCCGCGCCGACGACCTGTTCACCCGCGCCGCAGCCGCCGTGATCGGCGCCGCCAAGGAAACGGGGGTTGCCCGCCTGGTGTGGCTGTCCTCGTTCGGCGTGGGTGACACCTACAAGGCGGCGAGCGTCATGCAGAAGGTCGCGTACAGCACGTTCCTGCGGAACATCTACGCGAACAAGGCGCTCTCCGAGGAGGCGATCCGCTCCAGCGGCCTGGACTGGACGCTGGTCTACCCGACCATGCTGACCAAGGGCCCCGCAAGGGGCAGTTACCTCGTCGGCGAGCGTCTCCCGATGAAGGGCAACCCGACGATCAGCCGCGCGGACGTCGCCGACTTCCTGTACAAGGCGGCCCACAGCACCGAGTGGACACACCGCGACGCCGTCATCACCGACTGACGATTGCCCCGCCCGCACCCGACGTCCCGCCCCGCGGCGATCTTCCGAACGGACCGACCATGAGCCCCGTCTCCCCCATCTCGCACGACTTCCTGCTCGGCGGCGACCTGCCGGTCAACCGCCTCGGCTTCGGCGCCATGCGCCTGTCCGCCAACGGCTTCACCGGCCCGGCCCGCGACCCCGAAACCGGTCGCGCGGTCCTGCGCCGCGCCGTCGAGCTCGGCGTCAACCACATCGACACCGCCTCCTTCTACCGCAGCGCCGACGGCACCGTCAGCGCCAACGCCCTGATCCGGGAGGCCCTTCACCCCTACCCGGCCGAGCTGGTCCTCGCCACCAAGGTCGGCCCCGCACGCGCCCCCGACGGCGGACTTCAGTTGACCACCGATCCCTCCGCCCTGCGCCCGATGATCGAGGCGAACCTCGAAACCCTGGGCGTCGACCGTCTCGACCTCGTCTATCTGCGCGTCGGCAGGATGGAGCCGCCGCACGGCGAGTCCCTCGCCGAACGCTTCGAGACGCTCGCCGCGATGCGCGAGGAGGGCCTGATCCGCCACCTCGGCCTCAGCAACGTCGACAGCGGTCACCTCGCCGAGGCCCGTGCGATCGCGCCCGTCGCAGCCGTTCAGAACAACTTCCACGCCGGCAAGCGCGACGACGCCGAGCTCCTCGCGGCCTGCGAGGAGGCGGGCATCGCCTTCGTACCGTTCTTCCCGCTCGGCGGCGGCACGAGCGACCTCGCCGCCGACCGCCTGGTCAAGGTCGCCGAACGGCACAGCGCCACGGTCCCCCAGATCGCCCTGGCCTGGCTGCTCGCCTCCTCCCCCGTCACCCTCGCCATCCCGGGCACGGGGTCCCCCACCCACCTGGCGGAGAACATGGCCGCCGGGTCGATCGTCCTCACACCGGAGGACCTCGCCGACCTCGCATGAGCGCTCCGCGCCTCCGGGGCGGCTGCCCCTGGCCGGCCTGATGGCCCACACGGCCGGGGTGGTGCCGGTCCGATCAGCGGACGCGCGGCGGACGCCGGTCCGTTCAGACCGACCGTGACGTCGGCGCGTCCGGGGCCGGTCTTCAGGAACCGGCGAGGAACGTGAGGCGCACCTTGCGTCGAGGGTTGTCCCTGTTCGTGTCCACCAAACACCGTTAGGGCAACCCCTGGTTCAGCATGAGGGCCCACGGTTGACAGGCGTGGCGAGAGGAGCTTCCGCTGGGGCGGCCGACTCGCTCTCGCTCATGATCGGGCAACCTGGCGAACGTTCCCCCGCTCCGTCCGGCCTGGGGGAACAAAATCGACTGACCCGTACCGGCCCGACATCCAGCAACAAATAGGCGCGAATGACCCTAAACTGGGAAAAGCACTCCATGGATGATCGAGGGCAGCGTGTCGGCCAACGGTATGGCATCGAGCTCGTACCCGCTCGGCGCCGCGGGTGTCGGCGAAGAGCCCGAGCGCGACGACGCATTGGTCAGGGCCGTGGTCCATGCCGTGGAGGTCACCGGAGCACACGCCGGAAGCGTGTTCCTGCTCTCCGGCGACCAGCGCTCGCTCGTCGTGGCCGCTTCCTGCGGGACACCGCCCTCCCTGCTCAGCGGGTGGCGTCGGATCCCGGTCAACAGCCGTATGCCGGTGGCGGAGGCGTGCCGCTCCGGGCGCATGGTCCACCTGGCCGGCGCGGACGAGACGATGCGGCGCTTCCCCCAGCTCTCGATCGCCCTGCCCTACCCGTTCGGCTCTGCATCGGTCCCCGTCCGGGCGGGTGAGCGGACTTTCGGCGCCATCGCCGTGGTGTGGACACCCAAGCCGGACGGGACAGGACTGTCGAGGGCGCAGCGCGGGCAGTTGCACTCCGCCGCCGACCGGCTGGGCACCGCCCTCGCCGGACTGCGGGCCCGCGGCACCCTCGGCGAGTACGACGAGCGGACGGCTCCGATACTGGTCCCGCTGCCGTCCGCTCCGGCCATCCGGGTGGGCCTGTTCGACTGGAACCTCGACACCGGAGCCCTCACCGCCGACGACGAACTGTGCGCGATCTTCGGGATTCCGCCCCGCGCGTTCGACGGTCTGGCGGCCACGCTGGCGGCCTGCATCGAGCCGGCGGATCTGCCCGGCTTTCGGTCCGCCGCCCGTGCCGCGGTCGAGGAGGGGCACCTACTTGCGCACCACCTACGTATCCTGGACGGCCGTGGTGGGCACCGCGTCGTCGAGCTGTGGGGCCGGGTGCCGGAGAGCCCCGACGACTCGGAGGTCTCTTGCCACCTGGTCGGCGCCGTGCTCGACTCCGGGAGCGGCATGGCCGCCGTGGCGGCGATCGAGCGACTCGCGGACGGTTTCTTCGCGCTCTCTCCCGACGGACGCCTCGCCTACGCCAACCACAGCCTGGAGGATCTGCTGCGGGTCCGCCAGGACGAACTGCTCGGCCGGCGCCCCTGGGACGTGCTGCCTTGGCTGGCCGATCCCGTGTACGAGGATCGCTACCGAGCCGCCGCAGTCTCCCAGCAACCGGTCTCCTTCCTGGTCCGCCGCCCACCGGACGAGTGGCTGGTCTTCTCCCTCCACCCGGGCGCTCAGGGCATGACGGGATGGGCCTCACGAGTGCGGCAGCCCCTACCGGCCGGCACCGGACCCGGTACACCGGTCACCGAGGAGGGGCCGCCCATCTCCCTGGCGCCTCCGCCCGGGGCCCCCCGCGTGGGTTCCCTCTACCGGGTGCTCACGCTGGGCAGCGCCCTCACCGAGGCGGCCACCGCGGACGAGGTGTTCGATGCCGTCGCCGAACAGTTGCTGCCGGCTTTCGGCGGCCAGAAACTGGCGATCGCCGTGGTGGAGGAACAGCGTCTGCACCTGCTCGCTCAGCGCGGCTACTCGAAACGCTTTCTCGCCCGGTTCGAAGGCACCCCGCTGCACGCCCGGCTGCCCGTGACGGACGCGCTGACCTCCGGGGTCCCGCTCTTCGTCGAGTCCCGGGAACAGCTCCGCGAGAGCTATCCCGGGCTCATGGTGGGGCACACCAACTCCTGGGCGTTCCTGCCGCTGATCGCCTCGAACCACCCGGTCGGCGCCTGCATGCTCGGCTTCGACGACATCCACCGCTTCCCCGACGAGGAGCGCGGAGTCCTCACCGCACTGGGCGGCCTGATCGGCCAGGCCCTGGAACGCGCCAGACTCTACGACGCCGAATTCGCACTCGCCCGCGGCCTGCAGGACGCGCTGCTGCCGCACCGGCTGCCCACTCTGCCGGGGCTGCACGTCACCGGGCGCTATCTTCCGGGCACCAGGGGTATGGACATCGGCGGCGACTGGTACGACGTCATCCCCACCGGCGACGAAGTCGCACTGATCGTCGGGGACGTCGAGGGGCACAACGTTCCCGCGGCGGCCGCCATGGGCCAGCTGCGCAGCGCCATGCGGGCCTTCGTCGCCGCCGGCCACCGACCGAGCGACGTCGTCGCCGGCACCAACCGGCTCCACATGGACCTCGACCCGGCGCTCCTCGCCAGCTGCTGCTACGCCCGAATCCGTCCCCGCTCGGGGATCGTGCGCATCGTCCGCGCGGGCCATCTCCCGCCCCTGCTGCGCCTGCCCGACGGGCACGCCAAGATCCTGGATGTGCCCGGCGGCCCACTGCTCGGCATCGACGCGTCGGCACGCTTTCCGGAGTCGGAGCTGCGTCTCGCTCCCGGGTCGGTCCTGGCCCTCTATACGGACGGGTTGATCGAGAGGCGCGACTCGGACATCGGCTCCGACGTCGAGCGACTCCGGGGGTCGCTGGCCCGCCTTGGCGGGGGTGGCCTGGACGATCTGGCCGACGGGCTGCTGCGGGATGCCTGCCACGCTTCCCCCGACAGGGCGGACGACATCGCGCTCCTGCTCACCGAGTACGCCCCGCCACGTTGACCGGTCCCTGCCGCCACTGTCACGTGCCCCAGATCTTCCGGTACGCCTCCCGGTATCCCGCCGGATCCCAGGTCGTGGCGCCGTGGCTGTTGTCGGCCGTGCTGATGTGGACGGGGGCCACATACCCGCTGGCCGGCCGAGCGGAGAAGGCGCGATTGAACTCGTCGACGATCTGCCAGCCCTGCAGGGACAGCGGCTCCGGCACGGTGGCCGCCTGGTACTGCTCGCTGTTGATGCGCTGGAAGGCGGAGGGGTCGCCGTCGCCGGCACCGATGTTGAAGGGCGGGCCGGAACCTTTCCTGCCGGCCGCGCGGAACGCCGGGGCGGCATCGGCGAAGTACAGGTCGTTGATGGCGACGGAGTGGGTCCATCTCTCCTGGAAGCGGGAGAGCAGTGAGGAGATCTCCCGGGGCGTGCGGCTGCCGGCGTCCGGGATCGGGATGTTCTCGTACGCCAGCAGCTTTACCCCAGCGCAGGTGGCCAGCTCCTTCCTGATCAGGTCGGACTTGTACTTGGCGAAGGGGACCGAGGCATCGGTGAAGACCACGGCCCCGGCTGTGCCGCCGGAGCTCGAGATGACCCACTGCGCACTGACTCTGGCCACGTCCTCGACTTTGGTGGTGACGTTGGTGAAGAGCTGGGGGCGCCGGCTGGGGCCGGGGGAAGCGACCGCGTGCCAGCCGATGAGCGGGATGCCTGCCGCGTTCGCACGCGCCACCTGCTGCGAGGTCGAGCCCGGGTCGAAGCCCCCGATGACGATGCCCGAGGGTCTGACGTCCACGGCCTCGCTCATCGCCGCCTGGATGCCGGCGGGGGTACCGCCACCGTCGATCACCCGGATATGCCAGCCGATGACGCGCGCGGCTCTCCGTACGCTGTCCGCGACGCCCGCGACTCCGGGATTGGTCATGGTCTGGGCGACGTAGACGATGGTCTTGCCGGGCACCGCGGTGGGACCGCTGGTCGGTCCGTTCCAGGGGATGTCGGTCCGCTCCGCCCGGCTGACGGCGGCCTCGGCCCTGGTCTGGGCCGCGGGGCAGCCGCTCGGTCCCGAGGTGGAGTGCGCCGGGCCGCTCGACGAACCGCGTTCACAGCCGGCCAGCACGAAGACCGCGGCCACCAGGGCGGTGCCGGCGGACCGCGCGTTACGGACGGTGGGGGTGTTGCGGTTGCGGTGCACGGAAGCTCCTTGCGGAGGATGCCGCCCGGGCACTCTGGCGGTGCCCGCGGCGTGGGTCATGGAGGGCTGCCCGGCGTGCCGTCGTCCTGTGTCACGGCGGGCGAATCGCGGGCGCCGACCGCGCCGGTGCGCAGTCGGCGGCGAGCGGAGTAGCCGGCCAGTCCGACGGCGAGGAGCAGGGTGCCGCCGTAGAACAACGGGACCGTCCAGAAATCGCCGCCCATCTGGGCGATGCCGGTGAGACCGACGGCGAGGACGGCGACGGCGACGAGGGTGCCCAGGGCGTTGGGGCGCCCGGGTTTGATGGCGGTGGAGCCGAGGAGGGCCCCGACGAACGCGGGCAGCAGGTAGTCGAGGCCGACGCTGGGATTGCCGATCTGCTGCTGGGCCGCGAGCAGCACTCCGTCGAAGCCGACGATCAGTCCCGACGCGGCGAAGGCGTAGACGGTGTACTTGCGGGTCGGGATGCCGACCAGGTCGGCGGCACGCGGGTTCGACCCGACGACGTACAGGTACCTGCCGAGCGGCAGCCGCTCCAGAACCACCCAGAGGGCGACCGCGAGCGCGAGCACGTAATAGGCGGGAACCGGCAGGCCGAGGAACGTCGAGTCGTAGATGTCGGTGAAGGCGGCCGGGAGGCCTTGCGGGCCGGGGACGATCCGGCCGCCGCCGGTGACCCATCCGGTCACCGCGTACATCATGCTGCCGGTTCCGAGCGTGGCGATGAACGAGTCGATCTGTCCGAATTCGACGACGACACCGTTGAGGACGCCCACGACACCCCCTCCGGCGATCACCGTGAGGCAGGCGAGCGGCCAGGGCCACCCGTCGCCCACGACGAGCTGCATCACCATGACGTGCGCCAGGCCGAGACCGTAACCGATGGAGAGGTCGAACGCGCCGGTGACGATGGGGACCATAGCGGCGAGTGCGAGGACGGCCGGGATCGACTGGTTGGACAGGATCGAGTCGACGGTGTCCCGGGTGGGAAAGGTACGCGGCAGGGTGAGGGAGAAGATCAGGAAGAGCAGGGCGGTGAGGGTCAGGAGGCCGTAGGCGCCGATGAGTTGCCCGCTCCGGCCGTGCAGTCGGGCGAGTCGCCTCGGTGAGCCCGAGCGACGCGGCCGTGGCGGGGGCCCCGCCGGAGAGGGGGAGCCGGTCACGGATTCGCCGAGGTTCCGGAGGAGGGCAGGGCCGAAGCCGCCCGCGTGAGCTCGGCGACCGTGAGGGCCGGGCCGGTCAACTCGGTCGTCACGGATCCGCGGACGAAGACCAAGGCGCGCCGGCACACGCCCGCGACCTCCTCGAAGTCGCTGGAGATGAGGAGGACCGCGAGGCCGGCGGCGAGCGCCTCGTCGAGCAGGCGGTGGATCGCGGCTTTGGCACCGATGTCCACGCTCGCCGTCGGTTCCTCGAGGATCAGCAGGCGCAGGGCCGGCTTCAGCCACCGGCCGATCATGACCTTCTGCTGGTTCCCCCCGGACAGGGTGGCGATGGCAGCCTCGCTGTCGTGCGGACGCACCGAGAACCGTTCGATCAGGGTGCCGGCCTCGGCGCGTTCGCGGCGAGGGCTGATCCAGTGCAGCGCCGACATGCCTCCCGCCCGGGGGTTGGCCAGGAGGTTCTCCCGTACGGTCAGCTCGGCGAGGCAACCCTCCCGCTGTCTGTCACCGGGGACGAGGGCGACACCCCGTGCGACGGCGTCCGCGACCGTACGGGGACGGTACGGGCGACCGCCGAGAAGGGCCCGTCCGCCGAGGAGGGGCCGGGCGCCCGCGAGGGCTCGGGCGAGGCCCATGTGTCCGGCGCCCGTGAGGCCGACCAGGCCGAGGGCTTCCCCCCGCCGGAGCTCCAGACTGACCGGTCCCGCGTCGGGGGTGCGCACCCCGTCCAGGGTCAGGATGGCCGGACCGCCGGCCGGGGTGGTGGCGGGGCGGTGAGCGGTCGGCGCCTCGCCGGTGATGGCGCGCACCAGACGGGCAGGAGTGTGGCTCGTCGGCGAGCCGTGGCTGACCAGGCGTCCGTCGCGCAGCACGGCGAAGGTGTCGGCGACCTCGTACACCTCGTCCAGGCGATGGCTGACGTAGAGGATGCCGTGCCCCCGGTCGCGCAGGGTGTGCAGCACCCGGAACAGCCGGGCGCAGTCCGCGGCGGGCAGGCGGGCGGTCGGCTCGTCGAGGACGATGAGTCTCGCCCGTGCCGCCAGGGCTCGTGCGACGGCGACGAGCGAACGCTCGGCCGGGGCGAGGCGCGAGATCGGCGTGTCGGGGTCGAGATGTCCGGCGACGACCCGCAGGGCCTCGATGCAGTGTTCTCGGGTGAGCCGCCAGGAGATCAGTCCCGCGCGGCGCGGATACCCGGTGCTCAGAGCGATGTTCTCGGCTACCGTCATCCACTCCACCAGCCCGAGATCCTGATGGATGAAGGACATGTGCCGGGAGGCGGCGTGACTCCCGAGCGGGTGCCCGGCCACGGTGACCTGCCCCGAGTCGGCGCGGTGGACGCCGGCGAGCACCTTGATGAGCGTGGACTTCCCGGCTCCGTTGGGACCAAGGAGGGCGAGGACGCTGCCGGCGTGGACATCGAGGTCGATCCCGGCGAGCGCGAGGGTTCCCCCGAAGCGCTTGGCAAGTCCGCGGACACGGACCAGAGGTTCCGCTCCGAAGGGCGGGACCGCGTACGCAGAGGTGTCGTGGGCCTCGTGCACGGACCTCTCCGGGGTTGGGCCTGGTGGGCTCTTCCTGATGTGCATCAGTGACATTAGCCGTACATATGGCACATCTTCCGGCATCCTGCCACTGTCTGTGACCCCGACGGAGCAGTGCATCGCCGGGGTCGGCGCCTCAGGCCGCCTCGATCCCGCATTCGGCCCAGATGACCTTGCCCTGCTGGGTGTAGCGCGTGCCCCAGCTCTGCGTCAGCTGCGCGACGAGGAACAGGCCGCGGCCGCCCTCGTCGGTGCCGGCCGCTCGGCGCAGGTGCGGGGCGGTGTTGCTGGTGTCGGAGACCTCGCAGATCAGGGTGCGGTCGTGGAGCAGCCGTACCCGGATGGGCCCTGCGCCGTGGCGGATGGCGTTCGTGACCAGCTCGCTGAGCACGAGTTCGAGGGCGAACGCGGCCTCGTCGAGTCCCCAGTCGGCCAGTTGCCGGGTAGCGGACGCGCGGACCTCGCTGACCAGGGCCGGATCCGCGGGCAGGTCCCAGGTGGCTATCCGCTGGGGGTCCAGGGCGTGGGTGCGGGCGACGAGCAGGGCGATGTCGTCGCAGGGATGGGCGGGGGCTACGGAGTCGAGTATCGCCTCGCAGGTCTCGTCGGGCGTGCCGTCCGCTCGGGCCAGGGTGGCGCGCAGCTGATCGAGGACCACGTCGACGTCGCGGTGACGGTCCTCGATGAGCCCGTCGGTGTAGAGGACCAGCTGGCTGTTCTCAGGGAGGTCGAGCTCGGCGGCTTCGAACGGCAGACCGCCGAGGCCGAGCGGGGGTCCGGCGGGCAGGTCGGGGAACCACACGGTGCCGTCGGGGCGGACCAGAGCGGGCGGGGGATGGGCGGCCCGGGCCATGGTGCACTGCTGTGTGGTCGGGTCGTAGATGGCGTAGAGACAGGTCGCGCCGATGATGCCCGCGTCCACGGCGCCGGGGTCCTCCCGGTCCAGGCGTCCCACGAGTTTGTCGAGGTGGGTGAGGACCTCGTCCGGGGGGAAGTCGAGTTCGGCGAAACTGCGGGCGGCCGTGCGCAGCCGCCCCATGGTGGCGGCAGAGAGCATGCCGTGGCCGACGACGTCGCCGACGAAGAGCCCGATACGGCTGCCGGACAGGGGTATGACGTCGTACCAGTCCCCTCCCACGTCGGATTCGGCGGGCAGGTAACGATGGGCGACCTCAACGGCGTCCTGGTCGGGCACACCGTGCGGGAGCAGGCTGCGCTGCAGGGCCAGGACCATGGCGCGTTCGCGCGTGTAGCGCCGGGCGTTGTCGATGGACAGTGCGGCACGGACGGCCAGTTCCTGGGCCAGCGTCCGGTCGTCGTCCCCGAACGGCGGCGAGTCCTGCGCGCGGTAGAAGCAGGCCACGCCCAGGACTGCGCCGCGGGCGACCAGGGGCACCGCGATGAGGGAGTGGACGTGGCGCAGCAGCTGTGCGGAGTGCTCAGGATCCTGCCCGAACCAGCCCGCCGCATCCTTCAGGTCAGGTTCCAGCACTGCCTGGCCGCTCGTCAGACACCGCGACTGCGGCATCGTCGGACCGTAGTCGATCTGCTTGCCGGCCGGATGGAAGGGACAGTCGTCGTGGATGCCGTGGAGCACCGTACGGCGTAGGTCATTGCGGGGATCGGCGGACTCCTCGCCACGAAGCACGGCCTCCGGCAGGTCGATGGTGACGAAGTCGGCCAGTTGCGGCACCGCCGACTCGGCGAGCTCCCGGGCGGTACTGCGCACATCCAGGGTGGTGCCTATGCGGACCCCGGCCTCGGACAACATTTCCAGGCGGCGGCGCGCGGCCAGGGCGTAGGTCCCCACGTGCGGCTCCCCCACCATCATGAGCCCCCTGGCCGGGGGCGGGGAGTCGGAGTGCTCGCCCGTCGCGCCGTCGCCGGCCGTGACGCGCTCGACGCCCACGGCGGCAGGGCCGTGCTCCGTGCCGGGAAGATACTCCGACGGCGGGGTGACGTGGAGCCGCCCGGGCGCCAGGTCGGGAACGGACCCGGAGAAGTTGAGGGAGGTGGCGACGGCAAGCTCGGCAGGGAGGCCCAGCCGCTCGTGGACCTGATGCGGGAAGGCGTGGGGCTCGCGCGGCGAGGGACCGGGGACAACGGCCTCGATGGCGAAGCCCTCCACTCCGGAGGCACTCGTCATCGGCCGGCTCACGAGCGTGACCCGACGGCCGTCGGACAGGGGCACGTCGACATAGGCCCGCTGCGCGCACGCGATCAGCTCGGCGGCCTTCTCCATGAGGATTGCCCGGTCGCGGGGGCTCATCTCCGCGGCCAGTTCCCGCGCCCCGACGCGGTGTCGAAGACCTGCGGCGGCCTCGGCTCCGCTGTCCAGGTAGGCCTGCAGCAGAGCGCGCTCACGCGAGGAACTCTGCCCCAGCAGCCGCCGCTCGATGGTCTCGGCCGCCTTGCGTATCACGGTGTCCAGCGACGGGTCCTCGGCGCTGCGCGGATAGCCGAAGCACAGGACGCCTTCGATGCGGCCGCTGAGCGGGTCGCGCACGGGAAGCGCGCGGCAGGCACTGCCCTGGGAGCGCTCGGCGAAGTGCTCGGCACCGTAGACACGGATGGGTTGGCGCTCGGCCAGGGCGAGACCGATGCCGTTGGTACCTGCGACCTTCTCGGCGAACACGAACCCGGGGACACTCTGGATGGCCGGGAGAACTCTGGCCTGCGACGCTTCTCCGAAACGGCGCAGGAGAACCGTCCCGCTCGCATCGGCGACGGAGATGTTCATCGCGCTGCCGGCGAACGTGGCCTGCAGCCGGTCGAGCACCGGAGCGGCCGCGCGGACGATCCGCCCGTCAGGATCGAAGTCCTCCCGGAAGGGAAGGTCGGACTGGTCCGGCGACAGCCCCAGGGTCCGGCAGCGCCGCCAGGAATCCAGGATCGACGTGCGCACACCCGTCTCGACCGGCTCGCCCTGCAGGAACCGCTCACGGAAACTGGCGGGCCCCGTGCCGCCTGGCGCACGCCCCGTCGGTATCGGATCTTCGCCGGCCCGGACCACGCTCCGCCTCACTCGCGCCTTCGACAGTCAACCCTTCTGAAATGTCTGATATGGACGAGGATACGGGTATTGGGGGCGCGCGTCACCGTCCACAAGGCCCCTCACACATGGTGACCGGACCGGATCGGTGTCACAGGACCGCGACCGGGCTGACGGGCGAGCCCGTCCCGCCCGGGACGTTCAGCGGCGCCACGACGAGCATGAAGTCGTAGCGCCCCGCCGTCGCGGTCGCGGCGGACAGCGCTTCCAGGTCGAGGTTGTCCAGCAGTGGCACCCCCATCGCGGCCACAGCCAGGGCATGGACCGGCGAGTGCACGCCGTCCACCGGTGAAGGCCGTACGTCACTGTCGCCCTCTCCACCGAGCAGCGCGATGCCACGCTCGGCCAGCAGCGGCAGGGCGTCCACATGAAAGCCCGCGCTGGCCGTGTCGGGGTCCCAGGCGCCGAGTTCCTCGCGGCGCCGGACGTGTCCGGAGCGCAGCAGTACCGCGTCGCCATCGCCGATCGTCACATCGAGCGCCTTCTCCGCAACGATGATGTCCTTGGCGTGCACGGCTCGCCCCGGCTCCAACCAGTGGATCCCGAGGACGACGGGCAGGTCGAGGAGCACTCCCCTCGTGACGAGGGACCCGAGCGTCGACACCGCGCCGAAGCGGGCGCCTGCGGCATCGACGACCTCGTGTGCCGTGCGGCCGTCGTAGAGCTGCCCCCGATAGGCGATATGGCACAGCGCGTCGAGATGGGTGATGCCCTTGCCGTGGTAGTCGGCGGCGATGAAGTCCTTGTGGGTGGAGGGTTCCGGCGCCTCCACGTCACCGAGGTCGGTCATGTGGTGCAGGGCAGGCTTGCGGTTGCCGGGGCCCGGCCGGGTGTTCCACGGCAGCGCCAGCGGGATGACCGTCCCGGTCCGCACGCGCGCTGCGGCCCGCCGCACATGGTCCGCGGTGACCCGGTTCCAGGCACCGCGGTCGGCCGGGGACCAGCGACCCCACGTTCGAACCGCCTCGAAGAGTGCGTCGAACTCCCGACGGGAGACAGCGGGCCCATTACCGACGCCGGTCGGCGCGGGATTCGCGGCATCGGCGGAACTCGGACTCATCTGTACTCACCGCTCCCAGGCTGGAACGGCTCCGACGGCAGGACGTCACCGGACGCGACACGGATCGGGCTTACGGGGTCTGCGCCCGGCTGACGCCGTGACACGGAGAAGCGCCGTCCTCGTGATCGGAAAACCAGCTTCACACATTCACGGGTGCTCTTGGAGGAGTGTGCCCGCAGGGGGGTGCGCCCAGAGACCGAGGTTGCAGTCAGGAGCCCGCAAGAAACGAGAAACGCACCTTCCGTTCCGCATTATCCCTGTTCGTGTCCACCAGGCACACCGACTGCCAAGTACCCAGCTCCAGCTGCCCGTTCACCACCGGCAGGGTGGCGTGCGGAGGCACGATCGCCGGGAGGACGTGGTCGCGGCCGTGGCCGGGGCTGCCGTGGCGATGCTGCCAGCGGTCGTCGGCGGGGAGCAGGGTGTGGAGGGCGGCCAGGAGGTCGTCGTCACTGCCGGCGCCGGTCTCGATGATCGCGACGCCCGCTGTCGCGTGCGGGACGAAGACGTTGAGGAGACCGTCTCGGCCTGCCGCGGCCTCCCTCAGGAAGGCCGCGCAGTCGCCGGTGAGGTCGACGATCCGCTCCGACGAACCGGAGGAGACGTTCAGGACTCGGGTGGTGAAAGCGTCTGACATGCCCCCATCCTCACCCCTCGCGCCGGATTCACTCGTCTCCCCTTCGCCATGCACGGCTCATCGCGCGATACGACGGTCCAGTCCGCGAGAGAAGGCCGGGCCGGGTCCGGGCGACGTGAAGGTCAAGTATCTATAGCCGGCCGACGCCCTCGCCGCGTCCACCTCCGGCAAGGTCGACGCGTGGGCGGTGTGGGACCCGTACACCTCGCAGATCCTCCAGGCGAAGCAGGGTCGCGTGCTGACCACCGGGGACGGCAACACCAACGGCCTGACCTTCCAGGTGGCTGCGCCGAGCGCGCTGAAGAAGGTGGACTTCGGGAACTTCGTGGACACGCGATGCAACGGCGATCCGCCGGCGTCGACCTCCGCGCCCCGCCCCTCCGAGGGTTGACACGGGAAGATCGACGGCCTCGCCACAGTTAGTAGAAATGTGAACAACACGCGCGAGGTCGAGGTAGTCGTCGCAGGCGCTGGTCAGGCGGGTCTGTCCAGCGCCTACCACCTGCGCCGCTCCGGTTTCGAGCCGGAGCGCGACTTCGTGGTCCTGGACCACTCCCCCGCCCCCGGTGGCGCCTGGCAGTTCCGGTGGCCGTCGCTGACGTACGGCAAGGTCCACGGCATGCACGCGCTGCCGGGGATGGAGCTCACCGGCGCCGATCCGCAGCGGCCGTCCTCGCAGGTGATCGCCGAGTACTTCACGGCGTACGAGCAAACCTTCGACCTGCGCGTACGCCGCCCTGTCGAGGTCCGTGCGGTGCGGGAGGGCGGTGGCGGGAGGCTGCTCGTGGAGACCTCGGACGGGGACTGGTCGACGCGGGCGCTGATCAACGCGACGGGCACCTGGGACCGGCCGTTCTGGCCGCGCTATCCCGGCCAGGAGACCTTCCGGGGGCGGCAGTTGCACACCGCGCGGTATCCCGGGCCCGAGGCGTTCGCCGGGCTGCGGGTGGTCGTGGTGGGCGGGGGCGCGTCCGGCACCCAGCACCTCATGGAGCTCGCTCCCTACGCGGCCGCCACCACCTGGGTGACCAGGAGCGAACCCGTGTTCCGGGAGGGCCCCTTCACCGAGGACGTCGGCCGGGAGGCCGTGGCGCTCGTCGAGGAACGGGTACGGCAGGGGCTGCCGCCGAAGAGTGTGGTGTCGGTGACCGGACTGCCCCTGAACGACGCGGTCCGCCAGGCGATCGCGGACGGGGTCCTCGACCGGCAGCCCATGTTCGACCGGATCACGCCCGAGGGCGTGGCATGGAACGACGGGCGGCATGTGGACGCCGACGTGATCCTGTGGGCGACCGGCTTCCGGGCCGCCATCGACCATCTGGCCCCGCTGAGGCTGCGCGAGCCGGGTGGCGGGATCCGGGTCGAGGGCACGCGCGCGGTCGCCGACGAGCGGATCCATCTCGTCGGTTACGGCCCGTCGGCGAGCACCATCGGCGCCAATCGCGCGGGCCGTGCGGCCGTACGGGACATCAGACGGCTCCTGGCCGCGCAGGCCGCCGCTGCCTGAGGCGCCGTCGACGTCATCCCGACTTGGCCGCGTCCTTCTGGTTCTTGTTGAACTCGGCCACGTTGCGCCGGTGTTCCTCGAAGCTGTTCGTGAAGCGGGTGTCCCCCGGCTTCACCGTCACGAAGTACAGCCAGTCGCCCGGCGTCGGGTTGATCGCCGCGCGCATCGCGTCTTCGCCCGGGTTGTCGATCGGGGTCGGCGGCAGACCCATGCGCTGATACGAGTTGTAGGGGCTGTCGATCCGGGTGTCGGCACCGGTCGTGCGCAGGGTGGAACGGTTCAGCCCGTAGTTGATGGTGGAGTCCATCTGCAACGGCATCCCGCGCTCCAGGCGGTTGAAGATGACCCGGGCCACCTTTCCCATGTCGGCCTCGGTCGCCGCCTCGGCCTGGATGATGCTCGCGATGGTGACGGCCTGGTAGACGTTCATCGCGTTGCGCTGTGCGCCGGCCGCGATGGGGGCGCCGTTGAACTTCTTGTTCGCGGTGTCGACCATGAAGGAGAGCAGCGCCTCGGGTGTCGTCTTCTTCCCGTTCCGCTCCAGTGGGTACGTCGCCGGGAACAGGTAGCCCTCCGGGTTGCCCTCCGCTTCGTTGGGCAGCTTGAGGTTCGCCTTGGCCAAAGACTTCTTGGTGGTGCCCGGAGGCCGGGCGAGGGCCTTGTCGACGGCGTCGTAGATCTGCCCGGCCCGCCGGCCCTCCGGGATCACCAGGGTGGTCGGCTCCTTCTGCCCCTCGCCCCGCAGGCTGAGCAGCGGCACCGCCACGGCGGTGCCGGCCACGACGGCCCCGGTCGCGATGAGGACGAGTCGGCCCCGGCGCGTCAGTCGAATCGTGCTCCGTGGCGGAGTGTTCCTGTGCATGCGGGCACGGTAACCCGCATATCGTCACAAACCAGGCATATCTTCGGCTTGTCGGTTTTGGTTCAGCTGGTCGGTTCCAGTTGTGCGTCCCCGGGTGCGGGCTCCAGCCGGGCGTCCCGGCGTACGAGCTCCGCGTACCGTCCGTCCTGCTCCAGCAGTTCCTCGTGCGTGCCGCGCTCGGCCACCCGGCCCGAGTCGAGGACCACGATCTGGTCGGCGTTCCGGATGGTGGACAGGCGGTGCGCGATGGTGAGGGTGGTGCGGTTGGCCGAGAGCGCGTCGATGGCCTCCTGCACGGCGTGCTCGGTCCCGGTGTCCAGCGCGCTGGTCGCCTCGTCCAGGATGAGGACGGGCGGGTCTCGCAGAATGGTCCGCGCGATGGCCAGGCGCTGCTTCTCCCCACCGGAGAACCGGTGGCCGCGCTCGCCCACGACCGTCTCGTACCCGTCCGGCAGCGAGGCGATGTGGTCGTGGATCTGGGCCGCCCGCGCCGCCTGCTCGATCTCCTCGTCGGTCGCGTCCGGCTTGGCGAAGCGCAGGTTGTCGGCGACCGAGGCGTGGAAGAGGTACGTCTCCTGCGAGACGACCCCGATGCCGCGCGCGAGGGTGTCGAAGTCGAGGTCGCGGACGTCGACCCCGTCGAGGGTGACCCGGCCGCCCGTCACGTCGTAGAGCCGCGGGACCAGATAGCCGAGCGTGGACTTGCCGGCGCCGGTCGGGCCGACGACCGCGAGACTGCTGCCCGCCGGGACGTCGATGTCGATGCCGTCGAGGATGGGGCCCCGCTTGTCCTCGTCGCCGTCGTGGTCGCTGTCGTAGCGGAACTCCACCTTCTCCAGGCGGACCTCACCCTTGACGCGGTCGAGGTGGACCGGGTTCTCCCGCTCGGTGATGTCGACCGGCAGGTCGAGGTACTCGAAGATGCGCTGGAAGAGCGCGAGCGAGGTCTGGATCTGGACGCCGGTCGACAGCAGGCTCACGGCCGGGCGGAACAGGCCCTGCTGGAGCGAGACGAAGGCGACGATGGTGCCGATGGAGATGTCGGGGCCGCCGGCCTGGAGGGCGATGCCCGCGGTCCAGTAGATGACGGCGGGCATCGCGGACATGACGATCCCGATGACGGCCATGCGCCAGCGGCCGGCCATGTTCGACCGCACTTCGAGGTCGACCAGGCCCTCGGACTCGTCGGCGAAGGACCGGGTGAGCGAGTCGGAGCGGCCCATGGTGCGGCCGAGCAGGATGCCACTGACGGAGAGCGACTCGGTGACGGTCGCGGCCATCGCGGCCATCTGCTTCTGGCGCTGGGTGACGATCTTCTTGCGTTCCCTGCCGACCCGGCGGCTGATCCACACGAACACCGGGAGCAGGAGCAGCGAGACGACGGTGAGGCGCCAGTCGAGGGCCACCATCGCGATGATCGTGGCGATCACGCTGGTCAGGTTGGAGACCAGGGAGGTGGCGGTCGAGGTGACGGTGGCCTGCATACCGCCGATGTCGTTGGCGATGCGGGACTGCACCTCGCCGGTGCGGGTGCGGGTGAAGAAGGCGAGCGACATGCGCTGGAGGCGGCCGTATACCGCGGTGCGCAGGTCGTGCATGACGCGCTGGCCGACCGTCGTGGAGATGAGGGTCTGCAGGACGCCGAAGATGCCGGTGAGGACGGCGCTGAGGATCATGCCCAGCGCGAGCAGGCTGAGCAGTCCGGTGCGGCCCTCGGGGATGGCCACGTCCAGCGTTTCCTTCAGCAGGAACGGAGTGGCCACGGTGACGAGGGAGGAGGCGCCGACCAGCAGGCCGACCACGGCGAGCTTGGCGCGGTACGGCTTGAAGAGCCGGAGGATGCGGCGCACCTGACGGGGCTGGTCGGTCGAGGTGCCGGGGGTGGGGGTCCAGTCGATGTGATCGCGGGGCATGGTCTCCTACGGAAGGTGAGGTGAAGCGGACTGAGGGAGCCTAGCTCATTGTTACCTATGCTCACAATGAATGAGGTCCTGATATTGTTCCCGCATGACCACGCCCGATTCCGACAGCCTGCTGGCCGAGCAGTTGCTCAGGCTCACGCGCCGGGTGCACCGCATCCAGAAGCGCCAGCTTCACGAGCGCGGTCTCGGCGTGACTCCGGCCCAGTCCCGGCTGCTGCGCACCCTCGCGCACTGGGAGAGGCCGCCCCGCATGGCCGATCTCGCGGAGCGGCTGGAGGTGGTGCCGCGTGCGGTGACGAGCCTCGTCGACGGCTTGGAGGCCGGCGGCAAGGTCCGACGCGTGCCCGATCCGGCCAACCGACGGGTGATCCGCATCGAGCTCACCGAGGACGGCGTGAAGACGCTTCAGGAGCTGCGGGACGTACGCAGGGCCGCCGCGGAGGAGATCCTGGCCCCCTTGTCGGGCGAACAGCGTGAGGTGCTGGGCCATTTGCTGGACACGTTGGCGGACGGACCGTGCTGAACGGGGCGTGGCCACCACTTTGGTGAAGTGGTGGCCACGCCCCGTTCGGAGGACCGGTGTCAGCTGACCTCGGCTACCGGATCGTCGGCGGTCCGAGCCGGTACGTGCTCCTCGGCGGGCCGAGCCGGTACGTGCTCCTCGGCGGTCCGAGCCGGTACGGGCTCTCCCTCCACCTCGGGCACGACCTCGCCGCCCAGCACCTTCCTCGCCCTGTCGATGTCCAGCGCCCCCTCCCAGCGGGAGACCGCGAAGACGGCGACGCAGTTGCCCAGCAGGTTCGTCACGACGCGCATCGAGTCCATGATGCGGTCCACGCCGAGGAGCAGGGCGACGGCTCCGGCGGGGATCGCGCCCAGCGAGGACGCCGTGGCGGACAGCGCGAGGAAGGCCGAGCCGGGGATGCCCGCCATGCCCTTGCTGGTCAGCATCAGCACCAGGACCACGGTGATCTGCTCGCCCAGGCTGAGGTCGACGCCCACCGCCTGGGCGATGAACAGCGTGCCGATGGAGAGGTAGAGCGAGGCGCCGTCGAGGTTGAAGGAGTAGCCGGTCGGCAGGACCAGGCCCACGGCGTCGTCGCGGGCGCCGGCCTTGCGCAGCTTCTGCATCACGCGCGGCATGACGGACTCGGTGGAGGCGGTGCCGAGGGCGAGCAGCATCTCCTCGCGGATGTAGCGCAGGAACTTCCAGAGGCTGAGCCCGGTGACCGCCTTGAGCGCGACGGCGAGCAGCACGATGAAGAGGGCGGCGGCCGCGTAGCACAGGACGATCAGCTTCGCGTAGGTCTCGATGACGCCGAGGCCGTACTGGCCGATCAGGACGGCCATCGCACCGAAGACCGCGATCGGCGCGAGACGCATCACGAAGCCGACGACCGCGAAGATGATCTCCTGGGCCTGCTCGATGGCGGGCAGCACCTGCGGGACCTTGGTGTGGCCGAGGTGCAGCAGTGCGGCGCCCACCAGACAGGCCAGGACGAGCACCTGGAGCAGGGAGTTCTCGGCGAAGGCGCCGATGAAACTGGTGGGCAGCGCGTTGACGATGAACTCGGTCGTCGACGGCAGGTGGCCGCCGCCCGTCTTGGCGTCGACGGCCGCGGTGTTGAGCGTGGCCGGGTCGACGTGCATCCCCGAGCCGGGCTGGATCACGTTGGCGGCGACCAGACCGATGACCAGCGCGAGCGTGCTCGCGACCTCGAACCAGATCAGCGCCTTGAGCCCGATCCGGCCGAACGCCTTCAGGTCACCGGCCTTGGCGATGCCGACGACGACCACGCAGAACACGAGCGGCGAGATGATCGTCTTGATGAGCCGGGTGAAGCCGTCGCCGAGCGGCTGGAGGTCCGAGGCGAAGCCGGGCCACAGCTTTCCGACGAGGATGCCGAGCACGAGCGCGCAGACCACCTGCGCGAAGAGAGAGGTACGCAGTATGCGTGCGACGCGTCGCGGAAGGGACGGGACGGACGGCGGCACGGGCACTCCTTGAGCGACGGGGACGCGCAGCAGTCCGGGGAGACTTCTGCGATACGGAAAGCGGCTTCCGTGGCGCTTACTCTGGAGGGCCCGTCGATCACGCGCGAGACCGTCGCGTTTCACCCGCGTAAATCACCCCACCTGTGACGCATCGCACACAACTCGCCTCAGCAGCCGCTGCGTTCCTCGGTCAGCACCCCCTGGACGGTGGTGAGGAAGCAGTCGTAGCAACCGGCCGAGCCGCGGATCCGATACCGCTCGCTCGTCGTACCGACGGCGTGCCGCTGGTCGCGCGGGACATTGATCGTGTACGTCGCGTCGCCCGCGTAGGTGTCGTCGAGCCGGTACCACCCCGTGCGGTGTCCCGCCCGCGTCATCGTGACGTCAGCGCGGTCACCGAGGGTCAGCACGGTGCGCAGCCGGTCGCCCGCACCGATGGTGGTCGTGCCGTCCATCGTGTACGTGCGGTGGGTGCGGGTGGTACGGGCCGGGCCGCGGCCGTCGACGGTGACCGATTCGTCGTCCGTCCAGGTCGCCTTGAGCGTGTCGGGGTTCTCGCCGTCGGCCCAGCGGTGGGTGGAGGTGTTGGCCAGCGAGCGGCGGACGGTGGTCGTGATCCGGCCGTGCGAGGTGTCGACGTATCCGGTGACGGTGAATCGGTGGTCACCCTCGGTGTCCACACGATGTTCCGAACCGGGCGTGTACGTCGAGGTGTCGGCGAGGTCGCCGCTGGTGTGCGCGGTGAGTTTCCCGGTGACGTGCGCGCGCTTGGCGTCCTGCCAGACGAGGACGTTCACCGGGGTGCTCCAGCCCGGCTGCCCCTCGGGAACGCCGACGACCGCGACCTCCACGCGATGCGGGCGCCCGTCGTTGAGGGCGCCGGCGAAGGGGGTCAGGTCGTATTCGATCGGCTTGATGTCGAAGGCGCGGGGGCCCGGGACGACGTACCAGAGGAAGGGATTGGACCAGCCACCGGTCCACACGGTCGGGAAGGGGGCGGCGACACCCGCGAGTCGGCCGTCCACCTTGATCTGCACCTCGCGGTAGGGGCCGCCGTCGGCCTGGCAGGAGTACGGCGCGTTCGACGGCACCGACAGGTACCAGTACTCCTCGCAGCCGCCGCCCGAGCCGGTGGCGTACACCTCGGTGACGATGCGCTCGCTGTTGCGCGGGGTGGTCAGGGTGTCCTTGTCGAGCGTCAGCACACGGTCCGGCGCCGAGGCCTCGCGCCCCTGGTAGAAGGTGAGCGTGACCTTCACGTCGATGATCCCGGTGTACGTGTCGTCGACGACGTTTCCGATGAGCATCTCGACGTCGTGGCGGGCGTGGAACGTGTCGCTGTAGCGCGTGACGTCCTTCTCGACGGACCACTCGATACCGTCGGGCGAGGGCTGCGGTGTGGAAGTACGGAAGATCTCCACCCCACCGATGTGCAGATACCCGAGCCGGTCGAACTGCCGTCCCCTGACCTTGCCCTCCATGCGCAGCACGACCTTGCTCCAGCGGTCACCGCAGCCCTTCGGCGGGGTGTAGGTGCCGGTGTACGGGGTGAAGTCGCGGAACTGCGCTTCGGCGACCGTGACGTGGCACGACCTGCCCGAGGGTCTGGTGACGGGCGGGGCGGCGGTGATGGGGTCGTGCCAGTCGGTGCCGAACTCGGCGGGGGCGTCGGCCGATCGGGGTGCCGGCGATGGGGCCTCCGCGGACCGGGCGGGTGCCGCTCCGAGCAGGGTGCTCGCCAGGAGGGTCGCTCCGGCGAGCATGGACATGACGATCTGTCTTCTCATGGCCGTGTTCTACGGCGAGTCGGGCATCTCCCGCAATGACGCCTCCCCCAACGGCCTCAGTCCAACAGGTGCGCCCTGTCCCCCATCATCACCACGGGATGCCGGTCCGGATCGAGCGTGCGCAGCAGATACCGCATCGCCTCCCTGGACACGCTGACACAGGCCGACGTACCGCGGCCGTGGTCCATATGCAGCCAGATGCCGCCGCCCTTGCCATAACCCCCGGGCCGTGTCTGGTTGTTCGGCGGGGTGCCCTCGACCCGGTTGTAGTCGATGGCGATGACGTAGTCGAAGTCGTGCCAGTAGGACCTGGGCCACCAGCGCGGGGCCGCGATGGCGGCGGACCTGGTGTACGGCAGCCGGGCCCCGGGGTCCGGGAGCGCGCCGCCCGCGTCGCTCAACGTGAACACGCCGACGGGGCTGCGTCTGTCGCCCTCGTGGTGATCGGTGGTCCAGCCCTTCTTGCCGTTGTGCGCGGGCCAGCTACGGACGCGATCCCAGCCGGGACCGCGCTTGGTGTAGAGCACGACGGTGGCGTCCGGGGAGTCCTTGTCGTCGCCGTAGACCGCGACGACCTGGCGGGAGGCGGCGGGGATGCGGCGTTGGAGACGGTCACCGACGTCAGGGATGCGGGTGGGTCGGTCCGCGGGTTTGTAGGCCGGGTCATCGGCGGGTGTGGCCGCGGCCCGGGTGCGGGTGTCACCGGTGTGTGCCGGGCCCGGGCCGCCGCAGCCTCCCAGGGGGATCAGCAGTGCTCCCAGGACCGTCGCCGTCACCACGGCACGCCGTGCGCCTGCGTCTCGCATCGCTCCATGGTCGCACCACGGTCCGGGTAGGCCGATTCCGCAGGCGCAGCCGGATCTGTGCGGCGCGGCGGAAAACCTGTTGCCTCCGACCACGCTCTGCGGCGAACCTTTCACGGTTTGCAGCCGCCGTGTGCGGCTCCCTCCCACCCCCCTGACACGAGCCACTGGGACGTCACACGTCATGCAGATCCAAGACCTTCCGTATCCCGACCCGGGAGTGCCTGACGCACGCTCGGGCTCCCGGTTCCTGTGGTGGCTCTTCAGGAACCAGCTGGGCGGACAGCTCAAATCCCTGGCCTGGGGACTGCTGCACTTCCTGTCCATCTCCGCGCTGCCCTTCTGCGTCGGCGTGGCCATCCAGGCGGTCGTCGACCACTCCGGCCGCCGACTCGCCCTGGCGGGCGGCCTGCTGGCGCTGTGCTGCCTCGGCAGCGCGCTCGGCGACACCTTCCTGCACCGCACCGCCGTCACCAACTGGATCACGGCCGCCGCGCGCGTCCAGCAGTTGCTGGCCCACAAGGCCGCCAACCTGGGCTCGGCATTGACCCGGCGGGTCGCGGCCGGCGAGGTCGTGGCCGTCTCCACCGGTGACGTCGAGAAGATCGGCTGGTTCGTGGAGGCCTGGTCACGGTTCACCGCGGCGGCCGTCACCGTCGTCGTGGTCTGCGCCGGCCTGGTCGTCTACCAGCCGGCACTCGGCTCAGTGGTCGCCGTGGGCCTGCCGTTCCTGGCCCTCGCGGCACTGCCCCTGCTGCCTCGCGCGACCAGACGCGCCGACGTCCAGCGCGAGAAGGCCGGCCGCGCCACCGAACTGGCCTCCGACACCGTCGCCGGTCTGCGGGTACTGCGTGGCATCGGTGGTGAGGAGCTCTTCCTCGACCGCTATCGCAAGGCCTCCCAGGAGGTCCGCCACGCGGCCGTGCGCAGCGCCCGGATGTGGTCCCTGATCGCCGCGATCCAGGTGCTGCTGCCCGGACTTCTGCTGATCGCGGTCGTCTGGTACGGCGTCCATCTGGCCCGGCAGGGCCGCGTCGAGATCGGCGAACTGGTCGCCGTCTACAGCTCGGTCATGATCCTCACCTATCCGCTGCGGCACTTCGAGGAGATCGCCATGGCGTACTCCTTCTCCCGGCCCTCGGCCACGCGTGCCGCCCGGGTGCTGTCGCTGGAGCGGGCCATGTCCGCCGAGGGCACCCGGGACAGGGACGGAGACGGCCTGCCCACCGGGGATCTGTACGACCCGGCCACCGGTCTGCTCGCCCCCGCCGGCCGGCTCACCGCGGTGGTGTGCGGCGACCCGGACGCGGCGGGGCTGCTGGCCGAGCGCCTCGGCGGGCACCCTTCGGAGGAAGGCACGTCGGTGCTACTCGGCGGGGTGCCGCTGGACGAGCTGCCGCTCGGCTCGGCGCGCACGGCGGTCCTGGTCCAGGACAAGGACCCGGTCCTGCTCTCCGGAACCCTGCGCGAACTGCTCGACGTGCCCGCCTCGGGAGACGTCGGTGCCCAGGAGGCGCTCGCGGCCGCCCAGTGCGCGGACGTGCTTTCCGCCCTGGCCCAGGGGTCCTTGAACGCCGAGGACCCCCTGGACGCGCGCATCACCGAACGCGGGCGGTCCCTGTCGGGCGGCCAGCGCCAGCGGCTCGCCCTGGCCCGGTCCCTGTTCACCGACCCGGAGGTGCTCGTCCTGGACGAGCCGACCTCCGCCGTCGACTCGCACACCGAGGCACGGATCGCGCAAGGCGTGCGGGACCTGCGGGCCGGGCGCACGACCGTGGTGTTCACCTCCTCGCCGCTGCTCCTGGACCACGCCGACCGCGTGGTGCTCGTGCACGAGGGCGAGGTCGTGGCGGTCGGCGTGCACCGCGAGCTGGTGCGCAAGGAACCGCGGTACCGGGCGATCGTCACCCGCGAGACGGACGAAGAGGCCGCCCTCGACGACGTACGGCCCGCACACGACGTACTGGACGAACAACACGCGCGGCAGGAACAACACGCACTGCACGAACTGGAAGAGATCGAGGAGACAGCATGATCGGCGTGGCGCCACCGGCCTACGACCCGGCGGCACCGACAACGGCGAACACCCTGCCCGTCGGAGCCACCGCGACCGTACGCGCCTACGTGGCCGAACTGTTCCACCGGCACCGCCGCGCCTTCGCGCTCCTCGTAGGCGTCAACACGGTCTCGGTGGTGGCCTCCATGGTCGGCCCGTGGCTCCTCGGCGACCTCGTCGAGCGGGTGTCGGACGGGGCCCGTGAACTCCATCTGGAGCTGACCGCCGGGCTGTTCGTCATCGCGCTGGTCGTCCAGGCGGTGTTCGTACGGCAGGTACGGCTGCGCGGTTCGATGCTCGGCGAGCGCATGCTGGCCGACCTGCGCGAGGACTTCCTCGTCCGGGCGGTCGGCCTGCCGCCGGGCGTCCTCGAGCGGGCCGGAACCGGTGACCTGCTGTCCCGGATCACGACGGACATCGACCGGCTCGGCAACGCGATGCGCGAGGCCGTGCCACAGCTGGCGATCGGCGTGGTGTGGGCGGCCCTGCTCCTCGGCGGGCTCGTGATCACCGCGCCGCCCCTGGCGGCCGCCGTGCTGCTCGCCCTGCCCCTGCTGGTCATCGGCTGCCGCTGGTACTTCAAGCGGGCGCCCTCCGCCTACCGCTCGGAGGCCGCCGGGTACGCCGCCGTGGCCGCCGCGCTCGCGGAGACCGTGGACGCCGGACGCACCGTCGAGGCGCACCGGCTGAGCGCGCGTCGCATCGAGCTGTCGGAGCGGCGGATCAAGGAGTGGACCGCCTGGGAGCGCTACACCCTGTGGCTGCGGTCGGTGCTCTTCCCGTGCATCAACGTCAGCCACGTGATGATCCTCTCGTCGGTGCTGATGGTCGGCGGGGTGTTCGTCCTCCAGGGCTGGATCGGAGTCGGCCAGCTGACGACGGGCGCGCTGATCGCGCAGATGCTGGTCGATCCGGTCGGGCTGATCCTGCGCTGGTACGACGAGCTGCAAGTGGCCCAGGTGTCGCTGGCCCGGCTGGTCGGGGTGCGGGACATCGAGCCGGCCGGTGGCGACGCCGGGCTCGCTCCCGAGGGGCGGGACGTCCACGCGGACCGGGTGCACTTCGGCTATCTGGAGGGGGTGGACGTCCTGCGCAAGGTGTCCCTGGAGGTCGCGCCCGGCACCAGGCTGGCGCTGGTGGGCCCCTCGGGCGCCGGCAAGTCCACCCTGGGCAGACTGCTCGCCGGCATCTACGCGCCCCGTGACGGCCGGATCACCCTCGGCGGGGCGGAGCTGTCCCGGATGCCCGCCGAACGGGTCCGGGAGCACGTCGCCCTCGTCAACCAGGAGCACCACGTCTTCGTGGGCTCCCTGCGCGACAACCTCCTGCTCGCCCGGACCGACGCCACGGAGGCCGAGCTCTGGGCGGCCCTCGGCGCGGTCGACGCGGACGGGTGGGCGCGCGCGCTCGACGACGGCCTGGACACCGAGGTCGGCTCGGGCGGGCTGACCGTCACTCCGGCCCAGGCACAGCAGGTCGCGCTGGCCCGGCTGGTGCTCGCCGACCCGCACACGCTGGTCCTGGACGAGGCGACGTCGTTGCTGGATCCCCGGGCGGCCCGTCACCTGGAACGCTCCCTGGCCCGAGTCCTCGACGGCCGCACCGTGGTCGCGATCGCCCACCGCCTGCACACCGCCCACGACGCGGACGTCATCGCCGTCGTCGAGAACGGCCGCATCACCGAACTGGGCAGCCATGACGAGCTGGTCGCGGCGGACGGGGCGTACGCGGCGTTGTGGAGGTCTTGGCACGGGTGAGGGGGTCGGTGGGGCGGGGCGGGGCCTGACACCCGGGGGCCGTGGTGCCGGCGCCGGGAGGCTGGGCGACGGTCGACGGGCGCTCCATCCCGTACCCCGGTGCTCCCCGCACCTGCACGACACAGCAGGCCCCCTCCGGACACCCGCACAGCACGCCCCACCCCGACGAAGGCCAGTGCGGCGCACCCCGGTCCGCCCTGCACCGCCCCGGCCCACACCCTGGTCCGCCCCTGACCGGCGCCCCCGACCGGCCCCCTCCGGCCGGCCCAGCGACCACGTGCCGTTGCGCAGTCCCGAAGGGGGGTGGAAGGCTGGACAGCAGCACCGGCTCAGGGAGCGCCCGCGGACAGCACCGTGCGACGGCGGGCGCGGCGAGTGCCCCGTGAGTCCGTGGTCCGCCCCGGGCCGCGGACGGACCGGGTCCGTCCCCTTCACCTGGAGGTACCCGTGGACAGCTCCGACGGATGGGGAGACGACGTCTACCAGCCCGACGGATCCGAGATCCAGGACGACGCGGGTCTGCTCGACGCGGAGGACACCCTGGACGAGGACGGAGTCGGCGACCCCCTCGACCGCGGTTGGTCCCCGCCGGAGAGACCGTGGGCGGTGGAGCACAGCGGTGTGACGGCCGCGGAGCGCCGGCAGGGCGAGACGCTGGACCAACGACTCGCCGAGGAGACGCCCGACCTCGCGCCGGTCGACGGTGACGGCATCGGTGACTGCGACGGCACCGACGGCGAGCTCCTGGACAACGAGGTCGGCGCGATGCGTTCCGGCCGTCTCGTGGCCCCCGACGAAGGGGCTCACGAGGACGAGGAGAGCGCGCTGGTCGCCACGGACGTGGGCATCGACGGTGCCGCGGCGTCCGCGGAGGAGGCCGCGATGCACATCGTCGACGAGGAGTCCCTGTCCGGCTGACCGTTGCGGCCGCCCGGCCGTCTCCACACCGCCCACCGCAGTACCCGTGCCGTATTCCGCGCCTCTGGAGGAGCATCCATGCAGCAGGACAAGCACCCCGACTACCACGAGGTCGTCTTCCGCGACCGCTCCGCCGGCTACGCCTTCCTGACCCGGTCCACCGCCACCAGCGACCAGACCATCGAGTGGGACGACGGCGAGACCTACCCCGTGGTGGACGTGGAGATCTCCTCCGAGAGCCACCCCTTCTACACCGGCAAGGCGCGGACGGTGGACTCGGAGGGACGCGTGGCCGCCTTCGAGCGGCGCTACGGAGGTGGGACCGGTCAGGGCAGCTGACGGCGGACGTCGGCGCCCCGGCCTCAGATGAAGTTGAGCGCCGCCGCGCAGCCCACCCCGCCGAGCAGCATGAACGCCGGCATCAGCACCTTCAGCTCGACCCAGCTGCCCGCCCGGAAGCGCATGATCTTCGGCGGGCCGATCGGGTACCAGCGCTTGCGGCCCACCGGGATGGGCCACAGGATCGGGCAACCGGAGACCGTCAGCGCGTCCCCGATGTCGTGCACGAGCGCGCCCAGCACGACCGGCAGCCCCAGCCACAGGTACTCCTGGCCCGGCTGCGGGAACAGCCAGTGCGAACCGTTGCCCGGCTTGTCCAGGACCCCCGCGACGATCCAGGCGCTGGTCGCGGCCAGCAGCCAGACCAGGACGTCGGCGCTGGAGCCCCGGGTCGCCCGCCACAGCAGGCCCTCGATGGCCAGCACCAGGTGGACGAACAGGATCGCCAGCACCGCCCAGCGGCCACCCGTGATCGCCGCCACCGAGCAGCCCGCGCCGATCAGCACCGCCCACAGCCAGGTGTGGGTGAGTGTGCGGTGGCCGCCGGAGCGGCGCGGGTCGCCCTGCTTCCTGGTGGCCTTGTAGACGGCGTACGAGAGCTTGTCGACGATCTCGCACAGGGCCCGCGAGACCGGCCCGAAGGACCGCGAGATGGTGGCCGCCTTGTGGTCGAGGTCCGGAGCGAGCGCCGCTCCCGCGCAGATCAGCGCTCCGGCCAGCAGTACGGGCCACGGCATGGTGTGCCCCGTGGCGGCGGCCGCCGCTCCTACGCCCAGCCAGGCCGCGGCGCCCGAGAGTGAGTGTGCTGGTCCCATCATCGGCGTTGTCCGCCCCATTCCTCGTGTGCCGCTGTCCAGTTGACCGGCTGCGCTGACGCCCCGTCGGCGACACAGCGTACTGGTCGTGATCTTCGGACCCGCATCCGATTCCCCCATCGGACGTCCGGGCAGGCAAGATGGGTGGGTGACCCTCATCGATCAGCTGCCGCCGACCGCCGACCCCGACGCCCTCTACGAAGCCTTCGAGTCGTGGGCCGAGGAGCGGGGTCTGACGCTCTACCCCCATCAGGAGGAGGCGCTGATCGAGGTGGTCTCCGGCGCGAACGTGATCGTGTCGACGCCCACCGGCTCCGGCAAGAGCATGATCGCGGCGGGTGCGCATTTCGCCGCCCTCGCCCGTGACGAGGTCACCTTCTACACCGCGCCCATCAAGGCGCTCGTCTCGGAGAAGTTCTTCGAGCTGTGCAAGATGTTCGGCACGGAGAACGTCGGCATGCTGACCGGCGACGCCTCCGTCAACGCCGACGCTCCCGTCATCTGCTGCACCGCCGAGGTGCTGGCGTCGATCGCGCTGCGCGACGGCAAGAACGCGGACGTCGGCCAGGTCGTCATGGACGAGTTCCACTTCTACGCCGAGGCGGACCGCGGCTGGGCCTGGCAGATCCCGATCCTGGAGCTGCCCCAGGCGCAGTTCGTCCTGATGTCGGCCACGCTCGGCGATGTCGCGATGTTCGAGAAGGACCTGACCCGGCGCACCGGCCGGCCCACGTCGGTGGTCCGCTCGGCGACCCGTCCCGTCCCCCTCTCCTACGAGTACAAGTTCACCCCGCTCACCGAGACCCTGACGGAACTCCTGGAGACCAAGCAGGCGCCGGTGTACATCGTGCACTTCACGCAGGCGCAGGCCGTGGAGCGGGCACAGGCGCTGATGAGCATCAACATGTGCACGCGCGAGGAGAAGGACCAGATCGCCGACCTGATCGGCAACTTCCGCTTCACCACCAAGTTCGGCCGCAACCTCTCCCGGTACGTCCGGCACGGCATCGGCGTCCATCACGCCGGCATGCTGCCCAAGTACCGGCGGCTGGTGGAGAAGCTCGCGCAGGCCGGTCTGCTGAAGGTCATCTGCGGCACGGACACCCTCGGCGTCGGTGTCAACGTGCCCATTCGCACGGTGCTGTTCACGGCGCTGACCAAGTACGACGGCAACCGTGTGCGCACCCTGCGCGCCCGTGAGTTCCACCAGATCGCCGGCCGCGCGGGCCGGGCCGGCTACGACACGGCGGGCTTCGTCGTCGCCCAGGCTCCCGAGCACGTCATCGAGAACGAGAAGGCGCTCGCCAAGGCGGGCGACGACCCGAAGAAGCGCCGCAAGGTCGTACGCAAGAAGGCGCCCGAGGGATTCGTCGGCTGGACGGAGAACACCTTCGAGAAGCTCATCACTTCCGAGCCGGAGCCGCTGACGTCCCGCTTCCGGGTCACCCACACGATGCTGCTGTCGGTGATCGCCCGCCCCGGAAACGCCTTCGCGGCGATGCGGCATCTCCTGGAGGACAACCACGAGCCGCGCAAGCAGCAGCTGAGGCACATCCGGCGGGCGATCGCCATCTACCGCTCGCTGCTGGACGGCGGCATCGTCGAGAAGCTCGACGAGCCCGACGCCAGCGGCCGCATCGTCCGCCTCACCGTGGACCTCCAGCAGGACTTCGCGCTCAACCAGCCGCTGTCCACGTTCGCGCTCGCCGCGTTCGAGCTGCTCGACCCCGAGTCGCCGTCCTACGCCCTGGACATGGTGTCCGTCGTGGAGTCCACTCTGGACGACCCCCGGCAGATCCTGGTGGCCCAGCTGAACAAGGCGAAGGGCGAGGCCGTGGCCGCGATGAAGGCGGACGGCGTCGAGTACGAGGAGCGCATGGAGCGTCTCCAGGACATCACGTACCCGAAGCCCCTGGAGGAGCTGCTCTTCCACGCGTACGACACCTACCGCAAGAGCCACCCCTGGGTCGGCGACCATCCGCTCTCCCCGAAGTCCGTCATCCGTGACATGTACGAACGGGCCATGTCCTTCACGGAGTTGGTGTCCTTCTACGAGCTGGCACGCACCGAGGGCATTGTCCTGCGCTACCTCGCGAGTGCCTACAAGGCGCTCGACCACAACATCCCGGACGACCTCAAGTCCGAGGATCTGCAGGACCTGATCGAGTGGCTCGGCGAGACGGTCCGCCAGGTCGACTCCAGCCTCCTGGACGAGTGGGAGCAGCTCGCCAACCCGGAGGTGATGACCGCCGAGGAGGCCCAGGAGAAGGCTGACGAGGTCAAGCCCGTCACCGCCAACGCGCGCGCCTTCCGGGTCCTGGTCCGCAACGCCCTGTTCCGCCGCGTCGAACTCGCGGCCCTGGACCAGGTCGAGGAGCTCGGCGAGATGGACGGCGAGACCGGCTGGGACGCGGACGCGTGGGGCGAGGCGATGGACAAGTACTGGGACGAGTACGACGACCTCGGCACCGGCCCCGACGCCCGCGGTCCCAAGCTGCTGCGCATCGAGGAGGAGCCGCAGCACCGGCTGTGGCGCGTCCGGCAGACCTTCGCCGACCCGAACGGCGACCACGACTGGGGCATCAGCGCGGAGATCGACCTCGCCGCGTCCGACGCCGAGGGCCGCGCGGTCGTCCGGGTCACCGATGTCGGCCAGCTGTGAGCCACAGACGAGTGGTGAGCCGTAGGCCGCCTGTGAGCCCCAGGCCAGTTGTGAGCCAAGGAGAGTCCCACCCATGACCAACCCGGCCGAGAGGCTCGTCGACCTGCTCGACCTGGAGCAGATCGAGGTCAACATCTTCCGTGGCCGAAGCCCGCACGAGTCCCTCCAGCGGGTCTTCGGCGGCCAGGTCGCGGGCCAGGCGCTGGTCGCCGCCGCCCGCACCACGGACGGCGAACGCCCGGTGCACTCGCTGCACGCGTACTTCCTGCGTCCGGGCCGGCCCGGCGTACCGATCGTGTACCAGGTCGAGCGGGTGCGGGACGGACGGTCGTTCACGACGCGCCGGGTCACCGCCGTGCAGCAGGGCCGCACGATCTTCAATCTCACCGCCTCCTTTCACAAGCCTGAGGAAGGTCCCTTCGAGCACCAGCTGCCTCCCGCCCGCAAGGTCCCGGGCCCGGAGTCCCTGCCGAACGTCGGCGACGAGATCCGGGAGCATCTGGGCGAACTGCCGGAGCAGTTGGAGCGGATGGCGCGCCGCCAGCCCTTCGACATCCGGTATGTGGACCGGCTGCGCTGGAGCGCCGAGGAGGTCAAGGACGCCGAGCCGCGGAGCGCGGTGTGGATGCGCGCGGTCGGGCCGCTCGGGGACGACCCGGTCGTGCACACCTGCGCGCTGACCTATGCGAGCGACATGACGCTCCTGGACGCCGTCCGCCTCCCGGTCCAGCCCCTGTGGGGGCCGCGGAGCTTCGACATCGCGTCGCTGGATCACGCCATGTGGTTCCACCGGCCGTTCCGCACGGACGAGTGGTTCCTGTACGACCAGGAGTCGCCGATCGCGACGGGTGGACGCGGTTTGGCCCGTGGCCGGATCTACGACCTGGAGGGACGTCTGCTGGTGTCCGTCGTCCAGGAGGGGCTGTTCCGGCCGCTGTAGGTCAGGCGCTTCTGCGGCGCAGCCAGCCCAGCAGTCCGCGGGACGGTTCCTGGGGCGCCGGCTCACGCGGTGGCAGGGCGGAGGGTGCCTGCCGGACCGCGGGGCGGGGCGCGGGTCGCAGCCGCCGCGCGTCCTCCAGGGCGCGGGCCAGTTCGGTCCTCAGCCATGCGATCTCGGCCGGGTCGTCCGCCTTCATGATCTTCTCGATCAGGTGCGCGGCGGGCGAGCCCTGCGCCCCGTGCGCGGGTGGTCCCGGCCGGAAGCGGCCCAGATGGGACCGCTCATAGGGGTCCGGGACGAGCTCCGCGATCTGGGCGGGGTCGAGGAAGGCGGCGAGGGCTCCGGCGCTCTCCCAGGGGTCTTCGGCGAGGCGCAGGAGGAATCCGCGGTGCCGTCCGCGCCAGTTGCGGGCGCGCAGGTCCACGCCCTCGTCCAGCATGTCGCGCAACCCCTCGGGCATGCGCCGTGCGGTCAGCAGCGGGGTGTTCTCCTCGACTGTCGTGAACTCCTCGAGGTCGTCGGCCAGATACAGCCACACGACGGCACGGTACCGGTTCAGATAGAAACGAACCGGCGAGAACAGGCCGAGGCGCGCCAGGCGGGTGAACCTGCCGACGGGGATGTCCATGACCTCCGCCCCCTCGGTGGTGCCCACGAGCCGTACGCGTTGACGCAGCGAGTCGGGGAAACCGGCCGTGGCCCGCAGCCGGTCGACCTCGGAACGCGTGACGCGTCGGCCCCCGCCCCCTTCGTCGGGCACCGTCCGGATCTGGCCGAGGTGTACGGCGAGGTCGAACTCGCTTCGCCTGAGGCCCAGTTCCCGCGCCGCGCGGCTGGGTGTGCAGGCATTCCGCTGGAGTTGGGTGATGGTGCTGCTCGCCATGCTGGCTCTCCCCCGTGGAGTCGTCGCTCACGCTGTGTGCGCTCGCCGTGACAGAAACCGTAGCCGGTTCGGCGAGATGCGTGACGAGCCTGTGGACAACTCCACGGGGGTCGAAGAACGCGCAGGTCAGAGGTCTGTCGCCGGGCTGCGTTCGGGTCGGCGGGCGTCCACGTCGAGGTGCTCGCCGACCCGGTTGACGAGCAGCGTCATCTCGTAGGCGATCCGGCCGATGTCGGCGTCGGAGCCGCTGAGCACGCACAGACAGCTGCCGGTCCCGGCCGCGGTGACGAACAGCACCGCGTCGTCGAACTCGATCATCGTCTGCCGTACCTTGCCCGCGCCGAAGTGGCGCCCCGACCCCTTGGCCAGGCTGTGCAGCCCGGACGAGACGGCGGCGAGATGGTCCGCGTCCTCACGGCGCAGTCCCGTGCTTGCGCCCGTCACCAACCCGTCGTTGGACAGCACCAGCGCGTGCCGCACATGGTCGACGCGCTCGGTCAGATCGTCCAGCAGCCAGCCGAGCCCCTGCTTCTGCGGCATGTGTCCCGTCTCCCCGTGTGACGTCTCCTCCTGCCCGGAAATCTCCCGGCAGGCCTTCCTCACGACCGTCAACCCTTCCCCACGACCGTCAACAGGGCAAGGAGAATGGGGACATGGCACAGAAGATGACCGATGAGGAATGGCGGGAGTTCGTCTCGCACGGCACCCGCACCGGCAAGTTGTCGACCGTCCGGGCCGACGGGAGTCCGCATGTGGCACCGATCTGGTTCGTGCTCGACGGTGACGACCTGGTGTTCAACACCGGGAAGGCGACCGTGAAGGGGCGCAACCTGGCGCGGGACGGGCGGGTCGCCCTCTGCGTGGACGACGACCGGCCGCCCTTCGACTATGTGGTGCTGCAGGGCCGGGCCCGGATATCGGAGGATCTGGACGAGGTCCGGCACTGGGCCGGGCGGATCGGGGCGCGGTACATGGGTGAGGAACGGGCCGAGGAGTTCGGCGCCCGCAACGGCGTTCCGGGGGAACTCCTGGTCCGGGTGAGGATCGACAAGGTGCTGGCGGAGAAGGCCGTCTCGGAGTGACACGCCGGTGAGCCGGCCGCGTCCGCGGTCAGCCCACCGAGTCGAGCAGCCGGGCGGTGTGCATCCGCCCGGCGTACTCGACCAGCCGGATCAGCACCTCCTTGCCCGAGTCGCGGTCCCGTGCGTCGCACAGCACCACAGGTGTGCCCTGGTCGAGGTCGAGGGCGCGCGAGACGTCGTGGGCGCCGTAGGTCCGGGCACCGGCGAAGCAGTTGACTGCCACCACGAACGGGATGTGCCGGTGCTCGAAGTAGTCCACGGCCGGGAAGCAGTCCTCCAGGCGCCGGGTGTCCGCGAGGACGACGGCACCCAGGGCCCCCTGCGACAGCTCGTCCCACAGGAACCAGAAGCGGTCCTGGCCCGGGGTGCCGAAGAGGTAGAGGGACAGGCCGGAGCGGATGGTGATCCGCCCGAAGTCCATGGCGACCGTGGTGGTGACCTTCTGGTCCACACCGTCGGTGTCGTCCACCAACTGGCCTGCCTCGCTCAGCAGTTCCTCCGTGCGCAGCGGCCTGATCTCGCTGACCGCGCCCACCAGGGTGGTCTTGCCCACGCCGAACCCGCCGGCGACCAGTATCTTCAGCGCGAGGGCGGTCGGCTCGCCGCCCTGGGCGTCGGAGTTCTCAGAGACCATCGATCACTTCTCTCGGGAGGGCCGGCAACGGGCGGCGACGTCGGTACGGGGTCGCGAAGGCAGCATCATGACAACTGGAGCTCCCCTTCGAGGGGTTGGACCACTTATTGCCCGGTTCTGAACGTTCATCTACAGCGCCCGGAGCCCTTCGATCACCTCGCGCAGAATCCGTTCGTCGGGCAGCTGCGCGGGCGGCACCGGGCGGCTGACGGTGACACAGCCGAGTTCCAGGAGGTCCCCCAGGAGCACCCTGACCACGCCCACGGGCAGGTCGGCGCCCGCGGAGAGTTCCGCCACCGACTGCGTCTCCGTGCGGCACAGGTCGATCAGGGCCCGGTGTTCCGGCCCGAGGGCCGTGTCGTCGCCGGCCCCGGGGGCGCCGACGTCGAGGGTGACGAGGGCGATCAGATCGAAGCGCACCCCGGTGGGGCCGGGTTGAGTGCGTCCGCCCGTCATCGCGTAGGGGCGGACGAGGGGCCCGGCCTCGCCGTCGTACCACTGGCTGCCCTGTTCGTACGGGATGCCCGCCATGTCCTCGGTCATCTGAGCCGACCGCCCTTCCCTCTCATCCGGCGGCGGGCGGCCGCGCGCCTACGCGCGGTGGCGTGTAGAGGTGCTCGCCGACCCGCTTGACCAGCCGTGCCATCTCGTAGGCGACCAGGCCTATGTCCGCGGTCACCGCGGTGAGGACGGCGAGACAGGAGCCGTCTCCCGCGGCGGCCACGAACAGGAAGCCGTCGTCCATCTCGACCATGGTCTGGCGCACTCCCCCGGCACCGAAGTGCCGGCCCGCGCCCTTGGCCAGACTGTGGAAACCGGAGGAGACCGCGGCGAGGTGTTCCGCGTCCTCACGGCGCAGATCCGTCGAGGCGCCCACGGCGAGGCCGTCGTTGGAGAGCACCACGGCATGCCATACCTCGCTCACCCGCAGCACCAGGTCGTCCAGCAGCCAGTCGAGTTCGCCGGACCTGCCCCACTCCCGGCTGCGGTCGACCGGGGGAACCCCCATGTCGGCCCTCATGTTCGGGTCCTGGATCATCCTCGGTCTCCTTCGCTGCGGTCTCTGCCCGCTGGGGAATCTGGGGTGGCACCGCGGCCGGGCTCCCTGCCCCCGCCGCGCGCCCAGCCGTCTCGGTAGGCCGCCATCCGGTCCCGGACGACTTCGGGTGTACGGCCGTCGTCGTCCCGGCGGGCGGCTGCCGGGGACGGTTCCTCGGAGCGCTGCTCGCGCAGCTGGGGAGCGAGGTGCGCCTGCCGTACCCGGCGGGGCAGGTCGTCGGACTCCTCCGGCTCGTCGGGCGGCCGGTGCAGACGAAGGGCGGTGACTCCGGAGGGCGGTGTGTCGGACGTTCCCCGGCCGGCCGCGGCTGTCAGGGGAGCCACCAGGGCGGGCCGCTCGGCCGGGGCGTGGACGGACTCCTGGTCGGGTTCGGCGGAGGTCACGCGCGCGTACTCGCGTTCCGTGAGCCGTTCCCGGTCCGCGGCCTTGGCGGGAGAACGTTCCGCCGCCTTGATGTGCAGCAGCGCCGTGGGCAGCAGGACGACCGCGGTGGTGCCGCCGTAGGGCGAGGTGCGCAGGTGCACCTTGATGCCGTGCCGGGCCGCGAGCCTGCTGACCACGAACAGGCCCAGCCGGTCGCTGTCGAACAGGTCGAGTGCCTCGGACTGCTCGATGCGGCGGTTGGCCTCCGCGAGCGTCTCCTTGCCCATGCCCAGACCACGGTCCTCGACCTCGACGGCATAACCGTTGCCGACGGGTTCGCCGGTGACGCGCACACGCGTGTGGGGCGGTGAGAACTGGGCGGCGTTCTCGATGATCTCGGCCAGCAGGTGGGTGAGGTCGGCGACCGCCGCGCCGACGACGGACGCGTCGGGCAGCTGACGCACCTCCACGCGCGCGTAGTCCTCGACCTCGGAGACGGCGGCGCGGACCACGTTGGTCAGCGAGACCGGCATCCGCCAGGCGCGGCCGGGGGCCGCTCCGGAGAGGATGATCAGGCTCTCCGCGTGGCGGCGCATACGGGTCGTGAGGTGGTCGAGCCGGAAGAGGTCGCTCAGTTCGTTCGGGTCGTCGGAGCGGCGTTCCATGCTGTCGAGCAGGCTCAGCTGGCGGTGCACGAGGATCTGGCTGCGGCGGGCGAGGTTGACGAAGACCCCGGAGATGCCGCTGGCGAGTTCGGCGCGCTCCACCGCGGCCCGCAGCGCGGCGCGGTGAACGGTGGTCAGGGCCTCGGCGACCTGGCCGGCCTCGTCCTCCGCGGGCGGTCCGGGCGGGGCCTCGGACCGGATGTCGATCTCGTCGCCCGCGCGCAGCCGCTCCATGGCGTCGGGGAGTTTGCGCCGGGCGATCTCCAGGGCGCTGTTGCGCAGGCTCACGAGCTCGACGACGAGGCCGCGTCCGATGCGCACGGAGATGACGAGCGAACCGGCGACGGCGAGCAGGCCGAGCAGGACCGCTGCCCCGGCGGGGGTGAGCAGACCCCGGGTGAACGGGTCGGCGCGGTGGGCGACACCGCTGCCCGCCGCCTTCTCGACGGTCCGCATGCCGTCCTGCACGCGCGTGTGTGCCGCCCGCCAGGTGGCCTCCGGTGTCGACTCGACGGCGCGGACGCCGGGAGCCGCGGCGAGTGTCCGGTCCTCGGCGGCGGTCACGGCGGCGTAGGCGCGACTCCCGGCGACCTTCTGCCAGGCGGCGCGGTCCGAGCCGCGCAGGTCGGCCACGGCGCCCTCGGTGAGGGCGCGGCGGGTGTCGACAGCCCCGGTGAACAGCCGCAGCCGCTCTCCGGCCAAGGCGCCCGCCAGCCGCGCGCTGGACAGCACGACGTCCTCCTGGGCCAGCGACTCCCCCGCGCGGGAGAACTCGAGCAGCACGCGCGCGTCGGAGCCGAGTTCGGCGTCCTGGATGCCGGTGAGGGCACCGCCCACCGCGAAGGCGCCGTCGATGGTCCTGGTGTAGCGGCCGTATGTCTCGTCCCAGCCGGCGCTGCGGTCCAGCACGGCGGCGCGTACGGTGCGCAGTTGTTCGGCGCCGGTCACGAAGGCTTCGAGCCGCTGGGCGACACCGGCGGGCAGTTCCTCGCTGTCGGCGACGGTGTTGTCGTCGCCGAGCCGCAGTCGTGCCACGGCCTGGTCGGTGCGCTGGGCGAGCCTGCGGAGGTCGTCGCTCTGCGCGGCGGACGGGTCGGTCGCATACCGGACGGCGGCGGCGCGTTCCGCCTGGAGCGCGGTCACGGCGGCGGCGACGGGAGAGCGGACGGCGTCGTCCACGCGCTGCAACTGCCGCAGCCGGGACACGTCCTGGGCGGTGCTGACGGTGGCGTACGCCCATAGTGCGAGCAGTGAGACCACGGGCACCATGAGCAGGCAGACGATCTTGGCGCGGACCGTGCGGGGGCGTATGCGCCAGTGTCCCGCGCGCGCGGGTATGTCCTCGTCCGGGGGGCCCACGGGGCCGTCCGGGCTTTCGTCGGCCGGTGGTCCGGCATGTGCGCGACGCCCGCGCGCGGGTGTCTGGTGCGGCGTCTCGGCGCCGGCTGTGGGGGTCCTACGCGGTGTACGCATGGCCTCCTCGCTCGGGAGTGGGTCGGGGGCGTGTCGTCGGGCCGTCCGGGCCCGGGTCCGCCGCTAGGAGGTGACGCTCTCGACCGTGCGCTGCGCCGAGGCGGATGCCTCGCGCTCGCCTGTCGTGGGCGACAGCGCGACGAAGGCCGAGGTCAGGAACAGGTAGGAGCCGAGTCCGACGGCGAGCGGGAAGATGAACTGCATCGCGGTCGCCCCGGGCAGGATGTCGTCGGAGGGCGAGACCCGCACGCTCACCGCGAACATCCCGGTGTAGTGCATGCTGCTGACCGCGGCGCCCATGATGAGGGAGGCGAGGGTGACGGCGACGGGCGACTTGATGTTGAGCGCCGCCCACAGGGCCGCTGTCGCCGCGACGACGGCGATGAGGACGGAGAGTCCGACGAGCACCGGGTCGTAGTGGACGCCGCCGTGCAGCCGGACGGCGGCCATGCCCAGGTAGTGCATGCTCGCCACGCCCAGGCCGGTGGTGAGTCCGCCCAGGAGGAGCGCGCGGCCCCGGTCACGGCTGTAGCCGACCGCGAAGACGCCGGCGGAGACGACGAGCATCGCCACCAGGAGGCTCGCGATGGTCAGCGGTACGTCGTAGCGGATGTCGGTGCCGCTGACGCTGAAGCCGAGCATGGCCACGAAGTGCATGGTCCAGATGCCGGTCCCGATGGCCGAGGCGGCCGTGATGAGCCAGTTGCGGCGCGAACGTCCGGTGGCTCCGAGCGCGCGCATGGTGCAGCGCAGGCCGAGCGCGGCGCCGATACAGGCCATGACGTACGAAAGTGTGGGCGTCAGCCAGCCCAGGGCTGCGTGGTCCAGGTGTCCCATGGCCAAGGGACGCTAGTCGGGGCAGGGGCGCACAAAGAGGGCGCATTTCGAAAGGTGTTGCAATATGACGCAGAGATGTGTCTGAACGATCGCGTCACGCTCGAACGTGTGCGCCGGGGCTTCATCCGTGTCGGTGAGGGATCATGCGGAACATGAGCGACGACCACACACATGTCCAGGAGTTCTTCTCGGCCCGTGCCGCCGACTGGGACAGCCGGTTCCCGGACGACGGCCCGGCCTACGCCGCCGCAGTCGCGGAGCTCGGGCTGCGCGAGGGCGACCGCGTGCTCGACGCGGGCTGCGGCACCGGGCGGGCGCTGCCGCCCCTGCGTGCGGCCGTGGGACCCTCCGGAGTGGTCCTCGGAGCCGATCTGACCCCGGCCATGCTGCACGAAGCCGTACGGGCCGGCAGGGACCGGGACGGGCGGCTGCTGCTCGCCGACGTGGCCGCGCTGCCGCTCCGCTCCCGGTCGCTCGACGCGGTCTTCGGAGCGGGCCTGATCTCCCATCTTCCCCGGCCGGCCGAGAATGTGCGCGAGTTGGCCCGGGTGGTACGGCCCGGTGGCCTCCTGGCCCTGTTCCATCCGATCGGCAGGGCGGCGCTCGCCGCGCGCCAGGGGCGTCAGATCACCCCGGAGGACCTGCGCGCGGAGCCCAACCTCCGCCCCCTGCTGGCCGGTTCGGGCTGGCGCATGACGTCGTACGCCGACGAGGACACCCGCTTCCTGGCCCTGGCCGTCCGCGAGGACTGAACGCGCTCACCCGATCCCGGCGACCACCGCAGCGAAGGCGTCCGGGTTGTCGAACATGACGTTGTGCCCGGCGCCGGGGACGGTCACCACGCGCACACCCGCCGCCTCCAGCTCCTTTCGCCCCTCCAGTTCACCGCTGAGCTCGCCCTGGAGATACACGCGGTCGATCGGCAGGCCTTCGAGGATCGCGCGCATCATGGGCGCCGATCCGCGCCTGAGCCCGGCCGCGCTGCGGTGCAGGGCGCGCGGATCGGCCAGCCGCATGGTCGCCGCCCACAACGGGCCGACCTTCTCGAGCACGCGCGCGTAGGCGCCTGCCACGAAGTCGTTCTCCTCGTAGGCGTCGATCCAGGTGCTGCCCGCCGTGTCCGGGGGCGAGGCGTCCAGGTTGGCCTCGGTGAGGACCAGCCGGGAGACGAGCTCGGGCCGCCGATGGGCGAGCACAAGCGCGACCGACCCGCCCATGCTGTGCGCGATCAGCTCGGCGCCCGTCAGCGGCGCGGCGTCCAGAGCGGCCGCAAGCGCGTCCGCGTGGTCCTCCAGGGTGTATCCGAAGTGCTCCGGACGGTCACTGATGCCGTGTCCCGGCAGATCCACGAACAGGCTGCGGCGGCCCGCGAGTTCGGGCCGGGCCGCGATGTGCGCGTGATAGACGGTCGAGACCGCTCCCAGGCCGTGCACATACACGCGTGCCGGCTCCTCGCCGGGCGTCTCGGTCCAGCGGATGCGGCTTCCCCTGCCGTCGAACTCGGCGTGCCTCATGTGTGCCCTCCCTCGGTGAGTTCTCCAGCACAATACATCGTCGCCGATGTATTGCGTAGACGAGGTAGGGCAGCAGAGATGTACAGCGCCCATGCGGCACAATGCGAGCATGCTGGAGCTCGCCATCCTCGGATTCCTCTACGACACCCCGCTGCACGGCTATGAGCTGCGCAAACGCATCACGGCGCTGGCGGGTCACGTGCGCCCCGTCGCCGAGAGCACCTTGTATCCGGCCATCAAGCGGCTGGAGAAGGCGGGGCTGCTGGCGCGTGCGCCGGAACCCGGTGCCGTGGCCGCACCTCGCCACGTCCTGACGCTCACCGACGAAGGCCGCCAGGACCTGCGCCGCCGGCTCGCGGAACCGGCGGCGCGCGACATCACCGACGAGAACCGGTGGTTCACGGTCCTCGCCTTCCTCCGGCACCTGGACGACGCCGGCGCCCAGGCGGCCGTACTGCGGCGGCGGCTCGCGTTCCTCGAGGAGCCCGCGAGCTTCTTCTACGAGGGCGACCGCCCGCTCAGCGCCGAGGAGTTGGACGATCCCTTCCGGCGCGGTGTGCTGACCATCGCCCGCGCCACGTCCCGGGCGGAACTCACCTGGCTGCGGGAGACGATCACGTCACTCGACGGGGGCTCTTCGTAGACGCAGGCCCGGTGCCGAGATTCATGATCCGAGTGAACGGTCCGAGTGAATGGTCCGAGTGGGTTGATCACCGCGGCCCCGGACCCGGGCTACTCCGGCGTCGCGGGCGGCTCGGCGGGCGTCGGCGCGGGTGGGCCGAAGAGGACGGCCCTCGCCACGGGCGGAGCGAACAGCGCGGTGACGGGTGCGGAGAGCGTCAGGACGGCACGGAAGGCCTGCCCGACGACGGGGTCGCCGGGGGCCCGCTCCTGGACGCGGCTCAGGTACCACCCCGCGACCTGGTCCGCGGGCCCAGCGTCGATCGCGGTGCCGACCGCGCCGGGCATCCTGCGGTCCGCCCCGGCGGAGATGTCCCAGGCGAGCCGGGACGCCGCGAGGAGCGCCTGCTGCACACGCCGTGTCGTGGGCGTCCGGCGCCGGTCGGCCAGCGTGTCCCGCAGGGCGACCGCGCTCATCGCGGCAACGGCCATGCCCTGCCCGTAGATCGGGTTGAAGGTGCACAGGGCGTCACCGGTGGCGAGGAGTCCTGCCGGATGGCCGGAGAGGTCGTAGCGGCGGCGGATGTTCGCGGTCCGCCGGTAGCCGAACGCCGGGGAGAGCGGTTCGGCGTCGTCCAGCCACCGGTGCAGCAGCGGATGCGGCAACCTCTTGGCGTACGTCACGAACTCGTTGTCGCCCGTGGGCGGTTCGTCGCCGCGCAGGCCCGAGACGATCACCAGATGGCTGCCGTCCTCCAGGGGCAGCGCACCGCCGGCGTGCACCTGCTCGGGGTCGGGATAGGCGTAGTAACCGCGGGTCGCGCCGTCGAGGGCGCCGTTCGTACCGCGATACACGCGGGATGCGTAGGCGAGTCCGGTGTCGATGGTCTCCTCGTGCGGACTCTGGGCACCGATCTCCGCGAGCCACTGCGGGGCCTTCGTGCCGCTGCCGGAGGCGTCGACGACCAGATCGGCCTCCAGGGAGCGGGACTTCGCGCGGTCGTCGCCGGAGCGGTCCCGCACCAGCACGCCCCGCACGCGCGTGGAGTCGCCGAGGAACCCGACCACGTCGGTCCCCTCCAGCACGCCGATCACCGGGTTTGCGAGGACCCGCCGCCGCACCAGTTCCTCGAGCTGCGCGCGGGAGCCGGTGTAGATGTGCGTCGTCGCCGACACCCGCCGGAACCAGCGGCCGCTCTGCCACAGCACCATGTCGGCCGGCATGCCCACCCGAGGCGCCCCCGCCTCGCGCAGTTCCGCCAGGAACCCCGGCAGCAGCGACTCCAGGGCCGCCTGTCCGCCCTGGAGCAGAACGTGCGGGTGACGGCCCTGCGGCACGCCGGGTCGTGGCTTCGCGCCCTCCGGGAACCGGTCGCGCTCGACGACGGTCACCCGGTCGGCGTGCCCGGCCAGGACGTGCGCCGCGAGAAGCCCCGCGAGGCTCCCGCCCACGACGACAGCATGCCGTCCGCCCCTGCCGCCTTCTCCCCAACGGCCCGTCTCTCCGGCAGAGTTCACCGGACCACCCCCTTGGTCGCCATCTCGCGAGAAATCACAAGTATCCCGTCCCGCACAGCTGGTTGACCGTTTTCCGGCCCTTCTGGGCGACAGGAGAACACCCCGCCCCGGGCCGTCCGCCCCTTCTGCGGGCAGAGTTCCACCTTTACGTTGAGTAGCAGAAAATGAACGTTCGGCAGGATCACGTCACGCAGGAGGAAGGTGGTCGGCATGTGGGACAGGGTCCGCAGGTCCAGCGCCAGATTCGTCAACTCGTTGCGCACCGAGGCGCCGACCGGCCACGAGGCCCGCACGCACAATCTGTTCGAGGCCGCCGCCGCGTACGTCTCGGCCTGCGCGGAGGACGACCAGGACCGGATCGACGAGGCCTCGGCCTGGGTCTCGCCGGAGGCGTTGTCGTTCGGGGTCAACGAGCTCGCGTGCCGGGCCGTGATCGCCCTCGCGCGGGAGCGCGACGAGTCTCCGCGTACGGTGGCACGTGCGCTCCTCGGGCTGCCGGCGGCCTGAGCGGCGGCAAGATGTGGTCGATTCGCCCCCGTCCAGCCGGAAAACTGCAGGTCCGGGTGTTCTTGGGAGTCGTGACAAGCGCCTTCCGCGCACACTAGGGTGCCCGCCGTTGGACGAACCGATGGGGAGGCTTGGATGGCCGGGACGGACGAGGACGCCGTCGCCGCCGCGGACGACGCGCTCTATGTGCTGACGGCGGTACTGCTGACGCCGGCGAAGTTCCCGAGCGTGCTGGGCGACGACTATCCGGAAGCCTGCGCGGCGCTCGGTCTGGCACCACTTGCCGACGGGTACGGCCTGGTGATCGGCCAGGACGGCAGCGGCGCCCGGTGGACCGTCGTCGTCGACGACGTCTCGCTGGTCGCCGTCGCCATCGCGTCCTGGGACTGCGGCATGGAGTACGACCTGTCGCCCGACGAGCGCACGGTCGTGGCCGCCCTGCCCGGCTGGCCGCTGGCGATCGCCGTCGCCGCGCCCGGTGTGCCGGCGCCGCACGACCCCGATCCCGAGGCCGGCGACGGCCCGCCGCTGACGCCGCCTGACACGTCGACGTGGGGCTCCGCCCAGCGGCGTCTGGGCGCCGACGAGATCGCGCTCCAGTGGGCGATGTGGCGGGACCAGATCGACGACGCGGCCTTCCGGAGCCCGAACGGCGGATCCGCGGGGGGCGACAAAGCCCCGGACGGCGAGACCATGCACGGCGGGAGCACGGACGGCGGGACCGCTGACGGCGACGCCTCAAAGGACACGGGCGCCGACATGCGCGACGAGGGGGCAGGGGGCGGCACCGCGGTACGCGCAGCCTCCGGTGGTGACGCCACCGGCCAGAAGGAAGCCCCCAAGGGCCACAGCGGCGTCCGGCGCGTCCTCGCGGAGGCCCGCGCCTACGTGGATTCGCCGCCGCCCCTCGGGCGTGTCCGGTCGTCCTTCGCGTCGGGTGACGCGCGGACGCTGCGCGCCGACGGTCCCGGCTGGTCACTGGTGGCCAGGACCGACGACATCGCGTTCGTGCTGCTCGACGACGTGCCCGGGGAGGTCCTGCCCGTGGGGCGAGGCCCGGAGCTGCCGGGGCTGCTGGAAGCGCTCGACAAAGTGGCCGTACGTCCCAGTTGAGCCGCCGCGCCGCACCGTCCGGGGCTGTGGGCTCCCGGCCGGTGCGGGTGCGTCAGCGGCCGAGTTCCTTGCGGGTGACGCGGCGCAGCCTGCGCCGCTGTGAGGGATCCAGTGTGAGGTACGCGGCGGCCGGAACTCCCAGGATGATCAGGAATGCGGCCCACCAGGGCAGCCAGATCAGCAGGAGCAGGCCGACCGCCACTCCCCCCGCGGCGATCTTCGCGTTCTTCGACATGTGCGTCGCCTCCTTCGCGGCGGTTGCCGCTCTCTGCCCAGAAAAACGGGTCCGCGCTTCCTGCAGTTCCGCATGGCGACCCTGAGACATCCCTGAGACCTGGCCCTGAGACGCCCCGGATGCGCGCCTCCTAACGGTCCGCCCGCAGCGACTCGCCCACCTCGTGCATGTGGCGCAGGGCCTGTCGGTAGGAGTCGACGAGTCCGGTCTCCGTGTAGGGGATACCCAGATCCCGGCAGTGGGCGCGCACCAGTGGCTGCGCGAGGCGCAGATGCGGCCGGGGCATGCTGGGGAAGAGGTGGTGCTCGATCTGGTAGTTGAGGCCGCCGAGGAACCAGTCGGTGACGACGCCGCCGCGGATGTTGCGGGAGGTGAGCACCTGGCGCCGCAGGTGGCCCCAGGACTCGCCGTCCGGGTCCGGCATCTCCATGCCCTTGTGGTTGGGGGCGAAGGCCATACCGAGATGCAGGCCGAACAGCGCCTGGTGGATGACCGCGAAGGCGAGCGCCTTTCCGGGGGACATGGTGGTCAGCAGCAGCGTGGCATAGGCAGCGAGGTGGCTCACCAGCAGAGTGCCCTCCACGGCACGCTCCGCCGGCGCCTGTCGGCGCAGGTCCCGGAAGCCCTGGATCTTCAGGGCGATGCCTTCGAGGAGGGTCAGCGGAAAGAACAGCCAGGCCTGGTGGCGGGTGAGCCAGCGCTTGAAACCGGTGCGTCCCTGGGCCTGTTCGCCGGTGAAGACGAGGACGTCGGCGGCGACGTCGGGGTCCTTGTCGATGTGATTGGGGTTGGCGTGGTGGCGGTTGTGTTTGTGGTTCCACCAGGAGTAGCTCATCCCGAGCAGCAGGTTGCCATGGATGAGACCGATGAGGCGGCCGGTCGTCTTGTCGCCGGTGATCTGCGCGTGGCCGGCGTCGTGTCCGATGAAGGCGGTGCGGGCGCAGAACATGGCGAGGATCGGCGCCAGCAGCAGGGTCCGCCACGAGTCTCCGGACAGGGCGACGGCCGTGACGAGACCGGCGAGGGCGAGCGCGTTGGCGGCGACGGCCCGGGCGTACCAGCCGTGCCGGCGGTCCAGGAGGCCCTGGGCCCGCACCGCGCGCAGGAGGGGCGCGAACTCGCTTGTGCCGGGCGGGGAGCCGGACGTACCGCGCGGGCGGGGTGCGACGGTTGCGGCACTCTGGGGCATCTCCGGACTCCGGCTCTCTCAGGAAGCGTGCTGACCTGAGGAAACGTACGAACCAGTGACCTGCCGCGACCATGCGGTAGCCCCCCGTTTGTGTACTGGGGTCAGCACCGGGCGCACAGGGGGGTTGGCGACACCCCCACGCCGACGTGACCCAGACCACTGCCCCGCAGGCCCACGAGGTGCTGTACCCTCGACCACCCCGACGACGTAGTCAAGTTTGAGGAGTGCCCCGATCTCTGTCCAGAAGTTCCCTGCGGCATCACCGTCCGAGATCTCCGAACTGTCCTCATGCTGCGCCGTGTTCGTGCCCGGCGACCCGGCCCGAACGGGCCGTGTCGCCTTCTGGCGGCCCGACGGCGCTCCTCCACCCCCTGTCGCGGCCGGGACGGTCGAGGACCTGGCGCTCGTGATTCCCGGCGACGGCGGTGTGGAGCTGGTGAGCCTGCCCGGGGTGCTGCTCCCGGTCCGTGCCGCACTGCCCGTCCTCACGCGTGCGCGTACCTCCACGCACGGGCACCGGGCGACCGTCTTCTGGGGCACCGCGGCCGTGCTGGCCCTGCAGTGCGTGGCACGCGGGCTGTTGTTGCCCGGCCTGTCCCCCACCGACCACGACGCCTGGCGGGTCGGTCCCCTGGGCGCCGCGGACGTCGAGCGGGTCCGCCGGCTCGCCGCGGCGATGCCGCCCGAGGCGCACGCCGCACCGCTGAGCACCGACGAGCCGCTCCGACTGCCCGATCCCGAACAGCTGCTGCGCGCCTTCCTGGACGCGGTCGCCGACGCCCTGCCCCGCTCCCCCGCGGCACCCCTGTTGACGGGCGGACCCGCTTACGCCGCCCGGGAACCGCAGTACGTGCCCGAGCAGCGCGCGTGGGCGGCGGACGTCGCCGCGGGCCACGACGCGGGCGTACGGGTGTCGTTGCGGATCGAAGTGCGCGGCCTGGCCGCTGGTGAGGCGCCCGCCTTCCGGGCCGTTCTCCAGATGCACAGCGTGAGCGATCCGACGATCGTGGCCGACGCCGCCGACGTGTGGGGCGGCGCCACCGCCTTCGGCCCGCACGCGCGGATGGACGGCCTGCTCGCGCTCCGCAGGGCAGCACGCGCGTGGCCCCCGCTCGCGCCGCTGCTCTCGGCTGCCGTCCCGGACACGGTCGAACTGGCCGACGAGGAGATCACCGATCTGCTCGGAGCGGGTGCGCGAGCCCTCTCCGACCTCGGGGTCGAGGTGCACTGGCCGAAGGACATGGCCAGAAGGCTCACCACGCGCGCGATGGTCGGTCCGCCGGACGACCACGACCGGGTGCCGTCGGACACTCCGTCGTTCCTGTCCGCCGACGCCCTGCTCGCGTTCGACTGGCGGTTCTCGCTGGGCGACCAGCAGCTCACGCGCGAGGAGCTGGACCGGCTCGCCGAGGCCAACCGGCCTGTGGTGAGGCTGCGTGACCAGTGGGTGCTGGTCGACCCGCAGGAGGTGCGCCGGGCCCGTGCCCGGCAGGACCACAAGGTGACGCCCGTCGACGCCCTGAGCGCCGCTCTGACGGGCTCCGCCGAGGTCGACGGCCACCGGGTCGACGTGCAGCCCACCGGGTGGTTGGTGGCCCTGCGGGACCGGCTGGCGGACCCGGAGGGCCAGGAGCCGGTCCCGCAACCGGCCGCGCTCACCGCGACGCTGCGGGACTACCAGCGCCGGGGCCTGAACTGGCTGGCCCGTATGACGTCCTCGGGCCTCGGCTGCTGTCTGGCCGACGACATGGGACTCGGCAAGACGATCACCCTGATCGCGCTGCATCTGCACCGGCAGACCGACCCGGCGACCGCCGGCCCCACTCTCGTGGTGTGCCCGACCTCCCTGATGGGCAACTGGCAGCGCGAGATCGAGAGGTTCGCACCGGGCACTCCCGTGCGCCGCTTCCACGGTCCGCGGCGCGAGCTCGACGGCCTGGCCGACGGGGAGTTCGTGCTCACCACGTACGGCACGATGCGCCTGGACGCGCCCCGGCTCGCCGAAGCCGCGTGGGGGATGGTCGTGGCGGACGAGGCGCAGCATGTGAAGAACCCGTACTCGGCGACCGCCCGGGAGCTGCGCTCGATCGGGTCGCGCGCACGCGTGGCGCTCACCGGAACCCCGGTGGAGAACAACCTGTCGGAGCTGTGGGCGATCCTCGACTGGACGACTCCGGGTCTGCTGGGCCGGCTCGGCACCTTCCGCACCCGGTACGCGCGGGCCGTCGAGAGCGGTCAGGACCCGGCCGCCGCGGAGCGACTCGCCCGGCTGGTGCGCCCCTTCCTGCTGCGGCGCCGCAAGTCGGATCCGGGTATCGCCCCGGAGCTGCCGCCGAAGACCGAGACCGACCGTGCCGTGTCGCTCACCCCGGAACAGACCGGGCTGTACGAGGCGGTGGTGCGCGAGACGCTGGCGGAGATCTCCGGGGCGGACAGCATGGCGCGGCGCGGGCTGATCGTGAAGCTGCTGACCGGGCTGAAGCAGATCTGCAACCACCCGGCGCAGTTCCTCAAGGAGGAGCAGCCGAGGATCGCCGGCCGTTCCGGAAAGCTGGACCTGCTGGACGAGCTGCTCGACACCATCGTCGCCGAAGGGGCGAGCGTCCTGGTGTTCACGCAGTACGTGCGCATGGCCCGTCTGATCGAGCGGCATCTGGCGGCGCGTGGCCTGCCGTCGCAGTTCCTGCACGGAGGGACGCCGGTCGCCCGGCGTGAGGCGATGGTGCGGCGGTTCCAGGAGGGTGAGGTGCCCGTGTTCCTGCTGTCGTTGAAGGCGGCGGGCACCGGCCTGAACCTCACCCGGGCCGAGCACGTCGTGCACTACGACCGCTGGTGGAACCCGGCCGTCGAGGCGCAGGCCACCGACCGCGCGTACCGCATCGGCCAGACGCGCCCCGTGCAGGTGCACCGGCTGATCGCCGAGGGGACGGTCGAGGACCGCATCGCCGACATGCTGCGCTGCAAACGGGAGTTGGCCGACGCGGTGCTCGGCCTTGGCGAGGCGGCACTGACCGAGCTGACGGACACGGAGCTGGCCGATCTGGTGGAACTTCGAGGGGGCGCACGATGACCGGACACGAGGGTGACACGGAGCGCACGTTCGCGGCGCTGCCGCCCGCGCACGGGCGGGGTTTCGCGCAGACGTGGTGGGGCCAGGCCTGGCTGCGGGCACTGGAGGACGCCGCGCTGGACTCGGGGCAGGTGAAGACGGGCCGCAGGCTCGCGCGCGCGGGCGCGGTGGGCGCGGTGTCGGTACGTCCCGGGCGCATCACGGCCGTCGTCCTGGACCGTGACCGCACCGCGCACCGCGCCGACGTCCTGCTGGGTGAACTGCCGGCCGAGCAGTGGAACCGCCTCCTCGACCTGGCCGTCGAACGGGCCGGGCACGTCGCGGCGCTGCTGGACCGCGAGATGCCGCCGCATCTGGTCGAGGACGCGGCGTCCGAAGGCATCGAACTCCTGCCGGGGATGGGCGATCTGGAACCGGAGTGCGACTGCGGCGCCTGGGACCACTGCGGGCACACGGCGGCCCTCTGCTATCAGATGGCCCGGCTGCTGGACCAGGACCCCTTCGTACTGCTGCTGATGCGTGGTCGCGGCGAGGACGCCCTCCTGGACGACCTCCGGGCGCGCAGTGCCGCGCCCGCGGAGGAGACGCTGGAACCGGAGGGCGTGGATGCCGCCGAGGCCTATGCGGCCGGCGACATCCTGCCGCCCCTTCCCGCGCCCGCGGAGCTGCCCGAGGCTCCCGGCCTGCCGCCGTCGCTGGACACCGAGGCACCACCAGGACCGGGAGTCGACCCGGTCGCCGTCCGCCACCTGGCCGCCCGGACCGCCGCAGAGGCTCATCGACTGCTCGCACAGGCTCTCAGGCAGCCGTCCGAACGCCCCGCCCACGCCTTTGAGTTGACGGCTTCTCAGGACGCCGTACGTCTTGCCGTCGCTGCTCCCGACCAGACACTGGTGGAACGGCTCGGCACCGGATCGGGGCGCGATCCGGAGTCGCTGGCGCAGGCCACGCGCGCGTGGGAGCTCGGTGGTGCGGACGCGCTGTCCGTGCTGGAGGAGGAATGGGAGCCCTCGGGGAGCCCACTCGCACGCGCGTGTGCGGCTCTCGACTCGGCCTGGGAGGAGGAGGATGAACGGCCGTCGCTCACGTCAACCGGCAACCGGTGGACGGTCGTCGGGGCGCCGACCCAGGTGCGCCTGGGGCGGGACGGGCGGTGGTGGCCGTACCGGAAGGAGCGGGAACGCTGGATACTCGCGGGTCCCGCGGCCCTGGATCCGGCAACGGCTCTGGCTTCGGCGGAGCTCGCCTCAGCCGAACCTCAGCGGTAGCCCGGTCAGACCCCGAAGGAGGGTGCTGCTGCGCCAGGTCAAGCTGTCCGGGTCGGTGGCGAAGGCGAGAGCGGGCCGGTGGCGCAGCAACAGACGCAGGGCGACGGTCGCCTCCGCCCGGGCCAGCGGGGCGCCCAGGCAGTGGTGCGGGCCGTGGCCGAATCCCAGGTGCGCGCGCGTGGTGCGGCGCAGGTCGAAGCGGTCGGGGTCGGGAAAGCGCAGCGGATCGCGGGAGGCCGCGGCGAGCGAGACCTGCACGGAGTCCCCCGCCTCGATCCGGGTGCCGTCGATGTCGAGCGGCTCGGCCGCGAAGCGGAACGCGGTGGCGTGGACGGGTGAGTTGTAGCGCAGGGACTCCTCGACCGCCGGTCCCATCAGATCAGGTTCGGCGCGGACAAGGGCGAGTTGGTCAGGGTGGGCCAACAGCGCGTGGACGGTTCCGGAAATCAGGTCGACGGTCGTCTCGTGGCCCGCGACGAGGATCAGGAACGCCATGCCGAGAATCTCCTCGGACGTGAGGTCGGCGGCTGTCACGAGGTCCCCGAGCAGGCCTGACGCCCGTCCTACGCGTGCCCGGGAGATCAGGTCGGTGAGGTACTCGGTCAGCGCGCCTCGAGCAGCGGTCGCCCTCTCGGGCGAGGTGGGCCTGACCAGTTCGTCGGACCAGGTGTAGAACACCGCGCGATCGGCCGCGGGCACACCGAGCAGGCCGCAGATCACCGCGACGGGCAGCGGCATGGCGTATCCGGCGACCAGATCGGCCGTTCCCCGCTCCGGCAGTGCGTCCAGGAGTTCGAGCGCGATGGCTTCGATCCGCGGGCGCAGCGCTGCGACGCTCCCGGCCGTGAAGCGGGCCGCCACCAGCCGGCGCAGCCGGGTGTGCTGCGGAGGGTCGGTCTGGAGCATGTTGCGGCCGACCGCGTGGCCGCCGTCGCTCCGCCAGGACGAGGAGTGCCGGATGTCGTTGCGCAGACGGGGGTCGTTCAGCGCCGCTCGCGCCGCGTCGTGGGCGACGACGAGCCAGCTCTCCCCGATTCCCGGGACGAGGACGCGATGCACGGCGCCCTTGGCCCGCAGCGCGGCGTAGAACGGGTACGGGTCCGAGGCCGGTCCATGGCCGTCCGGAACCGGCTCCCCCAGCGTGGGTGCGGGCATGGTGCTTCCTCTCGGTCGCGGTCATCAGGCTTACGGCGTCCCGCTCCGGCCTCTACCGCTCGGCGCGCCAGACCGCGTGCAGCGAGGCCGCGAGCGCTGTGGCCTGGGCATGGCCGGCCCGGGCGGCGGCGGGGCAGCGGGCGACGGAGGTCATGTCGCGACCCATGGCACGGCGCGCGGCGCGCTCCGGGGTAATGAGGGTGACGTCGGCGCCTTCGGCGGCAAGGGCCGCCGCCTGTCGTCCGGCGCCGGGATGTGGGCCCACGGCAGCGGGGATCGGGGCGATGGCCAGGACGTGGTGATGGCCGCGCGCGAGATGGATGTTGGCCGTGGCGCGAAGGCCACCGTCCATCCAGCGGCGCCCTGCCACGGTGACGGGAGGCCAGATCACGGGAACCGCGCAGCTGGCGACGACCGCTTCGAGGAGGGGCACGCCGGAGTCGGCGTCGAAGGCTGTCAGTTGCCCGGACTGGGCGTCGACGGCCGTGATCCGCAGCGCGTGGTCGGGCCATTCCCCCAAGGTGTGCAGCAACGGGCGCAACGCGTCGAACACGTCGGCCTCGGGGCCCGTACGGGCCTTCAACGCCGCGCGGCCCAGGCGCTGTACCGAGAGCTGCGGGTCACGGGAGCCCAGGGCGGCCCACAGAAAGCGCAATGTCCGGCCGAGGCCGACGCGCATGTCCACCCGGTCGGCGCCGGCCAGTTGACGTTCGTACAGCTCGCGCGCGGGCTCGCCGGCGAGGAGGCGCGACCCGAAGATCGCACCGGCCGACGTGCCGATCACGACGTCCGCGCCGGTCGGGTCGACACCGGCATCGGACAGGCCCGCGAGAACGCCTGTCATCCAGGCTCCGCCGACAGGGCCGCCCCCACCGAGGACGAGCGCCGTACTGCCCATGCCACTTCCCTCCCGCCAAATGGGGACCACTCCCCACTTGTTCGGCCGACGATAGCATCACTACCGGGGAGCACTCCCCGATAGTGCGAAGGGGCGAATCATGACGGACGACGCGACGGCGCAGGTGCGACGCCGCGACGCACGACGCAACCGGGAGTTGCTGGTCGAGGCCGCTCACGAGGTGTTCACGGAGCAGGGGCTGGAGGCACCTCTGGACGTGATCGCGCGGCGGGCGGGGATCGGGAACGCCACGCTCTACCGGCACTTCCCGAGTCGTGCCGCCCTCGTCGACGCGGTCTTCCGGGACCCGCTGGCAGGCACCATGACCGCCGGTGAGCGGGCCCGGGCCGCCACGGACCCCTGGGAGGGACTCGTCGGCTACCTGGAGGCCGTGTTCGCCGTGCTGGCCACCGATCGCGGCACGAACGACCTGATGACCACCCACCTCAAGGGCGTCGAGTCGCTGCAGGCCGTGCACGCCCACAACCGGGCGACCATGGAGCTACTGCTGCGCCGGGGCCGCGAAGCGGGAAGCATCCGCGCGGACGCCACGACGGAGGACGTCCTGTTCGCGCTGGCCGCACTCGGCCGGGCCGTCCCCTCCCTCGCCACGGCCGTAGGCCCCGAAGCCTGGCGCCGCCCCCTCGCCCTGCTCCTCGACGGCCTGCGCCCCTCGTCGACCGCCGCACCCCTGCCCTCCCCCGCGCTCACCGCGGATGAACTCGGCGAGGTCCTTCAGGGCCTGGGACCACACCGGGCGCCGCGCAGTTCCCCGGACTGAGCGGGGTCGGGACGACGGCGAGCCGAGCCGGGCTGCGGCACCGCCTCCGACTCACCCGATCACAGACGGCAGCAACGACTCCAGGTCGCTCGGGAACCCGCTCGGCAACTCGCTGGGGATGTCACTCGGGAACTGCGAGGGGAGTTCGCTCGGCAACTCGCTGGGCAGCTGCGTGGGCAGGCTGAACGACGGCTCGGGAGAACCGCTCGTGCTGGTCGACGGAGGCGGACTCTTGTCCGGCGAGTCGTCGCTGCCCGAAGCCATGAAGACCACGACGAGGGCGATGGCCACGGCCGCCGCGATCACGGCGAGCAGGGCGAACAGCGGGCTCCGGCGCCTTCTCGGACCGCTCGTGCCGGGATCGCCGATCGGACCCATCGGCTGGGTCGACGGCATACCGCCGTAAGGGTGCGGGCCGTTGCGCCCGGAGTCGTCAGGAGGTGGTCCGAAGCCACCGCCCGGAGGCGGTGTGCCGCCCGGCGGTCCGGGCGGCTGGGGCGGTACCGGCGGCATGGCCATACCGTCCACAGTCGCCTCGAACCGCTCATGGGGCGAGCCCCGCGCGGACGTTGAAACGGCCTCATGGCGTGGATCGCACGATTCCGGAACATTCCGCGCGAGGGCTGCCGCGCGGCTGCACGCGCGAGTGCCGTCGGCGGAGGCCACTCACGGCCGACGGCACACGCGCGTGGGCAACCTTCAGCCGCGCGCACCCAGCAGGTGGTCCATGGCGAGCTGGTCGAGCTGCTCGAAGGCCATGCCACGGGAGGCGGCCGCCTCCACGTCGAACTCCTCGAAGGCGCTGCGGTCCGCGAGCAGTGCCTTCAGGCCGTCGGCAGCCGTCTGCTGCGCCAGCTCGTCCAGACGCGAGGCACGCAGCGCCTCCTGGACCTGCGGGTCGGCGCGGAAGGCGGCCGCACGCTCCTTGAGGATGAGGTAGTTGCGCATGCAGCCCGCGGCCGACGCCCACACGCCGTCGAGGTCCTCGGTCCGCGGCGGCTTGAAGTCGAAGTGCTTCGGACCGGCGTAACCGGCGCTCTCCAGCAGGTCGACGAGCCAGAAGGCGGCACGCAGGTCGCCGGCGCCGAAGCGGAGGTCCTGGTCGTACTTGATGCCGGACTGGCCGTTGAGGTCGATGTGGAAGAGCTTGCCCGCCCACAGGGCCTGCGCGATGCCGTGCGGGAAGTTCAGCCCGGCCATCTGCTCGTGGCCGACCTCGGGGTTCACGCCGTACAGCTCCGGACGCTCCAGGCGCTCGATGAACGCGAGCGCGTGGCCGACCGTGGGCAGCAGGATGTCGCCGCGCGGCTCGTTCGGCTTGGGCTCGATGGCGAAGCGCAGGTCGTAGCCCTGCTCGGTGACGTACTCGCCGAGGAGGTCGAAGGCCTCCTTCATGCGGTCGAGAGCGACGCGCACGTCCTTGGCCCCGCCGGACTCGGCGCCCTCGCGGCCGCCCCATGCGACGTAGGTCTCGGCGCCGAGCTCGACCGCCAGGTCGATGTTGCGGATGGTCTTGCGCAGCGCATAACGGCGCACGTCGCGGTCGTTGGCGGTGAACGCGCCGTCCTTGAAGACGGGGTGCGTGAAGAGGTTGGTGGTCGCCATCGGCACCTTCATGCCGGTCGCGTCCAGGGCCTCACGGAAGCGCTTGATGTGACCCTCGCGCGCACTGTCCGAGGACCCGAAGGGGATCAGGTCGTCGTCGTGGAAGGTCACGCCGTGGGCGCCGAGCTCGGCCAGGCGCTGCACCGTCTCGACCGGGTCGAGGGCACGGCGGGTGGCGTCGCCGAACGGGTCCCTTCCCTGCCAGCCGACGGTCCACAGGCCGAAGGTGAACCTGTCCTCGGGGGTGGGCTGGTAGTTCATGACGCGGCTCCTTGCTGCTCCGGACTATTTCGTCATGGCGGTTTACAAATTAGTATGCACACACGTCTCCGGGAAGAGACAAGGTGTCTCCGGGTGGAGACACGAACCGCATCAAGGTCACGAGCCGCGTCACGCTCATGAGCCGCAGCAGGATCATGAGCCGCGCAACAAGGGAGAGCCCGATGTCAGCAGCCGAGGGTCCGCTCGTCGTCGGCGTGGACACGTCCACCCAGTCCACCAAGGCGCTGGTGGTCGACGCGGCCACCGGCCAGGTCGTCGCGCGCGGCCAGGCACCGCACACCGTGTCCTCCGGCGCCGGCCGGGAGAGCGACCCGCGCCAGTGGTGGGACGCGCTCTCCGAGGCCCTGCGCCAGTGCGGGGACGCAGCCCGAGAGGCCGCCGCGGTGTCGATCGGCGGCCAGCAGCACGGCCTGGTCACGCTGGACGCGCAGGGCGAGCCGGTGCGGCCGGCCATGCTCTGGAACGACGTCCGCTCGGCGCCGCAGGCCAGGCGCCTCATCGAGGAGCTGGGCGGCCCCAAGGCCTGGGCGGAGCGGACCGGAAGCGTGCCCGGCGCCTCCTTCACGGTGACGAAGTGGGCCTGGCTCGCCGAGCACGAGCCGCAGGCCCTGCGCGCCACGAAGGCCGTACGCCTGCCCCACGACTACCTCACCGAGCGGCTCACCGGCGAGGGCACCACCGACCGCGGCGACGCCTCCGGCACCGGCTGGTGGGCGTCCGCGACGGAGTCGTACGACAGCGAGATCCTCGCGCACGTGGGCCTCGACCCCGCGCTGCTCCCCCGCGTGGTCCGGCCCGGCGAGGTGGCCGGCACCGTGCGCGACGGCCATGACCTGCCGTTCTCCAAGGGCACCCTGGTCGCGCCCGGCACCGGCGACAACGCGGCCGCCGCGCTGGGCCTCGGGCTGCGCCCCGGGACGCCGGTGATGAGCCTGGGCACCTCCGGCACGGTCTACGCCGTGTCCAAGCACCGCCCCGCCGACCCGACCGGCACCGTCGCGGGCTTCGCCGACGCCCACGGCGACTGGCTGCCCCTGGCGTGCACCCTGAACTGCACCCTCGCCGTGGACCGCGTCGCCGCCCTGCTGGGCCTGGACCGCGAGGCCGTGGAGCCGGTCTCGGGGGTCACCCTGCTGCCCTACCTGGACGGCGAGCGCACCCCGAACCTGCCGAACGCCTCCGGCCTGCTGCACGGCCTGCGCCACGACACCACCGGCGGCCAGCTGCTCCAGGCCGCCTACGACGGTGCCGTGCAGGCGCTGCTCGGGGCGCTGGACCTGGTGCTCGACGAGGACGCGGACCGTTCGACGCCGCTGCTGCTGATCGGCGGCGGCGCCCAGGGCACGGCCTGGCAGCAGACCGTACGACGGCTCTCGGGACGTCCCGTCCAGGTCCCCGAGGCCAAGGAACTGGTCGCTCTCGGCGCCGCCGCGCAGGCCGCGGGACTGCTGACCGGTGAGGACCCGGGTGCGGTCGCCCGGCGTTGGAACACCGCCGCCGGTCCGGTGCTGGAGGCCGTCGAGCGGGACGACGAGACGCTGGCCAGGATCGCCGGGGTACTCTCCGACGCGGCGCCGCTGCTGGAGCGGGGGACCTCTGAGGAGTGAGGGAGGCATGACCGCACCGCTGCACGACGCCCACCCGGCGGGTCCGGGGCGCGGCCTGCCCGACACCCAGCAGGGCATGCGCCGGCGCAACCTGGCCCGCGTGATGCACACCGTGAGTGCCGAGGGACCGCTCTCGCGCGCCGCGGTCGCCTCGCGCATCGGCCTGACCCGGGCCGCGGTGTCGACCCTCGTCGACGAACTCATCCGCACGGGGCTGCTCGAGGAACTCGGCCCCGAGCGCCCCGGGCGGGTCGGCAGGCCGGGCTCCGCGCTCGCCGTCAGCGGGCGCGGGCCTGCCGGGATAGGTGCCGAGATCGGCGTGGACCACCTCGCGGTCTGCGCGGTCGATCTGCGCGGGCAGGTGCGCTCCCGGGCGGTGCGCCACGGCGCGAACCGGGGCCGCTCCCCCGAGCCGGTGATCGCCGAACTCGCCTCACTGGTCCGCCAGGTGGTGGTGGAGGCGGAGGGCGAGGGCCTGTGGCCCGCCGGTCTTGCGGTGGCGGTGCCCGGTCTGGTCGCGCGTGACGCCCGGACCGTCGTCCGTGCCCCGAACCTCGACTGGCACGACACGGACCTGGGTGCCCTGCTGCCGACGGACTTCCCGCTGACGGTGGGCAACGAGGCCAACTTCGGCGCGCTGGCCGAACTGTGGCTCGGCGCCGGCACCCCCCATGACTTCCTGCACGTCTCGGCGGAGATCGGCATCGGCGCGGCCCTGGTCGTGGACGGGCAGCTGCTGCGCGGCACCCGCGGTTTCGCGGGCGAACTCGGCCATGTTCCGGTCCGTCCGGACGGACCCCGGTGCCCATGCGGCGGGCGCGGCTGTCTGGAGCAGTACGCCGGCGAGGAGGCGGTGCTGCGGGCGGCCGGTCTGGAACCGGGCGAGGACCGGGTCGGACTCCTCGCGCAGCACGCCGCGGACGGCGACGAGGACGTACGGGGCGCCCTGCGCGAGGCCGGGGAGGCGCTCGGCATCGCGCTGACCGGGGCGGTCAATCTGCTGGACCCCGAAGCCGTGGTGCTCGGCGGTGCGCTGGCCGGGCTCGCCCCGTGGCTGCTGCCCTCCCTGCGGGACGAGCTGGCCCGGCGCACAGCGGGCCCGGCCTGTCCGGTGTCCGTGTCCGGCCTGGGGTCGCAGGGTCCGCTGCTGGGGGCCGCGCACTCGGTGGTGCGGGCCGTGCTGGACGACCCGGCGATGGTCGGCGAACGGGCCTGAACACCCGTCAACTCACCCCATCGGGTGACCGGGTTATCCACATCCTCGGCGTCGTCCACCGGAAGACCGAGCACCTCTGCGCCCAACGGGCCCCCGCCGTACCGTGATGCACGCGAGGCACGCAGCTGTCATGGACGATCGGACTTCGCGAGGTCCTGTCCGTCCGCGACACCAACCACACCCGCGTGACGGAGATCCGCAAGGAACGGCTGCCGACGGGCGAGACTCACCGCGGAGCGCACGACCGGTTCCGTGAGACCGCGGTGACCCCCGCTTGGCTGAACACCGCTGAGACGAAAGGCACTTGACCTATGGAACGCGCCAGATCGCTGCTCGACAGACGGCGGCTGCTGAAGGGGGCCGTCCTGGCCGCCGTGCCGTACGCGCTGCTTCCCGAGGCGCTGGCCGGGGCCGCCCCGCAGCCCGTCGACCACCCGCTCGCCGAGTGGCAGCCGGCCACCACGTCCAACTTCACCGCGTCGGACCGCCCCTGGTCCTACCCGGTGGACCGGGTGGTCATCCACGTCACCCAGACCTCCTACACCGGCACCCTGGACATCTTCCGCAACCCGGCGAAGGCGGTGTCCGCCCACTACGTCGTGCGGTCGGCCGACGGTCATGTCGCGCAGTGCGTACGGGAGGCGGACATCGCCTGGCATGCCGGGAACTGGGACTACAACACCCGCAGCGTCGGCATCGAGCACGAGGGATGGGTGGACCAGCCGGCCTACTTCACCGACGCCCTGTACCAGGAGTCCGCGAAGCTCACGGCGGGGATCTGCGAGAGATACGGGATCCCCAGGGACCGCGCGCACATCATCGGGCACTACGAGGTGCCGGGCACGGACCACACCGACCCGGGCCCGTACTGGGACTGGGACCGCTACCTGCGCATGGTCGAAGCCGTGTGAGCCGCGAATCGTCGGGGTGACGCCGGTCGAAGAGGTTGTCTGTGCGCGGACCGGGAGTGACGATGTTCCCAGCCGCGTCGCGTTCCGGGAGGCCGAGTTGACCGATCCATGGGTGGCCCTGGAGCCGGGGGCCGACCCTGCCGAGCGGGTCCGGCTGCTGCGGCGAGCGCACGAGACGTTCACCGAGGCGGGCACGGTGCAGCGGCCGGTGCGCCCGGTGGTGGCCGACTCGTGGCGGCGTTCCGCGCGGGCCGGTGTCGGGCCCGACGGGACGGCGGACGTCGAGCTCGGCGACGGTGACCTCGGTCCGTACCGGGCCGAGCATCCGCTGGCGCGGGTCATGCCGCTGTTCCGTGAGCTGATGGGGACCTTCGCCTCGGACGGGGAGCATCTGCTCGCGGTGTGCGACGAGCACGGCAGGCTGCTCTGGGTCGAGGGCCATGCGAGGACCCGTCGGCAGGCGGAGTGGATGAACTTCGTGCCGGGTGCGCGGTGGGCGGAGACCGCTGTCGGGACGAACGCGCCCGGCACCGCGGTCGCCGTGGACCGCCCGGTGCAGGTGTTCGCGGCGGAGCACTTCATCCGCCGGGTGCAGCCGTGGACCTGCGCGGCGGCGCCGGTGCACGATCCGCGGACCGGGCGGGTGCTGGGCGCCGTGGACATCACCGGCGGGGACGGGCTCGCGCATCCGCACAGCCTGGGCTTCGTCCAGGCGGTCGCGCGGGCCGCCGAGTCCCAGCTGGCGCTGCTCCTCCCGCAGCAACCGGCCACCGACAGGCCTGAGCTGAGCGCACTGGGCCGGGACGAGGCACTGCTGGTCGGTGGCGGCCGCAGAGTCAGGCTCAGCCGCAGGCACAGCGAGATCCTGGTGCTGCTGTCCCGGCACCCGGAAGGCCTGACCGGGGACGAGCTGTTGTGCGCGCTGTACGAGGACGAGTCGGTGACGCCGGTGACGCTGCGGGCAGAACTGGCCCGTCTGCGACGGGTGTTGGGGCCGGTGCTGCTGGCGTCTCGGCCGTACCGGCTGACCGTGCCGGTCGAGTCGGACGTGGCGGTCGTCGAGCGGCGGCTGGAGAGCGGGGCGGTCGCGGCGGCGGCGACGGGGTACGCCGGTCCGCTGCTGCCGGCGTCGCAGGCTCCGGCGGTGGTGCTGCTCAGACGCCGGGTCGCGGACGGGCTGCGGTCGGCGTTGGTGGCCCGCCGGGATCCCGACCTGCTGGCGGACTGGGCGCACGCGCCGTGGGGCGAGGACGACGTCGAGGTGTGGCGGGCCCTCGCCGCCCTGCGGCCGACGCCGAGCGTGCGGGCCCGGCTGGCCGCGCTGGAGTCGGAGCTGGCCGCGCCGACGGCAACGTGGTTGCAACGTCCGCGCTCCTAGCCTCACGCGCAGAGCTGCCCAACGGCGGGCAGCGCTGCTGAAGGAGGCTGGCCAGCATGACCCGTTACGCGGCACCCGGCACCGAGGGCGCGATCGTCTCCTACCAGGCGCGTTACGACCACTTCATCGGCGGCGAGTACGTGCCGCCGGCGCGCGGCCAGTACTTCGACAACCCGTCCCCCGTGAACGGGCAGTCCTTCACCGAGGTCGCGCGGGGCACCGCCGAGGACGTGGAGCGGGCGCTGGACGCCGCGCACGCCGCCGCCCCGGGCTGGGGCCGGACCTCGGTGACCGAACGGTCCGACATCCTGCTGAAGATCGCCGACCGTATGGAGGCGAACCTGGAGAAGCTCGCCGTCGCGGAGAGCTGGGAGAACGGCAAGCCGGTGCGCGAGACGCTGGCGGCCGACATCCCCCTCGCCATCGACCACTTCCGGTACTTCGCGGGGGCGATCCGGGCGCAGGAGGGCTCGCTCGGCGAACTCGACGACGACACGGTGGCGTACCACTTCCACGAGCCGCTCGGCGTCGTCGCGCAGATCATCCCGTGGAACTTCCCGATCCTGATGGCGGTGTGGAAGCTGGCCCCGGCCCTCGCGGCGGGCAACGCGGTCGTCATCAAGCCCGCCGAGCAGACCCCGGCCTCGCTCCACTACTGGATGAGCCTGATCGCGGACCTGCTGCCGCCGGGCGTGGTGAACATCGTCAACGGCTTCGGAGTGGAGGCCGGCAAGCCGCTCGCGTCGAGCCCGCGGGTGGCGAAGGTGGCGTTCACCGGCGAGACCACGACCGGGCGGCTGATCATGCAGTACGCCTCGGAGAACATCAAGCCGGTCACCCTCGAACTCGGCGGCAAGTCACCGAACATCTTCTTCGACGACGTCTGGGCGCGGGACGACGACTTCCGCGACAAGGCGCTCGAGGGGTTCACGATGTTCGCCCTCAATCAGGGCGAGGTCTGCACCTGCCCCTCTCGGGCCCTGATCCAGCGCGGCAACTACGCGGAGTTCCTGGAGGCGGCCGTCGCCCGCACCGAGCTCATCAAGCCGGGCCACCCCCTCGACACCGATACGATGATCGGCGCCCAGGCCTCCAACGACCAACTGGAGAAGATCCTCTCCTACCTGGACGTCGGCCGGCAGGAGGGCGCGAAGGTCCTCACTGGTGGTGAACGCATCGAGTACGACGGCGAGTTGAAGGGCGGTTACTACGTCCAGCCGACGATCTTCGAGGGCGACAACCGTATGCGGATCTTCCAGGAGGAGATCTTCGGCCCCGTCGTCTCGGTAACTTCCTTCGACGACTTCGACGACGCCCTCAAGATCGCCAACGACACGCTGTACGGCCTCGGCGCGGGCGTATGGACCCGGGACATGAACACGGCGTACCGGGCAGGACGGGGGATCCAGGCGGGCCGCGTCTGGACCAACTGCTACCACGCGTACCCGGCGCATGCGGCGTTCGGCGGGTACAAGCAGTCGGGGATCGGGCGGGAGACGCACAAGATGATGCTGGAGCACTACCAGCAGACGAAGAACATTTTGGTTTCATACAGTCCAAAGAAACTTGGGTTCTTCTAGAGTCTGAAGCCGGTTGCCTGGAGGCGTCGTTACGCTCCAGGCAACCCAGTACGTGGCCGCCCTAAGCGATCAACAAGTCACTTCACGTTACCCTTCAAGCTCCGACTGAGGCGGTCCCGGACCAGCCACGGACCAAACGGCACCCCTGTGGCACCAATTCCGAGAGGTGTCTCCAGCGTGACCGAGGGTTCGTCAGCCAGGCGGCGGCATGGTCGGCGGTGGGACGTTGCGCCGGGCTCTTCGCGAAGTCGTCGAGCGGCCCGAGAATCTCGGGGCACAGCCGGGCGGGCGGGACGCGCACGGCGTCGCCGTGCTGCTGAGCCACAAACCAGGGCGGTCGCGCCGGTGAACGGCGGGAGGCCGGTGAGCAGTTCGTACCGCGCACAACTCAACGCGTATGCATCAGAGGTGAGTTGTGCCGGTCACCCGGGGCTCGCCCGAGCGCCAGGTAGGCGCTTGGATCGAGGATCTTCCCGGTGGCCGTCAGCGAGGAGGAGGCGTCGGCGGCGAGCTTGGTTGGGGCGAGGGGGACTCGAACCCACAGCCGACGGATTATGAGTCCTTTGAGGATCTTGGCGGCCCTTGTCGATCAATGCCAATCCTGCCCGTTTTCCCAGTTCAGACGAGATTTGGCGCCTCAGTCCTTCTCGGCCCTTGTCGGCCTTTTCCGATCCTTGTGTCCAACCTCCGTCCAGAACGCGTCCCGAACTGACGTTATGGGTCGCCGCGCCGTCCGTCCTCGCAACCCGCGAGACAAGCTCCGAACCGGCCGGCAGCGGATTCCTCTTCCGGTGCGCGGACGCTCAGTCGACCGCCTGATCCCGGCCGAGGGCACCGCGGTACGTTCGCCTGGGCCAGGGGTGACAGCCACCAGTCATCCGGATCATGGCCATGCTCATGAGGCTCCGGGACCGGCGCCCCGCTCGTCACCCGCACCCGTATCGCCGAGACCGGCGGCTCCCGCATCCTGCGCCGGGTCTGCAACTGCGACCGCGGCAGGCAGTCCGAGGCCACCCAGCCCGTCTGGTCGTCGAGTCGTCATCGACTTCATCCTGCCCACCGGCGGCGACTGCTTCCGCATCCTGCCCGGCGCGTGACACCGAGGACCGGCTCGGCCGTGGTCACGACCTGACCCGCGTAGCCGACAGGGTCCGGCTCCACCACGCTACGAGCGCCGCTCCGGAACCCGGTGATCGCGTTACCGGCAGTGGCAGCAGATGTCGGGCCCGTGCCGGTGGCCTTCCGCGGACGGTGCGTTCGCAGCAGCCGCGTAGGTCGCGCACTGTGCGCTGTCCACCATCCGATCGCTGTCGGACGCGGCATTGGCGAGGCTCGCGCAGCACACGGCCAACATGAGGGCGCCCGCCACCAGCGGCAGCCTCCGGCGTGCGGGCGGCGGGGCCAGCAGGGCGCGCACCCGCTGTGGCACCACCCCGCCGGTCGCGGCCAGGGCCGCGGGGCGGGACACGCCGGTGGAGGCCAGCGCGGCACGGCCGACGGCGTGGGCGACGACCGTGCGGTCGCCGACTCGGGCCGCGGCCTCCTCGTCGGCCCAGCGTTCCAGGACGAAGTCGCCCGCCACGACCAAGGACCGCAGCAGTGGGTTCAGGGCCGCCGCGAGCCGCCACAGGCCCTGGAAGAGGTGATGGCGCCCGCGCAGATGGGCTCGCTCGTGCGCGAGCAGGGCCGCGCGCTCCCGGTCGCTGAGGCAGCGCAGCATCCCGCGGGAGACGACGACGCGTCCCGGCTTTCCGGGCAGCGCGAAGGCGATCGGGGCGTCGTCGTCCAGGACCGCCAGCTCCGTGTCCTGTGGCAGCCGGGCGCACTCCCGCCGCGCCTGGACGAGGTGACGGGTCTGCCGTACGACGGCCACGCCCAGCGACACCATGCCCGCGGTCAGCAGCAGCGCGCCGGCGGCCGCGACGACAAGGTACACCGGGTCCTCGGCGCGCAGCGCGGCCACCGACCAGCGGCCCTGCTCCGCGACCTCCGGGATCTGCGCCACACCGGTGAACGCCAGCAGGGCCAGTGCCCCCGCCCAGCCGACCGAGGTGACGAGCGCGGCGCAGGCCAGCGCCCAGGCGGTGGGACGCGGGGGCAGAAGGGGGGCCAGCCGGGGCGCCAGCACAGCGAGGACGGCCGTGACCGCGAAGGGGACGTAGACGGTGAACAACACGGCTTTACGCCCTCCCGCCGGAATGATCACCCTCGGCCCGCACATCGTGTCCGGACAGGAGCTGATGCAGCACGTGCTCGTCCTGCTCGGACAGTTCCGAGACGAAGCGGGCCAGGACCGCCTCGCGGTCGGAACCCCCCTCAAGCAGCGACCGCATGCGCTGGGCGGTGTGCGACGCCTCGTCCCGCACCGGCTCGTAGGCGTATCCGCGGCCCTCGCGGTGCCGGACGAGTATCTCCTTGTCGTGCAACCGGGACAGGATGGTCAGGACGGTTGTGTAGGCCAGGTCGCCCGGCAGCGCCTCCCGGACCTGGCCGGCGGTCAGGGGGCCGTCGGCGGCCCAGAGCGCGGCGAGGACATCGCTCTCCAGTTCACCGCGGGCTCGCCTGCCGGACGCCCCGCGGGCGCCACCGTCCTCTCGCTCCTCCACCGGATGCCTCCGTTCGCCGACCGTCCGCACAGACTACCCGGCCACCTCCTACTAGTTGTAGGAGGTATGCTCCGGGCTTCGAACTGCGAACTACTACAACTCGTAGAATTTCACTGCTCCCGTCCCCTGCGGAGGAAACCCATGCCCCACCGCGCGAGCACGGCGCCCAGACACACACTCACGGGCGCCCCTGTTCCGCAGCCCACCGCGACACCCGGCGCGGGATGGGTCACGGTCGTCTCCGCGAGCGTCGGAGCCGGTCACGACGGTGCCGCCGCCGAGCTCGCCCGCCGTCTCACCGCGCAGGGCTACACGGTGGACCGCCTTGACCTGCTGGACCTGCTCCCCGCCCACCTGGGCCGCACCGTCCAGGAGGGCTATCACCGGATGCTGGTGCGGGCCCCGTGGGCCTACCAGCGGATCTACTCCAGCACCGAGCGTGCCGGGGGCGGCGGGCCGGTGGCGCGGGCTCTGCTGCGCTCGGCACAGGACCGGGTACTGGACGCCCTGCCTCCGGGCACCGGCGCCGTCGTCTCGACGTACCCCGGGGCCAGCCGAATCCTGGGCAACCTGCGCCTGGACGGCCGGCTGACCGTGCCCGTCCTCACGTATCTGACCGACTTCTCGGTACATCCGCTGTGGGTCGCGCCGGGTGTGGACGTCCACCTCGCCGCTCACGCAGTGCCCGCCGCCCAGGCACGTGCGGCCGGGGCCCAGGACGTGCGAGTGCGCGGCCCGGTCACGGACCCCCGATTCCGGCCCTGCGACGCACGGGGGCGTGCCCGCGCCCGGGAGAGGTTCGGGCTGCCGTCCCACGCCCCGCTGGCTCTGCTGGTCGCCGGGTCCTGGGGTGTGGGCCCGGTCCGTACGGTGGCCCGGGAGCTGCGTGACTGCGGCGCCGCCGTCCCGGTCGTTGTCTGCGGCCGCAACGGTGCCCTGGCCGAGCAACTGCGCGCCGGCGGCATCGACCATGCCTTCGGCTGGGTCGACGACATGCCCTCCCTGATGCACGCCGCCGACGTCCTCGTCCAGAACGCCGGCGGGCTCACCTCGCTGGAGGCCTTCGCCTGCGGCCTGCCCGTCGCCAGTTACCGCTGCATACCCGGGCACGGGCTGACCAACGCCGCCGCTTTGGACGAGGCCGGCGCGGCCGTGTGGATACGCGACCCGGCCGACCTCAAGGCGGTGCTGTGCGAGCTGATCGACGGCCCAGTCGGACTCCGGCAACGGGCAACCGGATTCGCCCTGTTCGCCCAGTCCCCCGACGGCTGCCCGACTGCCGAGATCGCGCGCGTGCACCGGTCAGGAGCCCCCGACCGGGTTTCTGGTCCGGTTGCACACCGAACGACGCGGCGGCTCGCCGCCACGGCCGCCCTGGCGTCCCTCGTGTGCGCCGGCGCCGTCGCCACCGGGGTGGCGACGACGTACGAGGGTCCCGACCTCATCCACGCCATCAGTCACCGCCTCGACCCGGACGGCTTCCCACCGGAGCACACCTCCCCGTCGGAGGACGACCACTCGTGACCATCGCCCCGACGCTGCGCACGGCCGTCCTCGCCGCCGTACCCGTCCTCGCCGCCGCCCACGCCGCACCCGTCGTCTCCACCTTCGGACCGCTGCGCAATCGCCTCATGCCCCGTCTCTCGGGCCGCGGTCGCACCAACCACATCGCCCTGAGCTTCGACGACGGCCCAGACCCCCGCTCCACCCCGCACTTTCTACGGCTGCTCGCCGGACGTCAGGCGCATGCCACGTTCTTCCTGCTCGGCAGCGAGGCACACCGCTCCCCCGGCCTGGTCCGCGAGATCGCGGCGGCCGGTCACGAGGTCGCCGTCCACGGCTGGCTGCACCGCCCCCTGCTACTGCGTGGCCCGCGCGCCACCTATGACGACTTCCGCCGGGCCCGAGACACCGTCGCCGCGATCACCGGACGGCAGCCCACGCTCTTCCGGCCCCCGTACGGCGTCATGTCCACCGCGGCCCATCTCGCGGCCCGCCGCCTCGACCTGACCCCGGTGCTGTGGACCTGTTGGGGGGAGGACTGGACGGCACGGGCCACCCCGCACTCCGTCCACCGCACCGTCACCGCCGACCTGGACGGCGGCGGCACGATCCTGCTCCACGACTCCGACTGCACCTCAGCGCCGGGCGCGTGGCGCTCGGCGCTGGGCGCGCTGCCCCGGATCCTCGACACCTGTCAGGAACGGGGTTACGGCGTCGGCCCGCTGCGCGACCACGGCTGACCACACGAACGCCGAACAGTCGGGGTACGGGCTCGGTAACGCGCCTCGCCGACAGCTGCCGCGGCATCGCCAGGCGCGCCCGTGCGGGTACGCCCGCCTGGTGCCCTTGCTACTGGATCGCGGAAGGAGCAGCCGGGATATGGGCGGTGGTGATGGTCATCGGGGTGCCGGTGACGGCGATGAGGTAGGTACCCGGGCCGTGGCCCCCCGGCATCGCGCGGAACCCTCCCGCGGGTTTCACGTCGTACTCGGCGGAGGCGTGCGGGGCGAGCACGGCCGGGCCGGAGGCGATGGTCCACCAGTTGGAGGCACCCTGGCCGGTACGGCTCGCGAAGTGCGGGGTGAGCGCCTTACCGGTGGTGTTGACGGCCCGCACGTCGATGGCGGTGACACCCACGCGCCCGTGGTGCATGGCGAAGCTTGGCAAGAGGCTCATGCGCAGGGGCGGTGGGCTCGCCGCGGCGATCGCGACGCATACCAAGGCCGGGACGAGCAACCCACCCGCGACGACGGTCTTCGCGCGGTGGCCGGTAAGGCGGGGAAGACGTGGCTGCCAGGCGGGCGCGAAGGCGGCGGCCGGGACGGTGGCGGCGGCCGCGAGCCACAGTGGGGTCATCATCAGGAAGTAGCCATCCTGGGAGCGCGTAGCGAGGTAGAACGCGACCCATGGCAGGACGGTGAGGGCGGGGCCGAGACGCCGGACGAACAGCAGGGTGGCGACGAGCAGGCCGAGCAGGAGGAGTTGGCTGCCGTAGGAGTAGTAGTCGAGGCGGCCGCTGCCGTCGGTGAAGTAGTAGGAGATGCCCATCAGGCCCTGGCCGTGCAGGATCGCCTTCTGGTCGAGCGGCAGGAGTACGCCCTGCAGCCAGGCGGAGAAGCCCTCGACGGCGAAGTAGGCGTTGGCCGCTGCGAAGGTGAGAGCGGCGGTGGCCGCGTAGCGGGCGGTCACCGCCAGAGCCCGCCTCGGACCGAGTTCCCCGCGCCTGACGGCGTACAGGCCGATCAGCAGGAAGGGGGCGAGGAACCAGGCGAGCTGCTGGGCGGCGCAGGCAGCGCCCAGGCACGCTGCCCGCAGCACTCCCCCTGAGCCAAGACGGCCGCCCTCACCGGTTGCGGGCCAGCGGACCACCACGGGGACGAGCAACGCGAGAGCCGTGATCGCCGGGTAGCCGGCGTAGGCGTAGCGGGGCAGGAGGCCGAATCCGAGACAGACTGCGGTGGCCGCCGGCCTCCAGGGCGCCGGCAGCAGGAACCACAGCAGGACCGTGGAGACGAGCAGCGCGGCCGTGGTGATCAGGGTGGCGGCCGCCGTCGAGTGGACGAGGGCGTGCACGGGGGCCGCAAGCAGCGCAGTCAGTGGCGGGTAGCCGTAGGTGTAGTCGGCACCCCCGGACATGGTCTTGGTGATCCCGACGCGCGGTGTGCCGAACAGCCAAGGCCACGGCTGGCCGTAGACCGGACGACCGTGCAGGATCCCGTTCGCCGCCTGCGCGGTCAGCACCCCCTCGTCGCTACCCGCGTGATCGAGCAGGTAGCCGCAGATCACCAGCGCGACGGCGGTCACCAGTACCACGGCATCGACCCTGATCAGCGCGCGACGGCTCCGTACGAGAAGGCTGAGTGCGGCGCAGATGAGGATCGAGGCGTAGCAGACGGAGATGACGCCGGCGACGGCCGGACGTGAGGCCATCGCGGTCGTCCAGGCGGCCCGTGTCCCGATGAACAGGCTGATCGTGGCCACCAGGGTCATACCCCGGTGCAACTGCTGGGGGCCTGCGCCCGGGACTCCGGATGCTCGTGCCGGGGCCGGGGGTGGCGCCGTCGGGTTCGTGACCGCACGCCACAGAGTCCAGGTGCCGGTCCCTGTGCGATAGGGGTCAGCCATGACGCCCGTCTCCTCCGCCTCGGGTTCCGTTTGGGCGGCCGTTTGTATCCGGTCACCCACAGAACATCTACTACATCTTGTAGATGTAGGCTCGGCCAGTGCGGTTCCCTCCAGACCAGGTACACGCGGATGGACGAAGAATCCGTCTGCCGGAAAGGCCCCCTTACCATGACCACACCGATCCATCCTGCGTCACAGCTGGCCGTGAACGTGCTGGACGCTCATTCGCTGCTGGCGGCGTTCGGCGTACTGGGCGTCGGGGTGGTGATGTTCGCCGAGACGGGGCTGCTGGTCGGCTTCTTCCTGCCGGGCGACTCGCTGCTCTTCACGGCCGGTCTGCTGTGCACCGGCTCGGCGGAGGCGAGTGTGCACCTGTCGCTGGGGCCGCTCCTGGTCGCGGCTGCGGCAGGCGCCCTGGCCGGGGCGCAGTGCGGCTATGTGCTCGGCCGGAAGGCGGGTGGAGCGCTGCTCGCCCGTAGCCGCTCGCAGCGTCTGCGCGAGGGTGCGAAACGCGCCGAGGAACTGCTGGAGCGATACGGACACGCGAAGGCGATCACGCTGGCCCGTTTCGTGCCGGTGGTGCGGACCGTGCTCAATCCGATGGCCGGCGCGCTGGAGGTACCGGTGCGCACGTTCACGTTGTGGCAGATCGTCGGCGGCCTCGCGTGGAGCCTCGGACTCACCCTCGCGGGGTATGCGCTGGGGTCGTCGATCCCGAACGTCGACCGTTACCTGCTCCCGCTGGTGGCGTTGATCGTGCTCGTGTCGCTGATCCCCCTGGCCGCCGAGGTGTACAGGGCTCGGCGGGATGGCCGGCCCGAGGAGGGGCGCAGGTGATCATGGCTTTCGATGGGTCGTCTGTCGACGGCACCGAGTATCTGGACGTGGTGCGTCTGGCGCGGCATGCGCCGGCCTGGCTGGACGCAGCGGTGTCGTTCTGGTCGACATACGGGCTGACGGTGTTCGCCATGCTCGCGGTAGTGGGCTGGTGGTTCGCTCGACGGGGTGGGAATGCGGCTGCGGTGAGGGCGCTGGCCGTACCGGTGGTCGTGGTCGTTGCGTATGGCGTGGATGCCCTGACGAAGCTGGCGGTGCGCGAGGACCGGCCGTGCCAGAGCCTTCGAGTGCAGACCCTGGAGACGTGTCCGGCGCCCGGCGACTGGTCCTTCCCCAGCAACCACGCGGCGGTCGCCGCCGCCGCTGCCGTGGCCCTGCTGTTCGTCTCGCGTCGGCTGGGGGCGGTCGCGGCCGTGGCGGCACTGGCGATGGCGGTCTCGCGGGTGTGGGTCGGCGCGCACTATCCGCACGACGTCCTGGCAGGGGTGCTGGTCGGTGGCCTCGTCGCACTGACGGCGATGCTCGTGCTGCGACGGTGGTCGCGATCGGTGGACCGGTGGATCGGCTCGGTACGCCTGCGCCGGCTGCTGAGCGCCTCATGAATCGGCGCGACGCCGCCGACCTGGCCGGGACCGTCGGTCTCGGCGCCTGGGTGGCGTTCGGCGTCCTCACGATGGTGGTGATCGGGCAGGACGGCGCTCCGCTGTGGGCGGACGGCGGATTCCTGGCCTGGTCGCTCGGCCATCGGCCGGACGTCGCCGGGGCTCTGGCCCGAGGGGTGACCGATACCGGCAGCGGCGTCGTCCCCTACGCCCTCGCGGCGTTGGCTGGTGTGGTCGCGGGGCGAACCGCACGGCGACGGATGTGGGCCGCCGCGCTGAGCCTTGCCTGTCTGGGGGCCGGGCAGGCGCTGCGCTACGGGGTGATGGCGCTCGTCCAGCGGCCGCGTCCCGTCCGCGCCGACTGGGCGGCGTCCGCGGGCGGTTGGGCGTTCCCCTCGGGACACACCACCACAGCGGCCCTCACCGCCGGGCTGCTGATCGTCGCGGTCTCGCTGCGTGCCCCGCACGGCGCCACCCCGCTTCGTGTCGTCATCGGGTGCTGGGGCGTGCTGGTGGGCCTGTCCCGGGTCTATCTGGGCGTGCACTGGTTCACCGACGTCATCGGCGGCTGGCTGTTCGCCACCGGATGGCTCGGAGTGTGCCTGTACGCGATGACCCGGTGGCTGCCCGCATCGTTCGTCTCCGGTACGCCCCGCACGCCGGACAGTTGAACGGAGGGCCATGCGCCACAAGATCCTGGTCGTCGAGGACGATCACGCCCTGCGTGACGTGCTGCGCCGAGGCCTGCTCGACGAGGACTTCGACCCCGTACCCGCCGCCGACGGCGCCACCGCCCTGCGGCTGGCCACCGACGACATCGCGGCCGTCGTCCTGGACGTCGGGCTGCCCGACGCGGACGGCCGGGACGTCTGCCAGGCACTGCGGGCGGGCGGTTTCGCCGCCCCGATCATCTTCCTGACGGCCCGACATCACCTCACCGACCGGCTGTCCGGGTTCTCCGCCGGAGCCGACGACTACCTGCCCAAGCCGTTCCATCTCGCCGAACTCGTCGCCCGGCTGCGGGCCGCACTCAAACGGGCCTCACCCGCGGCCGTGGCCACCGCCGGAGACCTGGTCCTGGACGCGACCCGGCACAGCGCGCACGTCGGCGACGTCCACATCGACCTGTCCCCCACGGAGTTCCGTCTGCTGGCCACGCTCATGGCCGCAGGTGGGACCCTCGTGTCCCGCCGCGACCTGGTCAGGGCCGCGTGGCCGGACGGCGCCCAGGTCAGCGACAACACCCTCGACCAGTATCTGAGCCGACTGCGCCGCAAGTTGCGCGAAGCCGGCAGCGGCCTCGTCCTCACCACGACACGCGGGATCGGGCACCGGCTGTCATGAACCGGCTCGCGCGCCGTCTGGCGCCCCGCACGCTGCGTGGTCGGCTCTCGCTCGTGGCGCTGACCACCGCTGCGCTCCTGATGACCGTGCTGACCGTCGTGTTCAACACCGTCATGGACCGGCACCTCCAGCACCAGGCGGACGACGAACTACGCAACCGCGCCGCCGCCGTCGCCACCACCGTCGACACCAGCGGGCCCCGAGTGCGGGTCCTGGAGAGCGTCAACGACAGCCTTCTCGACACGAACGTGTGGATCTACACCGGGACACGACTACTGGAGAAACCCCCGTCCGCCACGGCCGACAGTGCGCTGACCCGGGCCGCCGACCGGCTCGCGGCGCGGGGCAGCCCGGTCTGCGCGACGGTGCACACCGACAACCCCCGTTTCGTCCGCCTGTGCTCCCAGCCCGTGTCCGGCCCGCGCAGCACCGCCACCGTCGTCACGGCCGTGGATCTCGCCCCTTACCGCAACTCCGCCGGCACCCTGCTGTCGGGCTCGCTGATCCTGGACGCCGTCATGCTCGCGTGCACCTACGCGCTGACGCGGCTGGCCGTCGGACGAGCGCTGCGCCCCGTGCGCACCATGACCGACCAGGCCACCCAGTGGAGCGCCGTCAATTCCGACCAGCGTTTCGGCGCCGAGGATCAGCCGGCCGAACTGGCCCGCCTGGGCAACTCGTTGGACGCACTGCTCGACCGCATCCGCACCGTGCTGCGTCACGAGCAGCAGCTGACCGGGGAGTTGTCGCACGAACTGCGCACCCCGCTCACCCGGATCGTCGTCGAGCTCGACTGGTGGCGGGCCCGGCCCCGCTCGGCCGCCGAGACCGACGCCACCCACGAGGTGATCGCGGAGGCCGCCCAGTCCATGCGCACCATCTGCGACACCCTGTTGAACGACGCCCGCGAAGGCGCACGGGACTCCACCACGGCCGTCGGTGCCACTGCTGTCGCTCCCGTGCTGCAGCGGCTGGTCGAGGACCTCGACGCACGGAAGCAACTGAAGACCGTCGTCGACGTGCCGGACCAGCAGATCGAAGCGGGCGTCGCCTCCGCTCTTCTCGAACGCATGGTCAGCCCGCTGCTGGCCAATGCCGTTCGCTATGCCGGCTCCACGGTCACCGTGTCCGCAAGACAGTTGCCCGGCGGCGTCCGCATCGCCGTCACCGACGATGGTCCTGGCGTACCGGAGAAGTTCCTCGACGATCTATTCCAGCCCGGCCGGCGTGCGGACTCCGGCGACGGGCACGACGGGGCGGGCCTGGGACTGCCGCTCGCGCGGCGCCTGGCCCGCGCCGTCGGCGGCGAGGTCTCCCACGACCCCGAGCACACACCCGGAGCACGCTTCCTGGTCGACCTGCCCGCCGGATGACGTGATTCAGCCGGCGCGCCGGGCGACCGGCTCCCGCTCCGTCATCTGCGGTGTTCTGCGCTCCTGCACGTGCGCGTACGCCATCAGAACAACCAGGACGGCCAGCAGCACGGCGGAAGATCCCGCAGTACCCAGGTCCAGGCCGCCCTTGGTGACCGGCTTGGTCAGGAGGTCTCCGGCGGTGGCTCCCAGGGGGCGGGTGAGGACGAAGGCGATCCAGAACAGCAGCACGTTCGGCACGACCGACACCTTCATCAGCAGGACGAGGAGGGCCAGTGCGCCCGTAACGAGGAGCGCGCCGCCGGCGTAACCGAGGCCTGAACTGTCGGAGAGGAAGTCGCCCAGGGAGGTGCCGAGGGTGTTGGAGACGAGGATCGCCGACCAGAACAGGGCCTCGCCGCGGAAGGTGACGATGTCCCGGATCTGGAAGGTCATCCCGGTCGCCTTCCAGACGGTGAAGATGACCAGCAGGATCGAGATGAGGATCGCGGCACCGGTCGGATAGCCCATGCCGAGGCCCTGCGGACCCCAGCCGAGTGAAGTGGCCCCTCCCGAGAGGTACTTGGCGCTCGCGTCACGGTTCATGAAATCGGACATCGTGGTGCCGGCCATGCTGGTCGAAAGGATCACCGTCCAGTAGAGGAACGGGTTGTAGTGGCTGGACCCGAGCTGGACGACCAGAGTCACCACGAAGACAAGGAACAGCGCGATCGTGGTGAGGAAGTAGCCGAGCCCGAGGGTCTGCGCGAACAGGTCGCCGGCTGTCTCGCCGAGGGTGGTGGCGGCGATCTTCATGATCCAGAACGCCAGCGTCACTTCTGGGAGCTTCTTCATCACCGACTTGGTCGTACTCGCGACGTCGAGGTCGGTGAGCATTTCCGGTTTCTGCAAGGTGGGGGGCTCCAATGCGGTCGAACAGCAGGGCGCCCGCCCGCGACACGGACAAGCACCCTGTGCGATCAGGCGACTCCGAACAGTTATCGCCGGAACCGACCCTGGCAGCGCCACCCTGAACGCATCCTGAACGACCGCAGCTTGCCTGCTCAGGCCGCGTGTCGGGCGGAGTGCTGCGGCTGCGCCACGTCCTTGCGGGTCACCGAGAGGTAGATGACCAGGCCGAGAATGACCGTGAGGAACAGCGCGCTGGTGATGACGGTGCCCAGGCCCAGGCCGCCGTCTCCGCTGGGCTGGGAGAGGTAGTCGCCGATGGACGCGCCGAGCGGACGGGTGAGGATGTAGGCGATCCAGAAGCTCCACACCGCGTCCAGACCGAGCTTGAAGTGGGCGAGGGCGACCGCGGCGATGGCCAGGCCGAACAGGACCGCGGATAGCCAGTAGCCCAGGTCCATGCGCTCCGAGACCAGGTCACCGGCCGCGGTGCCGAGGGCGAAGGTGAACAGCACGGCGAGCCAGTAGTAGGACTCGCGGCTTGTGGTGTCGATGTGGTGGATGGACAGGGTCCGCTCGCGCCGGTACCAGACCACGAAGACGATCGCGAGGATGATCGCGAAGACGGTGGTGCTGGTCTCCAGCGGTACGCCCATGTTGTCGGTGAGGTTGTCGCTGATCAGCGTGCCGACGACGCTGATCAGGGCGACGGCGAGCCAGTACACGCCCGCACGGTAGGCGGTGGTGCGGAACTGCACCACCAGGACGACCGCCAGCAGGGCGCTCATAAGCACCGACACACCGGTCAGACCGAGACCGGCCTTCTCGTTGAGCAGGTCGGCCGCGGTCTCGCCGACCGTCGTGCACAGCACCTTGATGACCCAGAAGTAGACGGTGACTTCAGGCACCTTGTTCCAGCCCAGTCGGCGACCGGAGGGCGACACCTGGGGGTCGGCCGCCGAGGGCGTGGGCGTCTGTGAGGTCTCGTATGTCATGAGGCCCGACCGTGCCACGGGATACCTGAACGCATCCTGACTGCCGTGCGTCATCGGCTGCCTCCTCCGCCTCACCCCAGCACCATGAGTGCCATGACGATTCGTGATCACGGCTCCTGCATAGCGGCGTTCCGCCCCGTCCCCTCCGCCGCCGTGGAAGAAGACCGCCTTGAACCGTCCGACTGCCTCTCCACCGCCTGCCGACCCGGTGACGGCCTGGCTGCGTCGTCGGCTCGGCCGGGCCGTCGTGCTGTCCTACGTCGCCGCCCTCCTCCTGCCCGACCCCGGCCTGTGGCTGCGTCGCGACCACACCGTGCCGATCGGCACTGTCACCGGCCTGCCCCTGAACACCGCCCCGCTACTGCTGTCCCTGCTGCTGTTCTCCGCCGGACTCCAGGTTCCCGTCCGCGAACTGGGCCGCCTGCTCCGCAAGCCGACCACCCTGCTGGCCGGGATGGTCCTCCACCTCGTGATCCCGCTCCTGGTCATCCCCGTTGTCGCGTTCGTACTGCACCGCACCCCGGACAGTGACGGGGGCAGCGGACTGATCACCGCGATGATCCTGATCGTGGCGATGCCCGTGGCCGCCGGAGCCACCGTCTGGACCGGCACGGGTGACGGTGACCAGCCCGCCATGGTGGGCCTCGTCCTCGCCTCCACGCTCCTCAGCCCGCTCACCGTCCCGCTGGTCATCACCACTTTGGTGCCGCTCCTGAGCGACGGCTACGCGGACACGCTCGCAACGACCGGACGCACGGCCAACGGCGGCTTCGCCCTCGTCACCGTGGTCCTCCCCAGTGTCGTCGGCATCCTGTTCCGTCTCGCGCTGCCGACGGCTTGGCTCAGCGGGGCCCTGCGCGTGATCGTGCCCGTGGCACTGGCCGGATCGCTCGTCCTGACCTATGTGAACGCCAGTGGTGCCCTGGCCTCGTTCCTCGCGCACCCACGCCCCCTCCTGTTCGCCGCTGCACTGGCCGTGGCTGCGCTCGTCTGCCTGTTGTCCTTCGCGTTGGGCCGGACCGCAGCACGGCTCCTGCATCTGGACGGCCCCGCCTCCTCCTCGCTGACGCTCGCCTGCGGGATGAACAACAGCAGCGCGAGCGCGGTCCTGATCGCCACCACGCTGCCCGACAAACCACACCTGCTCCTGCCCGTGCTCGCCTACGGGCTGCTGCAGAAGACAGCCGCGAGCCGGGTCGTGCGGACAGCGGGTCATCGGCACCCGCCCTGCCCTGCGTCACCGTGAACCGCCCCGGTGACGGGAGGCGACCACATCAACGCGGTGGCGGGACACGCACCTGGCGTAAGACGCTCCCAGCCCTCCGTTCGAGGGGCTCAACAAACGAGAGCGTCCCGGTCAGTGCGTGCTGCGGTAGAGGTGTTCGGGGCGGCCGGTGGCCCCGTAGCGAAGTTCGAGCCGGACCATGCCCTCCTTGACCAGGTAGGAGAGATAACGCTGAGCCGTGGCACGGGAGACTCCGGTGCGTTCGGCGGCCTCCGCGGCCGACAGTGCGTCGTGCGCGCCGCGCAGGGTCTGGTGCAGCAGGGCGAGCGTCGGCGCGGAGTGCCCCTTCGCGGGGACGCGGGGCACGGCCGGCGGCCGGGCGGCGCTGAACAGGGCGTCAACGTCGGCCTGGTCGGTCTCGGGGACCGTACCCAGGGCGTCCATACGGTGCTGGAGCTCCTGGTAGGCGGTGAGCCGCTCGGCGAGGTCGGGCGCGCCGAAGGGCTTGACCAGGTAGCCGACGGCGCCGAGTTTCATCGCGATCCGTACCGAGGTGATGTCCCGGTCGGCGGTGATCATGATGGCGTCGGGGCGGTCGCCGCCCTCGTCGCCGCTGAGCCGGCGCAGCACGTCCAGTCCGCTGCCGTCCGGCAGGAAGATGTCGAGCAGCAGCAGGTCGGGGTGCAGGTCGCGCACCGCGGTCACTGCCTCGGCCACGCTCGCCGCCTGGCCGACCACCTCGAAGCCCCGGACGCGGGACACGTAGTCGCAGTGGATGCGGCTCACCCGGAAGTCGTCCTCCACCACCAGAATCCGGATCACCAGCGATCACCTCCTGCCATACCGTCCAGTACCGGTGAAGCCGTCGAGAACAGGGCGCCCCGTGGACCTTGGGCGGTATCGGGCACCGGCAGCATCACGGTGAGGACGGCGCCAGGCCCTTCACTGACGGCGATCGTGCCGCCGTGCCGCTGCACCAGCCGGTGGACGAGCGCCAGGCCGAGGCCGCGCCTGGCGGTGCCGCGGTCCGGACGGGTCGACCAGCCGTCCTCGAAGATGGACTCGGCGGTGCCTGGCGGGATACCGGGGCCGGTGTCGGCCACCTCCACCCGCACCGCGTCGACGGCCTCGATCAGCGACAGACAGACCTCGGCACCGCCCGAGGGCGCCGGTCCGGTCGCGGACGCGTCGATCGCGTTGTCCAGCAGGTTGCCGATGATGGTCAGCAGCCGTGGCAGATGCGGCGGGTCCTCGCCGAGGGCGGAGTCCTCGCTGAGAACGATCCGCACCCCACGTTCCGCGGCCACCGTGGTCTTGGCGACGATCAGTCCCACGAGCAGCGGGTTGCCGATCCGTTCCCGTACGGATTCGGTCAGCGCCTGCTCGGCACCGGCCGTGTCGACGGCGAACTCGTAGGCGGCGTCGTGGTCGCCGATGTCCAGCAGCCCGGCCACCGTGTGCATACGGTTGGTGAATTCGTGCTGCTGGGCCCGCAGCGCGTCGGTCAGCCCGCGCACCGAGTCCAGTTCGCGCAACAGACCGATCATCTCGGTGCGGTCGCGCACGGTGACCACGGCGCCCAGCTCCCGTCCGTGCAGGGCGACCGGCATGCGGTTGACGACCAGGCAGTGGTCGTCGGTGAGCACGCTGATGTCGCCGCCCGCCAGAGTGCCGTCCAGGGCGCGGCGCAGCCGCCCGTCGGGCAGGACCTCCGCCAGCGTGCTGCCGAGCGCGGTGCCGAGTCCGAGCAGGTCGCGGGCCTCGTCGTTGACGAGCGTGATCCGTCCGTCCGGGTCGAAGGCGACGACTCCCTCGCGGATGCCGTGCAGCATCGCCTCCCGGTCCTGCAGCAGCCCCGCGATCTCCTCCAGCTCCAGCCCGAACGTCGTCCGCTTGAGCCGTCCGGCCAGCAGGAACGCGGCCGTCGAGCCGAGCGCGACGGCGATGGCGCTGTACAGGCCGAAGGTGGGAAGCTCGCGCCACAGCTCACCCAGCACATAGTGTTCGGGGATCCCTGCGGACACCTCGCCGACCAGCTTGCCGGTGGGGCCGTACAGCGGGGCCTTGCCGTTGGCGGACCGCCCCGTCGCGCCCTGGTCGGTGCCGACGTGCGTCCTGCCGTCCAGCACCACGATCCGGTCCCCCGTCGGTTCACCGACCAGCGCCGGGTCGGGGTGCGAGTGGCGGATACCGCGCAGGTCGAGCACGACCACGTACGACGCGCCCGACGCCTTCCGGATCCGCTCGGCCACCGCCTGCACCACGTCGCCTCCGCCCCCGTACTGCATGGCGTGACGGATCTGCGGTTCCGCAGCCGTGGTCTCGGCGATGGCCAGGGCCCGCTTCTCATAGGCACGGTCGATCTCGCCTCGCTGCGCGAAAGCGAACAGCACGAAACCGATCACCCCGGTCAGCCCCAGGATGATCAGCTGGTTGGCCAGAATCCGCGCGGAGAGCCGCCCTTTCCCACCGCGGCCGATCGGGATACGGATGCTCGTCACGGATGTCGCTGCCTGTCGTACGGGGCCCGGGCGCGGCCCCTGCGCCGTACCCGTGGTGGCGTGATTGTGCCCCCGGCACCGGCCTTCTGCCCACCCCCGGCCGACTGAGCAGAACGAGCAAAAGCATGGCTAACACGGCTAACGCGAGATACGGATGAAACAGCGACGTAACACCTGCCGCCCTCTAGCGTCTGCCTTCCTCGACCTCCGAGGTCAGGAAGGAGACAGCCTCAGATGGCTACGCGAAACGATGCCGCGGTGAGCCCGGTCGCCGAGAAAGCCGGCCAGGACAGCGCGCGAGTCGAGATTTCCGGACTCACCAAACGATTTCTGACTCCCGCGGGTGAGGTGTTCACGGCACTGCAGGACGTTTCGTTCACCGTGGAGCCCGGCCAGTTCTGCGCGGTGGTGGGCCCGACCGGCTGCGGGAAGTCCACGACGCTCGGCATGGTGTCCGGGCTCGACCGGCCCAGCGAGGGCTCGGTCAGGGTCGGCGGCCGTGAGGTGGACGGCGTCACCGACGGCGTCAGCTTCATGTTCCAGGCCGACGCGCTGCTGCCCTGGAAGACCGTCCTGGGCAATGTGCTGATGGGCCCGGTCTTCCGCAGGGTGCCCAGGCAGCAGGCCCAGGCCTCGGCCCGCGACTGGCTGCGCCGGGTGGGACTGACGGGCTTCGAGGACCGCTACCCGCACCAGCTCTCCGGCGGCATGCGCAAGCGCGTGGCGATGGCCGCGGCGCTGATCAACGAACCCCGGATCCTGATCATGGACGAGCCGTTCGGCGCCCTGGACGTGCAGACCAAGGCGATCATGTCGACCGAACTGCTCGGCCTCTGGGAGCAGATCCGGCCGTCGGTCATCTTCATCACCCACGACCTCGACGAGGCCGTGGCCCTCGCCGACCGGGTCGTCGTCATGACGTCCAGCCCCGGCTCGGTCAAGGCGGTCTTCGACATCGACCTGCCCCGCCCGCGCGGCTCGGTCCAGGAGATCCGTTTCCAGCCGCGGTTCATCGAACTCCAGCACCAGATCTGGGACTCGCTGCGCCAGGAGGTGGAGCGCGCCTACGCACGCACCGCAGGAGGTACGGCATGAGCACGACGTCCGCTGTTTCGCCCGCTCCCGTCAAAGTCAGCGCGCCAGCCTCGGGCGCGTCCGCCGCCAAGCGCGCTCTGCGGCGCCGCATCGCCCTGGTGTGGGCGGGCCGCGTGGGCCTCGCGGTCCTCGTCATCGGCGGCTGGCAGGCCTTCACCACCTGGGGGATCGTCGACCCGTTCTTCTTCGGGCAGCCTTCCGGCATCGCCAAACGGCTGGTTGACCTCTTCCAGAACGGCACCGAGTTCGGATCCTTCTACGCCAACATCTGGACGACGATCCAGGAGGCGCTCGCCGGCTTCGCCCTCGGGGCCGTCACCGGAGTGGTCTTCGGCGTCGCCCTCGGTCAGAGCCGCTACCTCTCCGACGTGCTCGGCCCCTACATCAAGATGGTCAACGCGATCCCGCGCATCGTCCTCGGCTCGATCTTCATCGTCGCGTTCGGCATCGGCGTACTGCCCAAGATCCTTCTTGCCGCGGTACTGGTGTTCTTCATCGTCTTCTTCAACGCCTTCCAGGGCGTGCGTGAGGTCGACCGCAACATCCTCGCCAACGCCAAGGTGCTCGGCGCCTCGCAGATGCAGATCATCCGGCACGTCATCGTGCCGTCCGCGCTGACCTGGATCATCGCCAGCCTGCACAGCGCCTTCGGTTTCGCCATCGTCGGCGCGCTGGTCGGCGAGGTGCTCGGCGCGCAGAGTGGCCTCGGCCTGGTCATCAAGACCGCGCAGAACAACTTCGACCCCAACGGCGTGTTCGCCACGATGCTCGTCATCTCGGTCATCGTGCTCGGCGCCGAGTGGCTGATCGGCAAGCTCGAACACCGGCTGCTGTCCTGGCGCCCGCCGGCCCCCTCCGAGGCCTCGAACGCCCTCTGACCCCTCTCCCCTCCCCTGTTCCACCTCACCAAAGGAATGTGGCCAGCCATGTCCAGACGACCCGTCGCCGTCGCCGCGTCTCTCCTCACCGTTCTCGCCCTCGGCGCGGTCAGCGCCTGCTCCGGCAACTCCAGCGCCAGCACTTCCAGCGGCGGCTCCGGCGGCACGCCGACCGTCAAGCTCATGGCCGGCGGCCTCGACAAGCAGATCTACCTCCCGTACCAGCTCGCCCAGCAGCTGGGCTTCTACAAGAAGTACGGCGTCAACGTCGAGCTCAGCACCGAGCAGGACGGCGGCGTCGGCGCCGAGGAGGCCATGGCGTCGGGGCAGGTGGACATGGCGGGCGCCTGGTACAACCACACCATCGAGTTCCAGGCCAAGGGCAAGGCGGTCGAGGACGTCGTCCAGCTCTCCGGTGCGCCGGGCGAGCGCGAGATGTGCACCAAGAAGTCGGGCGTCACCTCGGGCGCCGACTTCAAGGGCAAGACCCTCGGCGTCACCGACCTGGGTTCGGGAACCGACACGCTCACCCAGTTCCTGGCCGCCAAGAAGGGCATCAAGACCAGCCAGTTCCACCGGATCGCGGTAGGCGCGGGCTCCACCGCCATCGCCGCGCTGCAGAACGGAAAGGTCGACTGCGTCATGACGACGCAGCCGACGGTCGCCGCGATCCAGAAGAAGGGCGTCGGTGCCTCCGCGATCGACCTGGCCACCACGAAGGGCGCCACGGCGGCGATGGGCGGCGCCTATCCCGCGGCCAGTGTGCTCGCCCGCACCGACTGGGTGAACTCGCACAAGGACACGGTGCAGAAGGTCGTCGACGCGCTCGTCGCCACGATGCACTGGATCAACACCCACAGCGCGGCCGACATCGCGAACAAGCTGCCCGCGTCGTACGTGTCGAACCAGTTGGTTACCAAGGCCGACTACATCTCGGCCCTGGCCGAGGACAAGGGTCAGTTCCTCCCCGACGGCATCATGCCGGCCGGCGGTCCGAAGACCTCCCTGGCGACGGAGAAACTGGTCGGCAACGTGAAGGGGTCGGTGGACCTCAGCAAGACGTTCACCAACGACTTCGCCCTCCAGGCCAACAAGACCGAGGGCTTCAAGACCACCACGACCCCGGCAGGACCGAACGGCTGAAATCCCACCCGGCACGGTGCCGCCCAGGTGACATCCACCTGGGCGGCCCCATACGCCCCCTGCGAGTCGTGGCCGCGACCTCGCCGTCATGAAACATCGCACGGCTGGGCGGATCAGTCGTTGTGGATCGTCCTGCAGAAGGCCACGCAGTCGCTCTGCCCAACTCCGGCCAGAAGTCTGCGCGAAGGCCTGACCGGCTTCTACATCGGCCTCGGATGCGTGGACTCCGCGCCGCTGCTCGGCGAGGAGTGTGCTCCGCGTTCGCCGGCTGCCTCGGCCGGTCCCGCGCACGAGCCGACCGCAGCACTCGGGCACTCGGCACCGCTTCCCTGCACTGGCGCGGCGATCAGGCTCACAGTGACGAGAGCCCCGCCCGATGGACGGTTGGCCAGGCTCACCCGGCCGCCGTGTGCCGCGGCGATCATCGCGACGATGGCGAGGCCGAGCCCACCGGCACTCTTGTCGGCCGACGTGCCCGGCGGTGGCCCGGCGAGCATGGTGGGCGGGAAGCCCTGGCCCTCGTCACCTATGCACAACTTCACGGCACTGTCCGCTCGTTCGGTGCTCAGGACGATGTGGCCAGGCCCCGACGGGCCGGAGTGCCGCAGGGCGTTGTCGAGGAGGTTGTGCAGGACTTGGCGCAGCCGTACCGGATCGGCGTCGGCGGTTGCTTCGGGGGCTCCGGACGTCTCCACGGTGATCGTCGCACCGTCGGCGGTCGCGCGGGCGCGGAACGCCTCGGCCGCGTCGGTGAGCAGTCGTGCCAGGGACACCAGTTCGCGGCGCAGTGGGAGCCGACCCTGTCGGGTGCGGGCCAGGACGAGGAGGTCCTCGGCGAGCCCGACGAGCCGGTCGGTCTCAGCGGCGGCAGAATGTAGGGCGGCTTCGAGTTCGGCGCGGTCGCGCGGGCATGCCGTGGCCAGTTCGAGCTCGGCCCGCAGCAGGGCCAGCGGGGTGCGCAGCTCGTGTCCGGCGGTATCGACGAAACGGTGCTCGCGTTCCAGTGCTTCCTGGAGGCGCCCGAGCATGGCGTTGAGGGTGTGTGCGAGACGGGCCAGTTCGTCCCCGGTCGGCGGGACGGTCAGGCGCCGTTCAGGCTCGGTCTCGGAGATCGCGGCGGCCTCCCGGCGGATCCGCTCGACCGGTCGCAGGGCCGCGCCCGCCAGCAGCCAGCCCGCGTACGAGGACGCCGCCAGGGCGAGCGGCCCGCGGACGAGCAGCAGAAGCAGCAGCCGGTCCAGTGCCTCTGCACGGTCGCCGAGCGGTGCGCCGACGACGAGGACGGCGGGCCGTTCGACCGTCCCCGGCAGCCGAACGGGCAGCGCGAGCAGCCGGGCGGGGTCGTCGATGCCCACGACATGGCGGCTGAGGAAGACCGGCTTGGTGACGGTTCGTGTGGTGCCCGGCGGCAGCAGGGGCGCCGCTGCGACGGCCGGAGTCGTCTCGACGACGTCACCCCGCGGCGTGAGGATCTGGCCGAACGACTCGTCGGGGTCGATGAGTCCACTGCCCGCATCCAGCGGGGCCCGTTCACGCTGGGCCAGCGAACCGACGGTGGCCGCGGCCCGTGCGCGCAGGTCGAGGTCGACGGCGCGGGTCAGTTCCGTGCCCATCCGGGTGTAGAGGAAGGCGCCCAGCGCGGTGAGCACCATCGCCATCGCCAGACAGAACGCGAGGGTCAGGCGGAGCCGGACGGGGAGCCTAGCCAACAGAGCGCGCATGATCCGCATCGTCCTGGCGGTCGTCTCTCAGCCAGTAGCCGGCGCCCCGGGTGGTACCCAGTGACCGCCGCCCGAAGGGACGGTCGATCTTCTGCCGCAGGTAGCCCACGTACACCTCCACGACGTTCGAGTCCGCGTCGAAGGTGAAGTCCCAGACGTGTTCGATGAGTTCGGCCTTGGACAGCACCTGGCCGGGCCGCCGCATCAGGCACTCCAGCAGCGCGAACTCCTTGGCCGTCAGGGTGATCGGCGCGCCCCCGCGGGCCACGGAGCGGGTCGCCGGATCGAGGCTGAGGTCGCCGACGGTGAGAACGGCGGGCCGTTCACGGGCGCCCCGGCGCATCACAGCGCGCAGCCGGGTAGTTCGGCGAGCGCGAACGGCTTGACGAGGTAGTCGTCCGCGCCCAGATCCAGACCGCGCACCCGGTCCTCGACGGCGTCCCGTGCGGTGAGCAGCAGGACGGGCGCCCACCGGCCGGCGGCGCGGATCTCACGCAGCACACCGAACCCGTCGGTGTCCGGCAGCATCACGTCCAGGACGATCACGTCGTAGTCGGTCTCCCCGGCGTACCAGAGGCCGTCCTCGCCGGTGGCGGCCACGTCGACCGCGAAGCCGTTCTCCGTCAGGCAGCGCCTCAGCAGCTCCGCCATGGGCGCTTCGTCCTCGACCACGAGAATCCGCATGGCGCCTCCTCGCGCAGGCCCTGCTGGTGTCCAGCGTAGTGGGGGTGGCTAAGGGGACGCTGAGTCGAACCGAGCGGACCCCTCATGGGCTGGTGGGGACCATTTCAGGGTCCCCTTAGCCACTCGCGAGCAGGCTCGAAGCCACAGTTTTGACGAGGGAGTCCCGATGATCAGCAAGAGCATGAAACGCAGTGCACTGATCCTCACCGTCGCCGCCGGCTGCACGGCCACGGTCGTGCTGACGGCCTGTTCCTCGGGTTCGGGAAGCTCGAGCCACCAGTCCGCGGCACCGACGACGACCAGCCCCGCTCCCCGCAGCTTCTCGGCGACCGTCGACAACCCGTGGTTCCCGCTCCCGCCCGGCCGGACGCTGGTCTACAGCGGCATCAAGGACGGTGCCAAGTCCACGGAGTACCTCACCGCCACCCGCGAGACCGAGAAGATCACCGGCAATCCCCTGCCGTGTCGTCTCGGACCGTCTCTACACCGGCCGCACCCTGCGCGAGGCCACCCGCGACTACTACGCCCAGGACTCCGCCGGAGACGTCTGGTACTTCGGCGAGGACACCGCCGAACTCGACGCCCACGGCAACATGCTCTCCACCGAGGGCACCTGGCGCGCCGGCCGTGACGGCGCCCGCCCGGGCATCTTCCTGCCCGCCCACCCCGTACCCGGCGCCGCCGGACAGCAGGAGTACTACCCCGGCCAGGCCGAGGACCGCTTCCAGGTTCTGGACCTGATGTCCCGCGTGTCCGTCCCGTTCAAGACCTTCACCGGGGCCCTGCGCACGAAGGAATGGACGCCGCTGGAGCCCGGGGTCGTGGACAACAAGTACTACGTGAAGGGCATCGGCACAGTGAAGGAGGTCACGGTCAAGGGCGGCCCCTTCGAGGAGAACGTGTTGACGGCGGTCAGGGGCTAGGACGCGCTGGACCAGGCCGCCAGGCACGGGCGGGTGGTCACGGTCTACGGCTGGTTCTGGCGGCATGACGTGCGCGGATCTGCCTGACCACTCCGGCCACGTCCACCAGCGGAGCAGCCATGCAGGAGAGGTAGAGAAGGGTCAGCGGCTGACCGGGACGCTGCCGGACGCCCGTCCCAGGGACCGTGCCCGAGTTGAACGCCAACGACGGCTTCACGTGGTGCCAGCGCGTGACCTCCAGGTACATCAGGTACCACGAACCGATCCACACCGCCCCCGAGCCACTTCTCGATGCGCATCCTCCGAGAGTGCAGCGACCGAGAACGCGACGCAACAAGGCCATCTCAGTCAGGCGCCCCTTGTGCCTCGTCCTCATCGACAGGAATGAGCAACGTGAAAGTGGCCGGATGAGCACTGCTCAGGGAGATCCTGCCGCCGAGCGAGACGGCCAGGTCCCGGGCGAGAGCCAGGCCGATGCCCGCTCCCGGTCCGCCCCCGCGGTGTCCGCGGTCGAAGAGTCGGGCGGGCTCGCCCGCGACGGCGCCCTCGTCACTCACGTCGAAGGCGAGGGCGTCCTCCAGGTCCCGCACGGTGACCCGTACGGTCCCGCGCCCATGCACACGGGCGTTGTCGAGCAGGATGCCGAGCACCTCCGACACGGGCGCGCCTGGGACCAGCACATCGGTCGGTGTGTCCCGTGCGGCGCACTCCAGGCGTCTGCCGTCCCTGGCGAACAGACCGTGCCAGCGTTCCTCGGCGTCCCGCAGCAGTTGCCCCACCGCGATCTTCCCGGCGGCGGAGGGGGACACCTTGGCGGCACCCGACAGACGCAGCACCTCCTCCACCGTGTGGTGCAGTCGGTGGGTGGTGGCCAGTGCTTCGGTCAGGACGGGGCGCAGCCCGGCGTCGTCCTGGGCGAGGCCCGCCTCCAGGGCGAGTTGCAGACCGGTGAGCGGGGTGCGCAGCTGGTGGGAGGCGTTGGCGGTGAAGTCGCGTTCGTGGCGAAGGAGTTCGGAGAGGCTGTGCAGCATCTCGTTGTGGGTGCGGGCGACCTGGTCGATCTCGGCGATGCTGCTGCGGGCGGCGCGGGCGTTCAGGTCGCCCTCGGTCACGGCCCGGCAGTGGCGGGACAGATCCTCCAACGGGGCTGCCAGGACCCGTGCCTGACGGCGGGCCACGACGACCGCGACGGCCAGCGCCATCGCCGCCACCCCCAGCAGCACCGCCCACGCGACGAGGACGCGGTCGCTCACGGAGGCGGCGGGGGCCGAGACCCGCACGACGCCGATCACCTGCTCGGCGTGGGAGACGGGCACGGTGACCACCAGATCGCTGCCCGAGTGACCCCGTACGGCCTCTCCGCCCAGGGCGCGACGGACCGGGGCGTCGCCCGAACGGGGACCGCTGCCCGCCCGCAACCGCGACCGCAGGTCGTACAGACCGAGGTGCCCGCCCGCCGGGGGCTCAGGCAGTTCCACCGGGTCGCCGGTCACGTAGTCCGGGCTCACGCGTACGGCCCCGGCCAGGGCGGACCGCTCCAGGGTGTCGCGCTGGTCGGCGTACAGGGACGACCTGATGGCCAGGGCGAGCGGGACGGCGAGGAGGACGACGGCGACCAGAGCGGCGGTCAGGGCGACTAGCACCACGCGCTGTCTCATGACCCCATCATGCGGGCCGTTCACCTGTGCGGACGCGCTGCGCCACACGCTTTTGCCGTCCTCTAACCCGCGGCGAGCAGGGCGTTAACCGGCCTCTTCCTAGCGTCGGTGCTGTGGACCGTCCGGTCCGAGGACTCCTCTGGAGGGCAGTGGTCATGGCAGCACGCACACGGACGTACGCGGTCGTCGGACTGGCCTTCGTGGCAGCGGTGACTGCGGGCTGCTCCGGGACGGGTTCGGGTTCGGGCTCCGGCTCGACGACGTCCCCGGCCCCTCCCACGGCCGGTTCCTCCTCCGGAGGCGGAGGCGGAGGCGGAGGCGGCAGCGGCGGGCAGAACAACGCGGCGCCCACCGAGTCCAACCCTCCTGGCGACATCCCCGACAACCAGGCGTTCGTCGCCTACCGGCCGACCGGCGGTTCCTTCACCGGCTTCACCGTGAAGGTGCCCGAGGGCTGGGCCCGCACCGGCCAGGGCAGCACCACCGTGTTCACGGACAAGCTCAACACTGTGAAGATCACGGCGGTGTCCGCAGCGGGCCCGCCGACGACCCGCTCCGTCACCGACACCGTCGTACCTCAACTGCGTTCCCAGGTACCGAAGTTCGCCGCACCCAAGGTGTCGGAGGTGACCCGGCACTCCGGCCGCGTGGTCCTGCTGACCTACCAGGGCGACTCGGCGAAGGATCAGGTGACCGGCAAGGTGGTGCGGGACGCGTTCGAACGGTATGCCTTCTATCGCGCCGGGCACGAGGTGGACCTGACCCTGTCCGGGCCGGTCAAGGCCGACAACGTCGATCCCTGGCGCATCGTCAGCGACTCCTTCGCGTGGCGGTGAGCGTGATGCCAGTCGGCTCGTACGACTCCCGCGGCTCGGCCGAAGATGTGCTGGCAGCCCGCGAGTTGTACCGCTTCTACCGGGCCGGCGAGGAGGAGACGCTCGCGCTGCGCGGGGTGTCGCTGACGGTGCGGCGTGGTGAGACCGTCGCGGTCGTGGGACCGTCCGGGGCCGGAAAGTCGACTCTGCTGGCGTGCCTGGCCGGACTCGACGAGCCCTCCGGCGGCGAGGTCCGCGTGAGCGGCGTACGGATCAGCCATCGGCCCGAGACGGAACGGGCCCGGCTGCGCGCCCGGCACATCGGCGTCCTGCTGCAGACCCGCAATCTGCTGCCACACCTGAACGTGCGCGACAACGTCCGCCTGCCGCAACGGGCGCAGGGCCGCAGGGCCCCCGTCCCGGCCGAGTCCCTGCTGGCGCAGGTGGGGCTGGCCGGGCGGACACGTGCCCTGCCCCGGCAGCTGTCCGGCGGCGAGCTGGCCCGGGCAGGGCTCGCCGTCGCATTGGCCAACGCGCCCGCCGTCCTGCTTGCCGACGAACCGACCGGCGAACTGGACGGCGAGACCGAACAGTTGGTGCTTTCACTGCTGCGGGAGCGGGCCACGGAAGGCTGCGCGGTGCTGCTCGTCACGCACAGCGCGGAGGCGGTCCGGGTCGCGGACCGGGTGATCACGCTGACAGACGGCAGGGCCACCAGTGCCCCGCCGCCGCACGACCGCGAGGAGGCACCCGATGTCGTCGGATGACGTGCTCGTCAGCTGCACGGACGCGGCCCTCACCTTCGGCCGGGGAGCCCAGGCGGTCGTGGCCGTGCACGGCGCCGACCTGAAGATCCGGGCTGGGGACCGGCTCGCGGTGGTCGGCCCCTCCGGGTCGGGCAAGAGCTCGCTGCTCCATCTGATCGCCGGACTCGAACAGCCCACCCACGGCACCGTCACCCGCACCGACTCCCTCGGGCCGAACGACGTCGGCCTCGTCTTCCAGGGCGACAGCCTGATCCCCGCCCTGAACGTGGCCGAGAACACCGCCCTGCCCCTGGTCCTCACCGACCGCGCGGAGGACGAGGCCAGGCAGACCGCCCTCGCCGCGCTCGCCCTGGTGGACGCCGCCGACCTCGCCGAACGGCTGCCCGAGGAGATCTCCGGCGGCCAGGCCCAACGGGTGGCCGCCGCCCGGGTCCTGGCCCAGGCGCCTCGCCTGATCCTCGCCGACGAACCCACCGGCCGCCTCGACCACGCCGCCGGCGCCCGCGTCCTGGACGCCCTGCTGACGGCTGCCGACCACACCGATGCGGCGCTCGTCGTCACCACCCACGATCCGGCCGTCGCCGCCCGGCTCACCGTCCGGCGCCTCATGCGCGACGGACGGCTGCTCGCCCCCGAGGAGGTGTCATGATCACCGCATGGGCGCGCGGGCTGGCCCGCCACCGCACCGGCCGGCTGCTGGCCGCCCTGGCAGGCGTCACGCTCGCGGTCGCCCTCGTCGCCGCGCTCGGCTCCTTCCTCACCGCGTCCAAGGCGACCATGACCCAGCGCGCCGTACGCTCGGTCGCCGTGGACTGGCAGGTCCAGGTACAGCCCGGCGCCGACCCGAACGCCGTCCTGTCCCTCGTGCGGAAGACTCCCGGTACTCGCACCGCGCTGCCCGTCGGCTACGCCCACACGAGCGGCTTCACCGCCCGCGTGCAGGGCAGCACCCAGACCACCGGCCCCGGTGTCGCCCTCGGACTGCCCGACGGCTACCGGGCCCCCTTCCCGGACGCCGTCCGTACGCTGTCGGGCTCCTCCACCGGAGTCCTGCTGGCCCAGCAGACCGCCTCCAACCTGCACGCCGCCCCGGGCGACACCGTCGGCATCCAGCTTCCCGGTGCCGGCCTGCGCCGAGTGAAGGTGGACGGCGTGGTCGACCTGCCCCAGGCGGACTCCCTCTTCCAGACCGTCGGTGCCCCCAGCCAGTCGCAGCCGGCCGCGCCCCCGGACAACGTCGTCCTGCTACCCGCCGCCCGGTTCGCCTCCCTCACCCGCGGCGCCGGCGCCGTCACCACCCAGGTCCACGTCGCCCGCGACAACACCCGGCTGCCCTCCGACCCGGCCGCCGCGTTCTCCTCGGTCACCGGTGCAGCCCACAACCTGGAGGCCCGCTCCGCAGGCACCGCCCTGGTCGGCAACAACATCGGCGCCGCCCTCGACTCCGCCCGCCAGGACGCCCTGTACGCCCAGATCCTCTTCCTCTTCCTCGGTGTGCCGGGCGCGGTCCTGGCGGCCGCGCTGACAGCGGCGGTCGCCTCAGCCGGCGGCGAACGGCGACGCCAGGAACAGGGGTTGCTGCGACTGCGCGGACTGCGGCCCCGCCAGATCACCGGTCTCGCGGGCCTGGAAGCCGCCCTCATCGGCCTCGCCGGGGGCCTCGCGGGTCTGAGTGTCGCCGCGCTCACCGGCCGTCTCGCCTTCGGTGCGGCCTCGTTCGGCGCGAGCGCGGGGCAGTGGGTCGTCTGGTACGCGATCGCCTTCGCGCTGGGAGCCGCGGTGGCCGCCGGTGCCGTTCTCGTCCCCGCGCTGCGGGACCTGCGCTCGGTCACCGTCGCCGACGCCCGTAAACAGGAGGGCGTACGCCCCTTCCGGTCGCCCTGGTGGCTGCGGTACGGCCTGGACTTCGTGCTCCTGATCGGCTCGTGGCTGGTCTTCCGTGCCTCCTCCGGCAGCCAGTACGCGCTGGTCCTCGCCCCCGAGGGCGTTCCCAGCATCTCCGTGTCGTACTGGGCCTTCCTCGGCCCCGCCCTGCTGTGGATCGGCGCGGCCGTGCTGCTGTGGCGCCTGACCCTGCTGGTCCTCACCCGCGGCCGTCCCGTTCTGACCCGGCTGGCCCGTCCGCTGACCGCGACCTTGGCCGGGACCACCGCGGCCGTACTGACCCGGCGCCGACGACCGCTCGCCCGCTCGGTGGTGCTGCTCGCCCTGGCCGTCTCCTTCGCCGTGTCCACCGCCGTCTTCAACGCCACGTACCACCAGCAGGCCGAGGTCGACGCCCGGCTCACCAACGGCGCCGACGTCACCGTCACCGAACCGCCCGGAGCCCAGATCCCACCCGCTTCCGGAGCGGCCCTGAAGATCTCGGGTGTCCGGCACGTCGAACCCCTCCAGCACCGCTTCGCCTATGTCGGCTCCGATCTGCAGGACCTCTACGGCGTGCGCCCGGACACCATCGCCGGGGCCACCTCGCTCCAGGACGCCTACTTCGCCGGCGGCACCGCCCGGCAACTGATGCACCGCCTGGCCCAGCACCCGGACAACCTGCTGGTCAGCGTCGAGACCGTCAACGACTTCCAGCTCTCCCCCGGCGACACCGTCAACCTGCGCGTCCAGGACGCCCGCACCAAAGCCCTGCACACGGTCCCCTTCCACTACGCGGGCATCGCCAAGGAGTTCCCCACCGCCCCCAAGGACAGCTTCTTCGTCGCCAACGCCTCCTACATCGCCAAGGCAACCGGCAGCGACGCGGTGGGCGCCTTCCTCCTCGACACCGGCGGCAGCCACCAGAAGCAGATCGCCGCACAGCTGCGCAGGCAGCTCGGCACCGGTGCCACCGTCACCGACCTCACCCAGACCCGCGGCACCGTCGGCACCAGCCTGACCTCGGTCGACCTGGCGGGCCTGACGCGCATCGAACTCGCCTTCGCGGTGCTGCTGGCCGCGGGAGCCGGCGGGCTCGTCCTCGCCCTCGGGCTCGCCGAACGCCGCCGTACCTTCGCGATCGCCATGGTCCTCGGCGCGCGGGCACGCCACCTGCGCGGCATGGTCCTCACCGAGGCCCTGCTGCTGGCCGCCGGCGGCCTCGCCGGGGGCGCCCTGATCGGCTGGGCCCTGTCACAGATGCTGGTCAAGGTCCTGACCGGCGTCTTCGATCCGCCACCCGCCGGCCTCTCGGTCCCCGGCACCTACCTCGCACTCACCGGCGCTGCCGCCGTCGTCGCCATCCTCGCCGCGGCCCTCAACGGCATCCGCACCACCCGACGCCCCGCCGTGGAGGAGCTCCGCGACCTGTGAACACTCCCCGCGCACACGACGGGCTAGCCACCCTGTCCACTCCTAGGCTGTCGTCCATGCGCACGCCCGCCGCACCAGACCGCTACCGCCACCGTGTCCTCGTCGTCGAGGACGACGACACCATCGGCCGCCATCTGGAAGCCGGCCTGCGCGGCCACGAGTACGTGCCGACGTGGTGCCGTACGGGGGCGGGCGCCCTGGCCGAGGCCGCGCGGGCACCGTACGACGTGCTGCTGCTGGACCTGGGGCTGCCCGACATGGACGGTCTGGACGTGGCCCGGGATCTGCGGGCCCGCCTCCCCGATCTGTTGATCGTCGTGCTGACCGCTCGGACCGAGGACATCGACGTCATCGCCGGACTGGACGCCGGGGCCGACGACTATCTCGTCAAACCGTTCACCATGACCGTGCTGCTCGCCCGGCTGCGAGCGCATCTGCGGCGGCAGGCAGTGGCTGCCCCGGTCCGCAAGCCGGTGCGGCTGGGCGATCTGGTCGTCGACGTCTCCGCCCGACGGTGCGCGCTGCGCGGTGCCGAGATCCCCCTGCGGGCCAAGGAGTTCGACCTGCTCGCGGTACTGGCCGAGCGGGTCGGCGAGGCGGTGTCGCGGGAGACGTTGATGGCCGAGGTGTGGGACGAGAACTGGTTCGGACCCACCAAGACTCTCGACGTGACGATGGCGGGCCTGCGACGCAGACTCACCAAGGCAGTGCAGGCCGCGAGCGGTCCTGTCCGCTTGCCGGAGATCACCACGCTGCGCGGGCACGGATACCGTTTGGAACGCCCGCCGGATCCGGTGGATTGAGAAGCAACTGACGTCCGGCTCGGATGTGAGCGCCTGCCGACGATCATCCGGTAGCAGCGGTAGCGCTCGGCCGGCAGCACCGACGCGGATTGCTTGAGGTGGGGAACGTGACGTCGAGTGCTACATCCCTCGTCCCGGTCAACATCACCCTCGGCGTCCTGCTAGCCGCCCTGCTGCTGGCGGCGGCCGTGGTCGCGGGGCGGTTCCATCTCGACCCGCACCCGTACAAGAGCCGAGCCCGGGAGATCCTCGTCGCCGGACTGAGGGCCGCGGCCCAGCTCGCCGTCGTGTCGGTGGTCATCGCGTGGGCCGTCAAGTCCGTGCCAGGCCTGCTGGCGTTCCTTGTCGTGATGTTCTCGGTGGCGGTGCGTACGGCCGGGCGGAGAATCACCAGCGACCGCACCTGGTGGCTCACGGCCGCCCCGATCGCCGCCGGCGTGGTGCCGGTCGTCGCGGCACTGCTGCTGACGGGGCTCGTCCCGCTGCGAGGCATCGCACTGATCCCGATCACGGGCATCCTCATCGGCGGCGCACTCACCGTGACCGTCCTTGCCGGACGTCGCGCCCTGGACGAACTGGCCCAGCGCAACGGGGAGGTGGAAGCCGCGATGGCCCTGGGCTTCCTGGACCGGGACGCACGGATGGAGATCGCCCGCCCCGCGGCATCGGAGGCACTCCTGCCGGGCCTCGACCAGACCCGGACGGTGGGGCTGGTCACCCTCCCCGGTGCCTTCGTCGGCATGCTGATGGCAGGGGCGAGTCCCGTGATGGCCGGGGCGGTGCAGTTGTTCGTCCTGATCGCGCTCATGGCAGTGCAGTCCGTCGCGGTCGCGGTGACGCTCGAACTCGTCGCCCGCCACCACCTGCACCGCCCGGTGCCCGGCGCGCCGACCGGATCGCCACGCAAGGCAGGGCGGCCGATGAAACGGCTGCCGCGTCACTGAGGGCGGGGAGGTCCGCGGCCGGCTGGAGGGGCACCGCACGAGGACGTTCCGCTGGCGAAAGCCACGGCCGGTCACTGAGAGAGAGGCAGCGAGCCCCGCCACCGGCTCAGAGCGCCGAACGGCGGTCCAGCACCCCCAGGACCAGCAGTCCCGGTGCCATCGGCAGCCATCCGGTGAGCATGCGGTAGCCGATGACCGCCGAGATCGCCGTCTGCCCCGGTGCTCCGGCGGCCGTGAGCGCGAAGGCGAGCGCGGCGTCCAGCCACCCCAGTCCACCGGGCGTGGGAAGCAGGGCCGCCGCCCCGCTGGCAACGAGGTACGCCAGCACCACATGGCTCGTCGGCAACGCGAGACCGAGCGCGTGCACCACGGCCACGACCACGGCCGCGTGCAGCAACGCGAACGCGACCGAGCCGCCCCACAGTGCGCAGGCCCGCCCTCGGGAGCGATGCACCTCCAGCACGTCGGTCACGGCCCGCCCCACCGTCCGCCTGAGCCGACCGCTGGCCACCACCGCCAGCACGACGCTTGCCGCCGCCACCGGTGCCAGGACCAGCACGTGGGGGACCCGCGCCGGCAGCGGGACAGCGCCCGGCGACGCCACCAGCAGGACGACGCCCAGCACGCACCGGACGCCCCCGCCGGCCGCCGCCTTCACGGCCAGCGCGGTCGCCGAGCGCCTGGTGGACAGGCCGCACCGCGTCAAAAACCGCAGATTGACCAAGCTCGCCCCGGCTCCTGCGGGCAGGATGTGGTTGGCGGCGCACGCCGCGAACTGAGCGGCCACCAGTCGTCCCTTCGGCAGCCGCTCGATAACCGCCCCCTGCTGCGCCACTGCCGCGCACACCCAGGTGGCGACAGTGGCGAAGCAGGCGAGCACCAGCCACTCGCCGTCGGCGGCGGCCAGTTGGTCGGTACCGCTGTCGAGGGTGGCCCGGTGCGCCGCGAGCATGCCGCTGGCGGCGACGAGTACCGCGAGGGTGATGCCCAGCCGGACGTAGTGACGCCTGCCCGCGGTCACCATCACGCTGTCGGACACTGTCACCGCGGTCACCGCCCCTGCCGGACGAAGGGAGCGACGTAGGCATGGAGAACCCCGGCCCGCTCCATGGACCAGGTGCGCGCGTAGGCGGGCGGACGGTCGCCGGGCTGGGCGAGGACGGCGACGGTGGTCCGGTGGGCGGCCCGGGCCAGTGCGGCCGCGGTGGTGCTGGTGTCGTGGCCGTCGGTCTGGGCCGAGCCACAACCGGTGTAGAAGGCGATGAGCACGGCCTCGTAGCCGCTGAGCAGGCACGGCGGCCGCACGCCGAGCGTGTGGAGGGCTGAGGCGGTGCGGGACCAGTCGTCACGGCTCGCGGCGGAACCGTGCACGGTGTGTTCCAGGACGACGAACTGCACGGCCAGGTGAGCCGCCAGGCAGGCCGCGACGAGGCTCACGGCGACGGTGCGCACGGTCCCCCGAGTCGGGGCGCTGACCAGGTGAGCCAGGCCATGGGCGACGGGGAAGGCGAGCAGGGCGTAGGCGGGCAGCAGGAACCGGGGGGCGGCGTAGCCGATGAGGAACAGATAGGGGACGGCGGCCGTGACCGCGCAGGCCAGCGGCAGCAGGACGGGCAGGGCGCGTCGGGCCCGGACGGCGGTGACCGCGCCGAGCGCGGCGAGGACGGGCAGCGCGAACCACCACAGGGTCACCACCGGGTTGGGGGCCGGTCCGGTGCAGGGACGGCAGAGGGTACGCCCCCCGAGACTGTGCAACTGGTCGGCGACCGCCAGGTGCAGACCGAGACCGCCCTGGATGCGGGAGGCGTCGGAGAGGCGTTGCGCAAGGCCGCCGTAGCTCATGTACGCCTCGATCACCCACTCACCAGCACCGGCCAGCAGACCGGCGGCCAGCACGGCGAGGAGGCGGGGGCGGCGCAGGGCGAGGGCGAGCAGGGGAAGCACCAGGTAGACGGCGTCCATCGGGCGCATCCACGCCATCAGTGCCGCACCCGCGAACACGCCCCACCAGGCTGCCCGGTCCCCTGGGTTCGCGCGGACGCGCAGGAAGCAGCCGCCGCAGGCCAGGGCGCCGACGGCGACCCAGTAGTTGGGCATGGGCCTCCGGGCCGTAGAACAGGGTCACCCACAGGGAGGCAAACAGGGCACCCGCCAGGGCCAGGACGCGCGGCATGACGTGAGCCCGCCAGACGCGCAGGGCGAAGCAGAGGCCCAGACCGGAGAGGATCGCCAGATAGACCCGCAGAAGGGCGGTGGAGTCGGACCACGACGCGATCGGCGCGACAAGCAGCGAGATGCCGCGGGCCCGGGGCGCGCTGAAGAAGGCGGCGGGAACATGGCCGCTGACCTGGCTGACGTAGACAGTCTCGTCCCAGCCGAGACCGAGACCCGGTCGTACGAGGACGAGCTGGGCGAGCGTGAAAGCCCCCGCGACCGCCGCGAGCCACGGTTCGCCCCACCGGCGCCGAGGCCGGGCCGTCCGCAGGGGGAAGCCGGTGCGAGAGGCACCGGTCATCGTGACGTTCGAGCCGTCGGCCATCCTGCACCTTTCATCGTCACGCGTCCCGGAACCATCTTCTCCTACATCTCGTAGGAGGCCACTTCACCGTACGGCTCGCCGGTTAGAGACGGGTGAGGAGAAGTCGTCTCCCTCGCCCTTGTCCAAAGTGAGGGGATGGCGGACCGCAGCCCACGCGACAGGCCCGAACGGCGTAGCGCCGACGAGCTCGAGCGGCTTCCACAGTCCGCTCACCCCGTACCCGGACGAGCGAGCTCAAGGCATAGACCCCCCGCGCACCGTTCAGGTTGCGTTCATGCTCGAAGTGCGATCGTGCGGATCATGACCGCAGAGCCTGTCCTCGATGAACGCCCCCACGCCCCCACGCCCCCATAGGCCAACTGGCAAACAAGGTGCCGGAGGTGACCGTCTATTTCTGGATCATCAAGGTGCTGACCACCGGCATGGGTGAGACGGCGTCGGACCTCCTGGCCCGCACGCTCGGCCCGATCCCGGCGGTGGCGCTCGGCGGCCTCGCCCTGACGGCGTCCCTGGCCGTGCAGTTCGCGCTTCGCCGGTATGTCGCCTGGGCCCACTGGACTGCCGTCGTCATGGTCAGCGTGTTCGGCACCATGGCCGCCGACGTCCTGCACGTCGGCCTCGGCGTGCCGTACGCCGTCTCGACCCCGGCGTTCCTCGTCGTACTGGCCGCGGTCTTCGCCCTCTGGTACGCGAGCGAGCGGACCCTCTCCATCCACACCATCCGGACCCGGCGCCGTGAGGCGTTCTACTGGGCGGCCGTCCTCGCCACCTTCGCCCTCGGCACCGCCACGGGCGATCTCACCGCCACCGTCGGCTTCGGCTACCTGGGCTCGGTCGCCCTCTTCGCAGTCGCCATCTGCGCACCCGCCCTGGCCCACCGCTTCGGGGCCCTCGGCGCGGTGACCGCCTTCTGGACCGCCTATGTCATCACCCGCCCCCTCGGAGCCTCCCTCGCCGACTGGATGGCACTCCCCCACACCCGCGGCGGCCTCGACCTCGGCCTGGCACCGGTCACCCTCGCCTGGACGGTGGCAATCATCGGATTCGTCGGCTACCTGGCCGTGTCACCACGCGACAGGGGCGCGCACGCCGCAGCATGAGGCAAGGGCGCGCTGGGCCGTTTCCTGTACGGGCCGTTATCCCGGCACACACCTCGGCCACAGTCCCCTCGCACGGACCGCCGCACCCACACGCCGCCCCGGACAGAAGGCCGACTCGAAGATCACCAGACGGCACTTGCGATTCCTCGCGTCCAGCCAGCATCCAGAACTGGGCGTCCAGCCCCTCGAAAAGGTCGGCTACGGAGGCGTGCCCAGCACCCGGGCCACCACGTCAGAGCAGGTCAGAGCGATTCGAACTAACCCCTACGGCCCCAGAGTTGAAGTCACGAGCAGCGGTTTCCGTCCGTTGCGGCAAACCTCTGAATCAGTACGCCAGATGATACGTTTCCGCAGGTCACAGCCGTGCACAGCGGGGCGGGTGGGACTCGAACCCACGGCCGACGGATTATGAGTCCATTGGGAATCTTGACGGCCCTTGCCGATCATTGCCGATTCACGCCGTTCTTGCAGGTCAGACGTGCTGATCCGTGTCAGCCCTTTGCCGTGCTTGTCGGTCTGTTCCTGTCCTTGCGGCCCCTCAATGGCCCCTGAGAGTCAATAAGTTGAACGCTCACCACAGCAGCAGCCGCGTTCACCCCGTCCAGCCAAGGGGATAGAATCCTCGCACAGCGGATTTCCCTTCCAACGCGCAGAGGCTCCGCCCCGATACTCAGGGGCGGAGCCTCTTGAGCTGTACCGCGTGAGGGCGGATAGTCGAGCTCCCTAACGAGCAGATGTCGGCGGTGACTCCGCCTGAGACACTCGTTTCATGCTTGGCCAAGGTTGGCAATCGCAGTGGGAGCGGGTAGGCCGCCGCCTTGAGGATGTGCGGGGCCGTATACACGGGCGCGCCAAGAGGCACCGACGCCGCAGTCGACCTGGTTCTGTCGTTCCTCGAGACCGTGTATCACCTGAACGATCCAGGGAGCAGATTGACCAGTAAAGCCGTGGAGGACCTGATCAACAGCAGTCCGGTGCTCCAGGTCTGTGCAGATCTCGCCAACGGCTCGAAGCACCTCAAGCTGAACAGGACGAGGACGGGCGACCTTTCCACGACGATCGCGCGGAACGACGTCGAGGTCTCTGTCGGCACCGGGACCTCGGCGCACCGCTTCTGCATTGCGTCCGGCGGCACGGAGCACGACGCCTTGCAGATCGCCGAAAACGCTGTTGATCAGTGGAGCGGGTTCCTCTCCACGCGTGGCCTCATCTAAGTCGGGGGCAGAGGTCGATTCGAGGGCGGGCTCGGTGCCAGCGTCCGGCCGGGGCCTCGGGGCGTCTTCGACGGCGACACCCCCGTCATCGATCGCTCAGCCGAGTAGTCGAGGATCTACCCGGTCGACGGGAGGGACGCTCTCCGTGCGGGTCGGGCTCGAAGGTTGGGTGAAGTGGCGGGCGGCAGCCAGGAGAAGAACGGCCAGTGCGGCCGGTAGCGCGTAAGCGAGACGGAAGTGGCCGGTGGAGCCGAGGAGTCCGCCGACGGCGCCGCCGGTGATGACCCCGGCGTAGTTGAAGAGGTTCAGGCGTGCCAGGACCGCCTCCGAGGCCGTTGGACGCAATCGCGCGGCGGAAGCCAGGCACAGCGGAGCCAGCACAGACACCCCGAGGCCCGCCGCCCCGGAAGCGAGCACGGCGAATGGCCAGCCCGGCGCGGCAGCCAGAGCTGCCAGGGCGCCGGCGGCCAGCAGGGCCGCGGTGCGCACGACGGTGACCGTTCCGAGCTTCTGTACGAGGCGATCGGTGCCGGCTCGGCCGATGACCGTGCCTGCCTGATAGGCCGCGTACGCCAGCGGCGCGACCGTGAGGGACGCGGCGAGAGTCTGCCGCAGGTAGACCGCCGACCAGGCCGAGACGGAGGATTCGATCACGTAGACGACCAGGAGAACCAGGCCGAACGGGATGAGCCGGATCCACACGCGGTGCCCGAGCGGGGGCTGCGCGACGGCGGCCGGGGGTCCCTTGGGGGCGGGGAGGTCATGTGTGCTCATACACACGGCGAGGAGCAGGACGCTGCCTGCCTGCAGGGTCAGGCCGCCGGCCACGGGCCACTCCAGCCGGGCTGCCCCGGCGGTGAGCAGCGCCGCGACCACGCCGCCCATGCTCCATGCCGTGTAGAACGAGCCGAACACACTGCGGCCGTAGGCGCGTTCGATCTCGGCGGCCCGGGTGTTGACGCTTACGTCGAGGGCGCCGACAGCGAGCCCGAAGAGGAGGTACGCGCAGGTGACGGCAGCCTGGCCGGGGGCCCAGCCGATCAGCACCAGCGCGGCCACGGCCGTCAGCATGGCCCCGCGCATCGCGGCGACGGGACCAGCACGGCGGATCGTGGAGAGACCCAGGAAGCTGCCGCCCCCTGCCGCCAGCGCCACAGCGACCATCAAGGCGGTCGTCAGGAGAGGGGCCAGTTTCAGGTGTTCGGTGACGGCCGGGACAGTCGTGTACACGGCGGCGACACAGGCGCCCTGTGCGGCGAACGCGATGGTCGCGACCCGCCGGGCACCGATCTTGGAGACTGGGCTCCCGGACCCAGCCCGGAAGGCATTAGAGGGCATGGTGCTTTCACACCTTCATTTCCAGTGTGCGTGGGAGGGCCGACGAGTCAACGCGGTACGGATTCCGGAAACCGTAGTCAGGCGTGGAACGCGGGCGCCCGGACGCCAGGGGCCGTACAGGGGACTTGGGGGGCCAGGCCCGCGACCGGGTGGTGCCAGGCTGCCTACAGTGGTCGCCGAGGAGAAGGTGAGTGCGATGTCCCTTGCCCCCGACCCGGCGAACCCTCCGGGGACCAGCCGCAGCACATCGGCGACGATCCAGCCGAACATCCTGCGCTGTCTCGTCACAGTCGCCGACGAGCGCGGCATCGATCTGCGACCCCTGCTGAAGCAGGTCGGGCTGGACGAGACGGTCATGCGTTCCGCCGCGCTGAGGGTGTCGTACCGGCAGGGCAGCGCGGTGATCCGGCGTGCTCTCGAGCTCACCCGGGACGAGCGCCTGGGGCTGAAGGTCGGAGCGGCACAGCACCTGACCGCGTGGGGCCTGCTCGGCTTCGCTCTGATGGCCGATGACACGCTGCAACACGCCATCGAGACGGGAGTGAAATACCAGAACCTGTCCGGGGCGATGGTCGTGTGGTCGGCCGCCACGAGCAAGGAGGACGAGGCCTTCGTGCTGCGTGCCGACCTCCCCGATCCCGCCATGGACCCGGCCGTGGCGTCCTTCCTGAGCGAGGAGGCGTTCGCCTCCGTGGTCACACTGTCGCGGCTGGCCGTCGACCCGGCATTCGCGCCACGGGCAGTCGAGTTCTCCTTTCCGCCACCTCGCCAACTCGACCTGTACGGCGCCCTGTTCCGCTGTCCGGTCCGATTCGGCGCCCCGACGAACCGGATGCTCATCGACGCCACGTGGGCTTGTACCCAGATGCCCGGCCGGGATCCGGTGGCCTACGCGTCGACACTGGAGATGCTCGACGCGCAGATGGCTTCCCGCCGTGACCAGCAGGACCTGCTGGAGGTACTGGAGATCTCCGTCGCGCAGAGCCTGCCGGCGATCCCCTCCTTCGCTGAACAGGCACGGCGGCACTCGACGAGCGAACGGACGCTGCGCCGCCGACTGGCCGACTGCGGCACGACGTACGAGGCACTCGTCGAGGGAGTACGCCGGGAACGCGTCGAACAGCTGCTGCTCCGGCCGGAACTGACGTTGCGTGACATCGCCCGGCGGGCGGGATTCTCCGACGAGCGCGCGCTGCGCCGCGCGGTACGTCGCTGGCACGGTACCTCCCCGGTCCACCTGCGGGAGCAGATGCGTACGGATCGCTCCTAGGCCAGGGCCCAGGCCCGAGGTCAGTGTGTGCGGATCCAGACCGTCTTCTCCCGGGTCCACTGGTCGAAGGCGTTGGTGGACTTCTCCACGCCGCCGAATCCGGACTGCTTCCAGCCGCCGAAGGGCGTGGTGATGTCGCCCTCGCTGTAGGCGTTCACGGAGATCACTCCGGCCTCGATGCCGCGTGCCAGCCGCAGCGCGCTGTCGAGGTCGCGGGTCCAGACCGAGGCGGCGAGCCCGTACTCGGTGGCGTTGGCCATCCGCACCGCCTCGTCCTCCGAGGCGAAGGTCTGGACGGTGACGACGGGCCCGAACAGCTCCTTGGTAAGGACGTCGCTGCCGTCGGGGGCGCGGGTGATCACGGTGGGCGGGTAGTAGGCGCCGTGCGGAGGCAGACCGTGGGGCAGTCCCCCGGTATGGACCTTGGCTCCACCGGCTCGGGCGACCTCCACGGCTCCCGCTACCCGGTCGAAGGCGGCACGGTCGATGAGCGGCCCCACCTGCGTGCGCGAGTCGGACGGGTCACCGATGACGAGTTCCCTGGCCGCGGCCGTGAACCGCTCCAGGATCTCATCGGCGATACTGCGGTGGACCAGGACGCGGGAGCCGGCCGTGCAGTTCTGCCCCGTCGTCAGGAACGCGGCCTCGATCATGTTGTCGATCAGCTCGTCCCCGTAGGCGAGCGCGTCGGCCATCAGCACCTGAGGGCTCTTGCCGCCCATCTCCAGTGCGACGCGCTTAAGGTTGCTCTCTGCGGCTGCCGTGAGGATGCGGCGGCCGGTCGCGGCGGACCCGGTGAAGGAGAGCGCCCCCACGAGGGGGTCAAGGGCGAGGGCCGCCCCCGCTTCGGAACCGTACCCGGGCAGGACGGTGAGCACCCCGTCGGGCAGGCCGGCCTCGGCGGCGAGCGTGGCCAGGTGCAGGGCCGAACGCGGGGTTGCCTCGGCCGGCTTGACCAGCAGACAGTTGCCCGCGGCCAGGGCGGGTCCGACCTTCCACGCGGTCATGGCCAGCGGGTAGTTCCACGGCAGGATCGCCGCGACCACGCCGACCGGTTCGCGGCTCATGAGGCCCAGCCCGTGGGGCCCGCTCGGCGCGAGACGGCCGAAGACCTTGTCGGCCGCCTCGGCGAACCAGCGGATCGACTCGATCGCGCCCGGCACGTCGCCCGTACGGCACTCCGTGATCGGCTTGCCCGCGTCCTCGCTGTCCAGCCGGGCGAAAATCTCGGCGTCGCGTTCCATCAGGTCGGCCAGCCGCAGCAGCACCGCGGCGCGCTCCCGGACCGGCAGCCGCGACCATACTCCGGCGGTGAAGACCTGCCGGGCCCGCTCGGCGGCCTTGGCAATGTCGTCGGCACTCGCGGCGGGCAGGGTGGTGATCGGCTCCTCGGTGGCGGGGTTGACGACATGCAGCGTCTGGTGCGTGCTCATGCTTCCTCCACCAGCTCCCAGCGGCCGTCGGTCTGGCGGGCCAGTCCGCGGCGTCGTAGTTCTTCCAGATAGCGGGCCATGCCGCGATCACCGCGCTTGCGGAACAGCGGGAAGATCCTGGGCAGCAGGTTCGGTGCGAGCATCGCGAACCGCACCAGACGGGACTCACCGGTCCGGGGGTAGGCCTCCAGGCGGGGCTTGTCCAGCAGGCTCACAACGGCCGCGACGACGTCGGCGGGCCGCTGGGGCCGGTCCTGGAACTGCATGGAGTTGCCGCCGTCCACGGCCTCCTGACGCAGCATCCGGGTGTCGGTCGCCGACGGCAACACCGAGCCGGCCAGGATTCCCTTGCTCCGCAGGTCGAGGCCGATAGCGAGCATCGCGCCGCGCAGCCCGAACTTGGAAGCCGTGTAGATCGGGGTCTCGCCCAGGGGGAAGATTCCGCCGAGGGACACGGTGGTGACCACCCGGGCGTCCCGGGAAGCCAAGAGAAGGGGAATGGCGATCCTGGTGGCAATCAGCGGGGACGTCAGGTTGAGAGTGATCTCCCGCTCGATGCTCTCGACGCTCCGCACGTCGAAGCGTTCCGCGCTGGTCATACCGACGTTGTTGACGAGCACGTCGAGGCGGCCGTAGGCATCGGCGACCAGGTCGAAGAGCCGCTCCACCTGGGCGCGGTCCATCAGATCGCAGCCGATGCCCGTGTGCCCGACACCGGGCAGGTCGGCGGCGACCTTCTCGGCCCGGGCCTGGTCGATGTCGACGACGACGCAGTGGGCGCCGCCGGAGGCGAAGCGGTGGCACAGCGCGCTGCCGATGCCGCCCGCGCCGCCGGTCACCAGCATGACCTTGTCGGTGTAGTCGAACCCGCTCATGCCGCGCTGCCTTCCTTGACAGCGCGCAGGGACCGCACCTGCGGCGGCTGGCCCTCGGTACGCCAGCCCATGTCGCGCGCGACCTTGCCCAGGTACTTCACGAGCGCCCCGCTGTCGACGTAGCCGATGTGGCGGGGCGAGTCGACGAACTTCAGCCCGCCGGACAGATCCGGGCGGTCGGCGCGGATCATCTGGGTGAACCGTTCAGCGTTCCGCAGCTGGTGCCGCGCGTCGTGGATATACCCGGCGATCAGCTGCGCCTGGGTGTCGAAGAGTCGGTACGCACCGGAGTTGGTCTCCACGAAGCCGATGCCGAACAGGCCCAGGTGCTCACGTGAGAACGACGACAAGTACAGGTCGGGGTGCTGCTCGTCGCCGAAGTACTGCTGCGCGACGGGCACTTTGTGGACGTAGCCCGTGGCGAGCAGGATGAGATCGAAGTGGTCGCTCGTGCCGTCGGTGAAGTGCACGGTCCTGCCCGCGGTGCGGGCGATCCCGGGCTTGGCGGTGATGTCGCCGTGCTGGAGGTGGTGGATCAGCATCGAGTTGATGGCCGGGTGGGTCTCGAACAGCTTGTGGTCCGGCTTCGGCAGCCCCAGTCGCGTCGGATCGCCGTTGATGATCCGCAGTACGGCACCGAAGACGCGCTGCGCCAGCCACATCGGCAGATGCGGCCCGCTGTTGGCGATGGTGTCCACCGGCCGGCCGAACAGGTGCTTGGGGATAAACCAGTAACCGCGCCGCATGCTGATCACCGCGTGGTCGGCACTCCGGGCGGCGTCGCAGGCGATGTCGCAGCCGGAGTTCCCCGCGCCCACGACCAGGACGCGCTTGCCGCGCAGCTCCTCCGCGCTGCGGTAGCCGACTGTGTGCCGGACCTCCCCGCTGAACTCCCCAGGAAGGTCAGGGATGTTGGGGTGCCACTGCGAGCCCGTGCACACGACGACCTGTCCGTGCACGCTTGCCCGCCCGTCGGCCCGGGTGACCGTCCACGTGCCGTCCGCGTTCTTCTCGACGTCGGCGACCTCGACGCCGAACTCAATCCGGTCCGTCAGCCCGTAGGCATCGGCGAAGGATCGCAGGTACGACAGGATCTGCCGGTGCGGCGGGTAGTCGGCGAAGTCGTCGGGCATCGGAAAGCCGCCGAATCCCGACAGGGTCCTGCTGGAGATGAAATGGGCCGACTCGTACATCGGGCTCCCGGGATTGTCGATGTCCCAGATACCGCCGGACCCGGTGTGCCGCTCAAGATGTGTGTACGGCAGATTCCGCTCCGCCAGAGCCCGCGCGACCGCCAGTCCGGCGGGTCCCGCCCCGATCACACACGTATCAAACTGGATTTCCTTCATGAGCCTGCCTCCTCGTTCCTCCCGCTTCCGGGAGCGGGTGGAGGCAACGTATTCACCCGCCGTTTCCGCGCGAACTGACCCACGCGGCCACAGACCGGACCTCAGCGGCCGTGCCACTGCAGCATCCTCCGTCAGCGCGGCGCCTGACCTGTTCGATCGACTTGTTCACAAGACTTGGTCGCTATGATGCAGTCATGGCTCACGTTCCCGCGGCCGAGCGCCGTCCTCAGCTGATCAAAGCGGCGATCACTTTCATGACGAGGGAAGGGGTCGCGGCCGGCAGCACTCGTGCCATCGCCGCTGAGCTGGGGGTGGCTCAGGCCACGGTGCACTACACCTTCGGCACGAAGGAAGGGCTGTACCGCGCTGTCATGGAGCAGCTCACGCAGGATCTGATCGCCCAGGTCGAGGCGGCCGCTCCGGCCGATGCCGGATTCGAGGAGACGGCCAGCACGTTGGCCGCCGCTCTGTGGCGAACGGTGCGTGAGCAGCCCGCCAGCCATCAGCTCCTCTCGGAGCTGACCATGTTCGCACTGCGCACCCCCGCTCTGAGCGAGGCCCTCGACAGCCACCACCGGGGGGTGACCGAGGTGACGGCGCGACTGGTGACCGAGGCGGCCGAGCGCACCGGACAGCAGCTGGCCCAGCCCGCGGAAACGATCGCCCGGTTCTTCCTCGCCGGGTTCGACGGGCTCACGATGCAGCGCCTCTCTCATCCCGACGAGGAGGCCGAGCACACCTGCCTCCAGGCTTTCGTGTCCGCCGTGGTCGCCATGGCCGGCGGTCGGCTGGAGCTGGTGTCCGTACCGGCAAGCTGACAGCTGCCGGACGCATGCCCAGCCGGCGCGGTTCTCGGTGTGAACGGCGGCGGAGAACGCCCTCTGAGGCGCCGCGTCGACGTCGACGACACCGTTCGCCCTGCTCCAAGACGTGACCGACGTCTTCGAATTCCCGGCCCGCGGTTGCGCTCGGCGTGAGGCGTACCCACGGTGGCGACGCACTTGTGGTCGACGGCCTGGACGGCATCGGCGGCCCATGACTGCTCCTTCCTCAGATCCGATGGCAGGAGACTCGGTGGCGTCATGGTTGCCGCATCCGGCCCGGGCCGCCCTGCTCGGCGTCGTCGACGGTGCCGAGGCGCGCTCTCCGACGCCCCGGGTGAAGGAGCGCGGCACCATACCGCGTCGCTCGCTCGTCCTGGGCGGCAGCGCCGACGATCTCTGCCTTGCACAGCGAGGTCTCACAGGTCAGGCCATCCGGATCACGGGCGTTCGGGGCCCGCCACGACGGTGTCAGGGGTCACCTCGCCCCCGCCGCCTGTCCCATCCGGGGCAGGGTGACGTCCATCTCCGGCAGTGCCAGCAGGTCGGGGGCGTGCGCCCGGAGAACCACCTGACCTTGCCGTCACGCACAGAGACCCGAACCCCGTGCCCCGCGGCCTGGTACGCCGCCACACCGGCGTCCCTCGCCGACGCTGGGACGCGCATCCTGGACGGCCGCCGAGCCCATCTCCGAGCAGGCCACGAACCCGGTCGCAGGTCTCCGGGACGACCCCGGAGACCTGCCTGCCTCGACGAGCTCTCGCGTCGTGGTGAGCCCGACCGGCCCGGCACCCGGTCACGACACCGCCGCCCTCTCAGCCCCAGCTCCCGTTCGCGGCTCACGTGCCGCGCGCACGGTCCTCCGGCTCACAGCGGGCTCACGCCGAGCGTGAAAGATGTAACAGTCGAGCGACTCGATCGCTCGACTTGAGCAGGTGATAAAGTCGGCCTATCGAACACGGCACCCGTAGGCGTTTGCCCGTCACCTGACCGCATTCCCGACCGGTGTGCCCGCCGCTTCCCCCGCCCCTGTCCGCGCTCGGACCTGCGGGATCCCACCGTCCAAGGGAGTTCGTCATGGCTGTCCTGCTCCACCGGCTGGGCCACCGCGCCTACCGCCACCGAAAGCTGGTCCTGGGCATATGGCTCTTCGCCCTGGCCGCGCTCATCACCTGCGTCAGCGTCTTCAGTGGCAAGCTCGACGACCGCTTCTCGGTGCCCGGCACCGAGTCGCAGCGTGCGCTGGACAGCCTCAGCAAAACCCTTCCAGAAGTTGCGGGCGCCAATGCCCAGATCGTCTTCACCGCGCCCAAGGGCCACCAGGTCACCGAGGCGCCCTACGCCGCGGCCATCGCCCGGACCGTCACGGCGGCCGAGAAGGCACCCCAGGTCAGCGAGGTCGTCGAGCCCCGCGCCTCGGGAGCCGTCTCGGCGGACCGGACGACGGCGATCGTCCAGGTCCAGTACCCGGTACAGAACGCGCAGGTCCGCACCTCGTCCATCGACGCGATCGAGAACGCGGCCAAGGCGGCCGAGCAGGACGGGCTGAAGACCTCGGTCGGCGGTTCCGTCTACAGCAGCAAGGGCGTCCACGTCGGCCCGTCGGAGATCATCGGCGTGGCCGTGGCGCTGCTCGTCCTCGTCGTCACGTTCGGTTCGCTGCTGACCGCCGGGATGGCACTGCTGCCCGCGCTGATCGGCGTGGCCGTCGGTCTGGCCGGGCTGCTCGCTCTGGCACCGGCGGTCAGCATCTCCTCGACGGCCGTGACGCTCGCCCTGATGCTGGGCCTGGCCGTCGGCATCGACTACGTCCTGTTCATCGTCTCGCGCCACCGCCAGCAACTCGCCCGCGGAACCGACCCGAAGGAATCCATCGCGCTGGCTACCGGCACGGCTGGCAGCGCCGTGGTCTTCGCCGGCACCACCGTGATCATCGCGCTCGCCGCCCTGAGCGTCATCGGCATCCCGTTCCTGACCACGATGGGCCTCGGGGCCGCCGGAGCCGTACTCATCGCCGTACTGGCCGCGATCACGCTCGTCCCCGCCATCGCGGGATTCGCCGGCTCGAGGCTCACGCCCAAGCCCGGCAGCCGCGCCGCCCGGCGGGCCGCCGACACCGAAGGGCCCACCGGCCACACCACCATGGGCGCCCGCTGGACCAAGTGGGTCATCGCCAAACCGCTGCTGACGGTGCTGGCCGTGGCGGGCATCCTGCTGACCCTGGCCCTGCCCGCCTCAGACCTGCGCCTCGCTCTTCCCGACAACGGCTCCGCCCCGCACGCCTCCACCGAGCGCAAGGCCTACGACACGATCAGCGACAAGTTCGGCGACGGATTCAACGGCCCGCTCCTCGTGCTGACCGAGACCAAGAGCGGTACGGCTTCCGCGGGTTCACAAGCCGGTACCCAAGTGGCCCGGAAGCTGCAGACCCTCAAGAACGTCAAGGCCGTCCTGCCGCCCCAGCCCACCAGCGACCCGGCACAGAGCGTCATCACCGTCCTGCCCACGTCCGGTCCGGACAGCGCCCGCACCGGCCAACTCGTCCGCGACATCCGTGCGACGAGCGCCGACCTCCGTGCCACCACCGGTGCCTCCATCGCGGTCACCGGCACCACCGCGGTCAACATCGACGTCTCCAACCGGCTCAGCGACTCCCTCCTCCCCTTCGTCGCCATCGTCGTCGGCCTCAGCCTGCTCCTACTGATGATCGTGTTCCGTTCGCTCGTCATCCCCGTCAAGGCCGCCGTCGGCTTCCTGCTTTCGGTGGGGGCCTCGCTCGGGCTGGTCGTCGCCGTCTTCCAGTGGGGCTGGCTGTCCGACGTCCTCGGTGTGCCGCACAGTGGCCCCGTCGTCAGCTTCCTGCCGATCATCCTGATCGGCGTGCTGTTCGGACTGGCCATGGACTACGAGGTATTCCTCGTGTCCGGCATGCGCGAGGAATGGGCCCGCACCGGCCGGGCACGACAGTCGGTCACGGACGGTGCGCGCCACAGCGTTCGGGTCGTCACCGCGGCCGCACTGATCATGTTCACCGTTTTCGCCGGGTTCTTCCCGCTGGACGACTCCCTGATCAAACCCATCGCGTTCGCCCTGGCCGTCGGCGTGGCCATCGACGCCTTCGCCGTCCGTATGACGCTCGTACCCGCGGTACTGGCCCTCGCAGGGCGGGGCGCCTGGTGGCTGCCGGCCTGGCTGGGCCGGATACTGCCCGATCTTGACGTCGAAGGCACCAGCCTTCAGAAGACGGCGCCGACGGACCGCAAGGAACCCCAGCCCGTCTCCTGAATCCATCCGGTGGGCTCGCGGCGCCGACTGCATCGTGAGCCCACTCGGGACCGGACCGCCACCGCTCGAATCCCCACTCCTCCAGGCGACCCGAAGGACGAACGATGCACCGGGTACTCCTGACGGGCGGCCCCGCTCTCCTGCGGGAGGCCTAGGCGCGCGTCATCGAGGACTCCGCCCTCCTGATCGTCCAGGCGCAGATCCCCGACCTGGCCAGTGCTCTGGCCCAACTGCCTTCACTGAGGCCGGACATACTCCTCATCGACGCCATGGCCATGGCTTCTTCCCCGCGGACCACGACACTGCTGTCCCTGCGCCTGGCCGCAGCCCGGACCACGCTCGCCGTCATCGGTGAGACACCCGCCGAGGAGGCCGGTTCGCTCCTGCGCGTCGGCGTCACCGGCATCCTCGGCCAGCAGATGGAAGCGGCTGCCTTCGTGGTGGCTCTCGACCTGATCAGCCGGGGCGGGACGGTCATCTCCTCGCCATCCATGGTGACGAGGATCTCCGCCACCCCTCCCAGTCCGACACTGGATCAACTCTCCGCCAGGGAACGGCAGGTACTCGCCCTGGTCGCGACCCAGCCCGACAACGGCACGCCGGCGCGCCTGCTGGGCATCAGCCCTCTCACGGTCAAGTCCCATGTGAACCGGATCCTGCGGAAGCTCGGCGCTTCCTCCCGCGCCCACCTCGTCACCATCGCCTACGAGAGCGGACTCGTCAGCCCCGGACCGCCGACCGGCCGCCCGTGCGCGTACTAATCACCGGATCACATCTCCCCCGTTATGAGGGACCGATGGAGGCAATGCCCGTCTGGTAAGCCACGACGAGTTGGGCACGGTCGCGGGCGCCGAGTTTGGCCATGGCACGGTTGGTGTGGGTCTTGACCGTGAAGGGGGTGATGAAGAGGTGCTCGGCGATCTTGCCGTTGGCCAGCCCCGTGGCGACCAGGGTCATCACCTCGCATTCCCTCGGAGTCAGGGTGGCCAGGCGGGTGAGCAGGTGCTCGAGGATGACGGCGGTCGGCTGGGTGAGGTAACGGGACATGAGGGCCTTGGTGGCGGCCGGTGAGAGGAGGGCCTCCCCGGCCGCGACGATCCGGATGGCCTTGAGCAGGCCCGCCGGGTCGATGCCCTTGCCGAGGAATCCGCTGGCGCCGGCGTGCAGGGCCTGGGCGACGAACTCGTCCTCCTCGAAGGTGGTGAGAGTGAGGATCTTCACCCCGGCCAGGCCCTCGTCCGCACTGATGAAGCGGGTGGCCGCCGGGCCGTCCATCTCGGGCATGCGGATGTCCATCACGATGACATCGGCGCGGTGGGTGCAGGCGAGTTCGACAGCCTCACGGCCACTGCCTGCTTCGGCTACGACCTCCATGCCGGGCTCGGTGTCGATAGGGAGGCGGAAGGTGCCGCGCAGGAGGGCCTGGTCGTCGGCGAGGAGGATGCGCAGGGTCACAGGCTGTCGTCCTTGGCGGGTGCAGGGGAAGGGTGGCGTGGACGCGGAAGGTGCCGTCGGGGCGCATGGCCGTGGTGAGGGTGCCGTGGACGGCGTCCGCGCGCTCGCGCATGCCGATGAGGCCGTGTCCCGTTCCCGCGCCGTGAAGTCCCGCGCGGGCGGGGTTGGTGATGCTGTCCGGGTGCCTGGGCTTTCGCGTCCGCGAGGAGACTCCACGTGAACCCAGGGGATCCGCCGAGGAAGCACCCCACTGACCTGCGTTTCCTCAGGTAAGGGGTGCAAGCAAGTGGAGCCTAGGGGAGTCGAACCCCCTCGTCTGCCGTGTCCTCATACAGATCGGTGAGGCCGATGACGACCCCCGCAGGGCCGTTTTCTCTTCGGGCAGTTCCCCAGCACGCGACCGCGAACCAGACAGATGTACCGGCATCCGCACCGCCCTCGCTGCCGACCCGGTATTCGACTGGCCGCAATGGGATGTCGATCTCCTGCCCACACGACAGGTGATTGCGGACAGCGAATCACCTCGGAGACACCGTCGGCCAGGACCCGACTGCGCCGCCCCGGCCCCCGTACGGCCCCTGGGTTTCGTCATCGACCTCAAGCCAGCCGCCCGGACCCCGAGTGACGGCCTCGATCATCTGCTCCACCGCAGGTCAGAAGGGCTGCAACTCCTCGACCACTACCCGACCCCAAACCCACGAGCAGCGGATTCAGTCCGTTCAGGCAAAGTTGACGATCCGACAGGACAAAATGAACGTTTCCGCAGGTCAGAGGCGTGCACAGGTGGGGCGGGTGGGACTCGAACCCACGGCCGACGGATTATGAGTCCATTGGGGATCTTGGCGGCCCTTGCCGATCATTGCCGATTCACGCCGTTCTTGCAGGTCAGACGTGCTGATCCGTGTCAGTCCCGTGCAGTGCTTGTCGGTCTGTTCCTGTCCTTGTGGCCCCTCAATGGCCCCTGGGGGTCGCCGAGTTGGACGCATACCACAGCAGCAGCCGCGTCCGCCCAGCACAGCCGAGGGGCTGGACCCTTCGCGCAGCGGAGTCTCTTACCGACGCGATGATGCTCCATCCCAGACCCGGGGTGGAGCATCATCCCTGACGTCAGATGCGATCCCGTCCACCTGGCTGCGCATCGACCTGGGTAGCGGCGCGCCGATCGGGTCAGCCGAGGACGTAGCTCTCATCACCGAAGTCAGCGACGATCTTCAGCTTGCCGCCGAGCGCCTTGACGTAGGCGGCGAGGGTGTCGACCTCGCTGCGCTCCAACTGGCCCTTCTCGATGCGCGAGACACGGGCCTGGGTGACACCCATGGCTTCGGCGACCTGGACCTGTGTGGTGTGCTGCCGCTTCCGCAACTCTGCGAGGCGGTGCACGCGGGAGGCCAGGACCATCGCCTGCGCCCCCTTCTGGATCTGGTCCTTTTCGGCATCAGTGAAGGCGAAATCCTCGGCCAGGTCCCCCCAGGAGACGGCCTGCGGGTCCTTGAGGTGATCAGTCATCGTGCCCCGTCCTCTCCGTCGATTCGCTTCAGATGCTCGGCGTACGCCTGCTCCGCCTGGGGCACAGCGACGCGGTACCAGCCGGACCAGTTGCCCGCCTTGTCGCCGCCGACCAGGATCACGGCCTGGCGGTCCGGGTCGAACACGAACAGCAAGCGTACTTCCGTGGCCCCTGCCGAGCCGGGGCGGAGTTCCTTGAGGTTCGGTAGCACCGACCCCTTGATCGTATCCACCAGAGGGCGACCCAGCGCGGGGCCTTCCTCCTGAAGGGCAGTGACAGCCTGGCTGACCTGGATCAGGGTGTCGCGGTCAGTACGGCGCAGGCCGTGAAGCCACGAAAGAGCCGGCTCGACCACGACAATCTTCCAAGCCATGCATGCGCCCCATCTGCAATTTATTACACTGACAGCATACACCACTGGTGTCATAATGGCAGCCGCGGGACCGGCCCGGCCGGTCAGCCAAGAGGATGGAATCTACGCACAGCGGAGTCCATTACCGACGAGATGATGCTCCACCCCTTGCTCCCGGGGCGGAGCATCATCCCTAACGCCAAAGGGTGATTTGCCCACCGGACTATGCATGGACCTGGATCGCAACGCGCCAGTCGGATCAGCCAAGGACGCAGGTCTCATCGCCTGACTCGGCAACAAAACTTCAACTTGCTGATTCACGAGCTCGGCCAGGTGCTGAGCGCCTGGTCGGCGACGCGGTGCATGTCTTCTCGGCTGGCGCCGCCGGCGGCCTGTACGGCGAGGCCCTGCCCGACGGTGTGCACATAGCGGGCGAGGGTTTCCGGGTCGGCGGTGAGTGGCAGGTCACCCTCGGCCTGGGCTTGTTCGAACCGTTTCCGCAGGGCGGCTACTCCGGCCTCGCGGCGTTCGGCCAGGTCGCGGCGGACCGGTTCGCTTTCCGGCCCGGCGGCCAGCGCGGACTGCACCAGCAGGCAGCCGCGCGGGCAGCCGGGCGCGGTGTGGGCCTCCACGCCTCCGTGCAGCATCGCCTCGGCCACCTGCCGGGCGGTGGGCAGCTCAAGTGCCGGGGCCACAAAGGCTCCCGGGCCCTGCACATAGCGGTCGACGGCCTTGCGGAACAGCTCCTCCTTGTTGCCGTAGGCGGCGTAGATGCTGCGCCGGTTGATCCCCATGGCCTCGGTCAGCGCGGCGAGCGAGGCACCCTCGTAACCCTCGGCCCAGAACACCCGCATCGCCACCTCCAGCGCCTCGTCGGTGTCGAAGGACCGGGGCCGTCCCGTGCTGGGCATCGAAGCCTCCTTGAGAAAAAGTTCGCCGCTACGGAATGACTCCCGTGGTTGCTCAGGTTAGTGTCATCGCGCATATAGTAACCGAGCGGTTCGGTTCGTAAATGAAGTGACGCTGACATCGGAGACCCCTCTTATGAGCACCCAGCTCGCCCCCGGCACCACCCAGTCCGGCATGTGACTCCTCGAAGGCAAAACCGCCCTGGTCACGGGCGGCTCCCGGGGCATCGGTGCCGCGATCGTGCGCCGTCTGACCGCCGACGGCGCCCAGGTCGCCTTCACCTACGCCAACGCCAAGGACCAGGCCGACGCCGTGGCAGAGGCGACGGGCGCCCTGGCCGTGCAAGCGGACAGCGCGGACCACGACGCCGTCCGGGCCGCGGTCAGCCGCACCGCACAGCACTTCGGCGCACTGGACATCCTCGTCAACAACGCCGGCGTCGCCCACATGGTGCCGATCGAGGACTACCCGCTGGAGGAGTTCGACCGGATGATCGCGGTCAACGTCCGGGGCGTGTTCAGCGCCGTCCAGGCCGCCGCTCCCCACCTCGGCCAAGGGGGTCGCATCATCACCATCGGCAGCGTCATCGTCGACCGCGTCCCCTTCCCCGGCGCCACCGTCTACGCCCTGACCAAGGCCGCCGTCGCCGGCCTCACCCGCGGCCTGGCCCGCGAACTCGGTCCGCACGGCATCACCGTCAACAACGTGCAACCCGGCCCCACCACTACGGACATGACCCCTGACTCCGGCCCGTATGCGGAATCCCTGAAGCAGCTCATGCCACTCGACCACTTCGCCCAGCCCGCCGACATCGCCAGCGCCGTCGCCTACCTCGCCGGCCCCGAAGCCCATTTCATCACCGGCACCAGCTGGAACGTCGACGGCGGCATCGCCGTCTGACCGCCCACCCCGGGCGGCCGCACTGCCCCTGAACGTCCCGGGGCTCGCGCTCCACGCAGAGTTCTCGACCGGCGGAGGCCGTCGGCCTCCAGCCGCAGCGCCGCGCACAACGGCACCCACCACCACAAAGGACGCACCATAATGAACGCTTCCACCACAGCCTCCACGACCGGCCCGGCCGTCGGGTCGGAGGAGCCGCTCAGCCCCGGCTACGACGCGGCGACCAAGAACGACGCCGAGTTCAACGAGCTCTTCCGACACGGCTTCACCACCATCGACGACGTACAGATGCACTACGTCATCGGCGGCGACGGCCCGCAGGTCATGGTGCTGCTCCACGGCTGGCCGCAGAGCTGGTACGAGTACCGCCAGATCCTGCCCTCGCTGCTGCCCGGCCGCACCGTCATCGCCATCGACCTGCCGGGCCTGGGCGACTCGACCGGGAACCCGCCCTCCAGGGCCAAGACGGTCCTGGCCACCTACGTCCACAAGCTGCTCGACCACCTCGGCCACCGCGAGAACGTGCAGGTCGTCGCCCACGACTTCGGCGTCAGCGTCGCCTATCCACTGGCCGCCCAGTACCGCGAGCAGGTGTCGGGCCTGTTCCTCATGGACTACGGCCTGACCGGCAAGAACCTGAAGTTCGCCGCCATCGAGTCGATGTTCTGGCACTTCTCCTTCAACAAGCAGCGTCCCCTCGCGGAGGAACTGGTCACCGGCCGGGTCGAGACCTTCCTCACCCACTTCTTTGAGGGGATGAAGACCGCCGGCGAGAACATCTCCGCCGATGAACTGGCCGAGTTCGTGCGGCTGTACTCCCGCCCCCAGGTCCTGCACGCCGGCTTCGAGCTCTACCGGACCGAGATCCAGGACGAGGCCGACAACACCAAACTCCAGGAGACCCCGCTGACCATCCCGGTCCGCATGATCACCCAGTCCGGCCTCGCCGACATGGTCCTGCCGCCCCTCCAGGACGCCGCCCCCCACGCCACCTCCGCCGACGTCCCCGGCGCCGGACACTTCCTCCTCCACGAAGCACCCGACCGCGTCCTGGCCGAGATCAACGCCTTCTACCCCACCAACCCCACAGCCTGACCGACTTCGAGAGCCGTCACACCGAGGTGAGAGGAAAACCCCTGATGAACAGCCAACCCACTTCCGCCCGCGATGTCCCTACCCGCCTGTTCGCCGCCTTCGACGCGGGCGATATCGATGCAGTGGACACCCTGGTCTCGCCCGATCTCGTCGACCACAACCTGCCCGCAGGGGCTCCCTCGGCGATCGAGGGGATGAAGGGGATGGTCGCTGCCATGCGCGACGGGTTCACCAACCCTCACCACGAGATCGTCTACCAGGCCGAGACCGACGACGGCTGGGTCGTCTCCCAGTGGGTGGTCACAGCGACCCACACCGGCCCTTGGTTCGGACTGCCCGCGACCGGCCGTGACGTGACCTGCTCCGGCATCGCTCTCGCGCGGGTGGTCGACGGCCGGATCGTCGAGGTCCGGCACGTCGAGGAGCTGCTACAACTGCAGATGCAGATGCAGCTCACCGGCTGAGGCAGCAGCAAAGACACATCGGCGCGGCGTGAGCTGACCAGACGAGAACCCCCGGCGAAGAGTCGAAGTCGATCGCCCCATAGACCCTTCGCCGGGGGTTCTCATAGCTCAATCTGTTGCCCCGTCGGCTCCTGAAGGCCGTCTGACGACACACCGGAAGCGCCCGCTCGATTGACGCGGTGCAGAGAAAGATCAAGGCGCGGTCCCGCACACCATCACCGGCGCGAAGCTCCAGGTCCCGGTCAAGCGCATCCTGCAGGGAGCCTCGCGGAAGTATCGTGACGGCCTCCGCGTTCAGCGAGAACGAGAGCGTGTCTACCCGGGCCAGAAACGTCACGCCGCAAGGACGGTCCCACGTCGTTCCCGTCATTGTCGGCTTCGACGCCGACTCCGACACCCTGCCAAGCATCGAGGCGGACGCAGATCAACTGCTCAGGGACGCGCCGCGCACGAACTCCTCACGGCCGCACCGTTAGCGCAGGACCGCGTCCACGGCCCACCACAGAACTGACTCACCGGTCTGCGATGTCCTCACACGGGCATGATCGGCTCATGGACCGCCGAGGACCATGTCCACGGAAAGGGGATGCCAGTTGACAGCGACAGCCCCTTCAGACCTGCTGTGCGGCCCCGGCCGGCTCACCGGGCGGACCCTTCGGGAATTGGCCCGCCGACGGCCCTCCGGGGCCGACGCCCGCGCCGCCCCGGCCCCTGTACGGCCCCTGGGTCTCTACATCGGCCCCCACGGCAGTCGCCGGGACGCGAGTGACACCCTCGATCATCTACTCAGCCGCAGGTCAGACGGGTTGGAACTCCCCCAACCGCCGCCGGACTCCAAACCCACGAGCAGCGGATTCAGTCCGTTCAGGCAAAGTTGACGATCCGACAGGACAAAATGAACGTTTCCGCAGGTCAGAGCCCTGCCGAAGTGGGGCGGGTGGGACTCGAACCCACGGCCGACGGATTATGAGTCCTTTGAGGATCTTGCCAGCCCTTGTCGATCTATGCTCATCTTGGCCGTTTTCCCAGGTCAGACGCGGTTTGACCCCTCAGTCCTTCCCGGCCCTTGTCAGTCTTTCCCGATCCTTGTGTCCAACCTGCGTCCAGAACGCGTCCTGGAAGGAGGCGTTAGGCAGACACAGCGGCCGTCCTCCCAGCTCGGCAACAACTCCCGAAAGGCGAGCAGCGGATTTCCCTTCCAATGCGTAGAGGCTCCGCCCCGGCAGTCGGGGCGGAGCCTCAGCAGCTGTCTCCGTGACAGGACGTCCTCGAACCAGGCCCAACGGACGCTCATGCGGTTGCCGGGCTCGCCCCTCCGTCGGACTCCGGTGCTGCGGCGGGAACTTCCTGACCGGCCAGGTCGGGTTGGTCGGCAACCCAGCTCAGCAGCATCCTGAGGCTCTCAGCCGTCGGTGAGCCGGGCTGCGGCAGGTATGTGAGCAGTGAGCGATCGGGGCGGGCGGGCACGGTGAGCATGTGGTATTCGAACTCGAGCGTGCCGACGACCGGGTGCACGATACGGGTGACGCCCAGCCGCTTCTCCCGTACGTCGCCGGTCGCCCACAGCCGCCGAAACGGTTCGCTGCGGATGGCCAGCTCACCGACCAGTGCTGCCAGTTTGGCGTCGTCGGGTCGGCGGCCAGTGAGCAGGCGCAGCTGGGCGACCGTCTCCGCGGCGATCGCCTCCCAGTTCGCGTACCGAGCTCGGGACTCTGGGTGCAGGAACAGCTGTCGTGCTGCGTTGCGGGGCTGCGGCATGCCGCTCACGTCGAACACGGCCTCGGCCGCGGCGTTGGCCGCCAGGATGTCGAGGCGGGCGCCGAGCAGCACCGCGGGTGCGTCCCCCATAGCTTCCAGCAGCCGGACCAGCGGCTCGTCGGGTATCACTCTCGCTGCATCTCGCTTGGTTCTCGCCTGGGCGTCGGTTCGATGCGGGCGGGCCAGGTTGCGAAGGTGTTCGGTCTCCACGTCCGAGAGGGAGAGCGCCTGCGCGACAGCGTCGAGCACCTGGTCGGAGACCTGCGCGGTCCGCCCCTGCTCCAGGCGTTGGTAGTAGTCCGGGCTGACTCCGGCGAGCAGGGCAACCTCCTCGCGTCGCAGTCCCGGTACCCGCCGCCGCGTGAGGCTGGGGGGCAGCCCCGCCTGTTCAGGCGTGATGCGCTCGCGTCGGGTTCGCAGGAACTCACCGATGGTCGTCTCCATCCCATCGACGGTACGCCGCCGCCGGCAGTCCTGCCTGGCCCTGCTGGACCCAGGTAGGAGCGGACCTTCCTCGCAGCTCGCCGGTGGAAGAGCGTCAGACCTGCGTCTTCCACACGGGATGCGCGGAGAGAAGGACAGGACAGATGCGTGCAGCAGTAGTCAGGGAGTTCGGCGGTCCCGAGGCGATCGAGGTCGTCGAGGTGGCGACGCCCGAACCGGGGCCCGGAGAGGTACTGGTCAAGGTGGCCGCCGCTACGGTCAACTTCGCCGATGTCATGGTGCGCACGGGGCTCATCGTTCAGTACGGCGCCACAGCGGCACGCCCGCAGTTCGGCCTCGGCACGGATGTGGCCGGCACGGTCGCCGCGCTCGGCGAGGGCGTCACCCGATTCGCCGTCGGAGACTCAGTGCTCGGCACGCAGGAGCGACTGGACCGGCCGTTGGGCACGCAGGCCGAGTACGTCGTACTGGAAGAGTGGGAACTCGCCCCGGCGCCGGATGGAACAGACCTGGTGCCCTTGGCCACGGTCGGGCTGAACGCGACCACGGCCGACCAGGCGCTGGACGCGCTGGCCCTGGAGCCGGGGCAGTGGCTGCTGGTGTCGGGCGCCGCCGGCGGGGTGGGGCTCTTCACGGTCGAACTCGCGCGGCTGCGGGGGCTGAACGTGATCGCCCAGGCCGGACCGGCCGACGAGAAGCTCGTCCTGGAGGCAGGTGCGCAGCTTTTCGTCTCGCGCGACGACGACCTGGTGCCCACGGTGCGCCGGCTGGTGCCCGGGGGCGTGGACGGCGCGGTCGACGCGGCCAACCTGGCCGCCGGGGCGGTGGACGCCGTACGGCACGGCGGTGCGTTCGTGTCGCTGCTCAACTCCGCGCCCCAGTCGCGCCGCGAGGTGCGGATGACCAATCTGGCGTGGCACACCGACGCCGGGCGCCTGGCCAAGCTGGCGGCCTACGCGGGCGCCGGTCTGATCAGCCTGCGGGTGGCGAAGACCTATCCGCTGGAGCAGATCGCCGATGCCCACCACGCCCTCGCCGCGGGCGGGCTCCGAGGCCGGATCGTCTCGGTCCCCGACCATGAGTGACAAGAGCCTGGTCGCGAAGTAGAGATTCGAGGGGCGCACGGTGGTCCTCACCGGGGGCTCCAACGGACTGGGGCTGGGCGCTGCCGAGCGTTTCGTCGCCGAGGGCGCCACCGTCTACCTTGTCGGCCGCCGGAAGGCCGAGCGTGACCTCGCGGTCGCCAGGCTGGGCCCTTCCGGGTCGCGGTCCGCGCCGACGTGACCCTCAACCACGATCTCGACCAGCTCTACGCCACGAGTGGCCAACGCCGGCGTACCGTCGGTCGGTAGTCCGGCCGCTCATCGGTCACCTGCATGCCGCAGTCACGGCTGAGGCCCTCGGGATTCTGCTGACCAGGGTTGCCGACCGACCCGACCCGGCCGGTCAGGGTGTCCCTGCCGCAGGACCGAAGTCTGACGAAGAGACGAGTTCGGCAACCCCCTGAGCGTGGCTCGACGAGCCGTTTCGACTGCCGCCCTCAGCGTGGGGGATCTACGGCGTGTTCTCGCAGGGTGAGGAAGATCGTGTCGAGCGCGTCGAGGAGCGGCCCTTCGGCACAGGTCGACTTGGTCATGTGATCGCCGGCCCGCCCTGCAGGATGGCGAGAATCGAGCGTGCGAGCCTCAGAGGGTCGGTGTCGGGTCCCGAGCAGGCCCGCGGCGATCATGCGCTCCACCCCGGTCTGGAGCAGGCGCTGCCAGTCGGCCATCGCGTTCTGGGCTGCCGCGGCGACCTGGTCGCGGCTCCCGACAAGCTTGTTGACCATCGAGCCGATGAGGCAGCCCCAGTAGGGCTGCGCCCTGTAGTAGGCCGTGATCGCCTCGCGCTACTTCTGCCACGACTCCCAGGAGACGAGCCCCTACAGGTAGGGCCGTCGGGCGCCCAGCAACCGTACGGACTGCCATTCCTGTGAGCGCGTTGACGTGGGCGGGCCAGGTTGCGAAGGTGCTCGGTCTCCACGTCCGAGAGGGAGAGCGCCTGCGCGACATCGTCGAGCACCTGGTCGGAGACCTGCGCGGTCCGCCCCTGCTCCAGGCGTTGGTAGTAGTCCGGGCTGACTCCGGCGAGCAGGGCGACCTGGCGTGATGTGCCCACGTCGGTTTCGCAGGAACTTCCCGATGGTCGCCTCCACCTCATCGACGGTACGCCGCCGCCGGCCGCCCTGCCTGGCCCTGCCGGACCCAGGTAGGAGCGGACCTTCCTCGCAGCTCACCGGTGGACGAGCGTCAGACCTGCGCCTTCCACACGGGACGCGCAGAGAGAAAGAGGAGTTCTCCATGGCACTTCAGGATCAGTCAGCCCCCGTGGTCGAGCGGGACCTGTTCATCGGCAACGAGTGGCGTCCGAGCGCGGACGGTCGCTCCCAGTCGCTGGTCAACCCGGCGACGGAAGAGGAGTTCGGCAGGGTCGCACTGGCGTCGAGTGCCGACGTGGATGCCGCGGTGCGGGCCGCGCGGACCGCCTTCGACGAGGGGCCCTGGCCCCGGCTGTCCGTGAAGGAGCGGGCCGACTACATGCTCGCGCTCGCCGACGAGATCGAGCGGCACGCGGACGCCATCACCGAAGTGGTGACGGCCGAGACCGGGCTGGTCCTCGGCGCCGCCCGCGGCAACCCGCTGGCCTTCGCCGGCCTGCTGCGCTACTACGCGAGCCTCGCCGACTCGACCGAACTCCACGAGGTCCGCACCGGCCTGACCGGCGCCACCGCGCACATCGAGAAGCGGCCCGTCGGTGTCGTGGCCGCGATCGTGCCGTGGAACGCGCCGCTCGGCCTTGCCGCGTTCAAGCTTCCCCCCGCTCTCCTGGCCGGCTGCACGATCATCATGAAGCCGTCCGACTTCTCACCGCTGAGCGCCGGCTACGTCGCGGACGCCGCACTCAAGGTCGGCCTGCCCGCCGGTGTGATCAACGTCCTCACCGCCGGTCCCGAGCAGAGCCAGGAACTCGTCAGCCACCCGGGCGTGGACAAGGTGACGTTCACCGGATCGACAGGCGTCGGGCGCGCGATCGCCGCGGCCGCGGCGCCCACCCTCAAGCAGGTCACCCTCGAACTCGGCGGCAAGTCCCCGGCGGTGATCCTTCCCGACGCGGATCTCGACCGGATCGTCTACACGCTCACGATCAACGTCTGCAACAACAACGGCGCCGTGTGCACGAACCCGAGCCGGCTGATCGTTCCGGAGAGCCGCAAGGACGAGATCGTCGGGGCGCTGGCCGCATCGTTCGCGGGTGTCAAGGTCGGGGATCCGACCGACCCGGACGCGACGGTCGGCCCGATGATCAACAAGGCGCACTACGAGAAGGTCCTCGGCTTCTTCGAGACGGCCCGGCAGGAAGGTGCGACGTTCGCCGTCGGCGGTGGCCGCGCGCCCGGCTTCGACAAGGGCTACTACGTCCTGCCGACCATCATCACCGACGTGACGCCTGACTCCCGTGTCGCACAGGAGGAGATCTTCGGCCCGGTGACCGCGGTGCTCACCTACCGCGACGAGGACGAGGCCGAGGCGATCCGGCTGGCCAACGACACCGAGTTCGGGCTCAACGCCGCCGTCTTCAGCGCCGACGAGCAGCACGCGCTCGATGTCGCCCGCAAGATCAACAGCGGCACGGTCTCGATCAACAACGGCATCACCATCGATCTCGGGGTGCCGTTCGGCGGCGTCAAGCAGTCGGGTTACGGGCGCGAACTCGGCCCCGAGGGTCTCGACGCGTTCTACAACACGCACGCGATCTTCCTCGACGGCGAGCCGGTCGTGACGCTCTAGCGTCATATGGACCGCCCAGGTCCGACGCCACGGAGACGGACCCCGGCCAACCGGGAGTAACCGCACCGGAGGCTCTTCGACCCGGAAGGCCTCCGGTGCGCCCGACGAGTGGCCGACCCACCCTTACCGGTTTAATAAGGGTTGCCTAATCAAAGTGGTACGCTACAGTTTCGTACTGTGCAATCCCGAGCGAAGGTCAGAGAACGAGAACGCCGCATCCTCACCGTCGCCGTGGAGCTTCTCAGCGAGGTCGGCTTCGACCGGCTGACGTTCGACGCCATGGCGGCCAGGGCGGGCGTGTCCAAGACGACCCTCTACCGACGCTGGCCGACCAAGCACGAGCTGGTCATCGACGCCGTACGCCGTCGGGTGGACTTCTCCTTCACCGTGTCCGACCAGGGCGGTTTCCGCGCCGACGTGCTGGAGGCGCTGCGGCTGGTCAGTAACTGGCTCAAGCGGGACGGCGCGATGCTGCGCAACCTCGTGGACGCCGGCCGCCGTGACGCGGACCTGCGCGAGGCGACCGAACGGCAGCTCGCCCAGCCCCTCGACGGCATGTGGGAGGAGGTCATGGACCGCGCCCAGGACCGCGGTGAGCTGCGCTCCGGGGTGGACCCGTCCTGGCTCAGCGAACTGGCGCAGGGCGTGCTGCTCAATCGGATTCTCGTGGCAAACGTCCCCGTCACCGACGCGTTCCTCGAACGTCTGACGGACGAAATCCTCCTCCCCGCCTTCACCCACCCCGCCTGACCCACCCCACCGGGAGCTCCACCATGCCCCGACACGAGTCACCGACCCGGCGCAGGATGCTCCGTGCCACGGTCGCCCGCACCGAACGCACCAGCCCGAGCTTCGTCACCCTCACCCTCCAGGGCCCCGACCTGGCCGACTTCGAACCCATGGGGTTCGACCAGTCCTGCCGGTTCTTCTTCCGTCGCGACGGCCAGCGGGAACTCGCCATGCCGACCGCCTCGCACAACGGCTGGCTGGCCCAGTTCATGCTCATGCGGCCGGCCGTCCGCCCCTGCGTGCGCCTCTACACCGTGCGCGCGTTCCGCCCCGACGCATGCGAGATGGACATCGAGTTCGTCCTCCACGGCGACCACGCCGATGCCGGCCCCGCCTCCGCGTTCGCCCTGCATGCCAGCCCCGGCGACCCGGTCGGGCTGTTCCCCGAAGGAATCGGCTACCTTCCCACCCCGGCCGTCCAGTCCCACCTGCTCGTCGGCGACGAGAGCGCCGTACCAGCCCTGCTGTCGATCCTGGAACAGTCACCGCCCGATCTCACCGGGCACGCCTACCTCGAAGTTCCCACCGCCAGGGACATCCGACCCGTCCCGGCACCCGCCGGCGTCACCGTTCACTGGCTGCCCCGCGACGACCACACCGGCGTCCCGGGACAGCTGGCCCTGAAGACGGTCAGGTCCTCCTGGAAGCTCCTCCCAGGGCAGCGCGTCTACTGCTGGGTGGCGGGCGAGAGCGGCCTTCCCACCGGCCTGCGGCGCCATCTGGTCAAGGACCAGGGCGTCCCGAAGTCCGACATCTCCTTCCTCGGCTACTGGAAGCACGGCAAGAGCAGCCCCGGCTGAGCGGCATCGCCCCCTCGGATCGGCGCCCCCGCGTGCCACCGCGAGCGACGGTTCCTCCCCGCACGGCACTCGACGACGTGCCGCCGACCCCTTGGAGTTCTCCCGTGACTGCCGACAGCACCACCATGCCCCCCCCAGCCGGCCGGGTACCGACGTGTCCGGGGCTCCCCCGGGCGGGCGGCGTCTGGGCTTGGCGCTCTTCGTGATCGCCACGGCCCAGCTGATGGTGATCCTCGACGCCACGATCACCAACATCGCCCTGCCCGCCATCCAGACCGACCTGGGCGTCAGCAACGCCAACCTGGCGTGGATCGTCAACTCCTACGCCCTGGCCTTCGGCGGGCTGATGCTCCTCGGCGGCAAAGCGGGTGACCTCTTCGGCCGACGGCGCATCTTTCAGGTGGGCATCGTTGTCTTCACGATCGCCTCGCTGCTGGGCGGCCTCGCCCCGAACGAGAGCATGCTAATCGGCGCCCGCATCCTCCAGGGCATCGGCGCCGCCCTCGCCGCGCCCAACTCGCTGGCCCTGATCACCACGACCTTCCCGGCCGGCAAGTCACGCAACACCGCCATGGGCGTGTACGCGGCCATGGCGGGCGTCGGCGCCACCGTCGGCCTGCTGCTGGGCGGCGTGCTGACCGACGCGCTCGACTGGCGCTGGGTGTTCTTCGTCAACATCCCCCTCGGCCTGGCCGTCCTCGCCGGCACGAAGTCCCTCGTCGAGGCCGAGCGACACTCCGGCCGCCTGGACGTCCCCGGCGCCATCACCGGCACCGGCGGTCTGATCGCGCTCGTCTACGGCATCACACGCGGCGGCGAGCACGGCTGGACGAACGGGCTGACGCTGGCGTCCTTCGCGACGGCCGCCGTACTCCTGGCGGCGTTCCTCGTCATCGAGGTGCGCACCGCCGAGCCGATGATGCCGCTGCGGCTGTTCAAGGACCGCAACCGCTCCGGCAGTTTCGGCACGATGCTGTTCATCGGTGCGGGCCTGTTCGCCATGTTCTACTTCCTGACGCTCTACATGCAGCTGATCCTCGGCTACAGCGCCATCAGGACCGGCTGCGCCTTCCTGCCCTTCACGATCGGCATGGGGACCGCCGCCGGCCTGAGCTCCAAGCTGGTCACCCGCCTGTCTCCCCGGCTGATCGCCGGACCGGGCCTGCTGGTCGGCGCGGGCGGCATGCTCTGGTTCGCCAATCTGGAGCCCGGCTCCTCCTACGCCGGACATCTGCTGCCGGCGATGTTCGTCACCGCGGTCGGGCTCGGCCTGAGCTTCGTCCCGATGACGCTGGGAGCGGTGAGCGGGGTGGACCACCAGGACACCGGTATGGCCTCGGCGCTCCTGAACACCGCCCAGCAGATCGGCGGGGGCACTCGGTCTCGCGGTCCTGTCGACCATCTCCACCTCGGCCGCGAACGACAAGCTGCCCGATGCCGCTTCGTCCCTCTTCAGGGGCCACGCCACCAAGGACCTCCCCTTGGTCGCGAAGGCGGCCGACGCGCTGACCCACGGCTACACCATGGCCTTCATCGCCTCGGGTGCCATGTTCCTGGGCGGACTGGCGGTCACGTTCCTGGCCATCAACGCGGGCAAGCAGGAACACACCGAGGGCACGGCGCCCGTCCACATGGGCTGACCGCGGCCTCCGTCCACACGGGCCGATCCCGCACAGGGCGGCGTAACGCGCCCAGCACGCTCACGACGACGTACGGCGGAGGCGCCACACCGCGACGCCTCCGCTGTACAGGAGCGGGCACACATGACGCCCCTCATCTGGCGCTGAACGGCGCTGAAAACCTGCCGCCGTGCCGGTGAGCGCGGCCTGACGGATGTGCAGCGGCTCGTGGTCCGTGTTCCGCAGCAACCGTAGGAGGCGGTCGCGATGTCCTGAGGCCGACGATCCGGCAGCCCGCCCAACCACTCGGTGGCCCAGTGATTGATGCGCTTTAATCAGGCTGGCGGAGCAGATTCACACACTCCCTGGAAGCTGCCTAGTTTCGGTCGGCGGACACTGGCCGGTGATCGCACCGGAGGACGTCGGCGCTGCGCTGGCATGACGGTGCTGGCTGCCCGAGGCCACCCGACCTCAACACACTCTGAGCACTCAAATGGCCCACCTGTGTTGGCCGTTGCTTCGGCCTGTCAGCGGTCAGGAACGCGCAGCCGCGGTCGCGGCGGCGGCCCGATGCTCCCGGATCTCGTCGTGGTGTTCGGCGGCCCAGGTGAGCAGGGACTTGAGGATGTCGTTGAGGCTGCGGCTGAGCGGGGTGAGAGCGTACTCCACGCGAGGCGGCACCTCCGCATAAGCGGTCCGTGTCACCAGACCGTCCTGCACGAGCTGGCGCAGGGTGAGGGTGAGCATGCGCTGGGAGATGCCGGGGACCTGGTGCTGCAGTTCGGTGTAGCGCAGCGGGCCGGCCTCCAGTACGGCGATCACCAGCACGCTCCACTTGTCGCCGACACGTTCCAGCACCTGCCGGATGAAGTCCATCTGCTCGGCCGGGATGCCGGCACACGGCCCCCTGCTTGCGGCGGAACCCGTCTTGGCCGTGACCTCCATGACACACATTCCCCTCTGCCACAGACACGGATGTGCCTTTTGTACGCGCTTCCATACTGGTCCATCATGGCGCTACGCACAAACAGTAGGAATCGGAGGTGCGCCATGAAGATCGAGATCTGGGCCGAGGTCACCTGCCCCTGGTGCGGTCTGGGCAGCCACCGCCTGGACCAGGCCGTGGAGCAGTTCGAGCACGGCGACGAGGTGGAGGTGATCCACCGCTCGTTCCCCATCAGCGACAGCTTCCCCGTCGGCAGCACCCTCACCGCGCGTGAGGCCCTGGTGCAGCGGCACGGTATGGGCGAGGCCCAGATTCAGGCGACGACCCGCGCGATCGAGGCGCTGGCCGAGAAGGAGGGCCTGAGCCCCTACATCGTCCTGGACAACCAGGTCGGCAACACGAGGCTGGCCCACGCGTTCCTGGCCCACGCCTCGGCCGAAGGGAAGAACCGCGCCGCGTGGGACGCGATCTTCCGGGCGTACTTCCGGCAGGGCCGCTCCGTCTTCGGGCTCGGTGACCTGCTCGATCTGGCCGACGAGCTCGGTCTGGACCGTGAGAAGACCCGGCAGGTGCTCACGGAGGGCCGCTTCCGGCAGCAGGTGCAGGAGGAGGCAGGGCAGGCTCAGCGACTGGGCGCCACCGGGGCGCCGTTCATCGTGGTCGACGGCCGGTACGCCGTCCCGGGCGCGCAGGACACCGACAGGCTGCTCAGCGTCCTGCGCAAGGTCTGGGCGGAAGCGCATCCCGCCGTCCAGCTGCTCGAGGGCGATGCGGGGGTCTGCGGCCCGGACGGCTGCGCGGTCCCGGCCGACCACCCCGCCCACACCTGACCGACCCGCCGTGCGGGCGTCCGCGGTCACAGCAGAACGGGCCGCGCAACACCCCGCTCCGGCGATCTCACGCACACCACTGGTCCCGGACGCTGGATGCGGTCGCTCCTGCCCGGGCCTGCACGCCGGGGGTCGTTGCCGCCCCGATCTGTCAGGCCCGGCGCGACAGGCCCATCCGGCCGAGTCCGCTACGGCACACCCCGCTCGGGGCTCCGCGATGACGCGAGCCCGTCGCCGTGAACGCGGGTCGCCCGCCTGCCCGTCATGCCGACAGCTGCATCGAACAGCACGGATGTCCGGCCACGGCCCCAGCGTCACCCCTCCGATCCGATCTTGTGCACAGCCATACCGAAAGGCACCACTATGTCCTACCTGCTGCACATCGACGCCTCTTCCCTGGGCGACGCCTCCATATCCCGCCAGGTCGCCCAGTCCTTCCGCACCCAGTGGGACGGCCCGGTCGTCCACCGCGACCTCGCCCTCTCGCCCGTGCCCCACCTGAGCGCGGCGGGCATCACCGCCCGGATCACCGACCCCGCCCGGCACACCCCGGAGGAGGCCAAGGCCGCGGCGGTCCAGCAGGAGCTCATCGACGAGTTCCTCGGCGCCGGCGCCTACCTGTTCACGGTGCCGATGTACAACTACTCGATGCCCTCGTCGTTCAAGGCATGGCTGGACCAGATCATGGCCCAGGGCCACACCCTGGACTTCGTCAACGGTCCCGCCACCGCGGGCCGCCCGGCCGTACTGATCTCCGCACGCGGCGGCGGCTACGCTCCCGGCACCCCCAACCACGGCAAGGACCACCTCGTGCCCTACCTGGAAACCGTCCTGGGCGACCCCCACACCCTGGGCCTCGATCTGACCACGGTGACTCCCGAGCTGACCCTGGCGCCCCACAACCCGGCCATGGCCCCGCTCATCCCGCTCCACGAGGCGTCCCTGGCCGAAGCCCACGAGCAGGCCGGCCGGCTGGCCGAGACCGTCGGCCGCAAGACCGCAGTCTGACCAGAGCCCCGGATTTCCCGGCCTGCCGGAACGCCCCCTGAACGCCTGAGCGGTTTCCAGGGGGCCTTCCGCGAGCTGCTTCCGAAACGATGCACGTCCCCGTGCTCGCCGACTGCGGGCGGTGCCCTGTGCAACTGAGTGGTCAACCTGCACAACGAGCCGGCCGGCAGCGGTGTCTACGTCGCGCACGTGGCAATCGGCACGTGGATAGGCGAGGACGACCCCAAGGGCTTCCGTCCGCCATCCCCGAGCAGATCGCGCCCCCGGTACTGGGACCTGCGCGAGCGCCGCGACCAGGCCGAAGCCGTCGTCAACGGCCGGCCAACGCTTCTCCCGTGCGCGGGGTCCTGCTGCGGAGCGTCGATTCCGATCAGGCGACGAGCGGGCGAGCACCTTCAGTTCGTCATGGCCGATCAGCCACTACACGGACTAGAGCACGGCGGTCTCCGGTTCGTGGCGCGGCGCGTAGTCGATGAGGGTCCTGGCCTTCTCGATGGTGAGGCAGTGGCTGCGGTAGAGGTGCTCCCACGTCACGGACTCCAGAAGTGGCCGCTCGAACCAGCCGGCCGCGATCTCAGCGAAGCTGCGGACGTTCAGGGCGGTCGGGGCGACGACATTGAAGACTTCGCCCGCGCGGCCGCCTACCGGTGCTCGATCACTCGCTCAAAGCCTTGCGCGACATCGTCGGCGTGCACGCGGTGCATCGGCTCGACACCGATGCCGGGGATCTGCAGCGGCTACCCGGCCGAGAGGGCGTACCGGACGGCGGGGTCGTAGGTGCCCACCGAGTTGATCGGGCCCGGCAGCGTTGCGGCGATCAAGGGCCGTCGATGTGGCCGGGGTGCAGGGATGTGGTCACCTGGCCCCCGGAGGGGGTTTCCTCCGTCAGCATCCGGGCGATCGGGCCTTGTGGATGCCGCCGTGCTCCCTGACCCCGGCGGGGTGCCCGTGGCCTAGAGACCGGCAGCTTGCCGCTGGGGCCGGAGCGCCACAGGGAGAGCCGCGGTGCAGCAGGTGCCCAACGCCGCCGCGCAGCCGCTCGACCAGGGCGGTGGCCGACTCCAGGGTGAAGCGGACGCTTGGGCAAGTGCCTTCGGATGGCCAGTGTGCAACCGCTGCGGCGCCCCCGGCGAAGCACCTGCCCTGCAGGCGGGTGTCATGCCTGTGGCCCTCACCCGCGATGAGGTCGACGCTGACACCGGCGAGCATCACAACCACCTCACGGCTCGGGCCCGGCACGCGCCGCTCCCCGCAGGAAGGCCGGCCCGCTGCGGCGTGATGTTCGCGCGGCGGGAGATCAAGAACTTCCGCACCTCGTCCTTGGTGCTCATGACCCCCACGGGGTAGGGCCGACACGTTTCCTGGCAGGTTCTGCCGGAACCCCGAGGCCCGGCCGGCCTGCGGCGCGACCCGCCCCCGCCGTGACCTCCAAGGCGCACATCACCCTCCGGCACGGACAGGGATGTGCCTTTTGTGCGGACCTCCACACCGGTGCATCATGGCGCTACGCACAAAAAGTAGGAATCGGAGGTGCGTCATGCACACCACCTTCAACACCCCCAGGAAGGCCGCCCGCCTTCTCATCGCAACAGCGACGGTCGGCGCCCTGCTTGCCGGAGGAGCCTCCGCGGCGTCGGCGATCCCGCCGCGCCCCGCAACGGCGATACAGGCGTACGGCGCGATCCACCAGACGGCCGCGAACAAGGCGCTGGTTCTTCACTACTTCGGCCAGCTCGTCAACCGGGGGAATCTCGGCGCCATCGACCCGTTCGTCGAGCCCGGCTACATCGAGCACGACCCGACGCGCGCCACCGGCCCGAAGGCGCTCCGCGCATGGGCGAGCGGCCTGAAGACCGCCCACCCCCAGTCCCGCGCGACGGTCAAGAAGGTCATCGCCCAAGGCGACCTGGTCGTTCTGTACAGCAACCTCATCCTGGAGCCGGGCTCCAAGGGGACGGCGCTCGTCGACATCTTCCGCATCGCCAAGGGCAGGATCGCCGAGCACTGGGACGTGCAGCAGCAGGTCCCAGACAGTACGGCCAGCGGCCACGACATGTTCTCCACCCTCAGCACCCCCCGCCTCCCGGGACCGGACCCGCGCGCCTCATCCGCCTACAGCGAGAAAGTCGCGCTGGGCATGATGATCGGCCTCGCCGTCGATCACGACCTGACGGCCCTGGACCGGTACGCTGCCGCCGACTACATCCAGCACAGCCCGACGGCACTCGACGGCACAGCGTCCGCCAAGGAGACGTTCGGCAAGATCTTCGCCCAGTTCCCGGGCTTCACCGCCAGCCCCAAACGGGTCATCACCGAAGGCGACTACGTGGCGATCCACTCCCACTACAAGACCAGCGCCAAAAACCCGGGGACCTCGATCGTCGACCTCCTGCGAGTCCGCAACGGCAAGGTCGTCGAACACTGGGACGTCGTCCAGCCGATCCCGGCGACCTCCGCCAACAGCAACACCATGTTTTGACTGAGGACGCCCGGCGGGCCGACAGCGGCACCGCCGGGCATCATGCCGTCAGACCCCACGGACGCGGCCCTCTATAACGGCAGACGCCAGCCTGGCCAGAGGTTAGCGAGAACCGAACCACCCCGAGGGCGCCGTCAGAGTGCCCCGGGGTGCCGCCCAAGCGCCCAGGGCGACGCAGGAACGCGCCTGCACGGAGGCGTCGGAGCCGTGCCGGTCGGACACAGCCAGGAGAGCGTTCGGCGCGAACTCCCTGCGGAGTTGGCATGCGCCGACGAACTCGGCGCGGCTGCCAGGACGTTGAGGTCCATTCGTCCAGGGGACACCAGCGGGCTTTCACCTTGGTGGACCGTGCATCCACACGTGGCGCCGGCCGATGTCGATGGCGGCACCTCGTACTGGACGAAACCCAAGGCCACTGACCCAGAAGGCCCAGGAACTGCTCCCCCACCGTGCCGCCACATACATCCAGGCCGACGCCGACACCTTCTTCACCCTGACCGCCGACGCCATCGCAGAGACCGCCCGCCGCCACCCGGTGAGCATCGGTGAACCACACAATTCGTCGGGTGCGGCGGTCAGATTGGCCAGGGCCCGACAGACTCGTGTCGCGAAGATGACGGGAGCGACACGGCGGTCATTCGAGCATCGAGGACGGCCAACGGCCTTCGGCCAGCCGTCCTCGTCGCCTTCGACATCATGAGCTCGGGCCTCGTCTCCATACGGGCGTGAGGCCACGGTCTCAGGACGGGGACAGCGGCTCTGGGTGGCAGTGGGGGCGCTCATGGCGGCCTCAGTGATCGTGCGCTATCAGGGGCGCACGCTCCCTCGTCGAGGGGTCGGCCCCTCGCCTCCATGGCAGGCGAGGTACTCGGCGAACGGTATTTCGACATACACCGTCTGGTCGGCGACCGGCGGTCGGTTCCCCGGCCATGTCCGGTCGACCGTGCTCGGCACGGAGGAATGAGGGGCATGCAGCCTGTGGTGTTGGCCGACGTCGGGCGCTTCCGGTCGAGGGGCTGGGCGGTGAGTCATCAGGCTTAGCATTCCTCGGCCCCGACCTCCGCTTCGATCGTCTGCTCGTTCTGGACAACGGAGTCGTCCCGCTAGAGGTTTTGGCAGCTGGACGAGCTACGAGACATTCCACGCCCTGGACGCCAGGCCCGACCTCGGCGACTACTCCGCTCGCATTCGCGCCGGGACGCGACCGCGGAGCTGTACGAGCGATCAAGTGGGCTGCTTCATGCCACTGGGCGTCACTTGCAGAAGATCCACCGGCATGATCCGGGCACGCACCCTGACCTGCAGCGATCAGCTGAGCGTTTCCGGATCGGTGGGGTATGCGTTCCGGAGCGATCTCCTGGCCACCCGCCGACCCGCGGCGACGGAGTTTTCTACAAGTCCCGCTACGTCGTAGATCCTCCAAGAAGAAGGAATCGTCCTCGTGACCTGGCTCAAATAAGTCGCGCGTATCAGGCTTGCGGACCGCCATTCCTGCCCGACGTTCCTTGGTCGCCGTCCAAGGCCTGTCACACCTGACGTACCCGAACGCCGGGAAGGTCGTCAAAGCGGGCCCGCTTGTCGTAGGTGACCACGGTGCGGGCGGTGGTCAGCGCGGTGGCCGCGATGATCAGGTCGTGGGCGCCCCGGGGCTGGCCGGCCCTGCGAACATGCGCGAGCAGCCGCGCGTGCGCCCGGGCCACGTCCACGGTGTACTCCTCGACCGGGATGGTGGCGAGCACGGTGTCGACGAAGGACTGGCGGGCGATCCGATTGGTGTCGTCCGCCAGTTCCACGCCCTGGAGCAGTTCCGCCGCCGTGATGGCGGCGATAGCCGGATCGTCGTCGTCGGCCAGCGCCTGGTCGAGGGAGACCTTCTGGCGCTCGATCGCGATCAGCACGCCGGTGTCCAGGATCAGTCGCTCCACGGATCGTCCAGCGTCAGCAGGTCACGGGTGGCGGTGACGTCATCCTCGAAGGCATCGTCGAGCGTGCCGACATGACGCAGGAGAGCGTCCTTCACTGCCCGTCCCGTGGCCTTGGGCGCGGGAGCGAGCACGGCCAGGCGCTTGCCTCCGCGGGTGATCACGATGGTTTCCCCGCGTTCCGCACTGTCCAGCACGGAGGCGAAGTTCCGTGACGCTTCGGTAGCGGTCATCGTCTTCATGACCTGATTTTCTCAGAGAATCTGATGCTCGACAAGACACGTGGAGGACCGGTAGGAGTCCAGACCGGCGAGTGTCCGCCCCCCGTCCTGAACCTCGCGTCCCCTGAACACGGTTTCGTCGTGGTTCACCGCATCTCCGGTCACTGCATCATCGCAGGTCACAGCACTCGAGGTACTTCAGCTTCACGAGCTTTCAGAAGCGAAGCGGAGGGATTTTCTCTCGCATAACGAGTGGTGGGGCAGGTGGGACTCGAAACTCACGGCCGACGCATCGTTTCCCCAGGTCAGGCATGATCTGGCGCCGCAGACATTCTCCACCCTTGCTTCCTTTCCGATCCTTGTGTCCAACCGGCATCCCGAACACGGCGCCGCATGGCGTTCCACTGGGCGACCACCCTGGCGACCTTCGCCTTCGGCACTGCTCCGGGCGACCTGACCGCCACCATCGGCTTCGGCTATCTGGGCTCGGCCGCCCTGTTCGCCGCCACCATCTGCGCACCCGCTTCGGCACCCTGGGCACGGTCACCGCCTTCTGGACCGCGCACGTCATCACCCGCCCCCTCGGAGCGCCGACTGGATGGCACTCCCCCGCACCCGCGGCGGCCACGACCTCGGCCTGTCGCCCGTCTCCCTCGCCTGGACAGCCGCGATCATCGGATTCGTCGGCTACCTGGCGGCGTCCCGACACGACAGGGGCGCGCACGCCACGGCATGAGGCAAGGACGCGCTGGGCCGTTTCCTGTACGGGCCGTTATCCCGGCACACACCTCAGCCACAGCCGTCTTGCACGGACCGCCGTACCCACACGCCCCCAGGGAGAAGGCCGACCCGAAGATGACCAGAGGGCACTTGCGACTCCTCGCGTCCAGCCAGCGTCCAGAATTGGGCGTCCAACCCCTCGAAAACGTCGGCTACGGAGGCGTGCCCAACACCCAGGCCACCACATCAGAGCGGGTCAGAGCGATTCGAACTAACGCCTACCGTCCCGGAGTTGCAGTCACGAGCAGCGGATTCCGTCCGTTCAGGCACAGTTGACGATCCGACAGGACAAATTAGACGTTTCCGCAGGTCAGAGCCTTGCCGAAGTGGGGCGGGTGGGACTCGAGCCCACTGCCGACGGATTTTCCCTTCCAACGTCCAGAGGGCGGGCGGCGGGTAGCGCCGTTGACGGATCGGGCCGACGGTACGCGTAGTCGGCCGTGGTCTGCCGGGGGTGGAAAAGCCTTCGACCGGTCACGCCGATCCGGCACCCTCCTTCACACCCTGATGGCCGAGACTGCGCAGATCCCCCCGGGTACGGGCCAGGTGGCAGGGGCGAGAGCGCTATATCCCCCAGCGAAGGTCAGCCGCTCACTGCCCGCAGTGCCCCCGGCCTGCGGCCGTTGAGACGGTCCAGCGCGGTGGCCGTGGCCTGGTCGGCCGGCAGGTGCACCACCAGGCGACGGCCCTCGTCCGCCAGCGCGAGCGTCTCGAACGACAGACGCAGGCGACCTGCCTCGGGATGCTCGACCACCTCGAGCCCGAAACGGGAGGGCGGGGCCGGAACAGCGGCGAGCCGGTCGCTGAACGGCGCTCCGGCCGCCGCCGTCAGCTCGTCGGCCAGGACGGCGACATGAGGGTCGTACAGCGAGGACTCGTTGCGCAGATGGGCGACCTGCTCGTCGGCCAGCCGGTCCCACCCTGGGAACACGGCGCGGGACCGGTCGTCGGTGAACAGATACCGCACCATGTTGGGAGGGTCGCCGTCGAGCAGGCCGAGCGGACGGGCATACCGCTCGTAGCCCTGTGTCCAGGCCACGATGTCTCCCATCCGGTTGAGCAGGACGGCCGGCGCGGGCTCCAGACTCTCCAGGAGTGCCAGCAAGGTGGGGCGCACCGTGCGCTCCGGCGGTGCGGTGACCGACCGGCACAAGTCCTTGTCCTCGCCGTGTTCCCTGAGCAACCGGTGCAACAGCACACGGTCCGCCGTCGACAGCTGGAGGATGTCGCCGAGGGCGGCGAGGATCTTGGGCGAGGGGTTGCGGTCCCGGCCCTGTTCGAGCCGGGTGAGGTATTCGACGCTGATGCCGGCCAGGGTGGCGAGCTCGGCGCGGCGCAGCCCCGGCGTGCGACGGCGAAAACCCGCGGGCAGGCCCGCCTCGGCCGGGGTGAGGGCTTCGCGGCGGGTACGCAGGAAGGTGCCCAGCTCGTTGTCGTTCACCTCTCGAACGTACAACGTGCCCCGGCGCGGAGGGTGGCCCTGCCACTACTACCCTTCGGCCGGTCTCCCCTGCCCCGCCGCAGGGCCCGCACGATGAGGGCATGAGCACTGAAACCCCTGCGGAAACCACTGTCACGTCCGTCGCCGCGCTGCCCCTCACTCCCGGCGAGTGGGAACTCGACCCCCACCACTCATCGGTCGACTTCACCATCCGCCACCTCGGGATCAGCAAGGTGCGCGGCCGTTTCACCGAGTTCACGGCCGGGCTGTACGTCGGTGAGACCCTCGACGACGTGCGGGTGACCTCCGAGATCGCCCTGGCCTCCGTCGACACCGGGAACGCCGACCGCGACGCGCACACCCGCTCGGCCGAGCTGCTCGATGTGGAGAAGCGTCCGACGATGACGTTCCGCTCGACGCGGATCTCCGGGGACGGTGAGGACTGGACGTTGGCGGGAGACCTGACCATCGCGGACGTGACCCGCCCGGTCGTGCTCGCTGTCGAGTTCGGCGGGGTGGTGGACTCCCCTCTGGATCACCGGAAGCACGCCGGGTTCGAGGCGACGGGCGAGATCCGGCGCGGCGACTTCGGGTTGGACTTCTTCCCCGGGCTCCTGGGTGAGGTCATCAAGATTCGCCTGGACATGCAGTTCGCCGGCCCGCAGACCCAGGACGCCTGACCGAGCGATGTGTGGCGCACCGCGGGGCGTTCGCGCGGGCGTGACGATCGACGCACCCACTTCTTGCGACTTCGACGAGGGACCGACGACCTCGGGCCCCACGTCGGGAGGAGGACCTCACATGAGCAGTGCCCTTGTACGCAATCCAGGCGACGGCACCACCTTCCGCTACCACACGAGCGTGGTCGAACAGGTGGTGAGCAACGCCGAGACGAGCGGATTGATCAGCGTCACGCGTCAGATCGCGCGCCCCGACCAGGCGCCGCCCCTGCATACCCACAGCCAAGAGGACGAGAGCTGGATCGTCCTGTCCGGCCGCGTCCGGTTCTGGGTCGGATCGACCTCGTTCGACGAGTGCGAGGTGTACGAGGCCGAGCCCGGCGCTTTCGTCTGGGGGCCCCGATCAGTCCCCCACAGCTACCAGGCCATCACATCGACCGCGGAACTCCTCGTCATGTGCAACCCCGGAGCCATCGAAGGCTACTTCCACGAAGCCGGAGCCACCGACTCGCGCAGCAACGCCTCGCACAGCCTCATGGAGGAGTACGGCTTCGTGATCCACGGCAACCCACCCCCTGTCCCCCAGACATACTGATCACGAGTGTCGTCGACGCTCGCCAGGTTTGATCATGGCGGCGACATCCGGTGTGGTGGAAGGGCTTGTGCCGCACCACGCGGAGGTCTACGCGTCCCCAAGGTGATGCCCGGCTGACCGTTCACGGCAGGTCTATGCCCTCCTCGCCAAGGCCATCGCGGGCAGCTCAGTGCCCGGCCCTCGGCACCACGGCACCGGAACCACGTCGACTCCGGGGCCGTGCCCCGGGGCAGGCGGCAGTCGTTGGCCGGGCGCCACGAGCATGGCCAACCCCAACCCCAACGCCCAGACCCTGGCCTCCCTGGCCGAGCAGGTCGTCTCAGGCGTGCTGCGGGTAGCGGTCACCGCCACCCAGCCGCTGGAGCAGGCCGCGGAGGCGTTCGCCGCCTTCGGTGCCGGCGCCCCGGGCAAGATCGCCGTCTCCAGCTCCTGACCACCCTCGACAAAGAGGTACGACCATGCCCGCCAGGGAGCCCGCCCATGTCACCTGACCAACTGATGATGCGCGCCGTTCGGTACGACCGTTACGGAGGCCCCGAAGTGCTCTCCGTCGGTGACGTTCCGCGTCCGTCCCCCGGGCCGGGCCAGGTGCTCGTCCGGGTCCACGCATCCAGCGTCAACCCGATGGACGTGAAGATCCGCTCCGGCGGAATGCGTCTGATATCCGGGCGACGCTTTCCCAAAGGCACCGGAGGCGACTTCGCCGGTGAGGTGGCCGCACTCGGCAGCGGGGTCACCGACGTCACGGTGGGCGAACACGTGTGGGGCATCCTCAGCGACGTCTCCGGACGGACGGGTGCGGCCGGCGAATACGTCCTGGCCAAACCCCAAGCCATCAGCACCGCCCCCAGCGGCACGGACCTGGTGGCCGCCGCCGCCCTGCCCGCGGTCGGCATCACCGCACTGCGCGCCCTGCGGGACACCCTGCGCCTGCGTTCCGGCCAACGGTTGCTCGTGGTCGGCGCGAGCGGCGGCGTCGGCAGTACGGCGGTCCAGCTGGCCCACGCCTGGGGCGCCCACGTCACCACCATCGCCGGCGCCGCCAACGCCCCGTTCTGCCGCGAACTCGGCGCCGACGTGGCCCTGGACTACGCCACCACCCCACCGAACGCCCTCAAAGGGCAGTTCGACGCCATCCTCGACTGCCACGGCTCCGCTGTCCGCGACTACCGACGCGCTCTGCGCCCCGGCGGTCGCATCGCCTCGCCCACCGCCGGCGCCATACCCTTCGCCCTGCTGTCCCTCCTCCTGCCCGGTCCACGCGTACGGCTGATCATGGCCAGCCCCCGACGCGCGGACCTGAAAACCCTCGCCGATCACGTCGACAAACAAGACCTGCGTCCGGTCATCGAGCGCGTGTATCCCCTGGACGAAATCCAGGACGCCCACCGAGCCACCGAAACCGGCCATGCCCGCGGCAAGCGCGTCATCCGCCTCGTTTAGCACCTAGTACAACAGGGCTAGCTCTGGATCATCTGTAGTCGTAACCGCCTTCGGAAATGGTGCCGTCGTGCTTCCGCCTGATGAGCGCGTCACCAGATCGACCAGTGCAGTCCCTGGTCGACGGCGGTGGGAGTCGAGCCGATCAGGTTGAACAGGCGCCGGACCTCGGCGACGGTCAGGGCCACGAGTCGCCGCGTTCGCGGCCCGTGGTCACCGCCCAGGACCCCCTTTTGCGGGGTCCGGGCAACCGCGGTCTGGAACGCCAGCGCCAGCATGACCATGGTGATATGGCGATGCCAGGCGCCGTATGTGCGTACCTGGTAGTTGTCCAGTCCGGCCTGCTGCTTGGGCTTGGCTGCCTCGAAACACTCCTCGACCGGCCAGCACAATCCGATGACCGCCACCAGTTCCGGCAGTGCCCCGCGCGGGTTGCAGCAGTGGAAGTAGGCGGTCTCGCCGTCCGCGATGCTGCGGCGCACTTCGACAGCTGGGTAACACCGAGGGACTCGGCGAGTTTCGACCCTGCGGGTGGTGACGCCCAGCAAGCCATTTCGGTGGTTGACCCGCTCGTCACTGACCTGCCCGTACTGAGCGCCGCACAGGGCGTCGGCTTCCGCGGACATGAGCGCGTCGGCGAACGTCTTCACCATCGCGCGCAGCGGATCGGGACTCGCCGCGGCGAGGTTGTCCTCCGCGAGGACGTGCAGGGGCAAGATCAGCCGGTGGCCGTTCGTCTATGCGGGCATCATCCCGATGCCGGAGAAAGCCCCCGGATCAGGTCGAACCCGTACACCACTTCCCTGACGCAACCGGGGGCGACTCCGTGGTGCGATCCGGGGCCGTTTTCAGTACGGACCGTTTCTCCCCCACGCAGACCGGCCGCGTCGGCAACGGCACGATCCAGGCGAGCCCAGTTGGCACCTCACCGCGCCTGCTCCGCTACACCCCTGGGCAGAGTGGATGACTAGACACCGGAGCGACCGCTTCCGGTTCCCTCGCGTCCAGCCAGAGTCCAGAATTCAGTGCCCAACCAGCCACAGGAGCCATGTACCGCAAGTGCAACCGCTGCGAGCTGAGACATCCGCGCAGGTCAGGGGCGCTCGCACTACCGACACCGGCACCGGCACCGAGGCCGAACTCACGAGCAGCGGATTCAGTCCGTTCAGGCACAGTTGACGATCCGACACCTAAAAATGAACGTTTCCGCAGGTCAGAGGCCTGCACAGGTGGGGCGGGTGGGACTCGAACCCACGGCCGACGGATTATGAGTCCGCTGCTCGTCTTAACGGCGGGGTTCGCTTCCTCAACGCTCTTCAGCTGCCAGCGACGTCCGGAGGCCCCTACTGGACCGAACGATGCCTTTGCTACGCCCCCGTCGAAGCAAGACGGCCAGCAGCAGGTGCATCGGTGAACGACGCCCATGGAGAAGGCCGAACGGTAGGCCAGGTCATGCGTCCGAGACCAAGATCCGGACCATCCGCGGACCACGTTCTCACCCGCTCACCAGCACCGGACCGTCACCGCAGGTCAGCGAGGGTACTGCTCGTGTACCGCCAACAGACGAAGAACCTTCTCGTTTCCTACAGTCCGAAGAAACTTGGGTTCTTCTAGAGCCTCAAATGGGCGGTCTGGAGGCGCTGTTCGGGCGGGTCAACCGGTCAGGCATGCGGGGGACGTCTCCGTTCGAGGAGGGACAGACCGACGGAAGCCCGGGGCGGTGTGGGACGGGCCCGGGCGTCGTTTGCATTGTCGGCCGGAGCTCGTGTGGCAGGCATCAGTCATTCGGCCGAGCTGTCCGCACCGGGGCACTCGACAATCGGCCGTTCAGCCGAGGCGCCGACCGCCCGTGCTCGGCTTCACGTCGGCGTACACCAGGTGGTGGTCCGAGACCGGGTTCGGATGCACGCGGTGCCTGACGGGGACGTAGCCCCGCAAGAAGACGTAGTCGAACTTGCTCTGCCAGTCGGTGGTCGGCTCGCAGGTGCCGGCCGGTGAGGGATGGCACCCGGGGTCCGCGTCCACGGCCAGTTTCCACATCGGGGCGAGTTCGTAGGCGTCCGGCACGGCGTTGAAGTCTCCGATGACGATCGTGCGGTCGTGCCGGGCGACCTCTTTGGCGAGTACGCGCGCCTGGTCCGCCCGGACCGCCTCCTGGCGTCGTTCGGCGAGGTGGGTGTTGAAGACGCGGACCGGGCGGCCGCCCACCGTGGTGGTGACCTCCATGTACCCACGGTCCTCGGAGCCGCCGTCGGGATATTCTTCGGTGACGACGTCGGTCATCGGTGCCGCCGAGAGGATCGCCTCGCCGTAGCCGCCCGGGTTCCACGGTGCTCCCCCGCAACGGCCCCAGCTCTGGAGAACCGGCCCGTACTCGACGTGATAGACGAGCCCGTGCAGGTTCTCCAGATAGTCCCGGATCTTCTCGACGTCCCCCACGCACGCCTCCTGCAGGCCGACGACCTGGGGCGCGAACGTGGCGATCTCGGCCGCCCGGTCGTCGTTGCCCGTCTCGCAGGGGTTGCAGAGGTTCCACGTCATGACCCGGTTCGGTACGACGTCCTTGACCGCTTTGGGAGGCACCGACCCGGCGTCTAGGGCTCCGCTCGGGGCACTGGGGCCGGAGAGCACCATCCAGGCCACGACCATGGCACCCACGAGCAACCACGTGCCCTTTCCGAGCACCATCGCCTCCTCAGCGTGGATGGACCACCGGGCAACCGACGTCTGCTTCACGAGGTTATGACATGCGGGTCGGCCCGGGGAACGGGCACCCGGTCCAGGGGCCGGGTGCCCGCGTGCTCGTCTCCGCTCACTCCTCGTCGCGCAGCCGGGCCGCCAGGGAGGTCAGGGGCTCGGTCTCCTCGGTGTGCCCCAGGGCGGTCAGGTGGGAGACCGCGGCGTCGAGGCGGGTGAGGGCGGGGGCGGAGCGCTTGAGGTAGAGGCCCTCCACGGCGCCCGCGAGGCGGACGCACTCGGCCCACTCACCGGCCCGCTCGTCCTCCGGTCCCGGCTCGCCGAGCAGGGCCAGGGCCTTCTCCAGGGCGGCCAGCGCGTCCTCGTACGCGCCGGCGTAGGCGTTGACCCGCCCGTGTTCGTAGGCCAGGGCGCTGTCCAGGGAGCGGCCGCGCGGCTCGTACCCGGCGGCGCGGGCCTCGTCGGCGATCCGGCCGGCGTCGGCGAGGAAGGCGTGGGCGTCGGCCAGGCCCTCGGGGCCCTGCTGCTGGGCCTGCAGGCGGGCGAGTTCGCGCAGGCAGTTGCTGAGCAGTTCGTAGCGCGGATCCCGGGCATGGGCGGCGATCGCCTGGTCCGCGGCCTCGCGGGCCGGCCCGAACTCGCCTGCCTCGCCGAGGAGTACGGCCGTCTCCGCGGCGATCATGGCGTGGCTGCCCGGGTCGTCGTCCCAGCCGGCCGACTCGGCCGCGAGGGCGGCGAACTCGGCGGTGGCGGCCTTGACGTCATCCCCCGCGCGCAGTGCTCGGGCGCGGGTCAGGCGCAGTTGGGCGGCCAGCCGGTCGTCCAGCTCCCCTGCGGCGACGTCCGGTTCGACCAGCAGGGAGTCCAGCAGGGCGATGCAGTCCTCGACGCGGCCCAGGTCGAGGCTGAGCTGGGCCGCGTTGCTGTAGGTGCAGAACGCGTCGATCCGCTTGCCACGGCGAAGGTCGCCCTCCGCCGAGCGCGTCAGGTGCCGCAGCGCCTCCTCGGGGCGGCCCAGGTGCATGCATGCCTCGGCGAGGTCGCCGTGCAGGCGGGAGGTGTCGACCGTGTCGGCGGGCCAGTCGGCGGCCCGTCGCAGAGCTTCGGAGAAGTCCGTGTGCGCGGCCTGCGGGCCCCGGAGGGCCAGCTGGAGCCGGCCACGCAGGCCGAGGGTGCGGGGCAGGTGCCAGTCGGGGCCGGACGCCTTCAGCCGGTCGAGGAGGGCGTCGATCTCGGTGACGGCGGCGGGCAGGTCGCCGGAGATGGCGTGTGTGCTGGCCCGCAGCAGCAGGGCGCCGGAGATCTGCCCGGCGAGGTCGTGCCGGGTGGCGAAGTCGTGCAGGAGGTCCGTCTCGGCGAAGACCGGCGCGACGTGCTCCTCGCTTCCCGTGGTCTGCAGGCGCAGGCCGAGCGCGGTGGCCCGCAGCCGCAGCAGGCGGGCCTCCTGGTAGGGGGCGAGGCCGGTCGTCTCCTCGTGCAGGCGGACCACGGACGCGTGGACGCCGGTCAGAGCGGCCGCCTTCGTCTCGGGTTCGTCCGCGGACTCCCCGGGGATCTGGGCCGTGGCGAGCAGGGCGCAGGCGCGGGCGAACGCAGCGTGTCCGGGTTCCGCGGCGTCGTCGTAGAGGGCCGCGGCCTCCTCGTGGAGCGCTGCGGACTCGGCGAACTCGTCGTTGTTGCCCGCCCGGTTCGCCTCGTCGGACAGCAGGTCCGCGCGCAGTCGGACCAGCGGGCCCACGGCGGGGTCGTCGGGGTGGGTGTAGTCGCGGGCGGCGGCGAGCGTACGCAGCCGGGCGAAGCAGGTCTGGGCCTCCGGGTGCCCCTGCTCGTCCAACTTCCTTGCCTGGAGGATGAGTTCAGGCAGGGCGTCGGGTACGGCGGTGGCCGTGCGGGAGGCCGGAGCGGTGACCGGGGTGGCCGGGGCCACGTCGTCGAGGGCGCGGGTGCGCAGGGTCAGTTCCAGCGCGTCGAGGAGGGGTGCCCGGTCGAGGCGGGCCCTGCGGCGGTCGGTGTGGGTGGGGGTTCCGTTGCGGGCGTCGAAGCGGGTGGCGAGGTCGTCCGCGCGGCCCCGCACCTCGGCGTGCAGCCCGGCCACGGTCCAGGTGCGGCCGGGGTACCCGGCGGCGGGCAGGTGGCCGTGGCCGAGGTGCTCGACGCGCTGGAGGAGGACCTCGACGCCGGTGAGGAAGTCGAGCTGATCCAGGGGCGAGTCGACCTCGTCGAACAGGTTGCGGTTCTCGGCGAGCAGTTCCAGGCCGCGGGCCTCGTTGCCGGTCAGCGCGCAGAACTCCAGGTGGCGGCCGACCTCGCCGGACATCGCGGGGTTGCGGCGGCAGCCGCGGTAGCCGACGAGGTGCAGTTCGCGGGCCCGGTCGGCGGCGCCGGTGCGCAGCAGGGGGAGCAGCGCGTGGGAGAGGGAGCGGGCCGGCTCCTCCTGGCAGGACTCCTTCCCGTTCAGGACGGGTTCCCAGGTGCGCAGGGCCCGCCCGTCGTCGCCCGCCGCGAGGTGGAACAGGGCGCGCTCGCAGATCTCGCAGGCCTCGCAGTCGCTGAGCCGGGTGCGGGCGCGGCCCGCCCACAGCTCGAAGGCGAGGGCGGTGTCCTCGCCGACGTGAGCGGCCAGCTGGTAGGCCTGTCCGTAGTAGGGCTGGAGGCCGAGGCCGGCCTTCTCGTAGCGGTCGCGCATCTCCTGCAGCCACTGGCGCAGGCTGGCCAGGGGGATCTCGGGGAGCTGACGCAGGGCGTGGCCCACCCACTTGAACCGCCAGAACACCAGGTGGCGCAGGCGCTCGTCGAAGATGTCGGGCTGCTCGTCGAAGAGGTTGAGCAGACGGGCGAAGACGACGGGTGACTTCCGGGGTTCGGAGCCGTAGGTGTACGCCTCCTGGAGTTCGAGGAGGGCGTGCACGAGCGGGACGGTTTCTTCGAACTCCTCTGCGGCGTCGACGAGTTCCTCGGCGGTGACGGTCCGGGTGCGGCCGTAGGGGCGCTCGTCGTTGTCCTGGAGCGCCTGGTACAGCTCGTCGGTGGTCTGGATCGCGGTGGGCATCGTCAGCTGTCCTTGCGGAGGGCGTGGGCGAGGAGGTCGAGGAAGGAGCGGTTGATGAGGCTCGACTCGGCGGGCCTGAGCGGTCGGCGGGACAGCATCGCCGCCTGCCCGTAGAGGGCTTCGGCGCTGGTGCGGGCCAGCTCGGGCTCGTCGATGGTGACCGCGGTGCGTACCAGCGGGTTGAGCTGGTTGAGGATCAGCTGGGCCCGCGGTGCCTCCTGGCGCAGGGCTCCGAGGATGTCGCCCCACACCCCGCCCTGCTGCTCGCGGGCGAGCTGGGAGCGGGTGCGTTCGTGCCGCGCCTCGCGGCTGTCGAGGAGGAGGGCGGGGGCGGAGGCGGGCTGGAAGGTGCGCAGCGCCACGTCGCAGTCGAAGACGGCGAGGGCGTCACGGGCCTGGGCGAGGTACGCCGCGGCGGCCAGCTCGATCTCCCGGTCGACGGGGTCGAGGTGGGCGGTGAGGGTGGCCGGGTCGAGGTCGGCGACGCTGACCTCGGGCCGGACCTCGGGCAGCCGGTGGACCAGTGCGCGGTCGTAGGTGTAGCCGCCGTTGACGACGCCGAGCCCGGCGGCCGAGGCGATCGCCGCGACCTGGCGGAACTCCTCCACGCTCGACGTGACGAGCACCGTGCGGTGGGTGCGCGCGAACTCGTCGAGGGTGGCGTGCCCGTCGGTGGTCTCGAACGGCAGCCAGGGCAGCAGCATCCGCATGATCTCGTCGTCGTGCACCGCGAGGGACTTCACGGCCAGGTGGTGGACCTGGAGGAAGCGGCCGAGCAGTTCGGGGTCGCTGGCGGCGGCCTTGGCGATCCACGCCCGCAGGTGTTCGGCGAGCGCGTCGCGTACAGCGGCGAGGGTGTCGTCCTCGTACAGGGACTCGCGGGACGCCGTCGGGCGCAGGCTCTCGGCGTCCACGACACAGCGGACGAAGAACGCCCAGTCGGGCAGGATCTCCTCGGCCTGCTCGGACAGCAGCATGCCCTTGACGTGCACGCGGTGGCCGTGGCGGCGCCCTGCCGGTACCGCCTCGGGCAGCACACAGGCGATGCCCTTCAGGCCCACCGCCGGCAGGTCCAGCTCGATGGTGTCCAGCGGCGTGAACCCGAAGACCTCCTCGCCGTAGGCGGCCAGGGCACGTGAGCGGGCGCCGGGGGTGGGGTGGGTGCGCGCCCAGGGCGCGGGTTCGGGGTTGACGGGCACGCCCCCGGACGCGCCGGTGCCGCCCGGACCGCTTGTGCCGTCGTCGAAGGTCACCGGGTGGCGCAGCAGGGAGCCGAAGTGGCGGGCCAGTGCGTGCACTTGTGCCGGGCGGGTCCACTCGCCCGCGTCGGCGCGGGGCGTCAGAGTGACGGTGGTGCCGGGGCGGGGGCGGGCGGTGGCGGGCAGGGTGCGGACGGTGTAGCTGCCGTCGCCCCGGCCCCGCCATTCGACGGCGGGCGCGTCGGGGGTGCGGGCGGAGCGGCTGAGGACGTGGATCTCGTCCGCGACCAGGAAGCAGGACAGCAGACCGATGCCGAACTGGCCGATGAAGTCGGCGCGTTGCTCGGCGATCCGCTCGGCGCGTTTGCTGCTGCGGCCGATCGTCGCGAGGAAGGTGTGCACGTCCGCCTCGGTGAGACCGACGCCGTCGTCCTCGACGCGGACCACGGAGCCGTCGGCGTACAGGCGGATGCCGAACGCGTCCGCGGGTGCGCCCTGTGCGATGCCGTGCCGGGCGGTCAGGGCGTCCACGGCGTTCTGGAGGAGCTCGCGCAGGTAGACGCGGGGGCTGGAGTAGAGGTGGTGGGAGAGGAGGTCGACGAGGCCGCGCAGGTCGACCTGGAAGGTGCGGTCGGCGGAGGCAGGGCTCAAAGGGGTGTCGGGCAGAGTCATCGGGCAGTCCGGGGTTTAGGTCTTCGACGAGGGGGAGGCGGGGCGGACTCAGGCGCGGCGCCGGAAGCGGGCGTACGCCTTCTCCGGCTGCGCCATGTACGTCCAGGGCCAGGAGGTGTAGGCACCGTCCAGCTCGTGGAAGACACGCGGGGCCACGATGCTTTCGGCGGACAGGGCCAGGGCCATGGCGAAGATGTTGAAGTCCTCCTGCCAGCCGAGGGGCCGCTCGTAGGCGGGGTGCAGGATGCTGCACCTGGCCGCCTCCCGCAACTCCTCCTGGACCTCGGGGGTGTCGAGGTGGTCCTGGCTGTCGGACTCCACCCACTCCTCGATGTGCGCCATGGCGATCACACAGCCGAGGCGGTGCCCGTCGGGCGCGCCGGCGAAGGCCTTGCGGGCGAACGCGAGGGCCTGGCCCGGCTCGCCGCTCCAGCGGGGCTGCAGTTGGGACACCCACTCGATGTGGGTCTCCAGGTCCAGCGGGTCGCGGCGCAGGGCGGCGTCGCGACGGGTCTCGTTGACGGCGGGCCCGAGCGACATACCGCGGCCCGAGGTGAGGAGGCGGCGCCATGGGGTGACCCAGTCCGGCCTCAGCTCGGCGGCTTCGAGCAGTTGTTCCTCGGCGATCTCCAGCCGCTCGTGGAAGACGCGCCACTGTTCCTGCGTGACGTTGACGGCACGCGCGGAGGTGCGGGCCTCCCAGCCCCAGCTGATGTGCCGCGCCCCGGATATCAGCAGGGCGGTCGCCCGGTGCTCCTTGTCCTCCTCCACCGCCCGGCCGATCCAGTCCTGCACACCGTCCAGCTCGGCGAGCTCACCCAGCACCGCGTGGTCACGGCCGAGATCGAAGGGTGCCAGGGCCGCCTTGACCGCCTGCCAGTCACCGGCGTCGGCCGCTTCCACCAGCGCGAGCACCCGCGTGTCCCCGAGGGCGCGCAGCGGGTACGTCCCGTTCTTCTGCCTGCGCGGGACGGGTAGGGCGTGCGGATCCGCCGTCGGTCTCTCCCGGCCCCCACCGAACAGCTTGCCGAACATGCCGCGCCCTCCCCTGGTCCCGCGTGATCGTCCGGTGCAGCATAAGGGGCACCACTGACAGCGCTTCCACCGGGTTTTCACCAGGGCTGCACGGTTCGGCCCCGCGGGGCGGGCGCCCTCAGCGTCCGGCGCGGGCGGCCCGGACCAGGGCGTCGAACAGGCCCTGCTGGGCGGGGTCTTCGTGTGCTGTGTCCTCGGGGTGCCACTGGACGGCGGTGAACCAGCCCGGGGCGTCGCGGAGTTCGAGTCCTTCCACGGTGCCGTCGGCGGCGCGCGCGGTGACCGTGAGCCCCTCGCCCGGCCGGTCCACGCGCTGGTGGTGGTAGCAGGAGGCGTCGGTCTTCTCCGCGCCGGTGGCCCGCTCCAGCAGGGTGCCGGGCCGGATCGTCACCGGGTGCACGAGGTGCCGGTGGCCGCTGTCCATGTGCTGTTCCAGGGTGCCGCCGAGGGCCACGTTCACGACCTGGAGACCGCGGCAGATCGCCAGCAGGGGCAGGCCCGAGTCCAGGGCGGTGCGGGCGAGTTCGAGGTCGAAGGTGTCCTGGAGGTCGTCGACGTCGTAGACGGCGGCGTGGGTGTCGGGGGCGCCGTAGCGGTGCGGGGCGAGGTCGCCGCCGCCGGGGAGAAGCAGGCCGTCGAAGCGGGCGAGGCGGGCCGGGACGTCTTCGGCGGCGGGGTGGATGCTCGCCGGTTCGCCGCCGGCCCGCCAGACGGCCTCGATCAGGGCGCGGGCGCCCACCTCGGCGGCGTACCGGAGGGCGGAGGTGGTGGCGGAGAAACGAGCGGGGATCGCGATCAAGGGCCGCGCGGACCCGCTCGTACGGTTCACAGCTGGATCCAGGTCGTCTTGAGCTCGGTGTACTTCTCCAGGGCGTGCACGGACTTGTCGCGGCCGTTGCCCGACTGCTTCATGCCGCCGAAGGGGACGGTCAGGTCGCCCTCCTCGTAGCAGTTGACCCAGACCGTGCCGGCCTTCAGGGCGCGGGAGACCTTGTGGGCGGTGGACAGGTCGGAGGTCCACACGGCGGCGGCGAGGCCGTACTCGGTCGCGTTGGCGAGCCGTACCGCCTCGTCGAGGTCGTCGAAGGTGAGCACGGACAGGACCGGGCCGAAGATCTCCTCGCGGGCCAGCCGCATGCCGGGGTCGACCCGGTCGAAGACGGTGGGCCGCAGGAAGCTGCCGCCCGTCCCGGCCAGGGTGCGGTCGCCGCCCACGCGCAGCCGGGCCCCTTCGTCGAGGCCCGTGGCGATGTGGTCCGCGACGCGTGCCAGGTGGTTCTCCGAGACCAGGGCGCCCATCTCGGTGGCCGGGTCGAGGGGGTCTCCGACCCGCAGTTCCCGCGCCCGCGCGACGACGGCCTCGGTGACCTGTTCGGCGACGGAGGAGTGCACCAGGAGCCGGGAGGGGGCGGTGCACATCTCGCCCTGGTTGAAGAAGATGCCCCAGGCGGCGGTGGCCGCCGCCCGCTCCAGGTCGGGGGCGTCGGGAAGGATGATGTTGGGCGACTTCCCGCCCAGCTCCAGCCAGACGCGCTTGAGGTTGGAGTCGGCGGAGTAGCGCAGGAAGTGCCGGCCGACGGCGGTGGAGCCGGTGAAGGCCAGCACGTCGACGCCCGGGTGCAGGCCCAGCGCCCGTCCGGCCGTCGGCCCGTTGCCGCTCACCACGTTCAGTACGCCCGGCGGCAGTCCCGCCTCGGTCGCGAGGCGGCCCAGCAGCAGCGCGGACAGCGGTGCGTTCTCCGACGGCTTCAGTACGACCGTGCAGCCGGCCGCCAGCGCCGGGGCGACCTTCCAACCGGCCAGCGTCAGGGGGAAGTTCCAGGGCACGACGGCGCCGACGACACCGGCGGGTTCGCGGGTCACGAGAGCGAGGGCGTCGGGCGCGGTGTGCGGGGACTCGTCGGCGAGCTTGTCGGCGAGCTGGCCGTACCAGCGGAACGTGCCGATGAGGGCGCGGAGTTCGATGCCGTACGCGTCCGTGACGGGCTTGCCCATCTCCAGGCTGACCGTCAACGCGAGGTCCGCGCGCCGCTCTTCGAGCAGGTCGGCGATGCGCAGCAGCATCCGGCCGCGCTCGGCGGGGGCGAGGCGCGGCCACGGTCCCGCGTCGAAGGCCCGTCGGGCGGCGGCCACGGCGAGGTCGACCTCGGCCTGTCCCGCGTCCGCGACCTGGGCCAGCGCCTGGCCGTCGCGGGGCGAGACGAGGGTGAAGGCCGCTCCTCCGCCGGGGTCGTCGGCCCCGTCGATGTGATGGGCGCCGGACAGGTCGAGGGACTTGGCGCGGCGCAGCCACTCCTCGTGAGTGACGTCTGGCATGGAACACCTCCGCAATCTTATTTGGATTCAAACGATATGATCGGCAGGAGCCCCACACAAGGGGCTCGGCAACGGAAAGGAGCGCCCGCCGTGCGCGCACTCGTCCTCCTGCACGACCTCACGACCGTGACCGTCGTGCCCGCGGGGCGTCACCACGCGGGACGTCTCCTTCACGTTCCCCGCACCCGACGACTGGGACCTGGTCGTCGCGCTCGGCGCGCCCTGGTCGGTGTACGACGAGCCGGCGGTCGGCAACTGGATCGGCGGCGAACTCGCCCTGCTGCGCAAGGCCCACCACCTCGGCGTCCCGGTACTGGGCATCTGCTTCGGCGCCCAGGCCCTGGCCACCGCACTCGGCGGCTCGGTCGGGCCGGCGCCGCGCCCCGAGATCGGCTGGACCCGGATCGACAGCGACGACCGCTCGCTGATACCGCAGGGCCCGTGGTTCCAGTGGCACCACGACCGCTGCACCCTGCCGCCGGGGGCGGTGGAGGTGGCCCGCAACGAGGCGTGCGCGCAGGCCTTCCTGGCCGGTCGCAGCCTGTGCGTGCGGTTCCACCCGGAGATCGCCACAGCGGTCGTACACCGGTATCCGCACCTCGGCGGCAGGGAGCAGTGCGCGCGGCACGGTGTGGATCCGCAGGAGCTGCTCGCACGCAGCCGCGCCATGGAACGCGCGGCACGGGACGACGCCAGGCACCTGACCGACGCCTTCCTCGACCGGGTGGCAACCGCCTCGGCGTGACACCTCGCGGCGAGGCGCGGGTGCGGCCCGGTGGGGAGGTCCGGGCCGCGCCTCGCCGCGGGCGTCAACCGTCCGCGGCCGCCCTGCCCTTGGTCACCCGCGCGACCACCAGGCCGACCACCAGGACCGCAGGGACGGTGACTTGGAGCCAGATCGCGGTGGCGCGGTCACCGCCGATGAGCGTGGTGAAGTTCTCGACGATGAGCCAGAGGGCACCGGCGATACCGAGCGCGCCCAGGACAGGTGCGATCACGGTGTTCCAGGGCCGGGTGTCCGCGCCCGAGCGGCGGAAGAAGGCGACCACGGAGACCGAGGTCAGGAAGTACAGCAGCATCATCGCCAGCACCGCGACGCCGCTGAACCAGGAGAACAGGGTGAGCACCGGGTCCTTGCCCAGGAGCGCGAAGGGCATCACAAGGAGCACCGAGATCATGCTCTGCACGACGCCGGCCGTCCTCGGTGAGTGACGGCGGTTGAGGGTGGTCAGCGCGTGCGGGAGGAGCCCTTCACGGCCGAGGGAGAACAGGTAGCGGTTGGCCGAGTTGTGGAAGGCCAGGATGCCGGCGAAGAGGGAGGTGGCCAGCAGGATCGGCAGGACGTCGTCGACCCAGCCGCCGAACTGGGCGGCGATCGGCGCGAAGACGAAGCCGGTGGCGTCCCCGCTCTCCAGCGCCTTGCCCGCATCCGCCGTGACGTGGGACGCGCCGTGCGCGGAGACCAGCATCCACGAGGTGAACGCGAAGAAGCCGGTGACCACCGCGACGGACAGATAGGTGGCCCGGGGCACCGTTCTGCGCGGCTCGCGGGCCTCCTCGCCGTAGATGGCGGTGGCCTCGAAGCCGAACATCGACGCGACGGCGAACATCAGCGCCACGCCCGGGGCGCCCTGGAGCGCGGCCGAGGGCGAGAAGCTGTCGGTGAAGCCGAGCCCCTCGGGGCCGCCGCCCTTGAAGAAGGTGACGAGGGCGAAGACGATCAGGATGCTGAACTCCGCCAGCACGAACACGGCGAGGATCCTGGCGCCCATCTCGATGCCCGAGGCGCCGAGCACCTGGACGATCACCATCGTGACCAGGGTCCAGACCCACCACGCCACGGGGGTGCCGGTGTAGTGCTCGACCAGGCCGCTCACCGTGGCGCCGTACAGCCCGTACATGGCGGCCTGGATCGCGCAGTAGGCGAAGAGGGCCACGCCGGCGCTGCCGGAGCCGGCCGGGCGGCCGAGCCCTTTTCCGATGTACGTGTAGAAGGCGCCCGCGTCCACCACATGGCGGCCCATGGCGACGAAGCCCACGGAGAACAGCAGGACCACGGCGCCGGCCACGAGGTACGCGGCGGGAGTGCCGGGCCCGTTGCCGATGCCGACCGCGATGGGGACGGCACCGGCGATACCGGTCAGCGGGGCCTGGGCGGAAAGGACGAAGAACAGGATGCCCAGGACGCCGAGCGAGTTGGGCTTGAGCCTGCCTGCCGTGGATGGATCGGAAGCGGTCCGCGTACTGACCGCTGTCGGACTGTCCACTCGAATCACCTGCCGGGAGCGGGGAGGGGCGGGAAGTTGTTTCGAGCCAAACGAGTTGCCTCATGGTGGGCCGGAACTATCCGTTTGGCAAGGGGTTGGGTGAGGGTTTCCCGCCCGCTGGGTGATTTCTCGCAGGGCTGTCGTCGCGGCGGCCTCAGGAAGGGCCGGCCGTACGCGCCCGCGCCGGTCAGCGCCTCATGCGTCCGCGTCGCGGGTGCCGCCGCCGTCGGCGTCGAGCAGCCTCAGCAGGGTGCGGAGTTCCTCGATGGCGGCGTCGGTGACCTCGGGCTCGCCTAGGACGAGCTGATGCAGGACGAGGCCGTCCAGGGCGGCGAAGACGAGCCGGGCCAGCGCCCGGTCGGCGCCCGCGGGCAGCATGCGGTTCAGTTCGCGCCGGGTGGCGTCGAAGTACTCGTCGTACAGGGCGCGGATCTGCGGCAGCAGTTCGGGCCTGCGGCGCGATTCGAGCAGCAGCTCGTACTGGAAGGCCTGCTTGTCGGGATCCGCCGTGACCATCTCGGACACGCCCGAGGAGAAGTCGGCGACCTTGCCGGTGCCGGGTTCGAGCGCGCTGGTGTTCAGCGAGGTGCGGATGGTGTGGGCGAGCGTCTCCTCGATCAGCGCGTCACGCGAGCCGAAGTGGTGGACCACCAGGCCGTGAGTGACCCCCGCCTCCTCCGCGACCGCCCGGTAGGTGAGCCTGCGCAGCCCACCCCGGGCCACCACCCGTACCGCCGCGTTCAGCAGGGCCTCGCGCCCTTCGCCGTAGTGCACACGCTTGCGTGACCGTCGGCTCTGAGGGGCGTCCGCGGAATCGGTCATGACGGCGACCCTACCCGGCCACAACCATGGGAAGGCTCTTCGGCCGGCCGCCGTGACGGGCGAACACGCCGGTGGGGACAGGCGCGTTCGAGGCCGCCGAGCCGCTGATCGCCGGTCGGGCAACACGGCCCCCGACTCGCTGCGGCGCGGGGTGCGCTCACCAGGGTTTCGGTGATCGACACTGTCGGCGCGCCCCGGTTCCGCGTCCACGGGAGGCCGCTGAGCTGCTGGGTCACCTTTGGGTGCCCCGGTCACTGAAAAGTGCGTTCTTCCATGTCAGCGGCCACTCTCCTATGGTTCCTGAGTAACCACAGGAGACCACGGGTCCACGAAGCCCGTTGATGGAGGCGTGGAGAATGGCCATCACCTTGTTGAATCCCGCAGGTCTGCCGGAGATCGACGTCTACCGGCAGGTGGCGGTCGCGTCCGGTACGAAGCTGGTCTTCGTCGCCGGGCAGGTCGCCTGGGACGCCGAGGGCCGCACGGTCGGTGCGGGTGACCTCGCGGCGCAGGTCGAGCAGTGCTACCTCAACGTCGGCACCGCCTTGGCCGCGGCCGGCGGTTCCTTCGACGACGTGGCGAAACTGAACGTGCACGTCGTCGACTGGACGCCCGACAAGATGCCCCGGCTTCTGGAGGGGATCTCGCGGGCGGCCGCGAAACTGGGGGTCACCCCGGTCCCGCCGGCCACACTGCTGGGCGTCGCGGCACTGGACGTCCCCGACCACCTCGTCGAGATCGAGGCCACCGCGGTCCTCGACCGAGCAGACTGAGCACGGGGCCCCGCCAGGACGGGCGCCGCACCGCGTGATGTCGCCGACGCGGGCGCCGGACCGTCAGCGCCTGGGCGGGCGGATCCCGCGGAACTCCCAGTCGCCACCGAGCGCGGTGGACAGCACCTCCTCGGACTCGGTGGGCTGGGCGCCGACGTCGGTACGGACGGCGGTGGGGCCGGTGACGATGTGGTTGGTGAGGCGCCCCAGCCCCTCGACCTCCACCTCGACGACGTCACCGGGCCGCACGGGGCGGGAGTTGGCGGGCGTGCCCGACAGCAGTACGTCATCGGGGTACAGGGTGATGGTGCGGGCGATGTCGGCGACGAGGTAGTGCATGTCCCACTTCATCTCGTCGGTCGAACCGTCCTGTACGACCTCGCCGTTGACGTACGTCCGCAGCCTCTTGCCGTGGAAGTCCCAGTCGGTGACCAGTCCCGGGCCCAGCGGGCACAGGGTGTCGGAGCCCTTCACACGGAGCATGGACCCCGCGTCGGTGTCACGGAAGTCGTGCAGGCCGTAGTCGTTGGCGATGGTGTAGCCGGCGATGAACTCCCCCGCCTCGCGAGGGGAGATGTTCCGGGCGGTCCGCCCGATGACGATGGCCACCTCACCCTCGTAGTTGAGCCACTTGCAGCCCTCGGGGCGGACGATCGCGCCCTTGTGGGAGTTGAGGGAGGAGGTCGGCTTGTGGAAGTAGGTGGGGGTGTCCGGCAGGTCGATCCGGAACTCGTCCACGCGGCTGCGGTGGTTGAGGTGGACGGCGATCACCTTCGAGGGCACGACCGGGGGCAGGTGCCTGGCCTCGTCGGTCCTGACGCGGCGGCCGTCTCCGGCGACCAGCTCGTCGCCGTCGACGGTGACCTGGACGGCGGCGCCGTCCAGGAGGATGCGGCGGTACTCGGGCATGGTCCAGTCTCCTAGATACGACTGTGAGGGGTGCGCTGGCTCTGCTGGAGCCCGTCGCCGGTCCAGCCGTCGGCGGGCCGGTCGAACCACAGATGGACCTGGCCGGTGCCGACGGAGTTCTCGTACGCGCCGTACTGGCGGGCCCGGGCGGTGCAGGCCTGTTCGCCGAGGGCGCCGGCCATCATCAGGTAGTGGAAGAACTTCGCCTCCGGCTTGACCTTCCAGAACGCGTCCATGGTGTCGAGGACCTTGTCGTGGCGGCCCTCCTTGAACCAGGCGATGCGCTCGCGATCCGCTTCCCGGGCCTCGGGGGTGCGGATGTGCACGGGGTCGCTGGCCTCGTGGTCGCGCAGCTCGCGCAGCGGCCAGAAGGTGTGCGAGAGGGCGCCGGACGCGATCAGCAGGACACGGCGGCCCGGGGTGGCGGCGATGCCGTCCGCCAGTGCCCGTCCGAGGCGCAGGTGGTCCTCCATGTCACCGGTCTGGCAGACCCCGATCGTCACCCACCGCTTGTCCGGCAGCCCCTCCCCCAGGTACTTCCAGAGGTTGATGGTGGCGTAGTAGATCGGCAGGTACTCGTCCTCGATCGCGGTGATCCAGGTGCCGTGCCGGTCCGCGAACTTCTCGATGTTGAAGGCCAGTTCGGGGTCGCCCGGGAAGTCGTACGGCATCCTGCACATGCCGCGCGGCAGTTCCTCCGAGGTGAACAGGCCGGCCCGGCGCTGCTGGGCGGTGACCACGAACTCGACGGTGGTCGCCCAGTGGGAGTCGAGGACGACGACGGTGTCGTAGTCGTCGCGCTCGAACACCTCCCGGCGCAGCTGCTGGAGTCCGGTGACGAGGGTGATCTCCCTGCCCTCGTTCAGTTCCAGCCGCTCCTCCTCCGGGAGCACGATGGTGGGGACGTGGGCGAGCAGTCCCGCCCCGACGATCTCACCCATGGTCCTTCCACCCCTTCGGCGCGGTGACGGTGTTCTTCAGGTCGCAGTAGAAGTCGAAGCTCCAGGTGCCGCCCTCGCGGCCGACCCCGGAGTGGCGGGATCCGCCGAAGGGGGCCTGGAGGTCGCGGACGAAGAAGCAGTTGATCCAGACGGTGCCGGCGACGAGTTGCGCGCTGACGCGTTCGGCGCGCTCGGGGTCGCCGGTGGCCAGGGTGGCGGCGAGACCGAAGCGGGTGTCGTTGGCGAGCCGGACCGCCTGGTCCTCGTCGGTGAAGGTCTGGAGGGTCAGGACCGGTCCGAAGACCTCCTCCTGGACGATCTCCGAGTCCTGGGCCACATCGGTGAGGAGGGTCGGCGCGTAGTACTGGCCGCCCCTGGGGTGTCCGCCGATGACGGCTCGGGCTCCGGCCGCGAGGGCCCGCTGGACGAAGCCGTCGATCTTCGCCAGCTGGCGGGGGTGGATGGTGGGGCCGATGTCGGTGGCCTCGTCGCGGGGGTCGCCCTGCCGGAGGCGGGTTGCCTTGTCGACAAATCGTCGGGTGAACTCCTCGGCGACCGGCTCCTCGACGAGGATGCGGGTCGCCGCCAGACACACCTGACCGGCGTTGTCGTACTGCTCCACCGCGAGGTCGACCGCGAGGTCCAGGTCGGCGTCGGCGAACACCAACAGCGGTGACTTGCCGCCGAGTTCGAGGCTGAGGGGCGTGAGCTGAGGCGCGGCCGAGGCGGCGATGCGCCGGGCGGTCGGAACCGAGCCCGTGAAGCTGATCCGGCGCACGTCGGGGTGCGAGGTCAGGGCGTCGCCGATCTCGGCACCGTAGCCCTGGACGACGTTCAGGACACCGGCGGGCAGACCGGCCTCGGCGGCGATGTCGGCGAGGAGGGAGGCGGTGAGCGGGGACCACTCGGCGGGCTTGAGGACCACGGTGTCGCCGGCCGCGAGGGCGGGGGCGACCTTCCAGGTGGCCAGCATCAGCGGCGCGTTCCACGGGGTGATCAGCACGCAGGGGCCGGCGGGGTCCCAGGAGACGTGGTTGGTGTGGCCGCGGGTCTCGAAGTCGTCGTGGTCCAGCGTGAGCAACCAGTCCGCGAAGAAGCGGAAGTTGTGCGCGACGCGCGGCATCACGCCCCGGCGGTGGGAGCGCAGCAGCGCCCCGTTGTCGGTGGTCTCGACGATGGCGAGCTCTTCGATCCGCTTCTCGACGCCGTCCGCGACGGCGTGCAGGATGCGGGCGCGTTCGGCGCGCGGGGTGGCGGCCCAGCCGGGGAAAGCGGCCTTGGCGGCGGCGACGGCGGCGGCCGCCTCGGCGGGACCACCGCGGGCGATCTCCCCGAGGTCGGTGCCGTCGATGGGTGAGACGTCGGTGAAGGTGTCGGCGGAGGCGACGCGTTCGCCGCCGATCCAGTGCCGGGTGTCGACGGCGACCCCGGCCACCGTGAGGGTGTGTTCGGTCATGTCCGGTCTCCAAGTGCTGGGCGGTGTACGGGGGTCATTCGGCTCCGGAGGTTTTGGACTCCAGGAGTCGGCCGCCGTCCCAGACGACGCCGACCTGCCGGTAGTACGCGGCGATCGGCTCCCGTATCTCCAGCCGGGCCAGTTCCTCCGTCGGTGCCTCGAACAGCTCCAACTCGGCGTCCCCGAACCAGGGTTGACCGCCCTCGAAGGAAGCCGCGCCGGACTCGATCAGTTCGTCCAGCGCCAGCCCCTTGCCCTTCTCGACGGACGGCAGCCAGCGGTGGTGGGCCATGGGGTGCCCGTTGACGAACCCGTTGCCCGGGGACGGCTCCCGCAGGGTCACCACGGCCTGGGCGAGCCGGCGGTCCGCGGCGGCGAGCGTCGCCCCGAACCGTGCTCCCGCCTCGATCCGCGGAGCGGGCCCGTACGGGTGCGGGCGGGTCTGGTGGATCGACCCGAGCTTCTTCGGGTAGCCCTGGTGCAGCCCTCGCGCGATCGCGAAGTCCTTGTCGACCCAGATGTACACGCACCGGGAGTAGGTCTCCCCCCGGTAGGTGCAGCGGACGACCGCGAAGGCCTCCTTGTACTGGGCCCGCACGGGGTCGAGCAGCTCGTCCGCCGACGCCGAGCAGGACTGCCAGTCGGCCCAGATCAGGGCGACGGCGCCCGGATCCTCGTCGGCCAACTCCAGTGGCTCGGGCAGTAGTTCACGTACCCGCGCGGGATCCGTGCGGTACTCCACGGTGAGCAGGTCGCCGGAGTAGCGCCACGGCGGCGCGGGGATCAGCGACGAGGCACCGCTCGCCGTCTTGGGGTGGAAGTAGCCGCGGACAGCAGACATGACGGGGTTCCTTACGCGGTGAGGGCGGGCTGCTTCAGCAACTGGGCGCGGTAGCGGGCGGCACCGGTCGCGGCGGCGTGACCGCCGAGCGCCACGACGCCGACGAGTCGGCCGCCGGCGTGATAGCCGACCAGGACGTCACCCTCCGGGTCGCCGTCCAGGATCCGTACGTCGTCCTTGCCGAGCACGGGCGCGCCGAAGGACTGCAGCCGGAAGTCGTGCTGGTCGCTCCAGAAGGTGGGCAGCGGCGCGAAGGGCGCGGACTCGGCGCCGACGAGGGTCCTGGCGGCGTGCTTGGCGGTGTCGGTCGGGATGGACCAGTGCTCGACGCGGCGGGGTACGCCGTCGTAGCAGGCGTTGGGGAAGCGGGCGACGTCACCGACCGCGACGACGTCCGGGCGGCCGGCGACCCGCAGTCGCTCGTCGGTGAGCACACCGTCGGAGAGATCGAGCCCGTTGCCGTCCAGCCACTCGGTGTTGGCGACCGAACCGACGGACTCGACGACGACATCGGCCGCCAGCACCGTCCCGTCGGACAGGACGACCCCGGTGACGCGGTCCTCGCCGACGAAACCGGACACGCCGGTGCCGAGGACGAATCGCACTCCGCGTTCCTCGTGCCTCTTGAGCAGCACGCGTCCCAGCAGTTCCCCGAGCGGGCCGACCATGGGCAGGGCCAGCGGGTCGACGACCGTCACCTCGGCGACGCCGAGCGCCACGGCGGTCGCGGCGACCTCGCAGCCGATGAACCCGGCGCCGACCACGACCACGCGCACGCCGGGCCGGGTCAGCTCGGCCCGCAGGCCCCGGGCGTCGTCGATCGTGCGGACCGTGTGCCGGCCGGTGAGCGGGCCCGGGCAGCGCAGCCGGCGGGGCCGCATGCCGGTGGCGACGACGAGTCCGTCGTACGGGAGGACCGAGCCGTCGTCGAGCGAGACGGTCCGTTCGGCGAGGCGGGACGAGACGATCCGCACACCCAGCCGCCACTCCACGTCGGCCGCGGCCGCCTTGGGGGTGAAGGCGAGCGACGCGAAGGGCGCCTTGCCCGCGAGGACCTCCTTGGACAGCGGCGGCCGGTTGTACGGCATGTGCGGCTCGTCGCCGACGACCGTGATCCGGCCGCGCCAGCCGGCGGCACGCAGGTGCTCGGCCGCGCGCAGGCCACCCATGGAGGCGCCCGCGACGACGATGCCGGCGCCCACGTCAGTCCTCGATCCGGATCGCCTGGAGCGGGCACACGTCCGCGGCTTCCTCGACCTCGTCGCGCAGCGCGTCGTCGGGGTCGGGGACGTACAGCAGGCGGCCGTCCTCGTCCATCGAGAAGACGTCGGGGGCCGCGAAGACGCACTGGCCGTGGTCCTGGCACTTGTTCATGTCGACGACGACCTTCATGGCCGGTCCTCCTGAGGGAGCGGAAGCGAAGGGGCGAAGTGGGGCCCGGCCGACTGCGGCCGGGCCCCGGCCAAAGGGTGCGGAGACCACTGCGGAGACCGCCGAGGAGACCGCACCCCAACTCGTTTGGCTTCAAACAAGGTAGACAGACGGCATCCCCTGGTCAATACCTATCCAGGTGGATAAATTATTGGCGTCCACCCCTTGCGGGCGGGCGACCTCCTCCATAACGTTCGGGTTCAAATGAGAACCCGAGGCTGCTCCAGCCGCCCAAGGAGGCATCGGTGAGCGCTCACGACACCCCGGACATCCGCCGTCACGTCGAGCGGCTCAGCGCCGACGGCATCGACGTGGTGCGGGTGATCTATCCCGACCTCATCGGCACGGACCGCGCCCGGGACGTCCTGGTGGATCACCTGCCCGCGGCCTGCGAGCACGGCCTGGCCTTCTGCAAGGCCGTCTACCACACCACCCCGCAGGGTGACGTGGTCCCGGTCGCGGGTGGTCTGGACGCGGGGCTGCCGGACGTGTGCGTACGGCCCGACCTGTCGACCCTGTCCGCGCTGCCCTGGGAACCGGGTGTCGCCACCTGTCTGGGCGAGGTCACCGACCCGGCGACGTCGAGCCCGGCCGCCGAGTCGCCGCGCGACCTGCTGCGCGCCGTGCTGACCCGGTGCGCGGCGCAGGGGCTGCGGCCCGTCGTGGGCCCCGAGCTGGAGTACTTCCTGCTGGAGCCGGCCCCGCAGACGCCCACCGGCTGGCGCCGCGCTCCCGAGGTGTCCGGCGCCGTCTACACCGCCGGCCTGCGCGCCGACCCCGGCAACCACCTGCTGCGCACCCTGCGGCTCCTGCGCGACCTCGGCCTCGGCGTGGTCACCGGGAACCACGAGTTCGACGGGGGCCAGTACGAGATCAACCTGACCCACTCCGAGGCCCTCGACGCCGCCGACCGCGCCTTCCGCTTCAAGGCCGCGGTGAAGGAACTGGCCCGCAAGGAGGGCAACTTGGCCACCTTCATGGCCAAGCCCTTCGGGGACGCGGGCGGCTCCGGCTTCCACCTCCACCTGTCCTGCCGGGACGAGGAGGGGGACAACGCCTTCGACGATCCGGCAGGCTCCTACGGCTTGTCGGCGACCGCCCGGCACGCCGTCGCCGGGATCCTGGCCCACGCTCCCGCGCTCGCCGCCCTCGCCAACCCGACGGTCAACTCGTACAAACGCTTCGGCCCCGACACGCTCGCCCCCTGGCTGGTCGACTGGGGGCTGGACAACCGCAGCGCGATGGTGCGCATCCCGCCCGAGCGCGGCTCCGGAGCCCGCCTCGAGCTGCGGCTCGGTGACGCGAGCGCCAACCCGTACCTCATCGTCGCGGGCACCGTCGCCGCCGCCCTGCTGGGCGTCCAGGCCGGCGAGGAGCCGCCGGCGCCGCTGGAGGGTTACGGCTACGACACCGCCCGCTCCGCGGTCCTGCCCATGGACCTGCCCGCCGCCCTCGACGCGCTGGAGGCCGACACCGCGCTGACCGAGCTGCTCGGCAAGGACTTCACCACTTCTTACCTCACCTACAAGCGTAACGAGGTCGAACGCTTCCAACGGCACGTCACCGACTGGGAGTTCACCGAGTACGCCTACCACCTGTGAAGGACTCCCCGATGACGACAGCAGCCACCACCATCGAGCCGATGCCCCTCGCGGACGTCGACCTCGCGAACCTCGGCCACTTCACCGACGGGGTCACACCCTGGCGGATGTTCCACACGCTGCGCCACGAGGACCCGGTGCACTGGCAGCCCGAGGAGGCGCCCAACTCCGGTTTCTGGGCCGTCACCCGGCACGCGGACATCGCGCGCGTGGACCGGGACGCGGAGACCTTCACCTCCACGAGGTTCGTGAACCTGGAGGAGGTCGACGAGGACCAGATCAGGAAGCGCGCCTCGATCCTGGAGCTTGACGGTGTCCGGCACCGCGCCCTGCGCAGCGTGATCCAGCGCCAGTTCGGCGCGGCGGTCATCAACAGCTACACCGACTTCCTGCGCGGCCTGACCGCGAAGACCCTGGACGCGGCCCTGGCCAAGGGGACCTTCGACTTCGTCAAGGAGGTCTCGGCGGACTTCCCCATCAACGTCCTGGCCCGCCTCCTCGACGTCCCGCCGGAGGACAACCAGCAGCTCATCGACTGGGGCAACCGCATCATCGGCAACACCGACCCGGACTACGCGGACGTGCTGCTGCACAGCGCGGAGAGCGAGCAGTACCGCGATCTACCCTTCCGCTCCCCCGCCTCCCTCGAAGTCTTCGAGTACGGACGGGAGTTGGCGAGGCAGCGACGCGGCGGCGAGGGCACCGACCTGGTGTCCAAGCTGGTCAACACCACCCCGCGCGACGGTGTCCCGCTCTCCCCGCGGGACTTCGACAACTACTTCCTGCTGCTCGTGGTGGCGGGCAACGAGACCACCCGCCACACCATCACCCACTCCATGCTGGCCCTCCTCCAGCACCCCGGGCAGCTGGCCCGCCTGAGGGACGACCCGTCGCTGATCCCCACGGCTGTCGAGGAGTTCCTGCGCTGGGCCTCCCCCGTCTACCACTTCCGGCGCACCGCGACCCGGGACGTCGAACTCGGCGGCAAGCAGGTCAGGGAGGGCGACAAGGTCGTCATGTGGTACGCCTCCGGCAACCGCGACGAGGAGGTCTTCGGCAACCCCTACGACTTCGACGTGGCCCGGCAGCACAACGACCACGTCACCTTCGGCAAGGGCAGCCCGCACCTGTGCCTGGGCAATCTCCTCGCCCGCACCGAGATCCGGATCATGTTCGAGGAGCTGATCCCCCGCCTGGCCGACATCCGCCTTGTGGGTGACGTCCCCCGGGTGCGCTCGAACTTCGTCAACGGCATCAAGAAGCTGCCGGTCGAGGTCACCCTGGCCTGACCGGCCTCACTCGTCGTCCCGCTGTGCGTGGGCTTCGGCGAGGAGGAGGTAGGCGGCGGCGGTCCAGGTGTAGGCGCGGTCGCGCAGGCCCGTTCCGGCCAGGGCGTCGAAGTTCTCCGCGAAGCCGTGGTTCTCGCACAGGGTGCGGAAGCGGGCGCTGATCTCGTCCGCCAGCCGGTGATGGCCGCCGCGGCGCAAACCGTCCTCGACCAGGACCGTGGCGGGGGCCCAGATCGGGCCGCGCCAGTAGCCGTCGGGGAGGTAGTGCGGTGAGGTCGGCAGCTCGGTGGCCAGGCCGTACGGGGTCAGATGGGCCTCGATCCGGCCGGCCAGCACCTCGCTGATGTCGTCCGGCAGATACTCGCCCAGCACGATCGGCATCAGGTCGAGCAGGCTGGACGTGCCCCAGGTGTCGCCGCTGTCGACGCCCCGGGTGACGAACCGGTCGCCCGTCCAGAGCTGGTCGAGCATCGCCCGCTGCGTCTCCTCGGCGGCCCGCGTCCACCGGAGAGCGTCCTCAGGTCTCTCCAAGTGCGTTGCCAGGTCGGCGAGTTCGCGCAGTTGGAGGGTGAGGAAGGCGGCCAGGTCCGCGGTGACGACCACGCGTTCGGGGTCGAAGGTGGTGGCGTTGTCCCAGCCGCTGTCGTTGCCGTGCTGGTAGTGCGGCAGGGCGGCGCCGGGAGCGCGCCGGGCGGTGAGCCAGAACTCCGTCCAGCGTTCCAGCCGGTCGTACGTCACGGTCAGTTCCGCGCGGTCGGGAGGCGTGGGCAGTCGCCGGCGCAGATGGCCGAACGCCCAGCCGTGGATGGGTGGTTTGACGAAGTTGCGGAGCACCTCGGAGTGGGTGACCGAGTCGGGCAGCGCCCCGGAGTCGTCCTGATGGTCGAAGGGCAGCTGGAACTGGTCCAGGGCCAGCTCGGGGCAACCGGAAGCCAGGGCCAGGGCGTTGAAGCAGTGGTCCCAGCTCCAGACCTTGTCCATCCAGTGCTTGGACATCAGGACACCGGGCCGGGTGACCAGGCCGGCCGGGCGTACGGTCGCCGACCACAGGACGTAGGCGGCGAGTTCGGCGGCCGGGGTGGCGGACGAGCGCCAGGGGGCAACGGTGTCGACGAAGTCCGCGAAGGAGTTCCGCGTGGCCTCGACGACCTTGCCGAAGGCCGCCGTCGACACGTAGGGCGGGCGGGCGGTGTCGAGTTCCTCGACCGCGATCTCCCACCCGCCGTCCGCGTCCGCTGCGACGGTGACTCCCCGGTCGGCGCTGCCCAGTGCCTGGCTGCCGAACACCTCGGCCACCGTGCCGGACAGCAGGGTGACCCGGTAGCGGCGTCCGGTCTCGTAGGAGGTGAACACGTACGCGTCGGCGGCCGGTTCGCGGTAGAAGTACGTGCCGCTGAACGGGGTCAGCGTCCGGGCCGCCGCCGAGATCCGCAGCGGCGCACCCGCGCCGCGCAGCCGTACGGTGTCCGGTGTCTCGTAGGTGAGCTCCACGCGCCCGGCCGCGCCGGTCCAGGTGAGCAGGCCCGGGGTGGCCTCGATCAGGGTCTCGGCCCGCTCGCCCGTCGCGGGGTCGAGGGGGACGAAGCGCAGGACGGCGTGCATGCCGTTCTGGTGCGAGACGAGGTGGAGGTCCTCGGCGCGGGTCTTCTCCGCGAGCACCGGAGAGATGCCGAACCAGGAGCCGTGCGTGCTGAACGGGATGTCCTGGACGGAGAAGGCCGGGCCCAAGCGGTCGGCGGTCATGAAAGGAACACTCGTTTCTCGAGCAGGGATCGTCGGTGATCGTCAGGGATGGGGGTGGGCCGTGGACGTCAGTCCTTGACGGCGCCGGCGGTGACTCCGGCGGCGACGTAGCGCTGGGCGAGGACGAGGATGACCGTGGCGGGCAGGGAGGCGACGACGGCGGTGGCCATGATGGCGTTCCACTGCTGGTTGTTGTTGCCGATGTAGTGGTAGATGCCGAGGGTGATCGGCTCGTGCGCCCCGCCGTTGGCGAGGGTGCTGGCGAAGATGAAGTCGGACCAGGACCACAGGAACGCGAACAGCGACACGGTGACGATCGAGTTGCGGCTCATCGGCAGGACGATGGACCAGAAGGTGCGCAGGGCCCTTGCTCCGTCCATCTGCGCCGCCTGGATCAGCTCGCCGGGGATGCCGGACATGAACGCGGTGAAGATCAGCACGGCGAAGGGGACGGCCAGCGTGGAGTCGGCGACGATCAGGCCGGGCACCGACTGGAGCAGGCCGAGCTGGAGGTAGATGGCGTAGAAGCCCATCGCCATGATGATGCCGGGGATCATCTGGGCGACCAGCAGGAGGAAGCTGAGCACGCCCCCGCCGCGTGGGCGCAGTTTGGCCAGCGCGTAGCCGGCCGGGGCGGCCAGGGCCACGGTCAGCACGACGGTGCCCAGACCGATGACGAGGCTGGTGCCGAGGTAGGGCAACTGCTGGTCGAGGACGGCCCGGTAGCCCTCCAGCGTGCCGTGGACGGGGAACAAGTCCGGCGGGGACTTGCGCATGTCCTGGTCGCGGGTGAAGGACACGTTGAGCATCCAGTAGACCGGGAAGAGCATGATCCCGGTCAGCAGCAGACCGAGGGCGGTCTTCAGTCCTTTGCTCATGACAGCGCCTGCTTTCGCTGGACCTTCAGGTAGATCAGGCCGAAGACCAGGGCGGCGACCACGAGCAGGTTGCCGACGGCGGCGCCGGGGCCGAAGGCGGGCAGCAGGTTGCCGAAGCCGAGCTGGTAGGACCAGGTGGCGAAGGTGGTGGACGAGTCGGCCGGGCCGCCCTTGGTCATGATCCAGATGATGTCGAAGACCTTGAGCGTGTAGACGAGACCCAGGAGCAGGGTGATGGCGGAGACCGGGCGCAGCAGCGGGAAGGTGATGCTCCAGAAGCGCCGCCAGGCGTTCGCCCCGTCCAGGGCGGCGGCCTCGTACAGGCCGGCCGGGATGGACTGCAGGCCGCTGTAGAGGACGACCAGGTTGAACGGGACGCCGATCCAGATGTTCGCGATGATCACCGAGGCCAACGACCAGGTCGGCGAGGTCAGCCAGTTCACCGGACCGACGCCGACGGCGTGCAGGACGGCGTTGACGATGCCGGAGTCGCTGTTGAGCATCCACGACCAGGTCGAGGCGGACACGATCAGCGGCAGCAGCCACGGCACCAGGAACAGGGCCCGCAGGGTGGCCGAGAGCCGGAAGTTCTGGTGGAAGAAGACCGCCAGGGCCAGGCCGATGGCGTACTGGAAGAGCAGGCACACGCCGGTGAACACCACGGTGTGCCACAGGGCCGGGGCGAAGGTCGGGTCCTCGAAGACCTTCCGGTAGTTCGCCAGGCCCGTGAACGGCGCGTCGCCCCGCACGAACGAGCGCACCGTGTAGTTGCGCAGGCTCAGATCGAGGTTGCGGTACAGCGGATAGGCGTAGAACAGGACGAGGTAGAGGGTCACCGGGGCGAGGAACGCCCAGGCGGCCCACTGCGGGGAGGCGGGGCGGCGCCGCTGCTTTGGAGGGGCGCCTTCGGAGTCCGCCCGCAGGCGCGGTACTTGTGTCGTCTGGCTCATCAACTGGCCCCGCGATGTGCTCACTTGACGGCGGACTGCGCGTCGGTCAGCGCGTCCTTCGGGGACGTGGAGCCACTGAGTGCGGACTGGACGGCCTTCCACATCTGCTCGGAGATCTTGGGGTACTTGGTGCCCAGGTCGTCACTGGTGCGGCCCTTGGCGGCCTTGACCGCGTCGACCCACGGCTTCAGCTCGGCGTTCGCGGCCACCTGCTTGTCCTGGACCTCGCTGGTGGGGGCCACGTAGGACAGGGTGGTGTCGGTGTCGTACAGGTTCTGGGTGCTGGTCAGGCAGGTCGCCAGCTTCTGGGAGGTGGCGTAGCGGCCGGTGTCGTCCTGGACGGGGAGGGTGACGAACTCGCCGCCGGTCGGTGCTGCCGCGCTGCCGCCGGAGGCGCCGGGGATCGGGAGTACGCCGTACTCGAAGCCGGCCTTCTTGGCGTTGGCGAGCTGCCAGGTGCCGTTCTCCGCGAAGGCGTAGTCGCCGGTCGCGAACTCCTGCCAGCTGGTCGTCTGGGTGTTGTTGAGGACCGAGTTGGGGGCGTAGCCGCCCTTCAGCCAGTTCTTCCACAGGGTGAGCGCCGACTCGCCCTGGGCGGAGTCGAGTTGGGTCAGCTTGGCGCCCGCGCCCCAGAACCAGGGCAGGAACTGGAAGCTGCCCTCCTCGGTGCCGATCGCGGAGAACGTGATGCCCTTCTTGCCGGCCTTCTTCACCTTCTCCAGTGCCGCCGTCAGGGACGCCCAGTCCTTGACCGAGGCGATGTCCACGCCGGCTTCCTTCAGGACCTTCTTGTTGTAGTAGAGGGCCAGGGTGTTGGCGCCGATCGGGGTGCCGTACGTCTTGCCGCCCGACTGGCCGGCCGCGAGGAGGTTGGGGTCGACCTTCGAGGTGTCCAGCTTGTTGTCGTCGGTCGTGGTGAGGACGCCCGCCTCGGCCAGGGTCGAGACGACCGGGTTGTCGACGATGAGGATGTCCGGGGAGTTGCCCTGCTGGGCCGCCAGCAGGGCCTTGTTGGTCAGGTCGCTGGTGTCGAAGCCGGTCCGCTTGACCTTCACGCCCGCCTGGGTGCCGCACTTGTCCAGCAGGTTCGTCCAGGCCGAGCCCTTGGCGAACTGCGGGTACGGGTCCCAGACGGTGTACGTCTTGCTGTCGGCGCCCTCGGTGCCGCTGCTGCCGGAGCCGGAGCCGCAGGCGGTGACGCCGGTGGCGACGGCCAGGGAGATCAGCACCGCGGCGGTCGGACGGCGTCGTCTGGAGAAGCTGTTCATGGCGGGTTCCTTCGGTTTGTGGCATGCGGGTGCCGCGGCGGTGGGTCGCGCGGAGAAAAGGGCACCGCGAACGCGCCGTGGGGTGACGGGTGTTCGGGCGTGAAGCGGTGTGACGGGTGCTCGGGGGATCCGATCAGGTCTGCGGGGCCCCCGCGGGCCCGGTGCTGGCCCGCAGCGAGATCGGTGGGATGAGGAGGTGCTGCCGGGGCGGCGCGTCGGGGTGGTCCAGCCGCTCCACGAGCAGGTCGACGGCGAGCCGGCCCATCTCGGCGGCCGGTACGTCCGCCGCGGTGAGCTGCGGGGTCACCGTCTCCGCCCAGCGGTTGGCGACGACCCCGGTGACGGAGAAGTCGCGCGGCACATGGCGGCCCGCGTGGGCGAGCCCCCGGTAGAGGCCGCCGAGTGCGGCCTCGTTCAGGGTGACGAGGGCCGTGGTGGCCGGGTCGTCGTGCAGGATCCGTTCCACGCAGGCCTGGCCCGCTGCGGCGTCGTCCGCGCAGCAGTACGTGCGGACCGTCAGACCGCGTTCGGCCGCGGCCTTGGTGAAGCCGTCCAGGCCGCGCTGCGCGGACTCGTACCCCGTCCTCAGGAGTTGTTCGGGCCGGTTGACGAAGGCGATTCGGCGGTGGCCGAGGTCCGCGAGGTGGTGGACGCAGGCCGCCGCCAGCGCGGTGTGGTCCAGGGCGACGTACCAGCCGTCCTCCGGGTGGGCGGTGCGGCCGATGGCGACGGAGGGGAAACCGAGCGCGGCCAGGTGATCGGCCCGGTCGTCCTCCAGCCGGATCTCCATCAGGATCGCGCCGTCGACCCGTCGCTCCCCCAGCAGCCGCTGGAAGGAACGGTCGCTGTCGACGCCGCTGGGCGACAGCAGCACGTCGTAGTCGTAGGTCGCGGCGGCCTCCACTACGCTGCCGATGAAGTCGAGCTGCATGCCCGTGTAGTGGTTCCCGGCGGGCGGGAAGACCAGACCGAGGGTGCTGGTCCGGCCATTGGCCAGGGCGCGGGCGCTGGCGCTGGGCTGGTAGCCCAGTTCGTCGACGATCCGCTGGATCTTCCGGCGCGTGTCCTCCGACACGGGGCGCTTGCCGCTCAGCGCGTAGGACACGGTGCTGCGCGAGACACCGGCCCGCCGGGCGATCTCACCGATGTTCACGGCGACTCCTTGGGACGGGGCGACCGGCTGTCGAACCGGTTCGCATGGAAGTGAACGTAGGAACTGCCCGGCCCCCTGTCAATACCCGTGCCGTAATGCCTGACCGGGCCCGAGCGACGGTGAAATCCCTGTGTCGAAGGGATTGCTGGCCGGAAGTCCCGGTGCTAGCTTCGCCGAACCGGTTCGGCGCGGTCGGCCCAGGTGACTCCCTCACCCCTGCCGTCGTAGAGCCGCCCCAGCCCCTCTTCCCGCACACACCTCTTCCCCCTGCACCCGCCTGGATCGAATCGGTTCGACGGCGACCCGAGGCGGGCCGACCTGAACCCGCTACTCGACGATTGAGGACGCACTCCATGTCATCCGCTGACAGATCCACGCGCCGCCGGGCGCCGGCCGCCATGGCGCTGGCCCTCGGCGCGGGCCTGCTGGCCGCGCCCGCCGTGTCCGCGCACGCGGCCGAGGCGCCCGGGCCCGCCGCCCGCTACACCTTCGACCAGGACGACCTCGCCTCCGGAAAGATCACCGACAGCTCCGGCAACGGCCTGACGGCGAGCCTCGTGAACAGCGCGACGGCCCAGTCCGTGGCGGGCACGGACGGCGGCAAGGCGCTGGCCCTGCCCGGCGGGGCCCCCACCTCCGACGGCGCCTACGTCCGACTGCCCCGCGAGGTGGTCGGCGACGCGAGCGACCTGACCGTCTCCGCCCGGGTGAAGTGGAGCGGCGACAAGTCGTCCTGGCAACGGATCTTCGATCTCGGCACGGACACCAGCAAGTACCTCTTCAGCACCCCGTACAACGGCAACGGGCTGTTCCAGACCTCCGTGACCACCGGCGGAGGCGGCGCGGAGACCCAGGTCCGCGGCTACGCGCCGCTGCCCGCCGACGCGTGGCGGACGGTCACCGTCACCCTCGACACCTCCGCCGGCCGGCTCACCACCTACCTCGACGGCGTGGCGGTCTCCTCCGCCGCGACCGCCATCAAGGCCAAGGATCTGCTGGACGGTTCGGCGACCGCCGCGGGCTACATAGGCAAGTCCCTCTACCCCGACCCGCTGCTCAAGGGCGCCGTCGACGATTTCGCCGTGTGGCACTCGGCGCTCAGTGCCGAGCAGGTGGCGGGCCTGGTCGGGACGGTACCGGCCCTCCAGGACCTCTCGAAGACCTCCTTCGACGTCCGTACCACCGACGGGACCGCCCCGACCCTCCCGGCCGCCGTCCGCTCCACCTACTCCGACGGCTACGACCGCGACACACCCCTCGTCTGGGACGCCGTACCGCCCGAGAAGTACGCCGAGCCCGGGACCTTCACGGTCGCCGGAACCGCGGCCGGACGGGCGGTGCGGGCGACCGTCACCGTCGTCCGCGAGGGACAGCTCACCGTGGACCTCGGCTCGGACACCGGCGCCTTCCACGGTGGCGCCTCCGGCACCCTCTACGGCGTGTACGGACCGGACGTCCCCACCAACAACCTCATCGAGGGCATGGGCCTGCGCACGGTCTCCACCAAGGCACAGGACGGCCCGCAGCACCCCGGTGCCGACGCGCTGGACGTGGTGAAGCCGCTCGCCGACTCCACCGACGGCGATGTGTACATCTACATGACCGACATCCACCGCGGCTTCCCCTACGAGTGGCCCGGCAGCACCCCGCAGGAGAAGCTCAAGCTCTACGAGGAGAAGATCGCCAAGCAGGTCGACCAGGTCCTGAAGCTGCCGAAGCAGTACCAGGACAACATCGTCTTCGTGCCGTTCAACGAGCCCGAGGGCAACATGTTCGGCACCGGCGAGTGGAGCTACGACAAGGTCAGCTGGCTGAACGACCCGGACGACTACTTCGCCGCCTGGGACTCCGCGTACAAGCTGATCAAGGGCAAGATGCCCGACGCCCGGATCGCCGGACCCAACACCAGCGTCCTGTACGACCAGGTGAAGGGCTTCCTCACCCACACCCTGGCCGCCGGCACCCTCCCGGACGTGATCACCTGGCACGAGCTGAGCCACCCGGAGGCGGTGCGCGAGAGCGTCGCCAAGTACCGGGTGTGGGAGAAGGAGTTGTTCAAGGGCACCTCTCGCGAGGGCACCCAACTCCCCGTCAACATCAACGAGTACGCCTTCAACTACCACACCTCCGTGCCCGGCCAGATGATCCAGTGGGTCTCCGCGATCGAGGAGTCCAAGGTGGACGCCGACATCGCCTACTGGAACATCGACGGCAACCTCTCCGACTCCGCGGTGCAGTCCAACCGCGGCAACGGCCAGTGGTGGCTGCTCAATTCGTACGCCTCGATGAGCGGGCACACCGTGACGGTGACCCCGCCGTTCCCCGGCGAGAACTACACCATGCAGGGCGTGGCCACCCTCGACGAGAAGAAGAAGCAGGCCCGGCTCCTCTTCGGCGGCTCCACCGGCAAGGGGCACATCACCTTCTCCGGCGTCCAGAAGAAGCTCTTCGGCAAGAACGTGCACGCATGGGTGCGGGAGATCGAGTGGAGCGGGCAGGTCGGCGACAACTCCGGCCCGAAGCTGCTCACCGAGACCGACCTGAAGGTCGCGGACGACGGCACGGTCACCGTCGACTTCGGTGACGGCGCGCTGCCGAAGCTGAAGGAGTCCTCGGCGTACGAGATCGTCCTCAGCCCGGCCGGGAAGGCCGCGAAGACCCAGTCCCCGCCGGTGCGTTGGCAGGGCTCCTACGAGGCGGAGGACGCCGCCCACACCGGGTCCGGCTACTCGAAGAACGGCCCGGAGGGCTCCACCTCCGACGTGTCGAAGTTCTACACGTCCGGCGGCTACGACGTGGGCGGGCTGCGCACCGGCTCGGACGTCACGCTCGACTTCACCGTGGACGTGCCCGAGGACGGCACCTACGACCTGAGCGTCTTCGCCAACTCCCTCAACACCTTCGACAAGGTGAAGGAGCAGGGCCCCACCAACGTCTTCCTGCGCGTGGACGGCCAGGCCGCCGGCGAGCAGCAGCTGTATCTGCCGCTCGGCTACAAGTGGGTGGTGTGGGACCACACCGACACCAAGGTGAAGCTCACCAAGGGCAAGCACACCCTGACGCTCGCCGCGAAGAGCCTGGACGGCAAGCGTGTGACCAAGGGGGACGCCATCGTCGACCGCCTCACCCTGTCCCTGCCGAACGCTTCGGCCAACACGCAGGTGTACGAAGGTGAGTTGGCGTGGCTGGGCGGTGGAGCACAGCCCGTCTACAACGTGCCGGGCTCGGGCTCGGGCGCGGCCCGGCTCGCCAAGGGCCAGAGCGCCACGTTCTGGGTCTACTCCCCCGCCGACCGTGAGGCCACCCTGGACGTCGACACCCTCGGCGGTACCGGCGCCCGGCTCTCCGTCAACGGACACGACGTCCTGCGCCTGGCCAAGGACCGCAGCCGCGTCGCGGTCTCCCTCTCCGGTGGCGTCAACAAGGTGACGGTGACGGGCGGTTCGTCCGCCACTCTCGTCGACCGCCTCACGGCCACGCCGAGCGAGAGCGCGCTCAAGGCGCGTACGTACGAGGCCCAGGACGCGGTGCTCGCGGGCTCGGCCACGCTCACCCCGCTCCCCCTGGCCACCGACGGCACGGCGATCACCGGCATCGGCGGCGACCCGGGCAACACCAACACGGCCACGTTCACCGTCACCGCCGACCGGGCCGGCCTGTACGCCCTGCGCATCCGCTACTCCAACCCGGAACAGTCGGAGGCCACCCACTACAACCCGGACCCGCTGGCCCGCCACGCCGACATCACCGTCAACGGCGGGGACATGCGACGGGTCGGCTTCCCGCACAGCTTCCACCAGGACAACTTCTGGGAGCTGACCGTCCCCGTCACCTTGAAGAAGGGGCAGAACACGATCGCCTTCCGCTCCGAGGAACTGCCGAACTTCGACGGCACGACCTACGCCTCGGACACCTTCCCCGGAGTACTGCTCCGCTCCCAGTACGCGCCGCTGATCGACCGGATCGCCGTGGCGCCGTATGCGCGGGAGGTGCGGTGAGTTGAGCGGTACCGGCGTCGTCGTACCAGGTGATGCGGCCCTCGCGGCGAGGGGGCGGGATGAGTTTGCGTTCGCGGTAGAAGCGCAGGGTGCGCACTGTGATGCCGG